>CAZOHA010000003.1:0-82978 GCA_964579515.1 uncultured Bacteroides sp. | reverse complement strand
GAACTGGGCTGCCGGCTGGACCCTTTCACTGGGTGATGTGGAAGCCAAAGAGAACACCAATACAGGAGAGGTGATCACCATAACCGATGCCGACATGGCCGGTGCTGGCAGCACTGTCACCTGGACAGCTGAGAATATTTACCTGCTGGATGGATTTGTCTTCGTGAACGACGGACAGACCCTGAACATTGAGGCAGGAACCGTGATCAAGGGGAAACCCGGCCAGGAAGAGAATGCCTCTGCGCTGATCGTTGCCAGGGGTGGTAAGATCATGGCCAATGGTACTGCCCAAAACCCGATCATTTTCACCGGCCAGGCCGATGACCTGGAAGGTTCCGTACCTGATGAGGTGACCGGACTCTGGGGTGGTGTGATCGTTCTGGGTAAAGGAGCGACCAACAACATCCCCGCCGAGAAGGCCATTGAAGGGGTCCCCACCTCGGAGCCCCGCGGTCTCTACGGAGCCGATCCCACGGTGGAAGATGACAACTCCGGGATGATGCAGTATGTATCGATCCGCCACGGAGGCACCGACATCGGTGAAGGGAACGAGATCAACGGACTGACCCTGGGTGCTGTGGGAACAGCCACCACCTTCTCCTATATCGAGGTGCTCTCGAACAAGGACGACGGCGTGGAGTGGTTCGGCGGTGCTCCCAAGTGCGACCACTTTGTGGTAGCCTGGGTGGGCGACGACTCCTATGACTATGATGAGGGCTTCTCCGGACTGAACCAGTTCATGGTGGCCGTTCAGCTTCCCGACCGGGGCGACCGTCTGGGCGAGCATGACGGAGGACCGAGCTCCAACGAGCTGGGCGAGCCTTTCGCCACCCCGGTCTTCTCCAATGTGACTTATGTAGGCCGCGGTACAGGTGCCGGCAAACGAGTGATCACCTTCCGTGACAATGCCGGAGGTATGTATGTGAACTCGATCTTTGCCGAGCAGGAGAAGGGGATCGACATTGAGTACCGTGAGGACGGTGGCGGCTCTTCGGTGGGCCAGTGCTCCTACAGCCAGTGGGCCGATGCCGAGAACCTGGAAGTGAAGAACAACATTTTCCAGAACGTGGCCGATGGCACAGGAGCCGGGATCTTCAAGGTGGAATCACCGAAGGATGATCTTGACAACCCGATCTTCACTGTACCGGCTCAGGCCAGCACCGATTTTGCTGCCTATTTCGCCACTGCGGGCAACGAAGCTTCGGACGTGGGAGTGGATGCAACAAACCCCACTGCCAGCGGCGATGTGTATGGTGCCGACTTTACAGGCATGGACGCCTGGTTCACCATTACCGGTTACCGCGGTGCTTTCAAGCCCAACGAGAACTGGGCTGCCGGCTGGACCCTTTCACTGGGTGATGTGGAAGCCAAAGAGAACGAATTCGTGAGTGTGGAAGAGATGACCACCAGCCCAATCAGTGTAAAACTCTATCCGAACCCTGTGACTGACTTTGCCACTGTGGAGTTTGAAAATCCCGCTGGTCTGGCTCACAGCTTCACCCTGTATGATCTGACAGGACGTTCGGTACGCATGTTGAACAATATCTTCGACGGCTCCCTCCAATTTGAAAGGGGTGGCCTGAAAGATGGTGTTTACATCTACAGACTGACCAATGACCACGGTGTGGTTGCTGAAGGGAAAGTGATCCTTAAGTAACAGCATACATCCTCTATAAACAAGGGGTTGCCTCATACGGGGCAGCCCCTTTTTAGATTGCCCTTGTCCATATCCTTTCGCTTAAGAATCGATAGTGAAGATATGTTTCCCAATGCGTCTTGCCCGGGGTATTGTCTCGTTGCCGAAATTCTCGCGATGCTCGAATTGCAGGCAACTTTGACCACGCCCCGTCGCAATCTATGCAAAAGCCAGGGGTTGATTCGCAAGTCTCGAGCGTTGGTCAGCGAGAAAACATCCTGAGCGCCATGATTTCAGAGGCTTGCGGCATTTCCCGAGCCCCGGAGGCTCAGATATAACCCGCTTCAATACCAAGGACAATGTCCTCGATGATCCGGTCGTCCCGGTCGGGATCGTATTCCGATTTCAGATTATTGCCGAAGATTCGGGCAATTCCCTGCCAGAAGAAGGCAGTGAGCCCTCCCTTGAGGTCCTTGATCACCTGGTAGGAGGTATGGCCTGTTTCCCGGTCGATCAATTTTACCAGAATGATCCCCTGGGTGATGGTGAGTTTCCGGACCTGAGATTCAAACTGATTCATCACCTCTTTTTCCACACTTTCAATATAGGCTTTCCGTTCCCTCTCCGAATCCATAGTGGCCAGATGATCGTCCAGCTGTTTTAATTTGTCTCCGGCAATCTTTGCATAGGGGTAAGCGCGTTTAACGTTCCTTATCAGACGCCGGTATCTCCTCTTTAAATAGAGATATTCGAAATCCCTCGCTTCATATACACTGACACCGGGAAGATTTACCCATGGGATAGTATCATTTCCCATCACCTTACCCCTGGTAATAGCGGTTGAATCGGGTATATGCGGAACAGGATAATTCTGTGCCTGAATTGGTTTAATCCAAAGGGCCGCCAACCCTCCCGCAACGATCAGGAGAATTCGTATGAGTACACTCTTCTTCACTCTGTTATTCCTGCGATTTCTGTCAGATTATGTGTATTTTTACGATCGTAAAAAGTGTTCCCAATCATCTGATATTGCAACAAATCTAACGAAATGAGACGACTTTTGTTTGGAATTTTATTTCTGATAGTTTCAGGAGGATTTCCTGGTTTGATTACTTCATGTAATTCAGGAGGATCCGGAGACAAAGATCTCGATCAGGAGCTCATGCGGGCAGAAAAGCCGGCTATTGACACCTCGATGGTTCTGGAAACCCTTGAATTGTACAGAGCCAAAAGATATGAGAGCGTCAGAGAAGCGATGAACGCTGGAGTGGAGAATGCCCATAAGTTGGTGCTCTATGGACGGAAAATGGGGACACTGACTCCTGAGATAGGCCGCCTGAGCTACCTGGCATCTGTGGATGTAGCGTTTAATGACCTGGCTGACTTACCGCAGGAGTTGTCACAATTGCATTATTTACAGGGATTCTATGCCAACGGGAATAACCTGACTGAATTTCCAAAGCAGATTCTGTTGCTGCCCGTACTCGCCAAACTGGATCTTTCAGACAATCAAATCCCGGAGATCCCTGGAGAGATCAGCAGAATGGACCAGCTCACCCGTTTGACGATGGATAATAACACCCTCACCTCCATTCCCGTACAGCTTTATAATCTGCCCAGCCTTTCCGTCCTGGAGCTGGCAGGCAACGGTTTGAGTGTAGTTCCGGAGGGCATCTCCAACCTGCGGAAACTGAAAAAACTGGATCTTTCAAATAATCAGTTAAAAGCGCTTCCCAGGGAGATTACCACATTGACCGGCACCCTGGAGGAGATGATGATCCAGGGGAATAACATTCCTCTGGAAGAGGTTGAATGGCTGATCGAGGCGATGCCTGAAACAAAGATTCGCTATTAGTTGTTCATCAGTTTCAACATGGCATCGACCACGTTGGTGGCTCCCTGGTATATCTGGTCGATGGTGGCATCGAGCATATAACAGGGGGTGGTGACCAGATTATGGTCGGCATCCACAACGACCTCACCATGGGTGGTGTACACATGATTGGCTCCCAGGGAGACTAGTGCATCCACGGTACTTTCATCATTTCCGATGGTCAGGTCCACTGTTCCGAAAACCTTTGCCAGAATGACGGGTGAGATGCACAGGGCACCCACCGGTTTCCCTGATTCGACCATGGACCTGAGGGCATCTTCAAGTTCGGGCAGAACCGTGGCATCTGCACCTTCAAAAGCCCAGGTGGACAAGTTTTTAGCCGCACCGAACCCCCCGGGCATAAGCAATCCGTCGAACTGATCCGCGCGGAATTCCTTCAGATCTCTGATCTCACCCCGGGCGATCCGTGCGGATTCCACCAGCACATTGCGGGTTTCATTCATTTCAGCACCGGTGATATGGTTCACCACATGGTGCTGATCGATATCCGGTGCAAAGATCTCATAGGAAGCTCCCTGCCTGGAAATGGCCAGCAGGCTCAGAGTGGCCTCATGTATTTCCGATCCGTCGTAGACACCACATCCTGACAATATAACTGCGATTTTTTTCATGGATAGTTGTTAATTTGATTCCTTACTTTTATGAAGCTAATTTATGGAATACCGATGGCAATGTAAATGGAGAGCTCATACTATAGAACATTTATCGGGGTGCCATTGAAGGTGAAAAGTGATTTCCTGGAAAGGAGAGACGAATTGATCCGGGAACTCCGGAATGAGCGGATCAGCTGGGTGAAACCCGGAAATTACCACGTTACCATACGTTTCCTGGGAGATACTCCAACAAAAGAGGTCTCATCTGTCAAAAATGCGCTGGGGGGAATAACGTCCCTTCCGACATCCAAAAATCTCCAGCTCCAGAGCATTGGAAGTTTTGGGCCCCGGAAAAGGCCCCGGGTGATCTGGTCCGGGTTTCAAGATCCCGGTATCTTTACAGAGCTCAGAGAGATGACCGACCGGGCACTGGTTTCCTGTGGCTATAAATTCAATACTGATCCACTCAAGGCACATCTGACTCTGGGAAGAATCAGGAGCCTGAAGGACATCCTCCATTTTTATGAGGTCCTGGAAAGGATGAAGGATCTGTTCAGGGGAGAGGTTCTGGTCGACCGAATGATCTTTTACCGGAGCAGGTTGAGAAAGGAAGGACCGGTTTACGAGTCGCTTCTGGAGCTCCCGTTTAACTCTTCAGGTGCTCCCGGTTAACTCCTCTGGATATCGATGAGTACATCGTCCTTCATCACTGAATCATTCTTCTTGACACTGATGCTCTGGACAATCCCGGAGGTGCTGCTGGATATCTCGTTCTGCATTTTCATGGCTTCCAGAATGATGATCGGTTCTCCCTCCTTTACCTCACTGCCTTCCTCCACCAGAATATCAATGATCTTACCGGGCATCGGGGCCTCCACGGAGATCGTTGAGGAAGAATCGCCGCTCTGCTCCAGGTATTTTCGGCGCTTCAGAGAGATCGGGGTCTCCACGGTAAAGCTGTGCCATACTCCGTTAACCATCACTGTATAACGGTTCTGGTTCTTCTCGATCACATCGAGCATGTACTTTTTGTTTTTCCAGACGATGTAAGTGAATCCGTCCGGTTCTTCCCGCAATTTAATATCGACCTGTTTCCCCTGATATTTGACTTTTCTCTCCAGCGGATTTTTAAATTCATAAGGTTTCCCGGAGGAGCTCAGAGCAATGAGTTTGGCAGATTTTTTCATGAACGCAGACGTTTGTTGAGTACCCATGGAGCAATCTCCTTCCCTTTATCCGTATAAAGAGGCTTATCTTCGATTTCATGAACTTCCCTGGCATAGTCATAGGCTGCGAAAAAGGCAGCCAGCATCTCCTCATCCGGTTCATGATGGTAGTGGATCTTCAGCTCTTTGCTCAGAAATGAGGTATTGAATTTTCCTTTCCTGAAATTCTGGTTCTGAAGAACGGCCCTGCAGAAGGCCAGTGTGGTTTTGGTACCCTTGATCCATGATTTCCGGATGGCAGCACTGGAGAGTTGTAGCGCTTTTTCCCTGTCCTCGGCATAAACGATCAGTTTCGCGATCATGGAATCGTAATAGGGAGTGATGACCGATCCGTCCCTGACCCCGGTGTCAATGCGGATGTTCTCATCCTCCGGCCAGGAGATCTTTTCGATGGTCCCCAGGCTGGGAGAAAAGCCAGACTGCACATCTTCGGCATTGATCCTCCACTCGATGGCCCAGCCATTCAGCCGGATATCCTCCTGTTTTAGGGACAGTTTTTCACCCTGGGCGATGCGGATCATTTGTTCGATCAGATCGATCCCGGTAACCATTTCAGTGACTGGATGTTCAACCTGAATCCTGGTATTCATTTCCATAAAAGAATACCTGTTGTTCTCATCCAGCAGGAATTCCACAGTCCCGGCGGAATAGTAATTGACCGACCGGGCGATACGGATGGCCGCTTTTCCCATCTCCTTTCTGAGACTCTCATCCAGAGCGGGGGAGGGTGATTCCTCCAGTAATTTCTGATGCTTTCGCTGCACTGAACACTCCCTTTCGCCCAGATGGATGGTATTGCCATGCTGGTCGGCTAGAATCTGAAATTCGATATGCCGGGGCTCTCTGACAAACTTTTCAATAAACACATCGGGGTTATTGAACGCTTTTTCGGCTTCCTTGGTGGCCAGGTTGTACATCCGTTCCATGTCTTTTTCCCTCTCCACCACACGCATTCCCCGTCCTCCGCCACCTGCAGCCGCTTTCAGGATCACGGGATAACCTACCTGGTTTGCAACCTCGATGGCTTCCTCCACACTACTCACTGCACCTTCACTGCCTCCCAGGAGGGGCACATCATGAGATTTCGCCAGCTCCTTGGCGATCGTCTTGTTGCCCATCCGGTAAATCGCATCGTGCGAAGGGCCGATGAATATGATATTCTCCTCCTCGCACCTTCTGGCGAAAACCGGATTCTCTGCAAGGAATCCGTAACCCGGGTGGATGGCGTCCACCCGATGCTCCCTGGCGTTGTATATAATCCTCTCTATATCCAGAAATTCGGGAGTGTCGTCAAAGCATTCAGAAAAATCGATGATCTCATCCGCTTCCTCCAGGTACCAGGCGTTGGGCTCCTTGGCCGTTTTAATGGCGTAGGTCCGGATCCCCATTTTCCTGGCTGTGCTCATGATCCGGATGGCAATCTCACCACGATTGGCAATCAATATACTTTTGATCTTCATAAGGGGGAGTTCGTTAAAGGGGGATGTTGCCATGCTTCCTGGCCGGGTTGTTCATGAATTTGGTCTCGAGGGCTTCAAAGGCCCGAATCAGTTTTTTCCGGGTCACGGCAGGGTCGATCACTTCGTCGATGAATCCACGCTCATCGGCCACATATGGATTGGCAATTTCGTTACGATACCTGGCAGCCAGTTCTTTTTTTAGTGCTGCGGGATCGTCAGAAGCCTCCAGTTCTTTCCGGTACAGGATAGCGACGGCACCCTCCGGCCCCATGACTGCAATTTCTGCGGTGGGCCAGGCGAAGTTGAAGTCGCCTCCCAGGTTTTTACTGTTCATTACACAATAGGCTCCGCCATAGGATTTTCGCAGAATGACAGTGATCCTGGGAACGGTCGAGTCGGCGAATGCATAGAGCATTTTAGCGCCGTGCCTGATGATGCCGTTGTGCTCCTGATCGATCCCCGGCAGAAAACCCGGGACATCTTCCAGCACCAGAAGGGGAATGTTGAATGCATCGCAAAAGCGTATAAAGCGTGCCCCTTTGTTGGAGGAATTGATGTCGAGTGTTCCGGCCAGCACCTTTGGCTGGTTGGCAACGATCCCGATCACTTTACCGTCGAGCCGGCCGAAACCAACGACGATATTCTGAGCGTAATTCTCCGATATCTCATAAAAAGACCGTTTATCCACCATCAGATGGATCAGATCTTTGACATCATAAGGTTTATTGGGATCGTCGGGAACGACATCGCGCAGTTTTTCTTCCACGTCTTTGGTTTCGTCCTCCGAGAGTTCCATCTCCGGAGGATTCTCCATATTGTTGGCCGGCAGATAAGAGAGCATCTGCCTTACTCCCAGAAGGGTATTTTCTTCATCCTCATAGACCATATGGGCGACACCACTTTTCCTGGAATGTACCACGGCTCCCCCGAGATCATTGAACGTTACATCTTCATTCAGCACCTCCTTCACCACGTTGGGGCCAGTCACGAACATGTAACTGGTCTGATTGGTCATAAAGACAAAATCAGTGATCGATGGTGAGTAAACCGCTCCACCGGCGGCCGGCCCCATGATAACCGAGATCTGCGGTATCACTCCCGATGATTGTACGTTCCTGTAGAAAATTCCGGCATACCCGGCAAGACTGGCCACTCCCTCCTGGATCCTGGCGCCCCCCGAGTCGATCAGTCCGATCATAGGGGCACCCATTTTCTGGGCCATATCCTGGATCTTCATAATCTTGGCAGCATGCACCGATCCAAGGGATCCCCCCATGACATTAAAATCCTGGGCGTAGGCGAATGCAAGCCTCCCCCTGATGAGGCCGTGACCGATGATTACTCCGTCGCCAAAGGCTTTTTTCACTTTACCGAAACCGGTATCTTCCCGCTCAGCACTCGTAAAGGCGTCGACCTCTTCAAAGGTGTCTTCATCGAAAAGGATCTGAATCCGTTCCCAGGCCGTCAGTTTGCCTTTGGAGTGTTGTTTTTCACCGGCTTTGGCTTCGTGCTGGGATTGATATACCTTCTGTCTTTCAAGGAATCGGGTGAAATTTCTTCCTTTAACATCCATAGGTTAGTTCGCGTTGCTAATGATAAGACCCATCAAGGTATAAAATGTTCCAGAGGTCTCATAGTCATGGGTGCAAAACTATAAAAATAATCCACATTCGAATCCGGTAATCAGATTTGTTGGTCTGCTATTTTAGATCCCTCTGATGGAAAGGATTCTTTGGTTCTCAAAAAATCGACCCACTGCTTTTCATGACCGTTGTTACAGTCGTCTCACGTCTCTTGCCGGGGCATTTTGAATTTACCGCGCAGGAGCAGGTTTGCGGTTCTTCTTTCAGGTTATGTAGGGAATGTGAATTGCGCGGTAAAGCAACTTTACCACATAAAAAATGATGCAATGCAGAACAGATTCGATCCTAATTACTGTTTACAGCTGATTTTAAATCAATCTAAACTGTAATGATCCACACTACGCAATGTTTTATATAACACCAGCATCTCTTGAAAATCAAAGAGACTCAGTCGAAAAATACCAGCATGAATATCGATCTATATCGATGAATGTTACGAAAAATCCATTCAAATGGTATAGATATCTCCGCCATGGGACGTTGAAACATACAGCGGACTCCGGTATCTTTAGAGCAAATCCAACTAGCCATGAAAAAGAACCAAATGAAGATCACGTTGCTGGGAGCATTTGCATTGTTATTATTGGGTGCATTTCTACTCGGCAGCTGTGAAGGTCCCCAGGGGCCGGCCGGTCCACAGGGTCCTCCGGGTCCGCAGGGTCCCGCAGGTGAAGACGGGACCGACGGTACAGACGGAGTGGCCGGAAATGTGGTTTGCCTGGCATGTCATACCAATGCCGTAAAAGAAGCGGTGACGGCCGAATGGTCCGGATCGCTTCACGGAACCAGCCAGACCTTTTATCCGGGCAGTCCGACCACTGTTCAATATGCAGGTGGCAGAAATGACTGTGCCATGTGCCATTCTCACGAAGGATTTGTGGAAACAGTGTGGACCGGCGAGGATACGACAGCTGCGGACATCCTGCTTCCCCAGCCCATCCGTTGTGAAACCTGCCACGGATTCCATAATTCACTGGATTTTGAAAATGAGCACAATGCGGCGATCCGGACCACCGATCCCGTTACACTGCTGGCCGGAGGAGATGTGGTAGAGTTCGATAACGAGGAGTCAAACCTGTGCATGATCTGTCATCAGTCGCGGAAAAATCCGGCCGATGATACCGACGGTACGGCTCCGGTATTCGTAAGTCCCCGATACGGACCTCATTACGGGCCACAGGCCAATATCATCAACGGACTGGGCGGCTATGAATTTGGAGAGGAACTTTCAGTGACCGGTGCACATCTTTCAGGAGCGGATTGTGTGAGCTGCCACATGCATGAAGGGGGCGATGAAACCGGCGGACATACATGGGTTGCCGGGATCGAGGGATGTGCCACCTGCCACCCCGGTGCCACGGACTTTGACGTTAACGGTGCGGTGACCGAGATTGCAGGACTGCTGTCCGACCTCCAAACTGCTTTGAACACTGCCGGTATGGTAGATGAAGACGGTAATGCCATCGAGGAGGTGACCTACCAGGCTGATTCGGTCGGTGCACTCTGGAACTACCTGCTGGTACATGAAGATGCCAGCGGAGGGATACACAATCCTGCATATACCAAAGCGCTGTTAAACAGTTCTCTGTCTGTGTTCCAGTAAGCACTTTATCAGAGAAACAGAAGGCTGAGAAATATATGAACGGGTCCGGATGTCTGATAACCGGACCCGTTCTATTGTGGTGCGCCCTGCAGGGGGCAGGTGCCTGGAGGTAAAGGTCCGCTGTAAGCCAGCTTATCCGGCCTCGCTGATTTTTTTCAACCGGGGATGGTCCAGGACCCGGAAGAATTTTCCGTCCATTTTGATCAGGCCCTCGTCATTGAATTCCTTCAGCATTCGGATCACTGTCTCGGGACTCATTCCCGCCAATTCACCCAGTTCCTTCCGGGTCAGGGGCAGATCGAATTCATTGCTCTGGAAGATCCGGTCGGCCAGACAGATCAGAATATCAGCAAGCCTTCCGAAAGCCTGCTTATAGGTGAGACAGAAAAACCGCCCGTAAATCTGAACACTGTTGGAGCTGATGATGTCGATCACCTCCTTGGCGAAGGCATGATTCTGACCGATCAATTGCCTGAAGGCCTGGATTTCCACCTGCCGGATATCTGAATCTATATAGGCCATTCCCGAATACGGGAAGGTGGTGAAATCTTCCGAAACGGCTGCCAGACCCAAAAAGTTACCATCGGGAATAATCCTCAGTACCAGTGTATTGATACCATTGTCGAGGAATACTTTGGCCAGTCCGTTTTCCATGTAGATCACATGAGATACAAAACTGCCCTGTTTACAGATCATTTCACCCCTCTTGTACTTGATCCAAACAGAATGGGCATCCAGAAACTCCCGCTCCTCCTGTGACAATTTTTCAAAGCACTTACACTGGTGCATACTGAGGGTACATCCGGTGAAGCGCATGGAGTTCTCCATCTTCGCTGTTTTTGGATTAATGGGGCAATATACAAAAGAATCATAAAAAACATTGACTCAGATCATCTCTTTAACAGGTTCAGATCAATCTGTTAATGTTTTAACAACAGTGTCATTTCCTTTGGGAATTCACCTAAATAAGCAAACTTTATAGCCCGATAGGACCCCTGTGCAGCAGTATTTTCAGGGCAGTTTTACTCAAAAAAACGGAGATGATTATGGGATCGAGAAAAAAGATGAAAGAAGTGGTCCTGGCAGGTATTTGTCTTATGCTGGGCTGGATCATTGTGGGATGCACCAATTATACCATCCCCGGTCGCGGAAGCGGACCCATTTCAGCGAACTCCTGCGAGGGGTGCCATACAGACCTGGAACGTCTGATTGCCGTGCATTCGCCCGATACAGGGGCACCTGCCGGAGGTTGCGGGGGAACGGCTCCGGAGTATCAACCTTACGACCGGGTTCATCTCAGCGGTACGGGCTATGATGCATTTAAGGCTTCGGGGCACTATTCCATAGGCTGCACAGGCTGTCATAACGGCGTCGGAGATTCGGGCGATAAGAGCGAAGCCCATTCGGGCGACTGGATAGCATCCCCCTCCATGTTTTATGAGGAGAAGTGTTCCGCCTGTCACGAGGAGATCACCGATGTGTTTCCGACCAGCCTGCACAACGGAACGGGGCAGAAGCGAAAAGTGGCCATCCGGAGCGGATTCAGCAGTTCGGAAGACTTCGATCAGCTCCATCCAAAGAAGATCGAAGGATATAACAATAACTGCGCCCATTGCCACGGGACCTGCGGGAACTGCCATGTGGTCCGGCCGGCTGTCGGAGGCGGCGGATTGTCGAACGGCCACAATTTTAATAAGACACCCGACATGCTCAATGTGTGTGTCACCTGTCACACCTCCAGGGGAGGTCATGCTTACCTGGGGGTGGCCCCGGGAACCGATCCGGATATCCATCTGGAAGAGGGCGGCTTTGAATGCCTGGCCTGTCATGACGGACATGAACTTCACGGAAATGGCGAACCGGTGGAACAGCGCTACGCATACAGTGAATTGCCGGAATGTGAGAATTGCCATACCAACCTGGAGACCAGTAATAGTTACCACACCCTCCATTACGATGATTTCAACTGCCAGGTATGCCACTCTCAGGATTATAATAACTGTGCAGCCTGCCATATTCATGGAGAGGGCGCACGGATTCCGGCCTACCTGGATTTCAAGATCGCACTCAATCCCATTCCAGACCTGAAGGAAGGTTTCAAATTCGTGCTGGTCCGGCGGACGCTGGGAGCACCCGACAACTGGGAGGCCTACGGATTGGAAGATTATGAGAATTTTAACGCCCTGCCCACCTATAACTACACCTCGCCCCATAACATTAAGCGGTGGACCTCCCGGACCGAGACCGACGGCGATTGCTATACCAGCTGTCATATCCGGACCGAGGGGGACTCCCTGATCAATAAGGGTCTTTACCTTTTTGAGTCCGACCTGGATGATTTTGAGTGGGAACTGGGTGCCAATGCTTCCATTGCGGTGGATGGCGAACTGCCCCCGGGATGGGTGAATTAGCGAATTAATTGCCGATTGATGATTGTTTAACCAAACCAATACTTAAAATGAAAATGATGTTGAAGATGAGAACGTGGCTACTGGCCATCCTGGTTATTTCCTTTGCACTCGTATCCTGTGAGAAGGAGGAAGAAGAGATTAATGAAGCACAGGTGCTGGTGGAATACCTGGAATCTGCTGCGGGTGGTAACTATGCCAACACCGATATGCCCGCCATAAAATCAGCCGAGTATGTGAAAACGCTGAATACCACAGGGGCCAACTATATTATTGATGTCCGCCAGGCAGCTGACTACAATGCCGGGCACATTGAAAATGCAGTGAATGTGCCAGCTACAGATGTGCTGGACCACCTCGAGGGAACCACCGATGATGATTCCAAGGACGAGATACACATTGTATGCTACTCCGGTCAGAGCGCGGCATGGGTGACCTGTCTGCTCCGGCTGGCCGGTTATGACAATGCCTTTTCCATGAAGTTCGGGATGTCCTCCTGGCATGCGGACTTTGCCGGCAGCTGGCAAAACAATGTCAGCAATCAGTATTCCACACAGTTTACTTCTGATGTGACCGAGAAGGGTGCTGAAGGCGACCTTCCGGTTCTGACTACCGGCTTTGAAACGGGTGAGGAGATCCTGGCCGCAAGGATCGATGCTGTTTTTGCTGAAGGTTTTACTCCGGCCAGAGCGACCAATGCAGAGGTTTTCGGTTCTTTGGATAACTACTATATCGTCAACTACTGGCCCGAGGCCGAATATCTGGTTCCGGGTCATATTCCCGGCGCGATGCAATACACGCCCAAAGCTTCCATTGCCCTGGATACCGACCTGAAGACACTGCCTGCAGGGCAAGCAGTGGTCGTTTATTGCTATACCGGTCAGACCAGCGCCAATATGGCTGCCTATCTCAGAGTGATCGGGTACGATGCCAAATCCCTTCTTTTTGGTGCCAACGGCATGATCTACGACGACACGCCCAAGTCCCAGTGGACTGAAGGAGCCATTATGGGCTACGATTATGTGACTGAATAGGGTTCCCTGAAACCGTCAGAAGAGGAGGCCGTCTTGTATTTACATAATATGAGGCGGTTTCTTTTTTGGTGCGGCGGGTTTCTGTGTTCCGGTTTCGGGGATATCTGTATTCCGGTGATGGAGGTTTCTGTTCTTTGATTGCAGGGGGTTCCGTTTTCCGATTTCACGGAGTAACAATTTGGTTGAGTTTTGATTTGCGGAAAGGGAATACCAGAATTTCGGAAAAAAGCTCTTCAGAAACAGCCACTTTATCCACTCGCTTACATTTTTGAGGCGACCGATAATTCGTAGAATTTCAGTCGCCAGGAAAAAATTCTGAGCGCCGGTCTTTAAGCGCATTAGAAATCAACCGGTAATAAAGCCATAAAAAAAAAGGGTGCCGCACAGGGGCACCCTTCTGAAAAAACTGGTTGTCCTTTCAACTAGTCGTCAAAGGTTCTCATGTAATTGACCATGTGCCAGATATCCTCATCACTGACCTTTCCCTCGTACCCCGGCATTTCACCGCGTCCGTACTTGGTCTTATAGAAGTGTTCACCGTCGGTCTGATTCTGATAGTAGTCACTTGAGAAATCCCCTGAAAAGGTTTCCAGGGTTCTTGCCTTGGGACCGTCTCCGAGCCCGTTCCTTCCATGGCAGGAAGCGCAATGCTTCTTGTATAGCATGCCTCCGAGACGCAGACTCTGGGCATCTGCTTCAACGGGATTCTCCATGTTTACATATTCCTCCGGAACATCCCATGGTTCGGCAGGTGGCCACTCCTGGGGATTGAAACCGGTGCCGTTCATGGATGTCATCACCAGTCCTATAAAAGCGATCCCCATGGATAATGATAGAAATCTCGCAGTTTTCATAACACTTTCTTTTTTGGTTATCTAAATATAATCAATTTTCATGCAAAACTATTCGTGCACCTCATGGTACCCGTTGGCAATTCCCCTGAATAGTGTACCGGGCTTCTCTCCCAGAGTGCATGTGTAGAGGTGGATCATCAGGAAGAGAGTAAGTACAAATCCCATGATGATGTGCAGCATGTCGGTCAGTACCAGTCCGCTTACCCCGAAAACAGTGTAGGCAATGATCTCAGGAAATAACAGGCCGATACCGGAGATGATCAGAAGGGGCATACCCACATACATGGCCAGGATATAAGAGAACTGCTGCAGGGGATTAAATTTCTGTTCCTCACTCACCGGGAAAGGATGAGGCTCTCCTCTGAACATTCCAATGGCATAAAAGCGAGCCTGTTTCATCAGTTTTGGGAGCAGGTCTTTTCTCCAGCCTTTGTAGTGGCGGCCGTTGGAAGACACAATGTTCCCCATGACAAAGACCGCATAACCGATGGTCATAATAATGGCAGCCACATTGTGAATTCCGACCGAGGCACGGAAATTGATGAATCCGCCTCCCTCGGCAGTAGCGTAGTGCATGCTGAGTCCGGTGATCAGCAGCAGTATAAAACAGATGGCATTAATAGTATGCCACAACCGAACCCATTTGGGATAGAGATATATTCTTTTGGTGGTCATGACGATTTCGCTTTTGATTTTCTGATCCTGAGGATGGTGTGAAAGAGGATGACAAACAAAGCAAGGACAAAGACAGCCAGGCTGATTCTGTCCAGTAAAAGATGACGGGTGGCACCAATCACAAAAGTATCGTTGATGATCACCCCGTTCACAAATCCTGCCTTGCGGTCTTCTTTCACCTGGAACTTATACAATGAATGCATCAGCCGTGAATCTCTGGAGTGACATTCGGTACACCTTTCCACGGCCTGATCTCTCGGAAGGATCTTATGTGCCACTAATACAGTATCGTTTATCTCGGTATGACATTCGATACAGCGCACCGACTGGAAGTGGGCCAGCTGGTTGGGGAGCCAGTCGTGTTCCTCCAGAATATTCACCTCTTCCCTGTCGGACAGAAGCATGAAATTGTTGTAATCGCCATGACAGCTCAGGCACATGCTGTTATTGTAACGAATCGCCTCTCCCAGGTTTTCGGCAGTCCTGATAGAGAGCTGGTAGGTATGGGGATCGTGACATTTCCAGCAGGTGAATTCATCAATATGGTGGATACTTTCTTCGAATTGTACCTGGATCGCCTCAAACTGGTACTCGGCAAATGCTTCATCGTATCCGTGACAATCGATACAGGTGTAGTGCTCCTCCAGCTTGGCCTCCAGCGGATGGGGGAACTCTTCATATTCATAGGCGTGGCAATCGAGGCACATAAAGGACTTGTGAACATTCTCATAGTATGCATCGCGGTTTATGATAAGCTCCGGATACATGGGCTTGGTAACGGTCCGGCCGAACAGAGTATCCTCAAGGGTATATTTCAACTCTCCGTGGCATTGGAAACAGGCTTCATTCTCATCGACAAATTCATTCACCTCATAATACTCAGGCTTTAATTGAGAGATATCCTCTTCCTGTGCCACCAGCGCGATGACCGGAATCAGGAACAGCAGAATGACAGGTCCGATAATTCTTTTCATATGATCAGAATCTGATGGCAATATTGAATCCGAACTGAAAATCCCCATCCAGTGGATTATTGTTGTTAAATGCGATACTCCTGTTACGGATAATGGCGTTGTAGTTGGACACGAAGACCCGGAAAGCGTGGGTGCTGGTCCCGATCTCCACCCCGAGGGCCACGTTCGGATAAACCTCCTCATCGGCTTTCAGCAATGGCTGATCATATTCGAAAATAATAGAGTTGAAACCCAGTACCATCAGCCGGCCTCCAAAAAAGATGGAAGCATTGGTGTTCCTGTATCCTTCAGGGACCGCATTGTAATAGACAAAGGTTGGTGCAAGCAGGAAACTGGCGATGCCTCCGAAATTTCTTGAGATGATCACCTGGTTCAGGTAGGAAAAGCGGTAGAGGAAGTTGTAATCTTCTTCGGGACCGAAGAATTTATTGTCACGTGCGTCCAGCACCACATTTCCATGATAGGATAAACCAACGGGAATCCTTCCGCTTCTGGTCTGTTTCAGCAGAGAGACCTTCCACTCAAGATCCTGCATCATATAATCCCTGGTGGTGCCGAAGCCGGCCATGATCCGGTCAGAGATCCCGTAGGACAAGCCCAGTCTGGTGTTGGCAGAACCATAGATTCCAAAAAGGTCCGCAAATTCACTGATCTGGGAAAAGCGATGCTGAATATCCAGCACGAAGGAGCCCTTGAAGGGATTCACCGTAGTGTGGTTATCGATCAGTGTGACGGTCTCAAAGGGTCTGCGGATGGGCGGGTCCTCTTCCTGCTCATCCTGGGCCATGACCGCACCCGGTATTATCAGAAGGGCGAGAAAAACAAACAGGGCAATCTGGATATCTCTTTTCATAGCTATAGGTTTTGTTTTCAGTTATCTTCGGCTCCCTCCACAATCCAGCCGAGAATAGTTAATACTTCTTCCTCTGTGGCACGTCCGTCATGTGTGCCAAGGAAGATCTGGTAAAGGGGGCTTTCCAGGGGATCATCGGTATTTACATAATCCCCGTCGATCAATTCATCATAAGACCAGTCCCGGGTCAGATCGGGGCTGGTTGCTCCGCCGTGGCAGGAGACGCATTTGGCGTCAAAGATGGGCTGCACATCAGCGGAATAACTGACATCCGCCGGGATCCCTTCGGGAAGCTCCGGTGCCGGGATTTCATATTTGGTACAACCAGCAACGACCAGCAACAGAAACCCCGCCAGAAATAGAATCTCTCTTCTCATATATCTGCATATTTATAGCTAAGGCAGATCTGCCTTTAATCCCGATAAAGGTAGAAGTTCCGGAATTTGCTGTGAAGTAATTCACATCGATATTTAATGTCTTTTTAATAGAGATAGATCAGAAATATGGTTGATCCAGATCAATGTTTCTTTTTTGTAACTTGCCTGTTCCGACTGTTAGCAGTGGAATAAAGTATGGAGAATCATGGAAAACTCTGTGTGGGTTGTGATCAGTGCAATCGACGGTCACCCCTTTTCAGCGATCTGAGCATGGAGGAGCTTCGTCTGCTGAATATGGACAGATATTCGGTCTGGTTCCGTGAGGGAGAGGTCATCCTGAAGCAGGGTACCCAGGCCAAGTATCTGGTATCGGTGGTCGAAGGATTTACCAAGCAGTATATTGAGGGGCATCATGACCGCAACCTGGTACTGGATTTCGTAAAACCCTGGCATCTGGTTGGCGCGCCCGGGGTGCACATGAATGGGAAATACAATTTCACTCTGGTGGCCATCAGGGAAACCCTGGTGTGTTTTATCGATGCGGAGAATTTCAAGAAGGTCCTCTCCATGAACAGTGGTTTTTCAAACGCTTATATCCAGTTCTGCAGTGCCAGTTACGGCAGGTCTCTGGACCGGATGGTCAGCTTATCCCAGAAACAGATGCACGGGAGGATAGCCGACGCTCTTATTTTTCTTTCCGGGGAGGTCTTTGAATCGCCCACCATCAGCGGTGAGATATCCAGGCAGGATGTTGCCGACTATACCAGTATGTCGAAGGACAGTGCCATAAGGATCCTCAAGGAGTTCGAAAGGGATCAGATCATAAGGCTGGATGGCAGGTTCATAGAGGTACTTGCCCCGGACCGTCTGGAAAAAATCTCCCTGACCGGCTGATCAGGGATCCATCTTTCGCACCCCAGAATATTCGGGCACTCGCACTTCAGAATGACCGGTCATTCGCATTTCAGGATAACCGGTCATTCCACACGGGAGAATTCCAGGTCCTGGAAATCATAACTGAAATCGATATCGGGCGAGATCCCTTTCATGGTCAGCCCGCAGGCCCGGCCATCTTCATCCAGCCGGAAAATGGCAAATGCATCGGCATCCAGTTCCCGGTGTTTCCATTTGATCGCAAATGCATTGGCTTTGTAATGGTACATGGGGCCGGTCAGTTTAGGGGAGCGACGGGAGGAGAACCAGGGCTGTCCATCCCTGAGCTCCACATCCACCCTGCCAAACCAGGGATCTTCATACGTTCCCAGATAGTGGTCGATATCCACATGTCCGTGCGAGCCATTCTCAACGGTTTCCCAGACCTCCTTCACAATTCCTGTCGATTCCTGGTTACGTCTGGAGTATCGCTCCAGCAGCCGGTCGGTCCAGTTGTAGTCCTCCAGTCCCATATAACTGTCTACAATGGTTTGTGAGACCGCCTGGAAGAACCCGGCCCCTCCGTAGTATGAGTTGGTGAGGACCACTACACCCAGTTGCAGATCGGGGATCAGAATGGTTTTCGAAAGCATGCCGGAAAGATCGCCGGTGTGGGAGACACAAAGCTTTCCATTCAGGTCGTTCAGGCGCCAGCCCAGGCCATATCCGCTGAAGTGAGTGGTATACCCGGGAACCGGCCTCACATCCATGGGGGTATGGATCCGCCACATCTGATTATGACTTTCCGTGGAGAAAAGTTGTTGGTCCAGACCATCTCCGTATTTTCCTCCGTTCAGATGGAGGAGCATCCACAGGCAGAGATCATCCACGTTGGAAAGCACACCTCCTGCGGCGCCATTGATCTTTTCCGGATCCAGTTCATAATAGGGGATGGTCCTGAGCTCTCCGTCTTCCGCCAGGTGAGGAGCTGCCAGGTTTTCGGAGGTGACCATCCCCGGGGGCAGAGTGAACGAATGGTCCATCCCAAGCGGTTCAAAGACACGGTCCCTGACGAATTCTTCCCAGCTTTGCCCGCTGATCCTTTTGATCAGCTCACCTGCCACCAGGTAAAGGATATTATCATAATCGTACTGAGTCCTGAAGGCCGATACCGGTTCAAAATGCTGAAAATTGACCAGCATATCCTCGATGGTAAAATCCGATCCCGAGGGCCATTTCTGCAGGTCTCCGGCCCCAAGTCCCAATCCGCTCCTGTGTGTCAGCAGGTCCCGGATATTGAAATGCTGGGTGACATATTCATCGTACATCCTGAACTCGGGGATATGATCCACTACCCGGTCTTCCCATTTAAGTTTTCCCTCCTCCACAAGCAGTGCCAGCGCGGTGGTGGTGAATGCCTTGCTGTTGGATGCGATGGCGAAACTGGTATGCCGGTCCACTTCTTTCCCTGTTTCCACCGATCTGACCCCGTAACCTTTGCAGTGAACGATGACCCCGTCCTTGACCACACCGACGGATGCTCCTGCCACCACGAATTTCTCCAGGGCATCTTCTGCGAGATCATCGATAACTGAACTGCTGATCTGAGAATGGACCGGAAGGAAAAGAAAGATGAGGGCAAAAATAGTCGCCTGCATGCGTGATGCGGTCTCGTTGCCGGGAGGCAGTAGCATATTCCTGATCTTCATAATGCGAGGATTTGATGTCCCCGCAATATAGGAATATCGTCTGAATAGGAATATCATCTGAACTTACCCGCCTCAGTATTTGAATTCATCCAGGCTCTCCAGTATGCTGATCTCCGGATAGGTTACCAGGGCATCGAACTGACCGGCCGGGGGAGCAAAGATGGTTCCGGAAGTGTAGGTGATATTCATTTTCTTGCTAAAGACAGGATCCTGAAGGGGAAGGAGCGACATCATTCTCCCTGCCTTCTCCCCGACGATCTTTGTAAGGTCATCCCTGCCGGCCGATTCCAGGATATTGAATTCCACCAGCTCCACATCCTCGAAACGGTATTTCCGTTGACCAGAGATCCCTATAAAGGCAATGGAAAAGAGCTCTCCCGGATAGATCTCCTGAAGATATCCGCCCAGCCTTTTGATCTCCGGACCCATGTGGGCCTCCTTCTGCGCATGGTTCATTCCACTGTTGATAAATGCCCTGTATCCGGGATTCTCGTTCAGGAAGGTTTCCACAATACTTACCATGAGCTGTTCTCTGACATCTTCATCCCCGCCGGTCCTGTATCGGTTGCTCTCGATCTCATGTTCGATCATGCGGGTAAAGCGGTCATACCATAATGGCCCCCAGAGATCCACATAGCTCTCCCGTTCCTGCTGAAACTGACCGAGCAGATCCTCAAGCTCTCTGGCATATATATCAGTTTCGGGTTTCATGATACGGATGCTGGTGAAAACCTTCTGGGCCCCCAGCAAGCGTTCGGCCTCCTTCAATGAGTTCTGAAAATCATATTTTGAATGGTTCACGTCGTTAAAGATGAACTTCAGCGGAGGGGTGCCTTCCCATTTCCCGTTCAGATCCCTGATCTTTTCCAGCCAGTCATCATTCAACTGCCTGACGCTGGTGGGTAGGTAGTCGATGGCCCCGGTCACGTAATCCTCCACCATCCAGTTGAGGGCATTGGGATATTCATTGAAGAAGAGCAAACCCTCCCGGCCATATTTTTCCAGCAGCAGCTGGTTAAAATCGTGGTGTTCCTGAACAAAATTGGGTTTTCCCAGAATCAGGATCCGGTATTTTTCAACCACCTGATCCAGTTCTTCGGGAATCCCTGTACCCTGGAAAGTAACCAGGTCACGATCCACCACGGGCTCGATCTGGTCGAATCCCGCCTTGCGGCATCCGGCTGAATTCCCCAATACTAAAAGCAGAAGGATCAACCTCAATAAAGACCGGTTATATATGAAGGGGAGTAGATTCATTGATAACCATCCGCATTAGACTTTTTAGGTCGGGGGACCGGTTTCGAAAGGATTGTCGGGATCGTTGCTCCACTCAAACCAACCCCCGTCAAATACAGAGACTTTTTGCCAGCCCATGAGCCATGCATTCAGCCATGCTTCGCTTCCCCGCCAGCCTGTTCCGCAGTAGAAAGCCAGTTGTTTACGGGGTGTGATACCCGACTCCTCCCATATCCGGGCAGTTTCATGAAATTCCCGGATGGTGTGATCCACATTCCGGTAGTTCTCCATGTGATAGGCATCACTTCCACAGTCGGCAAAAATCGCACCAGGGATTCGCCCCCTGGCCTCGATGTAATGATAACCGCTCACCTCACCGGTATATTCCGGATAGCTTCTGACACAGACCAGTTCTGCACCGGCCAACCGGAGCATGTGTTTGGCCTCGGGCAGATCGACGGCCAGTTGGGGCCGTCCGGGTATCGGTACGCCAAACTCCTCCACCGGAACCTTTTTCACATCCGTTTTGCTGATCTCGTAACCTGCATCTTTCCACGCACGGAACCCTCCGTTGAGTATACGGACATCTTTCACTCCGGCGTACATCATGATAAATGCACACCGGATTGCACCGATATGGCCGGCGGCACTGCCCGGAAAGGCATCCTCATTGTCGGGATCCATAAATTTCCCGTAGAGAACGACGGTACTGTCGGATGTGATTCCATGAGACTCAAGGGTCGCCTTCAACTCTTCAGGAGACCTTCGATTCCATGTGACTGGTGACTCCATATCATTGGTATCCAGGTCAATGGCTCCCGGAATATGCCCTGACAGGTAAGCGTCCCGGTTCTGATAGTGGGCATGACAGATCACGGTCCGGCCTCCGGGATGCTCTTCGGGAGTTTTCCCCTCCGCCACCGCCTTCACCCAGGAGGGAGGGACCAGGGTCCGGTACCGTTCCAGCTTTTCCATGGGAAGATCCGGACCGGGCACCCATTCGTCGAGGAATTTCAGATACAGAGAGATATCCCGGTACCCGGCCCTGACGAATAATTTTCCGACTTTCCGGCTCTCACTATCATCGTATCCGTAAATCACGATCTTCTGTTCAGGGGTGATCCCTTTATGCCTCACTACTTCGATCCAGTCCATGTAATCGGCCCATCTGGAGGGAAGTGACCTGGCGCCATGGATATGCCCTCCTCTCTGCTCTCCCTTCAGCATCCATCCGTTGTAGGCATCCGCCGGTCTGACGTCGATCAAAGTCGCACCGGCCTGTTCCGCCAGTTTTAGCAACTCTTTTGTTTCAATCTTCTTCAATTCTTGCATGCAGAATTATTTTTAGTTCTCTATCTTTAAAGGTAATCATAGATTAAAAACATCCATATCTGATCAATGAATACCGGAGTTATAACCCGATGGGGCAGGAAGTTGTTCTGCAGCCTGCCGCCTCTGCTCCTGGTGGCTATCGTTGCGGGACAGGAGGGATTCCGGGTCTGGCCCTATATGCAGAATCCCGCCCCCGAAGCAATGACCATTCTCTGGTTCTCGGAAGATCCCGCACAGGGTACGGTCCGCTGGTGGAACTCCGATTCTACCGTGACGGGTACCCTTGACAGCGATCCGGAACCTGCCGCAGGCCTGGCCTATACGGAATGGGAAGACACTCTTTTTTTCGATGGCAATGCCCCGCCACCTCCATACAGGCACAGGATCAGGCTGGAGGGATTGCAACCCGGAACCCGTTATCACTATGAGGTGATCCAGGGCACGGACGAGGCTGTCCAGGGAAAACAGAAGTTCCGCTCCGCATTCAAAACTGCTCCTTCCGGTCTGGAGCCCATCCGAATCATCGTTTTTGCCGATTCAGAGACCGAACCCGAGTCGACCGGAAATTTCACTTCCTGGCCCGATCCGGAAAGTGCCGTGGCCCGCCGATATCTGCTGGACCAGACTGCCGGTTTCAGAAATAATATTGAAATCATGAGCTCCCGGCAGCCCGACCTGGTGCTTATCGCCGGTGATCTGACCCAGCACGGAGGGGAGCAGAGAGACTGGGATGAATTCTGGCGTCACCTGACCGATTCCGTGGCAGCCGGAAGCCTTGCCGGGCAGGCTGCCATTCTGCCTTCTCCCGGAAATCATGAATATTATGAGGGTACCTTCCTGGACCGGTATCATCAGCCGGGATCGGAAAGGGCCCTGGACCGGTATCTGACCTATTTCGATCTGCCTGCGAACAAGGCCGTTAATCCCCGCCAGCAGGGGAGGTACCATGCCACCACCTATGGTCCGGTCACTATTATTTCACTGGATGTATGCAATAACGGCATCAATGGCTCAACAGAGGACACCAACTTTTATTTACTGGGCGAGTCGGACGGGGAGGGAGGGGATGCGCCCGATTTTGCTCCCGGATCCGTTCAGTATCAGTGGTTGGAGGATCAATTAAAGGAAGCTCAGCAAAACAGCCTTTTTACCTTTGTGATGTTCCACCATGCCCCCTATTCCGGCGGACCACATGGGTATCCGGCCGGTATCGGAGATTCACTGGACAACCAGTCGGGTGTGCCGGTAAGGGTCCTCACCCCGCTTTTCCTGCAGTACGGGGTCGATGCGGTATTCTCGGGACATGATGAGATGTGGGAACGGTCGGTGGTGACCGGATTGGAAATACTTCCAGGAGGGTCGCAGCAGGATCACATCCTCCATTTTTACGATGTGGGTACTGCAGGTGACGGACTTCGCGGTCCGGAAGAGGGACTGGACAACCCGAACAGGGCCTTCCTGGTCCACACGGATGTACCGGAGCAGTGGGAAAACGGGATATTGAAGGCCGGTGGAAAGCATTATGGCCATCTGGAAGTCAATATCTTTCCGGGCGAGGAGAGCAAATGGACCGCCGAACTGACCCCTGTCTGCGCCTTTCCGCTTTACAATGAAGCCGATTCGGTTTACGAAGGGTGGGAAAGGAGGATCTATGATGATGTGGTCCTCCTCACTGCAGAGACCGGTGAACCAGGGGTGGGGACGGTATCGCGCCCGGAACCCGCAGAGGGGATGCACTGTTTTCCCAATCCTTTCCATCGCACGACGCAGATTCAGATCCCTGCCCGGACTTCGGGAACTGAACGGCTGATCATCACTGATATTCACGGCAGGAAGATCCGTCAGTTTTCATTGAACGATCCGGGAACAGGTGCCTTCCGGGTCGAGTGGGACGGCACAGACCGTTCCGGCCGGACGATGGGCCCCGGCATTTATATAGTGTTCCTCGATTCGGGAGAAAGGGTGGCCGAATCCCGGATGCTGATCAGACTGCCTTAACCGGACCGGTGCGACCATGCATTCCAGAGGCGTTTCAGCCTGTTCGTAACTCTGCCTGACAGATCGGGAAGGGGATCGGTCAGCGGTCCGGACCATGGGGTGCCCATCTTCAGAAGGTCCCTCCTCAGGGTCCTGGCACTGATCCCCCATTTCATGAGGAACATCCGGTGCCCCTTATTTTTACGTATCCGGCCGGTTGATTTCGAGCCGAAATGATACACCAGGCTCGTTCCAACTCCCATAAAATGGCGAACACCGGCTCTGAGAAGCTTGAAAGAAAGATCAGGGTCGGAATACATCCCCGGCGAAAACTCGATACTGAACCCGCCGACCAGGTCCCAGAGATCTCTGTGGATCACCACGGGTGGCCAGGTGCTTCCCTGCCAGTTCGGTCCGGACAACGCCGGGTAGTTATCCAGCAACTCTTTTTCCCTGAACTCCTCCAGCCGGGTCCCGTAATCCTTAACGATGACAGCCGGGTTTCCCGAGGGAAGGGGCTCGATCATGGTGGAGGACAACATGAACCGATCGGTTTCGAACCTGCCGATCTCTGCCATAAGTGCCTCATCCCATCCCGGCAAGACCACCATGTCGTCGTTCATATATACCAGATAATCCGCCCGGGCCAGACTCCTGGCCAGGTTTACACCAAAGCAGATACCCACATTCTCCGGGGAATGGATATAATCCACATTTTTCGGGGCATGCTTTTCCAGCCAGCCGAGAGTGCCGTCGCTGCCCTCATTGACGAACAGAATGATCTGGTGCCGGTGTGCAGAACGGCTGTTCAGGCTGTTCAGACATTTCTGCAAATAGGGAAGGTTGTTCCACGTGGGAATCAGTATGGAAAAAAGATATTCCTTTTCTTCCGATTGTTCGTATCGATGGATCTCGACAGCCATTGAATTTTACAAATATATCCATAATTTGAGAGGGATAATCCTGTACTATGATACTGGGTGTCGACATAGGATCGGTCTCCGTTGCAATGGCGGCTCTTGACGCGCGAGGGAAGCTGCAGTCTCACCAGTACAGGCTTCACCACGGAAACGTCAGGGATACCTTCGAATCGATGTTCCGGCCATATGAAACTGCCGGTCTGACCGGCATGGCTGCACCCTCGGGGAAGAATCGCTTCGGGGATTCAGTGAGGATATTTGATCAGCAGGTGTCGTTGATGGAAGCTTTAGAATTGTTCAGGCTGAACGCCAGGTCGGTCCTCCATATCGGAGCCGAAAAGTTCTACATGATTGAACTTGACGGAAACGGCGGATACCTTCAGACCAGTCACAGTTCCTCCTGTGCTGCAGGAACGGGCAGTTTCCTGGATCAACAGGCCCGAAGATTGCAACTGGCCGGTGCAGAGCAACTCTCCGACTTTGCCCTGAAAAACAATGCCCCCGTACCCGATATCGCCGCCAGGTGTTCTGTTTTCGCCAAGACGGATCTGATCCATGCACAGCAAAGGGGATACGGTCTGGAAGCGATCTGTGACAGCCTGTGTAAAGGACTGGCCGATAACATAGCCGGTACGTTGTTTAACAAATCGGTCCCTGATCCCCCCGTTGCAGTGACAGGCGGAGTCTCCAGGAACCGCTCTGTCATCAGACACCTGCAACGGTTAGCGGGAACTGAATTTATCCATCATCCACTCTCGCACCTATTTTCGGCTGCCGGAGCCGCCTACCTGTTATGGAAAGAGTCGGAGGACCGGGTGATAAGGGAGTGGGAACCGGCGCAACTATGGAAAGAGAAGAAAAAACTGGAATACTTCTATGAGCCGCTGAAACCCACTGAAGAGACCCGGGAAAAAATCCGCCTGCTGGAGCGGAAGCTTTTTCAGCCCGCTGTGGCTGATCATACCGACAGTGTGCAGGTGGAACTGTTCCGGGAGCCGGAAAGTACCGGTCCGGGTTTCTTCCTGGGGATCGATGTGGGTTCCACCAGCACCAAAGCAATCTTGCTTACCACCGAAGGCGATCCTTTCGCAGGGTTTTACACCTATACGGCGGGCCAGCCGTTAAAAGCGGTTCAGGCGCTGTTTGAAGCGATGGTGAGGATGGGGGAGGAGAAGAATGTTCCTCTTTCCATAAAGGGAAGTGCCACCACAGGTTCGGGAAGGAAGTTTATCGGGAATATCATCAGAGCCGATCAGGTGGTGGACGAAATCACTGCGCATGCCAGGGCGGCCCATGAGCTGAATCCGGAGACCGATACGATCATCGAGATCGGGGGTCAGGATGCCAAATTCACCCAGATGAAGGACGGGGTGGTTACCTTTTCGCATATGAACACCGTCTGTGCTGCCGGGACGGGAAGTTTTATCGAAGAGCTGGCGGGACGGCTGGGGGCCGGTCTGGAAGATTACGAGAAAAAGGTATTAGGGCGAAAAGCGCCCCTGGCCAGCGACCGGTGCACGGTGTTTATGGAGCGTGACATCAATCAGCTGCTCAGCAGTGGCTACCCTGTGGAGGAGGTGCTAGCCACCGTGATCCACTCGGTCAGGGAGAATTACCTGAAGAAAGTGGCCAGCGAATCCCACATCGGTGAACAGATCTGCTTTCAGGGAGCAACCGCCAGGAACCGGGCTCTGGTTGCAGCTTTCGAGCAGCGGCTCGGAAAACCGATCCACGTGTCCCGGCTCTGTCACCTGACCGGTGCTCTTGGAACCGCCCTGATCCTGCGGGAGGAGTTCAAGGGCGGCACTCATTTCAGGGGTCTGGGTCTTTACCGGATCAGGATCCCGGTCAGTACAGAAACATGTGAGCTCTGCCTGAACAGATGCACCATCAGTGTGGCGGAAATCAACGGCGAAAAAGAGGCCTATGGCTTTCTTTGCGGCAGGGATTATCATACCAGAAGGTTTGTCAGAAAAGAGGGTCAGGTTTTCGATCTGCTTAAAGAGCGGGAGAAACTCACCGGGAAGGAGGAGCCTTTGAAGGGGTCTTCTGAGATCGGAATACCCTCCACTCTTCACCTGGCCGCCGACCTGACCTACTGGAAGGCTTTCTTCCGCCACCTGGGTATTCCCGTCCATACCAGCGAGAACTACCGGGATTCTCTGAAAACAGGGAAAAAGATCGCCGGAGCGGAATTCTGTGCTCCCATCGATTCCATGTACGGACACCTCAGTTATCTGGCTGAGAATTCGGAATATGTTTTTATGCCGGTCTATCTGGAGGCGAGGAACAGGCCCGGCGGCACGGAGCAGAACTTTTGTTACTATACTCAGTTCAGTGCCTCTCTTGCCAGCGTGGAAAGCTCCGGGATGGCAAAAAAACTGGTCAGCCCCATGCTCAATTTCCGGAAGAACCATCACCGGAATACCAAGCTGCTTGCAGGGAGCCTCGCCTGGATGGGATACCATGAACCGGGGATAACCGACATCAAAGAGGCCATGCAATTCGCAGACAATTACTGTGCAGAAATGAAGCTAAGACTGGAATCCCTTTTCACCGAGATCAGCGGTTCCGGTGACGATGTGGAGGTCATGCTGCTGGGAAGGCCCTATGTGGTGCTGTCGGGAACACTGAACAAAGGGATCCCGGATATATTTGCCGGAATGGGCATCCGGGCCTGGTACCAGGATATGCTCCCCGGGGAAAACGACATCAGCGGGGAGTTGACAGGTCTGCTGGAAAAGGTTCCCTGGCATTTCGCGGTAAATATTCTCAGGGCTGCCGACCGAGTTTGCCGCAAACCCGGACTCTACCCGGTACTGGTCACCGCTTTCAAGTGTGCTCCCGATTCCTTCATCCTGGAATACTTTAAACAGCTGATGGATCTGTATGATAAACCCTACCTGATCATCCAGATCGATGAGCACGATTCGAATGTGGGTTATGAGACCCGCATCGAAGCAGCGCTGAGATCTTTCAGGAATCATTTCAGGAAGGGCCGCAGTGTCCCGGCTCCCGATCTGAGTGTGCTGTTGCCGAAGGTGGACCGTCAGATCGACGGGAAGACCCTTTTGATGCCCAACTGGGATCCGTTCGTGGGTCCCCTGTTAGTTGCCAATCTGAGGCGGGCCGGTATCGATGCCCGCATGCTGGAGACTACCGAGCTGAGCATCCGCAAAAGCATGGTCCACAACACCGGCCAGTGTCTGCCGATCAATATCATCGCGCAGGATGCCATCGACTATATCGAGAAACATGAGCTCGATCCTTCCCGGGTCATGGTCTGGATGAGTGAGGGCAGAATAACCTGTAATCTAAGGCAATATCCCTATTACATCAAACGTATCCTGGAAGCAAACGGCCGGGGTATGGAGAAAGCCAGTGTCTATGCAGGGGAGATCTCCCACAGAGAGCTCTCGCTAAGCATCACCTATTACGCCTATTTCGCCTACATGCTGGGCGGGTTGTTCCGGAAGACCGCCTGCAGGATCCGTCCCTATGAAACAGAGCCCGGTCAGACCGACCGCGTTTTTACCCGGGTGTACCGTATCCTCCAAACAGCCATGGAGGGCAGTGTTTCCATCGATCAGGCCATCAGGGAGGCCATGGAGCAGGTCGATACGATCGGATATGACAATCAGGAGAGGAAACCGCTGGTGGCGATATTCGGGGATCTCTATGTGAGAGACAATGATGTCATGAATATGGATCTGGTCCGGCACATCGAGGAAGCAGGCGGTGAAGCCCTCGTTACCCCGTATCATGATTACGCCAAGATCGTCATTGAAAACATCTTCAGACGGGCAAAGCAACGCGGGGAACATGTGGAGACTACCATCAACCGGATAATGCTGAACGTTCTGAAGTTCATGGACGAAAAATACTACCGGTATTTCAGGCCTCATCTGGGACCGGCCCCGGTAATCCAGCCCGGCAGGCTGGAACAGTATCTGAAGCAGTTTAACATCCAGCCGCTCCATTCGGGGGAATCCCATGATAACATTCTGAAAATATTTTATATTACGGAGAATTACCCCAACGTGTCCCTTTTCGTGCAGACCAATCCCTCCTTCTGTTGCCCCGCACTGGTGACAGAGGCCATGACCAGGAAGATCCGGGAAATAACGGGAGTTCCCATCGTTACACTGACCTATGACGGAACGGCCGACCGGATCAATGACCTGATCGTTCCCCATATCCATCAGGCGGTCAGGAGCCCCCGAAACGGAAGGAGATCCCCAGAAAAATACGGCGCGGCGGACCCGGATAGTAGTATCTCGGCAGCGATCCGCCGAAGGAAGGGGCATTGACCAGGATCATGGAGGCATAGGAGGTATTGAAAAGGTTCCTGACTCCGCCGCGCAGGGAAATGCCCAGGGGTGAATTTTTCAAATCTCTGTCGTAGAGGAGCTCGAGGTCCACCAGTTGATGTCCCTCGTAGGACTTTTCATTGGCATCGTCCATCCATTGGTGCCCGTTCCAGCGGTAGTGGATCCTGACCTTTGCACCCCTGCTCTCGCCGGATGCCTGAAGGTGAAGGACCTGTTGCGGAATTCCGGGAAGATGATTCCCGCTGTAATCGATCCCGTCATCGACGAATTCCAGGAATCGGTTGTTTGAAATGGTGTATCCCAGCATGGTATGGAGATTGAAAGGAGGTGCGGACCGCTCGCCGTGAAGCGACCATTTCAGTTGCAGTTCCAGACCTGTATTCAGCGCTCTGCCCGCATTGGCACCTGTAAAGATATCCTCCGCGAGGCGCTCGGTTACCAGCATGTTTTCCAGCAGGATGGCATAGAGCGTGGCATCGTACCTCCAACGTTGATCACCGATCATTCCACGAGCGCCCGCCTCCATGTTCCAGCCCGTTTCCGGCTTCAATTCAGTATTAATGAGGCCATCCGGCAGAAGAGTCTCTTCAAGTGACGGCGCAGAAAAACCGTGACCCGCCGAGGCATAGAGGGTATGGAGGCGGGCAGGGCGATAGCTGATACCCAGCCGGGGGGAGATCACCGGACGGTAGGTGTAACTTCCTGTCTGATCGGCCGGTCCGGCCCCCAGCAGAGAGACCACCTCATAGTTCAGCACATTCAGATTCAACCCGGCATCCAGGAGGAACCGGTCATCGGGTCTCCATTGCACCAATGCAAAACCGTTGAAGTATTTCCTGATCTCCCGGTAATCTGACTGCATCTCTCCCTGTTCACCCGAAAGAGTCTGATAGATCTGCCATCCGTACCATTCATGGAACAACTCCAATCCCCCCCGGAGGCTCCAGTGATCCCATCCCGCCTCCAGATATTCCCTGAATCCGAGATTGAAAGAGCGGTCGTCCAGGATATTAAAGGGCCTCGATTCATAGGGATCGGCGAAAGAGGTAAACAGAACCAGATGGTTCTTGAGGCGGGGGGTCAGACTTGTTTCGCCCCTGATTCCGATCAGGGCTTTTCGATATTCTTCAAAACCATTTACTGCCAACCAGTTGGGAGCAGCTTTCGTGGGATTTTCAGTGAAGTCTTCTTCGTTGAGCGAACTGGGGATACGGGCGAAAAGGCCGGTAAAGGAGAGGGTCATTGAGAGCGTATGGCGCTCCCTGAAGTAGCGGAGACTGGCAAATGCACTGGTCCGCTCGTATCTGTTATTCTCCCTGAAACCGTCGGAAACGGACCTGACCAGACCACCACTTGCAGCTATGCGGTTCTTCCTGAATTTCCAGAGAGTTCCGTAACGGAGGGTTCCGAACGATCCGGCCTCTCCGATCACAGAACCCTGGACTCCGTCGACAGCGGGATAGGGAGAGCGGAGCCTGACCACTCCCCCCAGTCCCGATCCGTACAGGGCGGAGGAGGGTCCTTTCAGGATCTCGATACTCCCGATGGCCAGGGGGTCCTGATCCTCCATGGAGCTGATCCCGTCACCGGAGGTCAAAGGAATGTCGTCGAGATAGATCCTGATCCGGTTGGTATTGTAGGGAGTCCTGGATCCCACTCCCCGGATCACCAGCCGGTTGGTATTGTAGGTCCCGATCGCCATCCGGACCCCCGGAACCACATTGATCAGATCGGCCGGATTGATGTTCGCCGCCCGGTCCAGATCAGAGGTGTTCAGCCGGTATACACTTCCGGTGGCACGGCTGTAGGTCTCCCGGAAGGGAAGAAGGGAGATGGTGACATCCTCCAGGAGGAGCGAATCGGCGGCAGGAGCGTCTCCCGTGAAAGGAGCATCCCCTGCAGCGGGAGCACCGGCGGTATCGGGCACAGGGACTTCCTGGGCTGCAGCGAAGAGAATTCCGCTAAATATAATGAATATGGATAAGGCTGTCCGAATCAAAAGCGGTGGTTTACAGTTGATGAATTTGCCTGAATTCCTTTAATTACAAAAAAAACACCATGAAAGGCTATAAGTTTACTCCGGGGCTGATTTTCTTGTTTGGGGGGCTGGTTCTGATCCCCTGGACCTTTTCCTGCAACCGGGCCACAGCAGGAAGTCAGGACGATGACAGGGCAGCATTACTTTATGATCAGTATTGCTCCACCTGCCACGGGACCGACCTGAGAGGGGGAAATGCCCAGAGTCTGCTGGACGGGATCTGGCAATTCGGCGACGGAAGAGGCTATGTCAGCCGCAATATCAAGTTCGGCATTCCGCACCTGGGGATGCCCTCGTATGAGAACACGCTGACCGACAATGAGATCAGTCTTCTTGTCGATTTCCTGTATGCCGAGCAGAACAGGGCGGGGGCTGTCAAGCCCGATCCTCCTTCCACCCTGGAGAGTATCGAGTATACCATCAAAGCCGAGGTCTGGGTGGATGATCTGACCATCCCCTGGGCCATTGTTTTCCTGGATCAGGAGAGGGCACTGGTGACCGAAAGGTCCGGGACCCTTCGCATGGTGATCAACGGGGAGTTGCAGGAAAAGCCGGTTTCGGGAACACCGGAGGTTCTCCATGAAGGTCAGGGGGGACTGATGGATGTGAACATCGATCCCGGATTCAGCGAAAATGGCTGGATCTACCTCTCTTACAGCCACGTACTGGATTCCCGCCAGGTCGACCAGCGTCCCCCGGCCATGACCCGGATCGTCCGGGGAAGGATCAGGGATCTGGAGTGGACCGACGAGCAGCTCATCTACGAGGCTCCTCGGGAGACCTATCTGACCACCCGGCACCATTACGGAAACCGCATTGTTTTCGATAAAAAGGGCTACCTCTACTTCAGCATCGGGGACCGCGGACGGCAGGATATGGCCCAGGATCCCACTCTGCCCAACGGAAAGATCCACCGGATCTATCCCGACGGGACTGTTCCGGACGACAATCCTTACAGGGACCGGGGACTGCCCACGCTCTATACCCTTGGAAACCGCAATCCGCAGGGCGTTTCGGTCCATCCTGCCACGGACCAGGTCTGGGCCGCGGAGCACGGTCCTCTGGGCGGAGACGAGCTGAATCTGATCCGGAAAGGGGTCAATTACGGCTGGCCGGTGATCTCATACGGCCGTAATTACAACGGAACCATCATCACAGAACTTACCCGAAAGGAGGGTTACCAGCAGCCGGTGCTTTACTGGAAACCTTCCACAGCGGTGTGCGGGATCGAATTTTACCAGGGTGAGGCGTTCCCGAAATGGAACAATAAACTGCTGGTCGGGGCACTCAAGTATGAGGACGTTCGATTGCTCGATATCGCCGAAGACCGGGTGATGCACCAGGAGGTGATCCTGAAGAACTACGGCCGGGTAAGGGACGTGGGTCTGGATCCGGAGGGGAATGTCTACGTGGTGGTGAACCGACCCGACCGGGTTATCAAACTTTCGCCCATCGGAGAACGTACCGGACAGTAGGGAATTTTTTCCATTACAACCAGGCCCCGGCATCATAGTTCCTCCGGGAGTGTGGTTCTGGTCACATCCCTGATGGTCAGTTCACCTGTCAGCTTCTCCCCGTCGAAGGAGGTGGAGGAAAACCGGATCAAAGGGTATTTGCCGGCATTGAAAAAATCATCCGACCGGAGGTGGTTTTCACGGTCCTTGTTTCCGGTCTGGATCGAATCCACATCCATCTCAAAGGTTACATCAGCATTACTGAAATCATCCCCGTCGGTTTCGACATTCACACGAAAGCTTTCGAAGTGACCCCGCACGGTGGAGATCATCATGTGTTTCACCTTAAACGCTATTTCTGAGTGGGCGGCGTCCACAGCCCATTTGGTTTTTGCACTGGTTTCCATCTTCTTATAGTTTATATTGGCTATAGTTTAATTAGGCGTTGTTAAATGCATTAACTCTGCATACCATTGGTCTATCTGCTCATATCTATCACGTGCAGTAGTATCCTCCAGGGATTTGTTGGCAAACTCCATTAAGAAATCGTTTGATCCTTTTAGTTTTTCTTTGGCTTTAAACCAGTTAAGGTATTTTTGCAGGTACTTGGTTGACACACCTCCAAATTGGTATTCTATCCATTTCTTTAACCTGCTGTCAATCGCATTGACATGCTGTACGTGATATATCTTCTGCTTTACATATTGTTTTAAGTCCACACGGATTGCATGGTGTTGAATCTCATTATCAATTGCAAATCCCTTATAACTGACATGGCTATCACTGCATAGGATTGTATCCTCCGAGATCCTTTGCCCAATGGCTCTTTCAATGTCCATTTTCTTGATTCTACCAAATCTGGCAACAGATAAGTCCAGTTCCGCATCCCGATCAGCAGTTACAATTACAGCTACCTGTTCATTGCTTATTCCCTTCTTGCTGGCTGGACCTCCTCGTTTTCTCGGTGGGCGATCTTCAACTTTGCGTCCCTTGGACGATTGCAGGAAGAAGGTATCGTCACTTTCTGTAATACCTTTAAAACTCCCTTTGTCAACGTTTTCCAAGCCAGATAAAACCTTGTGCCTCCAGTCAAAAGCCGTCTTCTTGTTAATACCCAGGTGATCCCTTATTTTATCCAAACTCAGTTCTTGCTCCATGAGTTTTAGGTAATCATCAACCAATTCCTTTCTATGGATCCCGGAAAGCCAGGTACCAGTGTATTCAGTAAAGGTTCGTTTACATCCGTTGCAATAGTATCGCTGACTTCCTTTATCTATGCCATGCTTTCGATACTTCTTACTGCCACAGTGAGGACAGCTACCTATTTTGTTATTCAGTTGCTTGCGGCGGATATCTAAAATCGAAGAACCAGACTTAGTCTCATGTTCTATCTCTGACAGTAAGGATGACCTTTCTTGATCAGATAAGGAAAGAAGTGCGGCTTTTAACTCGGCTTTATCCATTTTCTTTTTTCTTTAAAGATACAAAATAAAACGCTATTCTAAACTATAGCCTTTATATTTAATGAAAATGTATAAATTCTTCGGCTATGTGTCCAGGGGAACTTCCATCAACAGTATTCTGGATTCGCCGAGTGACTTGTACCGGAAGGTGCTGATATCCAAAATGCCCATACCATCCCTTCTTTCCAGTTTCTCCCCGTTGATCTCTCCTTCTCCCTCCAGCATAAAGGCGTACACACCATTTCCTGTCAATTTTAGGGAATAGGTGTCTTCCGATCCGATGCTGAAATCTCCCATATGGAACCAGGCATTCTGGTGGATCCATACTCCCTCTTCTTCCGGATCGGGTGAGAGTACCTGGTAGAACCTCTCCTTCTGGGCGAGGTCACGGATCGAAATCTGATCATACCTCGGTTCCACATTTTTCTTATTCGGAATGACCCAGATCTGAAGAAACTTCACCTCCCGGTCGGAATTCCTGTTGTACTCGCTGTGGAACACTCCGGTGCCCGCACTCATCACCTGCAGGTCCCCTTCTCTGATCACGGTAGTGTTTCCCATGCTGTCTTTGTGTTCCAGGTCCCCTGCCAGCGGAATAGAGATGATTTCCATATTATCGTGGGGATGGGTCGCGAACCCCTTTCCGGGGGCCACCCGGTCGTCGTTCAGTACACGGAGCACCCCGAAATTCATTCGTTCCGGATCGTAATACCGTGCAAAACTGAATGTATGATGCGAATCGAGCCACCCGTGATGGGCGTGGCCCCTCGTATCTGCTTTATGAATGATGGTTTTCATAACACTCTCCCTTGATTATATTTCAGATACAAAGATCGGGATATCCGGAATATGAGAGAATATGAAATTCCGGGGAGGAGATATGAAATTCCGGCCTGCTTATTTCTGAAGACTGCGGCGAAATTCAGTGGGAGATTTTCCGGTGCAATTCTTGAAGAATGCGCTGAAGTTGGCCGGTTCGCTGAAGCCCAGCTGATAACCGATCTCCTTGGCCGAAAGGCCGGTGAAGTAGAGAAGCCTTTTGGCATCCACGGTGATGCGAGACTGAATGTATTCTTTGGAGGTCTTGCCTGTGAGTGACTTGATGACCCGGTTGAGGTGGTCGGCAGTGACGTTCAGTTCATCGGCATAAAACCGGGTCTGATGCTGGCGGGAATAATGCTGATCCACCAGCTCCCGGAAACGCCGCAGGATCGTGTTGCCCGCTTCCTGAAGCTGCGTGTTATCCGCTTCCAGGGTACAGAGATTGTTGCTCCTGATAAGGAAGAGTTTCAGCCAGGAGCCGATGGCCGGACCACGGAACTTGTCATCACTGTCTTTCAGCCTGATCATCTCCTCGCAGTAGGAGGAAAGGACAGCATATTCCGATGCATCGAGCGGCAGGGGAGGGGTGTGGCCGTGATCGTTGAACAGGTTGAGGTCTTCAATGAGCTGGACCGGGATATGATTCTCCAGCAGGAACTGCGTGGAGAAGAGAATCGCGTAACCGAAGGATTTCTCCTCCTCGATCACCTGGTGCACCTGGCCGGGACTGATAAAAAACAGTTGAAGAGGAGCCAGAGGGTATTCATTGAAATCGATCAAATGAAGCCCCCCGGCCTTTTTTACCAGCAATACTGTAAAGTAATCGTGCCGGTGCGGATCATCGGTTTCACCCTGGCGCTGCTCATGGATATCCTCCATGCGCGAGATCCGGAAACTCACCGATCCGAGGTGATGGTCCACACGGGTATAGGTCTTGATGGCAACCACGGTCAGACTATTTCTCCGATCCCAAATATAACGATTTAGGCGGCCCGCTGAGGACTGGATCTCGAATCGGTCATTACTGATTTCCCGCGTTTATATGCAAGGAGACCAAACCACGGAGCTCAGGGATCAGCTTTTCTTCGAACCATGGGTTCTTCCGCAGCCAGATGTTGTTGCGGGGCGAGGAATGGGGAAGGACAAAATAGTCCGGCAGGTATTCTCTGAAATGCCGGAGGGTTTCGGTCAGATTTTTTTTACTCCGGTCTTGCAGGTAGTAGTTCTGGGCGTAATTCCCCACCAGGATGATCAGTTTCACTCCGGGCATGTGCTCCAATAACCTGGCGTGCCACTGCGGGGCACATTCCCTCCGGGGAGGCAGGTCGCCGGAGGTCCCCTTTCCGGGGTAGCAGAAACCCATGGGGATCAGGGCAATTTGTAACGGATCGTAGAATACTGTTTTATCCACCCCCATCCACTCCCTCAGCCGGTCGCCGCTCTTGTCGTCCCATGGAATGCCCGATTCATGGACCAACCGGCCGGGGGCCTGACCCACTAACACGATCCGGCTCTTCCGGCTTGCAGTCACCACGGGACGTACCCGGTGAGGGAGGTGCGGCTGGCAGAGGGTACACCGGCCGATCTCTGTAAGGAGTCTGTCCATAGAAACCGCTGAACTGCCGGGAGTGATCAGGAGTAATCCGCTGCCACAATGGCCTTAATCCCATCGGGATAGGAAACCGGTGTGTAGTTGAAACGTTTGTTGAACTTGTCGCTGTTAAACACATAATCCCGGTCATACTGGTAGATCATTTCCGGGAACTCCCTCATCACGGGACTGAACAACCCCATTAATTTCAACATGGATTTGGTGGCTACCCGGTACCTGGGTTTGACATGCAGCTCCCGGGCAATGGCTCCGATCCACTCCTTTCCGGTGAATGGATCCGGTGCCGTAGGAAGGTGCCACACCTGGTTGTAGGTATCTTCTGTATTTCCCAGCAGGGCGGTGGCCTTCCCCGCATCCGGTGTATACGTAAAGGAGTGCCTGTAATCCACCGAACCGAACCAGTTGGCTTTTTTTTCCCGGCTTAACGGTTTGAAGGCAGTTTCGGTTAAAACGCTTGTATTCCGGATGCCGGGGCCGTAGAAATCAGCGGCCCTGGCGATCAGTGCCGTCAGTTTTCCGGATTCAATGGCATCCATGATCCTGCGGGATACTTCGGCCCTGACCTCTCCCTTTTTGCTGGGCGGATGGATGGGAGTCTCTTCAGTCATCCCATCCAGGTATTGTGGATCATACATATAGATGTTGTCAAAGAACACCATTTTACTCTGGTGCCTGATGCATGAATCGATGGCGTTCCTGATGAAGGGCGGCCAGTGGTCTCTCCAGAATTTAATGCTGTACGGGAATCCGATAGTAATATATACCACCGAAGATTCTTCCACAGCCATATCCAGCTGCTGCGGGTCCAGCAGGTCGGCATTCATAAGCAGGTCGCCTGGATTCACCTTTTCAGGTTTCCGGCTAACGAGCCGGATCTCTTCGGTATATTCACTGAGCGCTTTTGCCAGGTGGAGGCCAATGGCTCCTCCTGAACCTAGAATGGTCTGCATGGTTTCTATCTGTTGATTAATGAGGAATTCATTGAAAAGGGATGATGTCTACTGTCTCGGGGATACTCGATGTCATTTTCTCCCCTGAAACCCAGCCGGTCCTCCCATCCTGCATCCCGGCCGTACCAGTTGACCCTTCCCCGGTGGAAGGTCCTGGTTATTCCATCCGGATCGTTGTTTTTACCGCTCTCCTGCAGGTAGGTGTACCAGCCCGAAAGGTCTTCTCCGTTGAACAGGTGAAGGGTGTCGGGCGGAGGGAAGCTGCCGGATAATGTCCCCGGAATACCAGAGAGGATTACCCCGAGGACGAGACAGACCCAATTTCTGATGGCTGATTTGGAGTCGGCACGAATGATTTTAACTCTGGTTTTCAATGCTTGTGGCAATTCCGGGAGCAACTTCGGCATACAATTACAACACGGTAAAACAAAAAAAGTTTCATCTATGGATGCCTGGGTCGCTGTCGGGAAAAAATAATTTCCACTGGTGGCCGGGATGTCTCGGGAGGCCTGTTCAGAAACTGCTCCTTCCCGAGTTCTACAGCCAGGATATGTTCTGATTCATACAGCGGAACTGCATCGGGAGGGTATCCGGGTTCGGGGAACCGGTGATGGGTCATTCTTCCTGTTTCCGGCACCTTCTTCTGGACCAGGATGATCACCTTATCGTATTTCCTGAAGGTCTCTTCGTCCAGTGATCTCTCCTGGCCAATACTGGTCTCCAGGATCCAGCCGGCCCACCATTCCAGACCATGCCGCGCAATGACAAGGACATTGCCGGTATCGCTGATCCGGCCTTTCAGTTCGTACAGATCCTCCACCGCTTCAGCCGAAAGGACAGGGCTCTTTCTTTCTGCCAGAGAAGTGGTCAGCGACAGAATGACCATCGCCGAAATGGATATTTGCAGAACCCTCAGGGATGGCCCTTTCAGATAGGTGAACAGAAGCATAAGCAAGATCGCCTGGGGAAAAAACATGATCAGGCTGAAACGCAACAGATATTCCTCTCCCGTCAGAGGGAAGGAAAGAATGAATGTTCCTGTCAGCAGGGTCAGTAGGGTTTTTTGCACAAAGTCCGGCAGGCGGCACCTTTTATGGTAGAGGAGGTAAATACTGGTGACAATAAAGATCAGACCGGAAACCAGGTAGAGGATGACCGGCAGATGGACGGGACCTCCTGCGAATATATGTCCCCGGAACAGGGTAAAAGCCAGCCAGAGAACACTATCTGCCCGTTCCGGGTCAAAGATCCGGACCAACCCGAGACCCATGGCTGCAATGGGTAGAATAAAGATCAGCGATCTTTTGCGGAAGAAAACCAGGATTCCGATCAGGAGAAGGGAGAGGGCTACGGAGAATACCCCGAAATGGGTCAGGCCGGTCAGTATCAGGAACAGTCCCGGAGCAAGGGCAGATCTGAAGGAGGGTACCCGGAGGAATCTGAGAAAACAGAGCAGAAAGAATCCCATCATAGGGATAGCCATGGCATTCTTTTGTGCTTCGGAAACCAGCATCAGCGGGAACATCGACAAAGATGCGAAGGAGACCACCAGCCATTCACTGTATGGGCTCAGAGCTCCTCCGGCCAGGTCCTTTCTGATTTGATAGAGCGGGATCAGGAGGAGAGGAAGACTGAGGCTGTCCGTCAGCCTGGAAGTAAAAAGAATGATCTGTCCGGTATCCTGGTCACAGAAAAGGGAGAAGGCCCGGACCAGGAACGCATTCAGATAGAAAAGCAGGGGCATGTCGGAGAACCCGGGTGAGCCGTTTTCCATTACCGACCGGATCTGCAGCGGGTAATACCCTCCGTTGATCCCCGGCAGAAGCTCATGGCTGAAATTGACCCAGAGGCGGTAAGCCAGTAGCAGGATACCGCAAAAGAGGTAGGGAAACAGCCTCCGGGCTCGACTCAACTCAGTTTCCGGATAATCCATGCTGCAAGGAAAGCTTCCAAAAAGCTCAGGGGGACGGCGAAAACAAGCAGTCGTACCGGCAATACTCCCAGGTTCCAAACCACCACCCACATCAGCACAAATCCGACGAACCAGGAGAGAAGGGTGGTCTGCCAGAGCCCGAACTTCTTTAAAAGGATGAAGATGGCGATGGCGAAAAGCAGGGACCATACTCCCCACATGGCACCATTCACCGGTTCAGAGGGAAAGATCAGTCCCATGCTTTCATAATGTTCGACCCAGTAGGATTTAAAAAACAATTCATTCCTGAGAAACTCAGAGATGCTGATCCAGATCGTGGCCACAAGGAGAGGCAGGATCACTTTTCTGATCGCATTCATGGACATTTTTATAAATGAGTGATTCTTCGGATCCACAATATAGGGAACTCTCATTATAAACAGGTTACCATTGGGTAAAATCAGTTATCGCATTTCCCTGGCCCATCTCAGGATCCATTTTCCATCCAGTATGCTTTTCACGCTCAATATCCTTTTTTTTTATGGTTTCAGGTTCAGCAACGGATCAATTGATTACCTTAAAACCAGAATCATCAATGATCGGTTTAACCAATAATATTGCTTATGCATCGACCAGTTCTGATCCACTGGATCCTCCCTCTGCTTTTCATCTTTGCGGGGTCTTCTTGTACCCATTCCCCGGCTGAGGGTGAGGAAGCCGGACGGATCCGACCCTACTTTGAAAACCCTTTTTACTGGCAGTACAAAGGGGAACCTGTAATGATGATCGGTGCTTCTTCGGACGACAATCTCTTCCAGATTCCGGAGCTGGAAGCCCACCTGGACCAGATGCGGGAGGTGGGGGCCAATTACATCCGGAACACCATGAGTGAACGGCCGGTCAACGGATATGAGGTGCGGGCCTTCTCCAGGTCGGGGGAGAGGTATGACCTGGAGCGATGGAACCCGGAGTACTGGGAGCGGTTTGAAGGGTTGCTGGAGGGGTGCCTGGAGAGGGATATCATCGTACAGGTGGAACTGTGGGCCACCCACGATTTTTTTCCCGGCGACCAGTGGGACCTCAGCCCGTGGAATCCGGGAAACAATATCAACTATGACTATTCCAATACCTCCCTTTCCCGCCAGGTCCCTCCCCGTGCCAATGGCTTCCATCCCTTCTTCAACACCGTACCGGGTGTTCTGAACGACACAACCGTTCTCTCCTTTCAGAAGCAATTCGTGGATAAGGTACTTTCTTACACTCTTTCCCGGCCCAATGTACTCTACTGCATCACCAATGAGATCCAGCATGCCCAGAGCAAGCTGTGGGGCTGGTTCTGGGCCGACTATATTCATTCCGCTGCAGCCGAAAAAGGGGTGAATGCCTGTGTGACCGAGATGTACTGGGCCACCGACCTGAAGGACCACCAGCACCGTTTTTCCTATGCCTCGCCGGATCGGTTCGATTATTTTGAATCCTCACAGAATTCGGCAAAAATCGGCCAGGAGAACTGGGATAATCTGCAATACATCCGGGACCGGCTGATGGAGGATCCGCGTCCCGTCAATGCGGTGAAGATATACGGCAAGAGCGGAGAGGTGACCTGGCCCGGAAGTGATGAGGAGGCGGTGGACCGGTTCTGGAGGAACATCCTGGGAGGGTGCGCCAGCAGCAGGTTCCACAGGAATGAGCAGGGAAAATACGGACTGGGATGGTCTGAACTCTCCGTCCACTCTATCAGGGCCATGCGGAGGTTTCTGGAGGATTTGGACCCATGGATCTCCCGGCCTGCCACGGAGGAGCTTCTGGAGCGGGAAGCGAATGAGGCCTATATGATGAGAACCCGGGAAGGCACCCGCGGACTCTATTTCACCGGCGGCGGGGCAGTGTTTCTGGATTTGTCAGAATCTCCGGGCTCTTATGAACTCACCTGGATCGACGTGACCTCCGGAGAGGCGCTAGCGCCAGAGACGGTGGAGGTGAACACACTGCTGACTCTTTCGCCGCCCTCGGCCCAGGGGAAGTGGGCGTGTACACTGGTACCGCTTTCACCTGGCAATTAATTGGATTCGCCCTGTATGAACAGGGTGTAATCGGAGGTCCAGGATTCTTTCTCCCCCGGATCCACGGATAGCCAGATGGAGTTTTCCGGACTGAGGGTGGTTTCGCAGGCCCAGAAGGCCATGCGGTACAGGGGTTTGTCGACGCGGAAAGTCACTCCCGCACCTGTTTTCTGGTTCAGGACGGTTACCCGGTGATCCTCCGGGTCCTGACTGTACCCCTCCAGCAGCAGGAAAAAGGCATCATCTTTCAACTCCCTGGTGAATACCAGATCGTTCCCGGTAAGCTTTGCATAACCCTTGGGATCATCGTCGGTTTCGGGGCGGAACGGGAAGCTGATCCGGAAGGCGGGACCGCTTGGTTCTCCGTCGATCATAAAGAAATTGTGGTTGAACTGATCGGTTTCAAGGGGTCTGGTTCCCGTGTTTTCCAGGGTGTGGTCCAGTACGAAGCCATCCTCTTTCAGCCGTACTGTTTTCGTATACCGGTAGCTGTAACCGATATCGCTTTCGAGGATATGGGTAAAGCGGATCCAATCTTCACCCTGTTCGATCTCCCAGGTTCCGTGGTCGAGGATCTCATAGGTTTTCCTCCAGTCGTATTCCGCCTCAATCTCCTTCTTCAACACTCCCACCCCGATCCGAATAAAACTCCCTCCGGGTGGGGCCTCTTCATAACCCGGACCCGGTTCTATATAACCCTCCACCGGGCCCATCAAATCCTCATGGAAATTGGGATCGTGAGTATTTTTCCAGTACCCGAAGTATTCATGGCCTTTGTAATGCACACTCCCGATCACTCCCGACCAGTCGAAGCGGGTGGCCCGGTAGAGGCCTTGCTCTTTATCAGGGAGGAATATCTTCATTTCCACTTTCCCGTTGGAAAGGATCACATGCGGGTACTGATCGAAATCGGGAAGTGTCTGGGAACGGAGTACGGCAGCGGACCCTGTGAAGCATAGTACTGCTGCCCATGTGATGATTTTCATAAGATCGGTATTTTACGGAAAATATAGTGAAATATCTCAAATGGTCACAGCCACACCTCCGGTCTTATGTCCCGTTTCCACGTATCGGTGAGCCTCCACAATCTCCTCAAGGGGATAGGTCCGGTCCAGGACCGGCCGGATATGACCCGCTTCCACCGACTCCCTGATGCGGTCCAGTCTGGAGGAGTCCAGTAGGAGGTTCCCATCGTCAATGGAGGTGTACATCCCTGCCGGGCCCAGGGCTTTTCGGATCTTTTTCTTCAACGGAGAGGATTTTGCCCTTCCGACAGCATCCAGGATAAAGTCGTAACGCTCATCGCTGTCGAGGGTCTCCTGGCGGGTGTAATCGATCACCCGCCGGGCTCCGAGCGATTTCACCAGCTCCAGGTTGCGCGTACTGCATACACCGGTCACCTCGGCACCTTTCCGGCTGGCATACTGGACCGCTATAGTTCCGGTGGTGCCCGATGCACCATAGATCAGGACCTTCTGTCCGGGTCCGGTCTTCCCCTTTTCCAGATACTGGAACGCCAGCAATCCGCCGTATGCAGCCGCGGTGCCCTCTTCGAAACTGAGATTGGAGGGCATAAGCGCCAGTGCACCCCTGGTTGAGTCGGTTTCTTTCAGACAGGTATATTCTCCATAGCATCCCATGCTGAATCCGGTGAGGCCATATACCCGGTCGCCCGGCCTGAATCTCCGGATGAGCTTCCCGGCCGTTTCCACCTCACCGGCAAATACCAGGCCGGGGACCCGGTTCCTGGGCCTGAACAGTCCCAGCATCAGCCGCATGGGGACCCAGTAGAGCAGGGGGAGCCGCGATCCCCTGATGAACAGGTCGCTGTTGGTCACTCCCGCAGCCCTGATACGGATGCGGACTTCGTCTTCCCCGGGAAGGGGCATCTTCACCTGTTCGATGTGCAGAACCTCGGGCGGGCCATACCGATCATAAACTGCTGCTTTCATTTGTTTACAGATGTCTGGTTTTCATCGGGTTTTTCGGAATCAGGTTCATAGGAAAACACCTGCTCCAGGGGTGTGTGGAACAGACGTGCAATACGGAAGGCCAGCTCCAGGGAAGGGGAGTAGTTCCCTTTCTCAATGGCGACAATAGTCTGACGCGACACGCCCACCTCGTCGGCAAGCTGCTGCTGGGTCATCTCATTGTTATGGAATCGCAGCGTTCGGATATTGTTCTGGATCCTGCTCTTGACCATCTCAGACTCCTTTTATGTAATAGTAGATCTGGGAACTGTTCTCGATGATCCCGGCCAGCAGTCCTGCAGCCACAAAACCGATAAATATACCGTAAACCGGCATTCCCAGGGCAAGTGCAATAACAGTGGCCAGCAGTCCGCTGAAAATGTTGACGATGTTTTGTTTTTCCTGGTACGACATGATATGTGTGATTATGTAAGAGTTAATTTACAATTAGTAAAATATACATGTCGAAAAGCTAAGTATAATTTACTAAAAGACAAGCAAACTATACATTTTATGTAAAAATTACATCTACCCCAGGCCGAACAGGTTCTGGATTCCGCTGAAAATCATGTTGATGCCGATGGCCCCTATAAAGAATCCATTCAGCCGGAGAAGTACTTCCATGTTTTTATCGAAGGCGGTTTTGAATCGCTGCGCTCCGATGCCGCTCCGGAACCATGTAAAGAGAAAGATCAGCAAAAAGTTAGTGGCAAATACCGATACCAGGATCAGACTACCCTGCCACCAGATGTGCCGGTACGAGATCAGGATGCTGAGTGAGATGGTCCCCGCACCGACCATAAACGGCAATGCGATCTCTGAAGCCAGGTCGGAGAGATTCTCCTTGATCATGATCAGGGCTTTCTGCCCCCTGATGATATAAAAGTAAGCGTAAGAGAAGATGATGATTCCGCCGAAAATCCGGAACGACTCAAAATCAATTTGCAGGACACGGTCGAAAACGAACTCCCCAGAGAAGAAAAATACGACACAGATCACCAGGGAAATCAGCGAGGCATTCATAATCACCCTGAGAAAATCCCTGCGGTTCAGATCCTTTCTCACCGGTTCCAGATAGAGGAACAGCGCAAAGGGATTGATCATTACCAGCAGTTCTATGAAGGAGGAAAACATGGATTGAAAGTAACAAAAAAGGGAGTACCGGCAATCCGGCGACCGGTACTCCCCTGTAGCAGTATTTTCCGCAACTGGCCGGATCAGAGCTGTTCGAAAACTCTTTCCAGAAGTGCTTTGGTGGCTCTGATCCCTTCCTCTTCGGAGAGCTGGTCACCCTCATACTCGATCCCCACGTATCCGGTGAATCCCGATTCCTTGACAATTTTCATCATCCGAAGGAAGTCAGTATGGACCTCATTGCCGTTCTCATCGAATTCATGGGATTTGGCACTTACTCCTTTGGCGTAAGGCATCAGTTCGGCCATGCCTTTGTACCTGTCGTATTCGTTCACACACCCTTCCGGTCCCCGCTCGATGCAGAAGTTCCCGAAATCGGGAAGGGTCCCCACATTATCCCTGCCGACGCTTTCCATCACTCCGGAGAGCCATTCACCGTTGGAGGAGTATCCTCCGTGGTTTTCAACCAGAACACTGATCCCTTTGGTCTCCGCATATTCGGCCAGTCTGGTGAGCCCGTCAGTCGCATGGGCGGCCACCTCCTCCGGTGTACCCTGACCGGCGGCATTGACGCGGATGGAGTGAGCTCCCAGGAACTGCGCCAGGTCCACCCATGGGTAGTGGTTTTCCACGGCGATCATGCGGGCCTCTTCGTCGGCATCTCCCAGATTGCCCAGGGCATCGCACATGATCAGTCCAACCGTAACTCCGGCCTGATCACATTTTTCCTGAAAGGTATCCCAGTATGCCTCGTCGCCGATCTTACCGAAGTAGAAGGTGTTGACCAGTTCGATGGAATAGATTCCGTATCCGGCGGCGATTTCCGGGAAGTTCATCGGATCAAGCTCTCCCTGCAGAACAGAATCGGGCGATTCCATCAGCATTCTGCCGAATGTCTGCCAGTCGCTCAGACCGTCTCCGAAGAAGGAACGGTGAAGGGACCACTGGGCCAGCGAGATCTTGAAATCGGAGTCTTCATCTGCACTTTTGATAGTTTCCGGTGCAGTTTCTGTTTCGCTGTCGGACTGTTTCGTGCCGGTATTGCAGGAAGAGAGGAAAAAAAATGATGCCGTTAACAACATCAAGAGGCCGGGAAAAAGGGTTGTGGTTTTTGTTTTCATGAATCGGTTTGTTTGGGTTATCTTGAATAAGATGGATTTCGGATCGTAAAGGTAGAAATTGTTCCAGTTCAAAACCAGCCTCCTGATACACTATTTTATCTCTCCGGGCGATTCGATCTCGCGGCTCAGATCATTGAGCATTCTGACCATCGGTGCTCCGTCGATCACATCATGATCCACCAGTACCGTCATGTGCAATACCTCTCTGATCAGGATCTCCTTCCCGACCACAACCGGTTTGCGAAGGATGGACCCTATTCCGAATGAGACCGGATGCACTGAACTATGGATGAACCAGCCGTTGATCCTTCCGGCCATTCCCACGGAGGTGATCACCACGTTTCCCATTGTCCGGAAAGCCAGCTTCGGATGCCGGAGCAGGATTCTCCACACCGCCCTCCTCAGGAATCCTGGAAGGTGATAGTAAATACGCTCGCCGGCGGTGGCGGGCCTGTGACTGACTACCGGCCGGTTCACAGGGTGCTCTTCTCTGGCTTTTTCGATGGAACGGGTGATCTCTTCGGCGGATTTTCCGGCAGCATTTTCAATCACCAGCGGGAGAGGGACCCGCTGACCATCGATCATTTTCTCCACCATCATGGATATTCGCAACTCCTTGAATAGTAGCAGACTTCTCTTACTGTTTAAATAGGCGGCAGCTTCGGGATGGTGGGTGAGAACCTTGCTGATAACCGTTATCAGCCATGCATTGAAAGAAACAGGCGAGCCCTTTCTCCTGAGTTCGCGCAGTCGACGGCGCACCTCTGTCACATCAAATTCAAGAAGAGCGCTCACATGATGTTTCTGCTTGCCGACCGAATAGACATCCTGAGTGGCTATTCTTGATTTTGGAAAACCTTTACGTTCGTAATCGTCCGGCATCTTAAAGTCTATCTGAAGGTTTTTTCCGGCTCCGGTAGGGTGGTCCGGCTAATACCCTGCTGCCCCTCCGTCGGGGCTTGAGGAATCGGCTGCCCCGCTGAGGATCCCCTTCTCATGATCCACTTCGATTCCCATCAGCCGCCCCAGCGCTTCCCGGGGCACCAGTTGGTGACCCATGGCTTCCAGCACTGCACGGGTTTCGGTCGAAAGCCGCTCCTCCTCGAAAAGAATCCGATCGGGCAACCACTGGTGATGGATCTTGACGTTCTCAATGGCCTCTCTGACCGGCATCTCATATTCAATGAATGTCAATACAGTCTGGAATACAGTGTTGATAATGGTTTTGCCGCCGGGACTCCCGATTACCAGGCAGGGTTTTCCGTCTCTTGCCACAATGGTGGGGGTCATGCTCGAAAGCATGCGTTTCCCCGGTTCGATCAGGTTGGGTGCGGTGCCGATGAGTCCCTCTTCACTGGTGAGGCCGGGCACCGGGTTAAAATCACCCATTTCGTTGTTGAACAGAAATCCGAGACGGGGAGAGCCCATCCCCGAGCCGTAGGAATACTCCAGGGTATAGGTCAATGAAACCGCGTTCCGGTCGCTGTCGACCACTGAAAGATGGGTGGTCTGAGGGCCTTCGTATAGTTGACCGAACCTGGCGGGATCACTTTCAGAGGCTACGGCCGGGTTGAAATCTTTGATTCTCCCGGCAGCATATTCTTTGGAAATGAGCCGCTCGACCGGCATCCCCGGATTGAAATCCGGGTCCCCCAGAAATCCGGCACGGTCGGCGTAGGCCCTGCGCATCACCTCGGCAAGAAGGTGGTAATAGGGCGCGGAGTTGAACTCCAAGGAATCGAATCCCACCTGCTCGGCCATGTGGAGCATCTGGATCATTGCCACCCCGCCTGAACTGGGCGGTGCCATGGAATACACTTCGCAGTTCCGGTAGGTGCCCTTTACGGGAGGCCGTTCGATGGCTTGATACTCCTCAAGGTCTTTCTGTGTGATGATTCCACCTAGCTCCTTCATATACTGTGCGATTTCCCGGGCCACCCTTCCCTGGTAGAATCCGTCCCGGCCATGATCCCTGATCTCTTCCAGGGTAAGGGCCAGTTCGGGTTGTTTCCAGACCTCTCCGAATCCGGCCGGTTCGCCCTGATCGTTGCTGAAAAAATCCCTGATGAATTCGGTTTCCCCCTGCCGATGAAAGAACCGGGCGTGTTCAGAAAGGGTCCAGGTGAGCGGGAATCCATTCCGGGCCAGCTCCACAGCCGGTTCTACCAGCTCCTTCCAGGGAAGAGTTCCATATTTCCGGTGAGCCAGATGCAGTCCGGCCACGGTACCCGGAACACCCGCCGATTTCAATCCGGTGTGATTCACCGTGGTAGGCCTGCCCCTGAGATCGGTCCCACCGGGGAGTTCACCGCTTTCATCCAGGAACATTTCCGGATGGGCTCCTGCAGGAGCCTTTTCCCTGAAATCGATGGTGGTCACCGAAGAGGTGCTGTCCATGAAGACCAGAAACCCGCCTCCCCCGATATTACCTGCCTGGGGATGGGTCACTGCCAGGGCAAAGGCGGTGGCGACGGCGGCATCGATGGCATTTCCTCCCTTCTCCAGTACTTTTTTGCCAACTTCCGAGGCGATCACATTGTCGGATACCACCATTCCGTGTTTCGCATAGGTCTGTGCAGCGGAAACGGCCGGGATCAGACAAAGAAAAAGCAAGGAAGAAAACCTGTTTCTGAGCAAGGTGAGAGTCATCGGGCAAGCATTGGGATCGCGGGGCAATGATACAAAAAAAGAGCCATATCTTCAGACATGGCTCTTTCAGTGATTGGTAATTTTCAATTGGCTCAGGCAGAGGTGACCAGTTCCACCTCGATCTCGATATCGTCGCTCAATACTCTGTCCTGAACTCCCGTTTCGAAATTCACGTCGTATTTATCCCTCCCGAAGATGAGTTTACCGGTGACCATATAGGTATCTCCCTGTTTTTGGATAGTGACATTGTCGAATGTCTCGGAATGAGTGTTCCCCCGAATGGTCAGATCACCCGTTACCGTACCACCGCTGACATCGGTGATGACGAACCGGGCTGTGGGGTAATTCTCCACATCGAAGAAATCGGGAGATTTCAGGTGGCCGATCAGCCGCTCTTTGGGTCTGTCCTCGCTGTAGTTTTCATCGGTGGCGACCATGGTCTGAAGGTCAATGACAAATTCTCCTTCGGAAACCATATCTCCCTGCATGGAGAGGGAAGCCGACTCCAGATCCACTGTGCCGTAATGGGAATAGATCCCGAGCATCTCACCTTTCCAGTTGACCCTGCTACTTTCAAGGTCCACATTCATGGGGGTCACTTCACCCGTCGCGGGTTCGGGTGTTTCATCTGCAGTGGCCTGCTGTTCCTGTTTGGGGCTGCTGCTGCAACTCATCATAATCACGGCCACCATTCCTGTAAATGCAATTGTTCTTATTCTGTTCATGGCTTTAATATTTATCTTACCGATAGTAAACAGCCAGCCGGGCGACTTGTTAAATAAAATCTAAAATTTAAGAAATCGTTAACATCAGAACGCAAGAAGATTTTTTTTTATCTCCGTCATGAGCCGGTGGCAACGCTGAATGTCCTTCACCAATGAACCTGCAGAGATGGTACCCCCGGACACACCATCAATCTCTTTACCCAGTTCCAGGGTCTCCCCGCCATACCCCCTGAACTGCCTCAACCAGCTTTTGCTGCTAACCGCCGCTCCGTGTGATGAGCGATAGGTGGTGATCCGGATATGAAGTACCACCAGGTCTTCCTGATATAAAACCGTATAGTCAAACTTGTCATACCTGCCGTAAGCAGAGGTCTGAAGAATGTAACCTTCCTTACCCGCCTCTCCTGATACTTTGAAGACCCGGTCTCCTTTTCCGGCCAATCCCACTGAATCTGTAACAGAACTCCAGTGATCGACGAGAGTAATGCTCGTCGAATTCCCAAAATATAGTTCAATATCTTTTCTGACTCCTTTATGGAAATTACCGGGGTCCGTACTCCGGATTTCCAATGGGGTAAAGAAGAGTAAAAGGATGGCGACCGTGAATATCGTTTTATTCCTTGCTAGAACCATACTGCAACGCCTGCATTAAATTGATTTACACCCTGGTCTGAGCCCCCCTCTCTAAAAAGCTGATAATCCATTTTCAACATGGCGCCCCGGTCCAGTTTCCAGCCCACACCCAGTGTCAGGTCAGTCCGATCGAGCGATGGATCTTGCGGGATGCTTTCTTCCACGGTTGCATGAGTATCATATTGTTCATAGCGAATAAAGGGGATCAACCGGGTGTTGGCGCTTTCCAGCAAACTGAAAAGATCGAAGGCGGCTTCCAGATACCATCCGGAGACAGCACTTCCCAGGTCACTGGATGTGAAGTCATTATATGCTTCAGAATTAGATACCCATCCGTAATTAAACTGTCCCCTCAGACTCAGTCCGCCAAAAGTATACCTGGCATCCAATCCGGCCATTGAAAGGCCTACGATGGATGAATCTGCACTGGCACGGGCTGCCTCATCCGTTTTACTAAGACCGTCATAAAGGTTGCTCTGGGAGTTGCCATAATAGCCACTGAGTCCGATCTGCAGTCCGCTGATCCCGAAATGATTCAGCTTAACAGCCAGGCTCGGTGAAGTGATCATCGATTCCGCGCCTTTTTGCCTGCCTTTCCGAAATCCGTCCGATCCACTCAATAAAGCGCCATCGTCATAGCCTCTGAATCCATTCATGACATAGGCCTGATATGAGAGAGAAACTGAAGGGAGTACACCGGTAAAACCCGCCCCGATCTCTCGCCAGGTGCTCGGAACTATATATTTATCCAGGTTTGGGCGTTCCACTCCATTGAATGTGGAAGGCTCGTGATATTCGTTGATGATTCCCATGGGAACCAGCATTAATCCGCCCCTGAATTTGAGCCAGGGTTTGATCTCATATTGAAGAAACGCCTGCTCCACGTAAACTTCCTTCACGTGTTCGAGCTCCACCTCCGAGATGAACTGAGTGCGATCGTTGAATTTATACCCGAACATCAAAATAAGTCTGTGCACATCCAGGTTCCCGTTGTGAAATTCTTCCCCGGAAACTACCTGGTTGTAGTCTATCTGACCATAACCTCCTATGGTCAGAGGGTTTTCCTCCTCCAACATGCGACCAGCGGTATTCTGATACGGTTGCCCCGCAAGCTCTGTTATTATGGATCCCGAGAGAAAAACAATCATCCAAAGTTTGTATTTCATAGCAGCAATATTTGTATTAAATCACTGCTGCTAATATATCCGCATTACCGGTGAAAAAATGCATCCGGAATTCTACCGAAGAACCATTCTAAATAACGGTTAGATGTAAGAGTTTCTCTGTCTGCTTGTTACTTCTTAGATCTCCTTACTTATTTAGAGCAAAATACCTAAATGTGGGTAGGTGTTTTCAGACGGGCATTGCTGACCGACCGATCTTCCCGCCTCTCATCACATTAACCCCTGTAACCAAAACTTAACTGTTATGAAATACGGAGTTAACAGGGTCACCCTGGTGGGGAATGTCGGCGAGGTCCCCCGGGTTTCGGAACGTGACGGGGAGGCCTTCGTGGCCAACTTCCCCCTGGCCACCAATGAGGTCTGGAAGGACAAGGAAGGGGAGGAGATCAGGAGGACCGAATGGCACCGCGTTGTGGTATGGAACAAGGCCGCGGAGATCGTGAAGCAGCACGTCAGGAAGGGGGATGCCCTTTATGTGGAGGGCAAGATCGCCACCAATGCCTGGGACGACAAGGAGGGCAACAAACATTACAGTACGGAGATTATCTGCGACAATTTCCTCTTCCTCTCACCGAAGGTCAGCGAGGAGGCGGCTGTGGAAGAGTGAGGTCTACCTTGCTCCGAGCTCCTTCAGGAGAGCCTGCATTTCCTGGTCTTCTTCCTTCATGGCCAGGCTGAGGGGTGTATTCCCGTCGGCGGCGGTGGCATTCACATCGGCCCCGTGTTCTAAAAGGTACCGGACTATGTCGGGGCGCCCGTTGCGGGCGGCCATCATCAGGCATGTATAACCTTCCATGGCTCCTGAACCGGCCGACTCATCCACATTGGCACCGGCTTCGATCAGCCTGTCAGCTGCTTCCAGGGAGATCCTGTCTCGAAGGATACCCGTCAACAACAGGGTGAATGCAGAAGTTCCGTTCTCCAGCTTCTGCAACGGATCAGCTCCTTTGGAGAGAAGGAGATGGAACATCTCTTCGGAACCGGAGGCAGCGGCCATCAGGGGGGTATGTCCTGTTTTGGTCTTCAGGTCAATGTCGGCTCCATGGTCCATCAGGTACTGGGCGATCTTCACCAGGTTATACTGACAGGCCATGACCAGAGGAGTGTTCCCGTAGGCTGGTTCCCTGTAATTCACATCCACACCTGACTTAATGAGTTCCCTGACCCTCTCAAGGTCCTGGTAGGTGACAGCTGTGATCAGATCATCTCCGGATTGAGCACAAGCTTCGGGAGTAATAACGGCGACGGCAGTCATGAACATACCGGCCCAAAAAAATGAAAATCTGTTCATCGGTATTATGGTGGATGGATAGTTTTTCTGCCCTGATCAGAGATGTAATTTACCAATCCTCAGGAAATAAATCAAAAGGATCCGGATCATTTTCAAATCTCATCAACGGGAACTAATCCACTGCATGCAGATCTTCCCGGTAGGCCTCCATCGGTTCGCAGGAACAGACCAGGTTGCGGTCACCGAAAGCATCATTGATCCGGCTGACCGGGGTCCAGAATTTGTTCCGGCTCACCCAGGGCAGCGGGAAGGCGGCCTTTTTCCTGGAATAGGAACGGTCCCAGTCATCTTCCAGAAGGATCTCCGCCGTATGGGGCGAGTTACGGAGTACGCTCTCTTCGGCTTTGACATTTCCCTCCTGGATATCCATGATCTCTTTGTGGATATCCTTCATGGCTTCGATAAACCGGTCCAGTTCCTCTTTCGATTCGCTCTCAGTCGGTTCCATCATCAGGGTACCGTGCACCGGGAATGATAGGGTGGGGGCGTGAAAACCATAGTCCATCAGCCTCTTGGCAATATCGGCCTCGCTTATTTGGGCTGAGTTTCTGAATTTGCGGCAGTCGAGTATCATCTCGTGGGCCACAAAACCACCCGACCCCGTGTAGAGGATGTCGTAATAATCCTTCAGTGAAGCAGCCACGTAATTGGCATTCATTATGGCCACTCTGGTTGATTCTGTAAGGCCTTCCGCACCCAGCAACTGGATGTAGGCGTGAGAGATGGGCAGGATCCCGGCGCTCCCGTAAGGAGCGGCAGAAATGCTGCTGATCCCCTTCACACCTCCTGTTTCCACCAGCGGATGGGTGGGCAGATATTCCACCAGGTGACTGGCCACGCCGATGGGCCCTACCCCGGGACCTCCTCCACCATGGGGAATAGCAAAAGTTTTGTGGAGGTTCAGGTGGCATACGTCAGCGCCGACGGCTGCAGGACTTGTCAGTCCCACCTGGGCGTTCATGTTGGCTCCGTCCATATATACCTGGCCTCCGTGCTGATGCACCACATCGACGATTTCCCTGATGTTGTCTTCAAATACCCCGTGAGTGGAGGGATAGGTAATCATGATGGAGGAGATCCGGTCTCCATACTTCTCTGCAAGTTCCTTCAGATGGACCGTATCGATATTCCCCCTGTCATCGCAGTTCACCAGCTGTACTTCCAGACCGGCCATCACAGCGCTGGCCGGATTGGTTCCGTGGGCAGAGACCGGGATCAGGGCCACATCCCGGTGACCCTCCCCCCGGTCCGAATGATAAGCCTGGATCACCCGCAATCCGGTGTACTCGCCCGACGCTCCTGAATTGGGTTGAAATGAGATGGCCTCGAAGCCCGTGATCTCCGATAAGGCCTGCTCCAGCTCGTGGATCAGTTGATGATATCCTTCGGTCTGATCGATGGGCACAAAGGGGTGAATGGCGCCGAATTCCGGCCAGGTGACAGGCATCAGCTGGGAGGCCGCATTCAGTTTCATGGTGCAGGAACCGAGCGAGATCATCGATTGATTCAGCGCCAGGTCACGGCGTTCCAGCATGTGGATATACCGCATCATTTCAGTCTCCGACCGGTACCTCTGAAAGGTTTCCTGCAGAAGGAAGGAGGATGAGCGGCTGAAGGACCGGTCAAACACGATTCTGTTCCCCACGCGATCGTGGAAATGAATGCTTTTTTTGACCCCCACTGAAAATACTTCCAGGATCTGGTTCAACTGCTCCTCGAAAGTGGTCTCATCGGTGGAGAGCTGCACGTGCTGCGGATCGGGATAGTGAAAATTGATCTGCCGCTCTTCGGCGATTTTCCTGATATCCTTCGAACTCAAAGAGTCGGGGAGCCCGATAAGCAAGGTGTCGAAAAAGTCCCGGTGGACCACCCGGTACCCCAGCTTATCCAGCTGTTCGGCGAGATATGCGGCCCCTGAGTGGATATTGGAGGCAATCCTTTTCAGTCCTTCCGGTCCGTGGTAGACGGCGTACATCCCGGCCATGCTGGCCAGAAGTGCCTGGGCGGTGCAGATATTGGAAGTGGCACGTTCCCTTTTAATGTGCTGCTCCCTGGTCTGGAGAGCCATTCTGAGTGCGGGCCGATCTTCCGTGTCGACCGATACGCCGATGATCCTTCCCGGAAGATGGCGCTTGAATTTTTCCCGGGTGGCGAAGAATGCAGCATGAGGCCCCCCGTAGAAAAGAGGGATCCCGAATCGCTGGGAAGAACCCATCACCACATCGGCACCTGTTTCACCGGGAGGGGTGAGCAGGGTCAGGCTCATCAGGTCGGCCGCCACTGCCACCGAAAGGTCATTATCATGAGCATTGCGGATGAACCCTGAATAATCCCGGATTTCGCCGTCTGCAGACGGGTACTGCACGAAAGCCCCGAACATGGATGGATCCGGACTGAAATCCAGGTAGTTGCCGAATACGAGTTCGATCCCCAGTGGCTCGGCCCGGGTGATCAGCAACGCACGTGTCTGGGGAAACACCTTTTCGTCGACGAAGTATTTGGACTTCAATTCCTGGCTGGCTTTTTTTGGCTGTGAATTATAGAGCATGATCATTGCCTCGGCAGCCGCTGTGGATTCGTCGAGCAAAGAGGCATTGGCGATCTCCATACCGGTAAGTTCCATGACCATGGTCTGGAAATTGAGCAATGCTTCCAGCCTTCCCTGGGAGATCTCGGCCTGGTAGGGTGTGTAGGAGGTGTACCAGCCCGGATTTTCCAGGATATTCCTCTGAATAACAGGGGGGAGTATGCTGTTGTAGAAACCCAGGCCGATATAGGTTTTGTAAAGTTTGTTGCGATCGGCGATTTCCCTTAAACGCTGGTGGTAGGAGTGCTCGTCGATCCCTTCCGGAAGTTGAAGCGGTTGATCCCTGAAAATGGATCCGGGGATGGTCTTCTTCATCAGTTCATCCATGGAACCGACTCCGATGGTGCCCAACATTTCCTCAATCTCTTTTCCCCGCGGGCCTATATGACGCTCACTAAATCTGTCTGGTATCATACAGTGATTAAAATTTAATGGAAGGCTGAGTCATGAAGGGCAAATATAAACAAACGGGACCTGACTTTTGTTGAGTCAGATCATGTTATGGAACCATCGTCAGGAAGGGATTGTCCTGTTGCTCGGCACCGATGGTGGAAGAAGGCCCGTGACCCGGGTAAACGGTCGTATCGGAAGGAAGGATCAAAAGACGGGACCGGATGGATCGGATCAATTGATCGTAGTCGCCGCCGGGCAGATCGGTGCGCCCGATGCTGCCCTGGAAAAGAGCATCCCCGGTGATCACAAAACCCGGTTCCGCAGCATGGAACGCCAGGCTTCCCGGTGAATGTCCGGGAACCAGGATGGCTTCCAGGGAAGAATTTCCTACTGAAATCCGGTCTCCGTCATGGATCTCCTGATCGATCCCTTCCAGAGGGTCCAGTTTCAGGCCGAAAACCTCACCCATCAGCGGTGCCCGCCGGATGTTATTGCCTTCGTCGGGGTGAGCCCGGAAAGGATGACCGTAGCGGTTCCTCATGTGCGTCACCCCCAGCAGGTGATCGACGTGGCAATGAGTATGGATCTGACCGGTGATGGTCCATTTTTTCTCTTCGATCAGCCTGTCGAACCGGTCCGATTCTTCCGGGGTCTGGAATGCAGGATCCACCACCAGGCATTCCCCGTTTTCATCCCACACCACGTAGGTGTTGACCTGAAAAGAATTAAATACAAGTCTCTCTATCCGGAGCATATTACTGGTTTTTTCCCCTCAGGAGAGGAACAAATGAGAAAAAACCATGTTCACTCCGTTCAAAATCATCTTCCGTTTTACGTACCACCCGGATCATTTTCTGACCGAAACGGTCCCCTTCCGGTATTACCAGGATCCCACCTGCACTTAACTGATCGAGAAGGGTTTGAGGGATATCAGGGGCTGCGGCTGTGACCAGGATACGGTCGAAAGGTGCATAGGCAGGGAGTCCCTCATACCCATCGCCAAAAAAGTAAAGAGGCTTGTAATTTAAGGGCTCCAGGGTTTTCTGGGCTTCCAGAAAGAGTTGCCGCTGCCGTTCAATGGTGTAGACACGGGCACCGAGTTCCAGAAGTACCGCCGTTTGATATCCCGATCCCGTACCGACTTCCAGCACTTTGGAATGGGGCTGAACGTCCAGCAGTTCTGTCTGGTAGGCCACGGTGTAAGGCTGAGAAATGGTTTGTCCGGACGATATGGGAAATGCTTTGTCGGTGTAGGAAAAGTTCAGGAATCCGCTGTCCATGAACAGATGTCTGGGAACCTTTCCGATCGCCTCCAACACCCTTTCGTCCTGTATCCCCTTCGTGCGGAGGGTTTCTACCAGCTTTTTCCTGAGCCCTTTATGTTGGTAACTGTCGTTTTGTTCCATGCAATACCACAAAGATAACTGATATTCTCGAACATATTTAATGAAAATTCCATCTCTGAATGCAATTATTTTACCGGCTTTGCAGTTATATTAGGAAGAGGTCGACCTAACTGCATGAAGAACCACAGGCTCCAGCGGTTTCTCTACGTATTATCTGACTTCCTGGCTGCCTCGGCTGCCTGGATTTTATTTTACATCTTCCGGAAGGTCCAGATTGAACCCCAGGTATTCGGGATCGATATCCCCATTACTCTGGGCTTTCGATTTTGGGCAGGTGCCATCGGGCTTCCCTTTGTATGGATCACCTTCTATTACTTTACGGGATTCTACAACAATGTATTCAGGCGATCGAGGCTGGATGACTTCCTGAGGACATTCATGTCTTCCCTTCTGGGAGTGATTGCGATCTTTTTCATTTTGATCCTGGACGATACCATTGTCGACTACACCAATTACTACAGCCTCTTCTTTACCCTTTTCCTGCTCCATTTCACTTTTACCCTGATCCCGAGGATGGTTCTGACGAGCAGCACTGTCAGGAAGGTCCACCAGCGTAAAATCGGATTCAAGACTGTGATGATCGGCAGCAACGAAAATGCCGTGGATGTCTTCATGGACATTGTAGAGCAGAAGAAATCGAGCGGGCATGAAATACTCGGGTTCATTAATGTCCACCGCAAGGAGCATTATCAGCTGCAGGATCATACCACTCACCTGGGCGACCATGAGCAGATGGAGGATATTCTGAGGGACCTTCAGGTGGAGGAGGTGATCATTGCCCTGGAGCCTTCCGAGCACGGGAAGATCGGTGATATCGTCAACCGGCTCTCCCTGCTCGACATTCGGGTCAGCGCCATTCCCAGCATGACTGACATTCTCACCGGAAAGGTAAAAAGCACCACCATTTTCGGAACACCCCTGCTTGAAGTCAAACACGAGTTGATGCCGGCATGGCAGCAGAATGTCAAGCAGATGCTCGATATCATACTCGCCATCTTCTCTCTGGTACTTCTCTCCCCGCTGATTCTTTTCCTCGTGGTCGGAGTGAAACTTTCCTCTCCCGGACCCATCCTTTACGCCCAGCAGAGAGTGGGCCGGTTCGGAAAGCATTTCCGGATCTACAAGTTCAGGTCCATGTTCCACAATGCCGAAGAAAACGGTCCCGAACTCTCTTCCAAACACGATCCGAGGGTCACCCGTTTCGGCCAGTTCATGAGGAAGCACCGCCTGGATGAAATCCCCAATTTCATCAACGTACTTAAGGGAGATATGTCGCTGGTGGGACCGAGACCGGAAAGAGCCTATTTCATCGAAAAGATCACCATGGAAGCACCGCATTATATCCACCTGCACCGGGTGAAACCCGGGATTACTTCCTGGGGACAGGTGAAGTACGGCTATGCGGAAAATGTGCAGGAGATGATCAAGAGGCTGAGATATGATATCCTCTACATCGAGAACATGTCACTGTTTGTCGATCTTAAGATCTTATTCTACACGGCGATAACCATCCTGAAAGGCAAGGGTGTCTGACAGCAGGATCAGTCGAGCCCCCGGCCTTTCAGCAGCGGCTCAATGGTCGGTTCCTTTCCCCTGAAGGCTTTGTACATCTCCATCTCATCACGGGAACCTCCTTTTTCCAGGATATTCTCCCGGAACGAGCGGGCGGTTGAAGGATCGAAGAGTCCGTTCTCCAGGAATGCATTGAATGCATCCTTATCGAGTACCTCCGCCCAGATATAGCTGTAGTAGCCTGCCGAGTATCCCCCGGAGAAAATATGCTGGAAATAGGTGGAGCGGTACCTGGGAATAATGGCGTCGATCAGCCCGATCTTTTCCATGGAAGCCTGCTCGAAAGCATTGACATCGATGTTCTCAGCCTCTTCCAGGGTATGATAATCCATATCGAGGAACGATGCCGCCAGATACTCTGCGGTGACAAAGCCCTGATTGAACTTTCCCGCTGCATCGAGCTTGCCGATCAGTTCATCGGATATCGGCTCTCCCGACTCATAATGTCTGGCATAATCCTTTAAAACCTCCGGGTGGGCCGCCCAGTTCTCCATGATCTGAGAGGGCAGCTCCACAAAATCTCTGGCCACGGCAGTGCCCGAGGTGGTCAGGTAATCGCAGGTGGTGAGCATGGAATGAAGGGCATGCCCGAATTCATGGAAAAAGGTGAGTGTTTCATCGAAGCTGAGAAGTGCCGGTTTGTCCCCGGTGGGCCTGGTGAAGTTCATCACGATCAGGTGTACGGGGGTGATCCATTCTCCATTTTCGGAATGGGCCTGGCGGATACTGGTGCTCCAGGCTCCTCCACGCTTTCCCGGACGCGGGTGAAAATCCATATAGAGCACTCCCAGATGCGATCCGTCACGCTCCTCTACCTCATATGCCATGACCTCTTCGTGGTAAACCGGCAGATCGGGGTTGGGGACAAAGGAGAGTCCGTAAAGCCTGCGGACCACTTCGAATACACCTTCCTTTACTGTTTCCAGACTGAAATACGGCCTGACCTCCTCCTCGTCGAGCTGGTATTTTTCCTGACGGATCTTCTCCGCATAATACCACCAGTCCCACGAAGCCAGGCGGAAATCACCCCCTTCACGGTCGATGATCTCCTGCATCATGGCAGCCTCTTCCCCGGCCTTCTCCAGTGCCGGATCCCAGATATTATTCAGCAATTCATAAACATTGCCGGGTTCCCCCGCCATCCGGTCGGTCAGCATATAACCGGCATGGGTGCGGTAGCCGAGCAGACGGGCCCGTTCGATCCTCAACTCAAGAATCTCTTCAATAATCTTCTTGTTGTCGAATTCATTGCTGTTGTTTCCGCGCATGTACATGGCCCTGTAGAGCTTTTCCCTCAGGCCCCGGTTGTCGGAATACTGCAGGAATGGGATCCAGCTGGGTTTATGGAGGGTAAAGAGCCACTTACCCGGATGCCCTGCCCTGGAAGCTGCGTCTGCAGCAGCAAGCCTGACCGAAATGGGCAGCCCCGCCAGTTGCTCCTCCTCTTCCAGGATCATCTCATATTCGTTGGTTTCGGCAAGCACATGGTTGCCGAATTCGAGGGTCAGCAGGGAGAGCTTTTCATCGATCTCCCTGATCCGCGCTTTCCCCGTCTCATCCAGGTTGGCTCCTCCTCTGACGAATGACTTGTAGATCTTATCCAGCACCCTGGTCTGTTCCATATTCAGGTCCATGGAAGCCTGGTTGTCATAGACCGATTTTACCCTGTCGAACAGCTCTTCGTTGAGGAGGATGTTGCTCCGGTGGGCCGAAGTCACAGGGACCAGCACTCTGGCAATGGAATCGAGTTCATCGCTGGTCTCCGCTGAAAGCAGCCGGTAAAACACACCGCCCGCTTTCCGCAGCAGCTTTCCACTGAGGTCGTAGGCTGCGATGGTATTTTCGAAAGTGGAAGCTTCTTGGTTGTCCACGATTAGGGCGATCTCCGCCTCCTGTCGGCGGATGCCCTCCTCGAAGGCCGGCACAAAGTGCCTGTTCTCGATCCTGTCGAAAGGCGGAACTCCGTGAGGAGTCTGATATTCAATCAGTAAAGGATTCTTCATTTCAGTCGCTCGTTCACTCTGGCAGGCTGTTGCCAGGATAGTTAGAACAACCCATATCGGTGAAAGTTTTCTCATTGGTCCGTGCATTCTGATCCTGGAAGGCAGATGATCCATGATCGGTTAAAACTGCGAAATTAAGCAAAAAAAAGAAGGGCTGCTATGTCGAGTAGCAGCCCTTCAGGGCAGAACCTAAAGATTTTGATAATGGGGAAACAGTCTACAGCCGGTCAGGCAGGATCTCAAATCTTATCCGTTTCAACGATCCTTCCGAGGATGTCTGCATAGGGCATCATCAGATACTCCTTGCCATTGAATTCCAGTTCGGTTCCGGTGAAGTTCTTGTAGAAGACCGTATCTCCCACAGAGATCTCGGGATCTTCGATCCCACTGATTGCCAACACTTTGGCAAACTGGGGTTTCGATTTGGCGGTATCGGGAATGATGATTCCCGAAGCAGTTTTCTCTTCCGAGGGTTCCACCTCCAGAAGCACATGTTGATTGATTGGCTGTAACTCTTTCATTTTAATTGAATTTTAGGTTTACCAATTGAGTGAAACTCAATGTATCTCCAGCAGTTGATTGATCCGGGCTTTATCGAAGCCCACAATCATCTGTCCGTTTATTTCTGTTTGCGGAACCCCCTGTTGCCCGCTCTTTTTCACCATCGCTTCGGCAGCTGCCGTATCAGCCGCCACGTTGACTTCCCTGAAAGGAACCCGGACCTCTTTCAGATAGGTTTTCAGGGTAGTGCACCAGCTGCAGGTGGGGGTGGTGTAGATGGTCACTGACTTGGCTTTCTTTTTTTCTCCCGGCTGAACAGTTCCGATCTTTTTGCCTGAAAGGGCCGACTCGTAAACTGCGCCGGTCTGACACCCTTTCAGGATGTTCACCATCTTTCCGCCACTGAATAGTATCAGGCTCGGAGCCGTATCCACACCGATCCGCGGATGGATGTCCTTCACCTCGTTCACATCCACGGTCAGCAAACCGGCATTCTCCATGCCCTGCAGGGAGGTGATCCGCTCCAGTGCACAATCGCTGGTGGGAGATCCGGATTTGTAGATCAGCAGGAAGGTGCGGCCGGTTTCTTTGATGTGGTCGTTGAGCTCCGTATATGAATTTACAGGTGTGATGTTCATGGTTACTTTTCTTAATACGGGGACAAATTAACTCTATGCCCTGAAAAGGATCAGTAACTTTTGTCACACAATGGCGAATAATCAATTCTCCCCCTGTAGAGGGTGATCAGCCCCCTGTTCTCCATCTGCTTCAGCAGCCTGGATATTACTTCGCGGGAGCTGTTCAGCGACAGAGCGATCTCCTGATGTGAGCCTTCGTAAATGCGGCTCCCTGTATTCCGGAAACGTTCTTTGAAGAACCGTTCCAGTCGCTCATCCATTTTCAGGAATGCGATATTGTCGAGTGCATTGAGAAGTTCATCAAAGCGCTTCTGCATCGAATGCATGACATACTCCTTCCAGGTCTGGTACCGGGTAATCCAGCTGTCGAGCAGTTCCACAGGTATCACCACTGCCCTTGTCCGTTCTTCGGCGATGGCCTTCACCCTGCTTTTCGTGCGGTCCATGCAGCAGATCAGGGATACTGTGCAGACTTCGCCGGGACGAAGATAGTAGAGCAACAACTCCCTGCCGGTCTCATCGGTCCTGCATACCTTGATCAGTCCTGAAAGCACGATGGGAAATGAGCGGATGTACTGATCCTCCCTGATCAGCTCCTCCTCTTCATCAAACTCCCTGATGGTACCTGATTCTGAAATGGCTTCCCTCAGTCCCGATTCGAAGAACGGGAATCTTTTCCTGACAATCTCCTCCACAGAAAGGTTTTATGCGAAGGTAGGAAGAAAGCGGGATTTACCTGCAGATTCCACTGGGAAGATGGATCACCAGCTCATTATCCGACGGGGGCAGGTCGTGATACAGGCCATCGACCAGTTTTTTCCGGAAACTGATGATCATCCTTCCTTTCAGATTCACTCCCTCCAGATCGAGGAGGGGATCTTTCGCGACTTCATCCCCCTGATAGTGGCTCAGGAATGCATCGCCGATCTGATTGGCAAGCACATGAGCATCTTCCGGTCTCAGGTTCATTTCGATCATGGTCCTTTCGGCGATTCCCGATACTCCCTGATGCACATACTCCCTTGCAAACCGGGCAAAATCCCGTCCCATCGAAGGGATCGAATCGAGATGTTCGGTGGAGATCCTCATGGTGTCGGAAGAGATCTCCACTCGCCGGATGGGACAGGGATAGGTCACCAGTGAACCGGTCTCTATGTCGAAAAGAAAGGAGCCATCTCCCCATTTTTTCATGGTGATGTCATTGGCATGGTAGTGACCGGTGAAAACAACTTTAACTCCGAGCCGGGCAAGCTTTTTTGAGATTTTCCGGTGATCCTCCACCACATATTCTCCGAAGTATCGTTTTTGTCCCCTGAAATGCTCCAGGATGCCATGGTGCATGATGGCAATGATCAGTTTATCCCCGGCTTCCTCGGAAGTGAGCTGATCCTCCAGCCAGGCCATTGTCCCCGGGTCGAATGCACCTCCTGTATGCGGGTGTCCGGCAGGTTCGTTATGATCATACAGGCAGGGGTCCAGCCCGAGGATCCAGAGATTCTTCCGGGGCTCGGCCAGGTAACTGAGAGAATGGGGATCGCGACTTATTGCCTCCTGATATCCATAGGGTCCGTAGATCTCTTCAAACCGGACCGGATTCACGTGTTCCACTCTGACGGTAGAATCGGCACGGTAAGCCATGGCTTCTCCATTGTTCACATCGTGGTTTCCCGGAACCACATAAACACTCAGCCCATGTTTCTCCAGCTGTCCGAGGAAACCGGCCATCCTCAGGTGAGAAGCCATCGTCCCGTCCTTGGTCAGGTCGCCCGGTATCAAAACCAGTTCGGACCCCGATGCCAGTGTTACCCCGACGGCCATCTCCATGAGTTCTCTGCTTTCCCTCAGCAGTTTCCTGTCATTATTCAGGTAGGCTTCAAATGCCAGACCATCAGTCCCCAGGGAGGGATCATAAAAATGCGGGTCGCTGAACACTGTCATGGTTACCTGTGGACCGGCGGCAGAGGCGGAATCGTGGCTGGAAATGGTTTGAGCTTCGGTGCCAGGCCTCTCTCCGGGCAGCATGGCGCTGATCAGGACCAGGGAGGGAAGCCACAAGTGTTTCATAGCAAACACCGGTTTGTGGCGAATATAGGGATCGATGGGATGCGGATTGTTTCGGAATTATTAACCTATCGTGAAGGAGTTGTTATTTTTTGCCGGCTTTCCGGGCTCTTTTTCTCCGGCCGTAGTACATCAGGAGAATGCCGGTAAAAAACGGGGCATAGGCCAGCCACCTCGGGATACCGGCTGCGAAATACCCGTAACTCCTTCCGAAAGTAAGCAGGAGCCCGGCACCTGCCAGGGCCACACCGGCCCAGTACCAGCTGCCGGCCTTTCTAAGGGAACTGTTCTCCCTCTCCACCTTCAGCACCACCTCATCGACCTTCCGGATGGCGGTACGGATCTGCTCATCGGAAAAACCCTGGTTGTCCAGCTGTGACCGGATCTCTGAATAACTGGTCCCCTGCAGCTTTTTTTCGGCAAGCTCCCTGATCTCCTGTTCGGTGAGTTCTTTCATTTTCCAAGAAAAGTTCGTTTGGTGCCGCGCCTGGCTTCACTGGCCTTGATATTACCGCCTCCCCAGGTGAGTCCCGACCTCCGCTCCTTCAGTGAATAATCCACATCGGCCCTTTTGGGCCCGGGCCTGTCCGGATCCGCCTCCGGATGCTTTTTCGACTCCCTTTCTTTCCGTCTCTTTGCTTCATCACGCCGGTCGGCCACATTCAGCAGGAAAAATGAGATGATGCTGACTACGGTCAGCGCCCCGATCAGGATCTGGATGCGGGAGGAACCCAGCTGTCCTGAAAGCCAGCTTACCATGATCACCGTGAGGGTGATCAGGACCAGGAAGAGTCTGATGGTGGAACGTAACATTGGTATCTTGTCGGTAACCGACAAGATACCAATAGTTCGGCAAACAAACAGGCAACTAAGGGGTAATCTCCTGCAGATTGTGCTCGATCCTTCGGATCGACTCCATCAGGGAGGCTTCCGGCTCAATGGTATTGTAGATGCCCCAGAATTCGGGATCGAAGTCGAACGGTTCATCGGCCAGGACCACATTGGACCTGAGCCGGTCGGAAGGGCTGATCCGGAGACGGCGGTCCGGGATCACATCGGTGATCGCCATCTCGATGGAAATGAGATATTTCGATCCGATCCATTGCCTCTTACGGCGAACCTTCAGTTCCATATCGGCACGCACCTGGCTGATGTGGTAGTCTCCGTCGATCCGGCGGTATTCGACATGGTAACGTGCATGAACGGGTCTGATCCGGATATTGGGCGATCGGCTTACCAGAAAAAGGTCCGGTTCCTTGTGGATCAGGTCCGGGTTGTACTCAAAATCGACTCCCACCAGTGCCAGTGACTCCAGATCGATATAAAGAGTGCCCGTAAAGAGCAGTTCGGTGATCTCTTCCTTCTGATCGAAGCGGATCACATATACCAGCCGGTCTCCGTAGCTCATCAGATCACTGAACGTAAGGTCGTACCTCTCGGTGAAATCCGGAGTAAGGAAATCGGGACGGTTCTTAACCACGTCCAGGTTGAGTGAGGTATAGACTCCCGAACGGAGTTTGACCAGAACGGTATCCTCGACCGTCACATCCGTTATCTTGCGGGCTTTCCTGATTCTGACCTGGTCTCCCGAACCGAAAGGGGTGTAGGGTCCCTTGGCCACATCCAGAACCGCTTCGGAATAGATCATCGTGTGGTCGTTCCGCCGGACCGCTTCCCGGTAAAAGGCCGTCATGGTGGAGTTTTCCGGCAGATAGTTCTCCTGAACCTGTTCCATGGCCTGCCGGACGAGGAATACCGGATCGGTATACCGGATGATCACCTCCTGAAGGGGGATGGATTCCTTCTCCAGGACGATCTCGAGCCTCTCCTCCAGGGGAAAGTTCACCGGGACGATTTCCCTGTTGTATCCCAGGTATCGCACAATGAGTACAGGTTCGGTCAAGCGGGGAGGGATCTTAAAGGAAAATTCACCTTCCTGATTGGTGATGGATCCCAGGTTGGTTCCGAAAAGTCCGATGGTGGCGAACGGAAGGGGGTTTCTGTTCCGGCTGTCGATCACCACCCCCTTCAACAGGTATCTGTCGACCTCCTCGCTGAACCTTTCGGGGGTGGTTATGCTTTTCAGGTAGATGACGATATTCTGGTCGATGAGCCGGTAGCTCAGCTCCGGGTTGCGGAACAGAGAATCGAGGGCATCTCTCAGGAGCATATCCCCGGAATCGATGCTGATACGCTGTTTACCTTCTATGAGATCCGCATCGTAGGTGAACCTGAGCCCGGTCTGGAAGGTGATCTCCTCAAGGGCCTGCCGGATGTTACGGTTCCGGTCGGACAGACTCACCCGGATGGCGGGGATGGAATCCTGACCTGAATTGGCCTGAAGAGGGGAGCAGAGAACCAGAAAGAGGAAAAGTGCCGGGATCCTGAATGCGGAACTATATCTCCTTTTTACTGGTTTCATCCGATGGGTTTATTGTGCCAGATAGTATCTGCCGTCCCGGAGGGTGACAGAGAGCCCGAATGCCGTGGCGATGGTTTCAAGTATGGAGTCGATCGACTGTTCCATGTAAGAGGTGGTAATCATCCGTCCTTCGATCACCTCCTCATCGGCGACGATCTCCACATGGTACGATTCCTCCAGCTCTTTCAGCACTTCATCAAGTTCGGCATCCACAAATTTAAACTCTTTTGTTTTCCAGGATATATAATTGGGATCCACAGCAGTCCCTTTATCGATCATCCCGTCAACCACCCTGGCCAGTTCGCCTTTCTCCAGGGTCATATATTGAGGAGAATCATCCTGAGCGACCCTGACCCTGCCGTTCTCCACGAAGACTTCCACCTCACCGGCCGGTTTTGCTTTTTTTATATTGAAAGAGGTACCCAGCACCGATACCACGACCTTTCCGGATCGCACCGTAAAAGGATTCACCGGATCGGACATCACTTCGAAAAATGCTTCACCGCTGAGCCGGACTTCCCGCTGATGGATAAATTCTTCCGGATATGACAGTCCCGAGCCCTGGTTGAGAAAAACCCGGCTGCCGTCGGGAAGATCGACAGTCCTGACCCCTTTTTCGGCATAGTGGCTCCGGGGAGCCGTGCGGTCGCTTCGCTCCTGCAGGCCAAAAAAGAGGGCCGGGAAACCCAGTGCGACGACCAGAATAACTGCAGCAGCCACTCTCCATGGTCCGCTCCGAAAGAAGGGGCTCCCGGCCGGTTGAGTCTCCTCCAGCATGCCGTCCTGTTCCAGCCTGTGCCTGAGCCTGCCCCAGGCTTGTCTGGAATCGTTCCGTGATCCGGAAAACCGGATGTCGTACCATTTCCAGGTGATCTCCATTTGACGGAGCTCCCGGAGAGTGTCGGGATCACGCTCCAGTTCCCTGCGGAAGGCCACCTCTTCGGCCGGATCCATCTCGCCGGACAGGAAGCGCGACATCTCGGTATATCGTTCGTTTTTCATCATTGCTGTTCAAATTTTTTCAGGCTTTTGCGCAGTTCTTTCAGCGCTCTTCCCATGTGTGCCTCCACGGTCTTCTCCGAAAGAGACAGCTTTTCTGCGATTTCCCTGTATTTCAATCCATTCTGCCGGTTCAGCAAAAAAATCTCTCTGGTTCTGCCCGGCAGATTACGGATGGCCCCGGCGATGGCTTCGGAAAGTTCCGCCGACTGCATCAGCTGCGAGGGGTCGTTCTCCCAGCTGCCCGGTTCCGGCCCCTGCATCTCTTCCATGGGGAACTCGATCCGGGCCTTCCTGAGGTACATCATCGAATTGTTAAAGACCGACCGGTAGAGATAACTGTGCCAGCTGCGGTTAATTCTGAGCGATTCCCTGTTTTTCCAGATGTTATAGAAAACATCCTGTACCACCTCTTCGGCCACCTCGCTCTTGCGGACAAGGCTTTCTGCATATCCTTTCATCCCCTGATAGTACTTGTGAAAGAGCTTCTCGAAACTATCCAGGTCACCCCTCCGGATCTTTCGCAGTTGATATTGCTCATTCAAATTCATCTACAAAGGATTAAAAGCGCTGTCCCTGTGCCGCCTGTAATGCACAGGCAAATTACAAATTTCTCCGGGGACAGCGCTTTGAGTTTATAGGGACGGGAGCGGCGATGCTCAGCTGCTCCTGCGCAGGTACTTCCGGTTCAGGCGATCTATCGCGTTTTCGATCGACTGGTCGGGCTCAATCACATTGTAACCTTCCCAGAAATCCTGATCGAAGAAAATATATACCTTATCACCCATCACATCGTTGCTCTTGAACCGCTCCTTGAAGGCGAACTTTTCGATTCCCTCGTAGGTGCGGTCGGTGATGGCCAGCTCCGACATGGTGGTGTAAATGGTGTTGAACAGTTTCCTCTTCCAGTTTACCTTGAAACGCACCTCGGCCCTGGCGTATGAGAAGTACCACATGTTGTTCTCGATGGTATATTTGGCACGGTATACCGCCCTCTCGGGAGTAATGGTCATGCCCATCGGTTTGCGCTGGATGAACATCCTGGCCGCTTCTTCTTCGTTCTCGGTGTTCAGTTCGAATTCGGCCTCGGTAATGGCCAGTTTATCCATATCCACATATAGTTTGCCTTTATAGAAAGGATCATCCACGTGGGATTTCTGGTCGAACGAAATGACGTAATGGAGCCTGTTATCGATGCTGATCACATCGCTGAGGGTGAAATTGTAGATGTCGTAATACTGTTCGGAGAGCAGAATATAGGGATTCTTCACCACATCCAGCAGGATGGTGGTGTTGGGCCCTCCCTGCAGCTTGAACAGAACCGTGTCCATCTTTTCCACGTCGGCGCTCTTTCTTCCCTTGAAGAGTTTCACCTGGTCCATCTGGAAATTATTGGCATACCCCCCTTTGTAGATGTCGACCACCGCTTCGGAGATCGCGACATAATTGCGCCGCCTCTCGATGGTCTCCCTGTAAAATCCCCTCATCATCATCGGTTCAATGCTGTAGTTCACTCTGATCTGGCTCAGGGCATCGATGATCAGCTCCAGGGCGTCTTCCGGACGGATGGTGATCTCCTGAAGGCGTACCGAACTGGGCTCCAGATAAATCGACAGCTTTTTTTCCTCCGGGAAGCGGTCGAGTGTAACGATCTTGTTTTGATACCCGATATAGGAGATCTTCAGATCGGTCACTTTGGAAGATCTGGGGAGTTTGATCACAAAATCGCCGTCGATGTTGGTCACCGTGGCAACATTGGATCCGCCTGCTTCAACGGTGGCGAAAGGGAGGGATCTGTTGGTCTCCGAATCGATCACCGTTCCTTTGAAGGCCTTATAATTGACGGTGTCGAACACCTGATCATCGTCGTTCACCGCTGCGTAGGCAAAAACGCTGCAGAGGAGGGAGACAATCATCAGTAAGGCCCCTTTTCTCAATCTCATGGTTTTCATAATATTTCAATTTAATGTTAGATAATTTCCTGGTTCGCTTCTGTATATATGATGCACCGGATAGTGTTTACCCTATGGCCAATGATTATTTTTGCAAAAAAATCTACCAGAGCCGTGAAAGAAAAGAAACAACGCTGGACTGTCGCCGACGTCCCGTCCCAGAAGGGCAGGTACGCTGTGGTAACCGGAGCCAACAGCGGACTGGGATTCCATATCGCCCAGACCCTGTCGGCCAGAGGGGCCAAAGTGATCATGGCATGCCGGAACCTGGATAAGGGCATGGTTGCGCGCCGAAGGATTGAAGAATCGGGACCGCCGGTTTCTCCGGAAGTCCGGGAGCTTGACCTGGGTGACCTTTCCTCGGTGAAAGGATTTGCCGACGGAATTTCCCGCAGTTATCCGGTGGTCGATCTGCTGATCAACAATGCGGGACTGATGGCTATTCCCTATCACCGTACGGCAGACGGTTTTGAGATGCAGTTCGGAGTGAACCATCTGGGACATTTCGCTTTGACTGCCAGGCTGTTGCCGCTAATCCGGGAGGCCGGGGAGGGCAGGGTGGTCAATGTGAGCAGCGCAGCCCACAGGCTTGGGAGGATCCGTTATGAGGACATTCACTGGGAACGGCGGTACCGCAAATGGAGGGCCTACGGCATGAGTAAGCTGGCAAACCTGCTGTTCACCCTGGAACTGGACAGGAGATTCCGGACCGGGGAAGGAAACATGATCGCTGTGGCCGCCCATCCCGGTTATGCAGCCACCGAGCTCCAGTCAAAAGGTGCGGTCATGGCCGGTTCCGGCTGGCGTGCGGGGGCCTTTCAACTGGCCAACAGGCTGGCTGCACAACCCGCCCTTATGGGGGCGCTGCCGGTCCTTTATGCTGCCACCGCCGAAGGAGTCGAGGGTGGTGCCTATTTCGGTCCGGGAGGATGGCTGAGGATGTGGGGATATCCTGCACCCGACCGGCCTGCGGGGAGACTGGTGACAGCCGGAGAAGCAAAGAAACTCTGGGAGCTCTCGGAATCACTGACCGGCATTAAAGTGGCATAGATTTTGATTTGAAGATAAAGTAATCATTGAACTGTAGACCATGAAAATACCCATCATATTCATTGGCATTTTGATTCCCCTGATTTTGACAGGATGCGGAGCATCGGTCAGAACATTTTCGGATGTCGATCCGTCGGTCGATTTCGGGCAATACGACACCTACAGCTTCATGGATTTCACAGAAGGAAATAAAAAGACTATCACCGGGATGGAGCTGGAACGCATCCGGGTGGCCATTGCCAGGGAGCTGGAGAAACACGGGCTTTCCTTCGCCGAGGAGGGCGGCGATGTTTCTGTGAAGATCACTGTATATCACCGCGAGGCGATGGACCGTTACTACGGTTATCCCGGGAGGTACAACTACATGGAGCGCGCCATCGCAGTGGATATGTATGATAACCGGACCAGGAAACATGTATGGCACGGTGCTGCAGTGGGAGAGCTCGATTACGATCCTCAGGAACGTGCGGAAGAGCTCCCTCTGGTTGCCGAAAAAATCTTTGAGAGATATCCGGTCCAGCCGCAGACCGGGGGCTAAAGTTCCCTTTCACCTTCTTTAGCGGGTATAGGTACAATAGTAGTCCAGGATGGTGATGCCGTCGTCCGTTTCGTAATACAGATAGATCGTGCGGAGATCGGAGGCCACCGGTCCTTTTCCGTAGATGCTCCATCCGGAGAGGACCTGGTTGACGATCCGCAGGGTATCCCCGTCCAGGGAGGCATAGACGAATTCATTCTCTCCCTGGTTATGAAAATTACTGATAATATGGAGATCGTCCGAATCTTTCACCCGGTCGATCTCCACCAGGTAGTTCCGGATACCGGAATGGGGAGATGATTCCTGGCAGCTGTAGACTCCTGTCAGACCGGAGGGTGACCCGGTACCGGGATCGGTTTCACATCCTGCCGTCAGAGCGAGAATGAACAGCCAAAGCAGCGGCGGTTTATGGGATCTCCTCTCCATTCCTGTAACAGGTTTGTTGTAACTGGTTCCCCTGCTCATCATAGGCGGTTGCTTTTCCGTGTCTTTTCCCCTCCAGGTAGCAGATCTCCGACTGGATCGCTCCCGATTCATAGTAGGTGACCCAGCATCCCGATTTAAGATCGTTTTCATAGGAGCCACGGTTCTTTAACTTACCGGAAGGGTAATACATCAGGAACTCGCCGGTGGCATCCCCGTCGTGAAATGCGCCAGTCTGCTTGACCTTTCCGTTGGGATGGTATATGATCCATTTTCCGTGAAACCTCTCGTTATGGTAGGTTCCCTCGGTATAGAGTTCTCCGGAGGGGTAATAGGATTTCCAGATACCCTCCCTGCTGCCTTTCTCATAGTTCCCCTTCTCTTTGACCGGAAGGAGGGGGCCGCTGGACGGAAGGTCGTGGTAACTGGTCCAGGACCCCTGAAGGGTGTCGCGGATATAGGTACATTCGATCATCAGGTTCCCTGATGGATAGTACCCCCTGAACGGGCCATGCAGCAGACCGTCGCTGTATTGGCAGATTTTCTGAATGGTCCCGTTGCCATGTTCCTTATAATATCCCCGGAATTCACCCTGATAGGCTCCCATTTCTCTGTTCGAACGCTCCCTGATATTCCCGTTCTCGTAAAAATATTCCTGAGAGCCATGTTCCACTCCCAGCCGGTACTGTTTGATGAACCGCGGGGTGCCATCCGGGTACCAGGCCTTCAGGATCCCGTTTACCACTCCGTTCCTGTATGCACCCTCTTCACTGAGAGTCCCGTTGGGGTGATAGATCCGGACCCTGCCGTTGAGCAGGTCATTTCTGTATTCCGCTTCCTGGTAAAGAGTCCCGTCGGGATGGTAGTAGATCAACTCCCCCTCGAGCCTTCCGTCACTGAAAGGCAGGATCTGCCTGAGACGGCCGTTTTCATAGTAGTCGTGCCAGATACCGGCCATCCTCCCGTGGGAATAGGACCCCGCCTGCCAGAGGGTATCGTTCCTGTAATAGATGCGGTAGGATCCGTGGCGGACCGTATCGCCATTGTCCATGTAAAACCCGAACCTTTCCCTGACGGCAGTCTGGCCGGGTTTCCAGTAGGTCACATGTACCTGCTGGGCACAGAGCTGCAGCCCTGTGAGGACCATGATTCCGGCGATCCATTCCCTGTTCCTCATTCCACTGCCAATAAGATCTGAGCCCCCTCGATGGAGGACCCCTTTCCGTAATCCATCAGCAGGGCCAGGGCATATTGTCCCGGTTCCGGTTCGACGGGAAGGGTAAGGGTCACCTTTCGTTCCTGTCCGGGATAGATGGTCACCGGGGTGGGTTTGAATTGCTCTTCCAGGGCTGTTTCCAGGTTGGCCAGGGCAAGAAAAACTTTGGCATCCAGTATTTTATCGCCCGAGTTAACCAGTGTGGCCTGAAAACTTCTGTGCTCCGGATGGTGCCCTTCCACCTCTCTGAGTTCCTTCACACTTCCGCTGAAGTTCTGATTCGACCTGGGGCTCTGTTTCACAAGCACCACGATCCGTGGAACGATCAGGATCCCGGTGGCCAGCTGCTTATCGGCCATGGAGGGTTCTTTCTCTTTAGCCACTTCAATCCGTACCATTCCCCACCGGGTATTGAAACCGGTCCGGGGAACGTTGAGGATCAGAGTGGCTGAACCCTCTTCATTGGGATTCAGTTCCAGAAATGCCGGATTGATGGTCAGCCAGTCGATCAGCGAACGGTCGGTGGACCCGGCAGGCTGTGCCTGTTTGGTTCCCTCCTGGTCGACCGTATAGTCGGCCAGGCCAAGGGTGAATTTCTGCCTTTCGTTGCTGTGGTTACGGACCGTGATGGTCCGGGTCTGGTTCTCACCCGGGTTGGCATCAAACGAGACCAGAACGGGGGCCACTTCAAAATCCTGTCCAGTGACGGCCCGGGGAAGGGCGATCAGGCAGATTGCCAATAATAATCGGGCCTTTGTTGATAACATTTCGACATTCATCAAAAAACCAATGGGATGGATTAATAGATTTAACCTTGAATTCAACAAAAGTACAATTTCTTATCTATCCACTTTGTTTCATTAAAATTTAAGTTATGAAGAAAAAAATGATCATGATGACCGGACTGCTTGCTATTGCGGTAGTGGGCTTCTCACAGGCGGTAAAGGACAGGCAGGTCATCCCTGTAGCCGTCAACCTGAATCAGGTCCTCCGAATGACCATCACCAACGGGGGAAATATTGAATTTGTCTTCAATTCCATTGATGACTATGAGAACGGGCTTTCGGGAAATACCGGTACCGCCGGTACCGCCGATGAGATGTACGTGACCAACTTCACGGTGGCCTCATCCACGCGCTGGTTCCTGAATTACGGTGCCGAAAATGCTACCTTTATCGGTACCGACGATCCTACCAACACTCTGGAGCTGAACAATGTGGGATTTACACTGGAAGCAACGGGCACCCACCAGTTCGACCCCACGGCGTTTGACGATGATGATCTCTTTGAGTTGTGGAGCGAGCCTACCCAGGGAGGTGTGGAAGTGGCAGGTCTCAGCGACTATCCGGTGTTGCTGATTACCGACAATGTGGGGACCGATGCCAATGCCGGCAGCGGAGCCGACAACGAATTCCAGATGATCTGGAGGTGCGGTACCGAAGAGACCAGCGCCACTGCGCCTGTCTCCATGAGCGACACCGATCTTCTGAACAAGACTGCCAGTCCGGTACCCGACAGATATGTGACCAATGTGATCTTCGAACTTGGTTCCCTCTAGTCCGGAAGGATCCGGCGGATCCGCCCGGCATGTAAGGGTTTTGGATCTCCGGAGAAGGAGTGTCATATAAGATCATTCTGTACAACTGAGGGATGCTGTCCGGCATCCCTCAGATTATATAGGGGCAGTTCTTTTGAGAGAGCTCTTTTTCTTATAATTTCGTCCCTGATCCGACTACTTTTCATGATGATGCTCCGGAAGGGTATTTTCTGTATCACCTTGATATCGCTGCTTCATGGGGCAGTCGGGACTGCTCTGTCCCAGGAGTGGAACTACGCAAGGCTGGTACTTATTTACGGGGGCAACATCCCTTTAAATTTTAACTCGATCAAGCGATATTCCGAAGGGATCGAGATTCAGGACGGTACCATCCTGGGAGTCACCCTGGCCGACTCTTCCCAGGTGGGACATGACCTTACCGGATTTGATCTGAACATCCGCGCATTTAACGGGGCCACCGAGATTCTCGGGGAAGCCAACAGCCTGGATCTGAATACGCTCAGGATCCGGGCCGACAATTCCTTCGGGTTTACCGGCGGATTCACAAGTTTCGGATACCAGGACCTGTCTCCCGCATGGACCACCCTTTGCAGCTATCTGGACAATGACCTCGTATTCGAGGAGCTGACCTGGGATACGCATCAGATTTCGGTATCCTACGAATGCGGAAAACCTGTATCGGAGGGAGGGAACGGAACTCTGGAGGGCGCCCCGCCTGATTTTTACCGGGTCGAGATCGAGATCGAACTTGTTCCGACCGGACCAGGCTTCTGAACATATGGACTTGTACTGGATGCATGTCATTTGGAGGATAGCGGGAAGGATGACCGGGATGGCCTGGAGGTCCGGGAGGACCGGGAGGACCGGGGATCCCCTTTTCCGGATTCCATTTATGCTGCTCTTCTTTGTCTGGACCGCTTCGGCTTCGGCGCAGCCAGGTGGTTCCGACAGCCTGATGATCTTCAGATTTACCAAAGGGGAGGCGGAGCTGCCCGAACCGGGTACCTGGTTCAATGTGCTGGAGATTGCCAATAACGGAGATGATCCCCTTACAGGGGTCTTACATATCGATGGGCCCGACGGATGGCATTTTATCGGATCGAGCCCCGATTCCCTCACCCTCTCTCCCGGTTCCTCCATGCTGATCCCGGTGAGAGTATCGATCCCCAGGAACACACAGGGGGGCATCTCCTTTGTGATCGCTGCCGAATTCATCAGTCCCGATCTCTATAACTATACCAATGCCTATCTCTCTATCAGGAAAGTTACGGGTTGGGACATGTATCTGCCGGAGACCGAAATCTACCTGTCCGATTTCAGGCCCGAAGGAGAGGTTTCTGTTCAGCTGGTGAATTCGGGAAACTCCGATGAACTGATCAAGCTCTCTTTTGATATGGGGGGGCTGCTGAAATTCCGGGAAGCACCCGAGGCAGACAGTTTTCTTTTTGTGGATGTCCCTGCTCATGCGGATACAACCATCACACTGGATATCGGGCGAAAGCAGGATCTGACCTATGCTGTAGAGCAGGCCCTGAACAGGAACTGGAGGGCAAGGAGCCTGTATATACGGGCATCGACCCCGGAAATCCAGAGGACCGGTTCAGTCAGGGCCACCACGCTCGAAAGCGAAAGACTCAGCAGGATCTCCATGCTGAACACTCCGTTCAATGTGGAGGTTTTTATGCACAACCTGCTCTCGAGGCAGCCAAAGAAGGCTTCGCTGAAAGCCTTCGGAAGGGTCCTGTTCCCGGATGAACAGCAGCTCGATTACTCCGTGGGTTACTATAACCTCTATTTCGATCCTGAAATGAACCGTAACAGCGATCTGCTGAAACAGCTTCGGTACATGATCCGTTACCGCGATCCGCGTTCAGATGTGCTGATAGGTGACAGGCTGGGGGTGGGTATGCTTCACACCCTTTCCGGAAGGGGGGCCAGGCTGCATCATGATCTGGAGAACGGCAACCGCATCATGCTCCACGTGATCCAAAATCCGTTCGCACGCAATATCGGCGGATTTGCCGGTTACCAGGGAAACCTGCAGGGAGTGACCTGGAACAGCGGACTCACTGCCGAGACATCCACCAACGGGCAGTACAGCCATTTTTCCATTCCCCTCGGAGCCTCCTTCAAACTCCGGCAAAGGCATCACCTCGATCTTCAGACCGCCACCTCACTCAGCCGGTACGGCGTTTCGACCCATCTGGATCACGATACCACCCTGATGGGTTTTTCCTACAGAGCAACATACCGTTACCGCGGTGAGAGGTTGCATCTTAACGCCCAGAATACCAACACGCTGCTCTCCTATATGCGTAACAGCGGGATCAACCGCTCCTTCTTTACGGGCGACTATCGCTTTACCAACCAGTTCCTGATGAAGGGACGGTATTACCGCACACGCTACGCTTCCACCAAGTATCCCTTTAATTTTGCATACCCCGCCAGCATTAATGTCAACGAGAATGCCCGGCTGCTCTTATCCTATAACACCGGCGGGATCATCTATCAGGGAGGGCCCCAGTATGTGGGTACCGTGCGTAACCAGTATTTCCCTTTCGGCGATTACAGCTCCAGATATGTCAACTTCCAGCCGGGTGTGATCGGAATGGTGACCTTCAAACTGGGAGGAATGCGCAGTATTACTCCCAACGGCAGCTTCAATGCCATGTTCTATGATTATGACACCTACGACAATGAAGGGGAGGGGAACAGGCTGCAGCAGAACTGGACCTATACGGTGGGGCTCAACTATTATGATCAGGCATTCAAGCTGAATGCTTACTATTCGACCGGGAACGCCACTGACATATACAGGACCGCTGTGATCGGGGGCGATCAGGAGCTGAACCAGTCGATCCATATCCGGCCCTACTATGAACGTTATTTCCTGAGGGATGCCATCTGGCTGACGGCCTTTGTCAACTATTCCTACTACATGCCCTCCCAGAGGGAGAACCTTTTGCTGAACCTGACCGGTCATTTCAGGCTCAAAAGCAGCTGGAGTATTTTTGTCAGCGCCAACGGCTACCGGGTCAGCAGGGTCGACCTGAATACCGGCCGGGTCACCACCCGCGATGTGAACATGATGCTGGGGGTCCGTAAATCGTTCGATATCCAGCAGCCGCGACTGGCTTTTCATGACCTGACCATTGTCGGGTTCAACGACCTGGATGGTGACGGAATCAGGGATGACAATGAAAAGCCCATTTCCGATGTGCTGGTGAATATCTCCAGGGATGAGGAACTGAACGAAATCCGCAACACCGGGTTCGCCGAGATCAGCATGATCACCGATCCCAACGGACTGATTTATTACGAAAAGATTCCCGAAGGGTATTACGACCTTTCCATCATCCCGCTGACCAATCTGCAGGACCTCTATTTTCTGGAGGGGGAGAGGCAGACCATCGAGGTGACCGGTGATATGGTCTATTATCTTCCCCTGGTGGAGAGCTATAAGATAAGGGGCCGGATCCTTATTGACCGGGATCCCAATTCCAATGAAGGGATCATCTCGCCGGAGGGGATCCGGGTCACCGCGGTGGCAGAGAACGGAGAGGTCTTTTCCACTCTTTCCGACGGCTTCGGATCTTATGTGCTGGACCTGCCCAGGGCCAATTCGTACGAAGTAAGCATCTATAACGTCTTCGGAGAGCAGTTCCGCCTGGAGCGCGGGACCTACCGGGTGCAGTTCACCGAGAACAGGACCATACATATCGACTTCAGATTCACCGAACGGAGGAGGGAAATACGGTTCAACGAAGAGGAGCAGTATTTCCGGTTCAATCTCGAAAACGGCGGGAACCAGTCTCCGTGATCCGGACCTTTTCACGCCGGCCGCTGACCCGACAAAGGAGAGCCCTTTATTCCCGGTCCTTTTTTCTGAGCCCCAGGTCCTTTTTAACGAAACTGAAAAAATCCCTGTTCAGCCGTTTGCTTTCGTCACGAGGCATCTGAATGAACCTCTTCAGCAGGCGGTTATCGACCAGTTCGGTGATCAGGAACAACTCACACAGTGTAATATAGAGGTCTTTCAGATCGAAGGTGTAAAAGGGTTTGATGGTCACATAATCCAGTGAACCACCCCAGATGGCATTATCGATCAGATTGGCCGCAAGTCCGGCAAGGAACAGATGAATAAAGCCGTTGATCCAGAAACTGTTCCTTTTCCGGGCCACATAGAAACGCCATATTTCAAAAAACAGTAACCCGATAAGGCTGAACAGGATGATGTTGAGCAGGTGAGAGCCTTTCTTGAGGCCCAGAAGGACCCAGAGGTACGATCCGAGGGTGTTCTGGGTGGGTTCGATATAGAACACAGGCCGTATCAGCGGGATGGAGATCGTCTCCCATTCCAGGGAAAACAGATAGATCTTGATCCCCTGGTCCACGGCTACGGCCAGGAAAAGAAAGATCCAGTTGATCCCCCGTTTCACCCTGAATAGGTCACCCAGCAGTGTGGAGACAGCTGCGATAAGAGAAAGAAAAAGTGCAGGGAGCAGAAAGAATTTCCAGAGATAGTCCCAATCTGTTACCCGGTGGGTAAGCGCATAGATCAGCATGACCGCTATCCAGATCACAAAAAAAATGAAGATATTCCTGGGGTATTTTCCTGTCATGCTTTCCGGCGATGGGCCCGGTGACGAAAGTAATGAAATTTGGAGAAATTGAAATCTTTGCTTTAATTTGACTTCTCAAATCTCAAAGAGATGATTTCAATTCGCACAAGCTGGTGGTGGACCGCATGTTTCCGAAATGCCGGAGCATAGGGACCCTCAGATTGTGCCAAACCATATCAAAGGCTTCCACTTCGGCGGAAGCCTTTTTTTCGTTTGAGGGCTGAACAATGAAAGCAATCCATGTACTTGTGAAACGCAGGAAGATCCTGGCCGATATCATCACTCCGGTCAGTATTTACCTTAAGATCAGGGATATTTTTCCCAACTCCCTGTTGCTGGAGAGTTCTGACTACCACAGCAAGGAGAATTCATATTCATTTATATGCCTCGATCCTGTGGCAGGTTTCCGGGTCCTGGACCGGGAGGTGCAGATAGATCTGCCGGGAGGGGAAACATGGACCAGATCCCTGCAGGATGGCCCCGGAGTGGTGGAACAACTGGAGGAATTCATCAAAGCGTTCCGGCTGGAGGCAGAGGGAGAATCGCTGATGGTCGACGGGGTATTCGGATACTGCACCTACGATGCTGTGGAGTACTTTGAAGAGATCCGGTTTACCTCCCGGTTACCGGAGAAAGAGAGAATTCCGCAGGTTCGTTACGATTTTTTTCGTTTTGTGCTGGCTATCAATCACCTGACTAATGAGTTGATTCTTTTTGAGCATCTGGTTAACGGGGAAAACAGCGAGATCGACCGGGTGACCAATCTGCTCTACAATCGCAATATCGCCACTTACCATTTCGGAGTCGCCGGAGAAGAGAGCTCCAATATGACCGATGAGGCCTACCGGCAGATGGTATCCGGGGGAAAGAAACACTGTCACCGGGGGGATGTATTCCAGATCGTTCTCTCCAGGCAGTTTTCCCAGCCTTTTACCGGAGATGAATTCAATGTCTACCGGGCACTGCGGTCCATCAATCCCTCTCCCTACCTGTTCTATTTTGATTACGGCAGCTACCGGCTGATGGGTTCTTCGCCGGAAGCCCAGATCCAGGTGAAGGGGGGGAAGGCCTATATCAATCCTATTGCGGGCACTTTCAGACGGACCGGCAATGATATGGAAGATCAGGAACTGGCCAGGCAATTGTCGCAGGATGATAAAGAGAATGCTGAACATGTGATGCTGGTCGACCTGGCGCGCAATGATCTCAGCAGGACCACCTCCAAAGTCACCGTGGAGGAGTACCGGGAGATCCAATTCTACTCCCATGTGATCCATATGGTATCACGGGTATCCGGTCTCCTGCCGGAGGATGCCAGTACCATCCGGATCATGGCCGAATCATTTCCGGCGGGAACGCTTTCCGGAGCTCCCAAGTACCGGGCCATGGAGTTGATCGACACCTACGAGGGCAAACGAAGAGGCTTTTACGGGGGAGCCATCGGCTTTATCCGGTTCAACGGGGATATCAACCATGCCATCATGATCCGCTCCTTCCTCTCACGCGATCATGTGCTCTATTACCAGGCCGGTGCCGGGATCGTCTCTGAATCGACCGAGGAGGGAGAACTTCAGGAGGTGAACAACAAACTGGCCGCTCTGAAATCGGCCATTGAACTGGCATGCCGGCTGAACAGACAAAGAGAAGAGTAAAATGAAGATACTGGTACTCGATAACTACGATTCTTTCACCTATAACCTGGTGCAGTACATCGAGCGGTTGCTTCACTCGGATGTGGAGGTGCGCCGCAATGATCAGATCAGCCTGGATGAGGTGGGAGAGTTCGGGAAGATCCTGATCAGTCCGGGACCCGGCATTCCCAGGGAGGCTGGAATTACACTGGAGCTGATCCGCCGCTACGGTCCCACCCGGAGTATCCTGGGAGTCTGTCTGGGCCACCAGGCCATTGCAGAAGCCTACGGGGGCAGCATATACAATCTGGACCGCGTCTACCACGGGGTGACGGGGCATATGATCAGGCTGGTACAGGAGGACCGGCTGCTGGAGGGATTACCAGGTGAATTCGATGCCGGGAGGTACCACTCCTGGGTGGTCGACCGGGAATCGCTTCCGGACGAACTGGAAGTAACTGTGGAAAATGATGAAGGATATGTGATGGCCATACGGCACAGGGAACACGATGTCTACGGGGTGCAGTTCCACCCCGAGTCGGTCCTGACCGAGTACGGGGGACAGATGATCAAGAACTGGATCCAATCTGAATGAAACCATGAAAGAGACCCTGCAATTTCTGTTCGACCACCGGACCCTGGGGAAGGAGGATGCCAAGCAGATCCTCCGGCACATGGCGGAGGGAAAATACAACGATGCCGAGATCGCCGCATTCATCACCGTATACCTGATGAGGAGCATTACGGTGGAGGAGCTGACCGGTTTCCGGGATGCCCTGCTGGAACTCTGTCAGCCGGTCGATCTCTCCGGATTCAACACCATCGATGTTTGCGGAACGGGCGGAGACGGAAAAAACACATTCAATATTTCCACACTCACCGCTTTCATTGTGGCGGGAGCAGGGGAGAAGGTGGCCAAGCACGGCAACTACAGCGTATCGTCGGCCTGTGGTTCCTCCAATCTACTGGAGTATTTCGGGTACACCTTTTCCAGTGATCCGGATCAGCTGAAGAGGGAGATCGACCGCTCCAACATCTGTTTCCTGCATGCCCCGCTCTTTAACCCGGCCATGAAAAACGTGGCCCCGGTAAGGCGCAGTCTGAGGATCAAAACCTTCTTTAACATGTTGGGACCCATGGTCAATCCCTCTTTTCCCAAAAACCAGCTGGTGGGGGTTTACAGTCTCGACGTGGCTCGATTGTACAATTACCTCTACCAGGATTCCGGTGTGCGGTACTGCATCATTCATTCACTGGACGGTTATGACGAGATCTCACTGACCGGCCCGTTCAAGGCATTTACCGCGCACAGCGACCGTCTTGCAGAACCTTCGGACCTCTCTATGGCGAAAGTACTTCCTTCCGATATCTTCGGCGGCACCACCGTGGAGCAGGCTGCAGCACTTTTCAGAAGGATACTGGAGGGAAAAGGGGAGGAGGCTCAGAACAATGTGGCCCTGGCAAATTCTGCCTATGCACTCCATTGCATGGATGAGTCCAGGGGGCTCGATGAGAGCCTGGAGCGCGCCCGGAGATCGCTGGAATCGGGTGCTGCATTGCAATGTTTCAGAAAACTGGTGGAGGGATAGCCCATGGACCTTTTACAGGGGATTGTCGAGCAGAAAAATGTGGAGGTGCTGAAGCGGAAACAGAAAAGGCCGGTACCCAGCCTGCAGAATTTCGAATTTTATAACAGGAAAATCAACCGGATCGAACCATCGCTGAAGGGGAACCGGCCCGGATTTATTGCTGAATTCAAGCGCCGGTCCCCTTCGAAAGGAGTGATCAACAGCCAATCTGACCCGGTGGAGGTAGCCGGTAAATACCTGTCGGCAGGCGCGGCTGCCATGAGCATTCTGACCGACCGCACTTTTTTCGGAGGCTCGTTCCAGGACCTCCGAAGGGTCCGGGAAGCCTACCGGGACCTGGTCCTGTTGCGGAAAGACTTTATCATCGATCCCTACCAGCTGCATGAGACCCTGGCCTACGGGGCCGATATGGTTCTTCTGATCGCCGCCATCCTCGAACGTTCCCAGGTGGAAGAGCTGGCCCTGGAAGCTGCTGAGCTGGGCCTCCAGGTGTTGTTCGAAGTGCATCAAGCCGGCGACCTGGAGAAGTATCACTCTTCCATCGGATGGGTGGGGGTCAATAACCGGGATCTGAAAAGTTTCCGCGTCGATACCGGGATCAGCCTTTCACTGGCCGGTCAGCTGCCACGGGGGGTGGTGCCGGTTTCAGAGAGCGGCCTGCACCTCAAAGAGGAGGTGGAGCTCCTGTGGAAGGCAGGCTACCGCTATTTCCTGATGGGCGAGCGGTTCATGAAAAGCGGAGATCCCGGTCACGCCTGCCGGGAATGGATCGATCAGTTCAGATAGATGAATAACCAGATCCTCATAAAGGTATGCGGAATGCGCGATCCGGCGAACCTGGAGAAGGTCTGCGCGCTGGGTCCCGATATGGTCGGTTTTATCTTCTATCCGGGCTCGAAGCGGTATGTGGGTCCACGCCCCGATCCGGCGCTGTTCACCATTCCGGGAGAGAAGATCCGGAAAGTGGGCGTTTTTGTGAACGAGCACCCGGAAACGGTCCGGCGGCTCACCGGAATTTGCCGGCTCGATCTGGTGCAGCTTCACGGCAGTGAGCCGCTTTCCGACTGCCGGTTTCTCCAGCGGGAGGGTACCGGCGTGATCAAAGCGCTTCATGCCGGTGAACCTGCGGGTGAGTATGAACCTTCAGCCCTTCAGGGAGCGGTGAACTACCTTCTTTTCGATACGCCC
>CAZOHA010000002.1:0-222610 GCA_964579515.1 uncultured Bacteroides sp. | reverse complement strand
AGTGACAGAGCAGGGTCCGTAGAACAAAGCCGGAAAGTCGCAGTTGTCCTATAATTAATATTATGTTAAATAGAAAATATAGAAAGAAAGGGAGACCCAAACCTGCATCTCCCCTTTACGACTTTACGACTTTACGACTTTACGACTTTACGACTACTACATATTTTCCTTCAGGGTCTTCACCCTCTCGTACTGGTCCATCATCTGCTCCTTGTAATAGATACGCTGCAGCAGATCGAGTGTTTCGTACTTAACCGCACGGTTGTCGGCGTTCAGCTGATAGGCCTTTTCCAGCACGGGAATCGCTTCCTGGTACTTTTCCTCACCAAGTTCCAGGAGTTTTTCCCTGGTAGCCTCGTGCTCCTCGGTATTGGCCCTTTCGTAGAAATCGGCTCCCTGGAGGTAATAGATATAACCCAGGTCATACCATACATAATAAATGGTGGGATCCAGCTCGGCTGACTTTTCGTAGGATTCGATGGCACGCTCGATAAACTCCACCTCCTCTTTGTTGATCAGCATCCTGCCCTGCCAGTAATAAGCTTCAGCCATCTCGGGGTTATTCTCTATGACCTTCTCCATGAATTCAATACCTTCGTCGAATTTCCCCATCTGGATATAGGTGTCGGCAACATTGGCCACCACATTCACCGTATCCGGATACTTCTCATAGGCTTCCAGCATGGTTTCCAGGGCTTTCGCAGTATCTCCGACGGCCATGTAATCCATCTTCATCTGAAGATAAGTGTTGGGACCGCCGAACCCCACATCTGCAAGCTCCTGATAGTATCCGATCGCTTTCCGGTAAAGTTCGTCATTGTCGGTCTTGGCAGCGATCTCCCGCGAGATGATCCCGGAATATTGAACCATCAGCGTATCCATTTCTCCGGCGAAAATATCCATATTATTCACATCAAGAACGTTCTCAAAAGATTCGAGTGCTTTATCGTAATCTTCTTTATAATACAGATTTACGCCCTGTCGTTTTAATTGATTCTTCAGATCAATCAGGTTTTCCTTGACATCATCGGTCCGCCTGCCTTTCTCATCCAGTTTCAGAGTCATTTTATAAGCCTCTATAGCCTCTTCCAGCGGATTGGGATGAATGGGATCCAGCCGCTTCCACTCCTGAAGCGCACCATTGACGAACGTATAGGACATGTGATCGTAGATGTAGGTCTCGTGCAGGCTGCCATCGATCGTTTCGGTCTCTATGCTGTTGGGTTCATTGTAGAACAGTTTCAGGGTGGTCGGTGTCATTCCCTCCTGGACCTGTTCCAGTCCATACATAAAGACATCCTGAAACAGCTCTCCCCTCTTCAACCAGGTCTTGTCTTTCTGGCTTTTCTTTTCATGCTGAATTTCCTCGTTGCTTTTCTCCACTTTTTTCTGCAGAGAGCTATAGTTCAGGAGCACAACGGAAGAGCCGCCCATCTCCTGAGCAAACATGCTCATTGCGGCAAAAAGAATGATAATGGGTGCTACAAGCTTTTTCATATTGATTTTTCGATTAATTAGTTTCCAAAAATAACAACTTTCATTGTACAACTCAAATAAGATGCCATATCAATTCGACTCTTCTAATCATCCTGTCCAGCAGACGCTTCCTGATCATCCGGGGTATTCCCGTCCTGTGGTGTTTCCTCCACATCTCCACCATGGATCCCGTTGGCGGGAACCTGAGTGGCAGCTGCGATCCGGTCACCTTCCCTCAGGTTGATCAGCCTCACCCCCTGAGTGTTCCTCCCCATCAAACGCACTCCTTTGACTGCCAGTCTTATAGCAATACCATTCTGGGTGATGATCATCAGGTCATCCTCATCGGTAACCGCCTTGATGGCGATCAGGTCTCCTGTCTTGCCGGTCAGGTGAATGGTCTTGACTCCCTTTCCTCCCCTGTTGGTGAATCGGTAGTCCTCCAGTGCGGAACGTTTACCGAATCCATTCTGGGAGATGACCAGGATGTCCTGCTCTCCGGGTTTTGCGGTGACGATCCCCACTACTTCATCCCCGGGACCGCCCAGGGTGATTCCTTTCACCCCTGAAGCGGTCCTTCCAACGGCGCGTACGGTCTCCTCGTGAAAACGGATCGCCTTGCCGGAACGAACCGCAAGCATCAGCTGCATATCACCATCGGTCAGCCGTGCATCCAGAAGCGTGTCTCCCTCCCGGACGTTAATTGCATATATTCCGTTCTGGCGGGGCCTGGAGTATGCCTCCAGCATTGTCTTCTTGATCACACCCTTTTTGGTCGCCAGAACGATGAAATTGTTATTGATATAATCTTCATCCTTCAGGTTCTTTACATTGACAAAGGTCTTCACGGTGTCTTCCTTATCAATGTTGATCAGGTTCTGGATGGCTCTCCCCTTGCTGGCGCGTGTGCCTTCTGGTATCTGATAGACTTTCAGCCAGTAACATTTGCCCTGTTCGGTAAAAAACAGGATAGTGTTGTGCATGGTGGCCACGAACATGTTCACCATGAAATCCTCATCCCTGGTGACACTGCCCTTTGCTCCGACACCCCCCCTGTTCTGAGTTCTGAATTCATGGAGCGGGGTACGCTTGATATATCCCAGTTTGGATATGGTGATCACCATATCCTCGTCTGCATAGAAATCCTCAGGATCAAACTCTCCTTCATCAGGAACGATCTCCGTTCGCCTCTGGTCTCCAAACTTCTCTTTTACCTCCAATAACTCATCTTTGATGATCTTCATCCGCATTCCTTCATCCGAAAGCACCTGTTTGTAATACTCGATCATCTTCATAAGCTCATCGTACTCGCTTTGCAGTTTTTCACGCTCCAGTCCTACCAGCCTCTGCAACCTCATATCCAGGATCGCCCGGGCCTGCAGCTCGGTGAATCCAAATTTCTCCATCAAACCTTCCCTGGCTTCATCGGGGGTTTGCGAACCTCTGATCAGGGCAATCACTTCGTCGATATGATCCAGTGCCTTCAACAGCCCTTCCAGGATATGGGCCCGCTTCTCGGCCTGATCCAGTTCATAGCGGGTCCTGCGGACCACCACTTCATGCCTGTGTTTGACGAAATAGGAGATAATCTGCTTCAGATTCAGAGTCCGGGGGCGCCCGTTGACCAGGGCGATGCTGTTTACATTGAAGGTGCTCTGAAGCTGAGTGTATTTCAAAAGGTTGTTGAGCACCACATGGGCGCTGGCCTCCTTCTTCAGAATGATAACAATCCGCATACCCTGGCGGTCCGATTCATCGTTGATGTAGGAAATTCCCTCGATCTTCTTTTCATTGATCAGATCGGCAGTTTTCCTGATCATCTCCGCCTTGTTGACCATGTAGGGTATTTCAGTGATAATGATCTTTTCCCGCCCGCTTTCGGTAACCTCGATTTCACTCCTGGCGCGGATCACTACCTTACCCCGGCCCGTCTCATAGGCCTCCCTGACACCGCTTTGACCGTAGATGATGCCTCCGGTGGGAAAGTCAGGTGCCTTCAGGATCTCTGCCAGCTCTCCCACCTCTATGTCCTGATTATCAATATAAGCCACGATCGTGTCGACCGCATCGCTGAGGTTATGGGGAGGCATATTGGTTGCCATCCCTACGGCGATCCCCGATGCTCCGTTGACCAGCAGCGTGGGGATCCTGGTGGGAAGTACCGACGGCTCTTCCAGCGTATCGTCAAAATTCAGCTGGAAGTCGACTGTATCTTTGTCCATATCGGACATGGTCTCCTCTGCGATCCTCTGGAGCCGGGCTTCTGTGTACCTCATGGCTGCCGGACTGTCTCCGTCCACCGACCCGAAGTTGCCCTGGCCCTCCACCAGAGGATAACGCAGCGACCACTGCTGCGCCATTCTCACCATGGCATCATATACCGATGTATCCCCATGGGGATGGTATTTCCCCAGCACCTCTCCCACGATCCTGGCGGATTTCTTATAGGGACGGTTCGACAGTACACCCAGCTCCAGCATTCCGAAAAGCACCCTCCTGTGCACCGGTTTTAAACCGTCTCTCACATCGGGAAGAGCCCTCGAAACGATCACCGACATGGAATAATCGATGTATGCCGATTTCATCTCCTCCTCGATGTTGATCCTCAAGATTCTTTCTCCTTCTGCCATTAAATATTAACTATCAGGTTTACAAATATTTACAATAAATTCTACGGGTTTTCAAAACGACATACGAAAATAGCGATTTCCGCCCTAAAAACCTCACTGTTAAGGGGGTTTTATTAACATTGAACTGTTTATATTCGCTAATTGTTTTATTGCTATATTGATGGGTTATTAGTTACTTTGTAAAAGTTATAGGAAGGACAGGTTTTTAAATGGATGCACAGTTTTCACAAAGAATAAAAGACGTACTGGGATACAGTAAGGAAGAGGCAGTCAGGCTGGGGAATTCTCACATCAGTGTGGAGCATCTTTTCCTCGGAATACTCAGGGATGGAGAGGGCCTGGCCATCGATGTACTGGTGGTACTGGGCGTGGAATTATATGATCTTCGGATGGCCATTGAGAAGAGTATCAGAAATGAGCAGCCCTCTTCGGTGACCGATCCCGATAGTCTGCCGCTCCTCAAGAGTGCCGAACGGATCCTTAAGCTCACTCACCTGGAGGCCCGTTCCATGAAGGAGAAGACGATCGATACCAACCACCTGCTGCTGGCAATCCTGAAGGATGACAATAATTACGCCACCAGGTACCTGGTGGAGAACGGGATCACTTACAACAAGGTCAAACAGGAGATCGCCGATTCCCAGCCGGAGAATAAAGCTGATTTCCCCGGTGATGAGGATGATGAGAGCCGCGGCCCCTTCAGCGGGCAGACCGGTGGTGGAAAAGGAGGCGCCGGTTCCTCTCAGAAGTCAAGCTCGGACACACCGGTGCTGGACAATTTCGGCATCGACCTGACCAAAGCGGCTGAAGAGGACCGGCTGGATCCCATCGTCGGACGGGAAGTGGAAATCGAACGTCTGGCCCAGATTCTGAGCCGGAGGAAGAAAAACAATCCCATTCTGATCGGTGAACCCGGAGTCGGAAAATCAGCCATTGCTGAAGGCCTCGCGCTCAGGATCATTCAGCGTAAGGTAAGCCGGGTGCTTTTCGACAAACGCGTGGTGACCCTCGATCTGGCTTCCATTGTGGCCGGAACCAAGTACCGGGGGCAGTTTGAGGAGCGTATGAAGGCCATTCTCAATGAACTGATCAAGAATCCGTCGATCATTCTCTTTATCGACGAGATCCATACCATCGTAGGTGCAGGCGGTGCCACCGGCTCCCTCGATGCGGCCAATATGCTGAAGCCTGCCCTGGCCAGGGGTGAGATTCAGTGCATCGGGGCCACCACTCTGGATGAATACCGTCAGCATATTGAGAAGGACGGCGCCCTGGAGAGAAGGTTTCAGAAGGTCATGGTCGATCCCACCTCCATGGAGGAGACCGTCGACATTTTGAAGAACATTAAGGAGCGTTACGAGGAGCATCACAATGTCAATTACACGGAAGAGGCCATTCAGGCATGTGTTAAACTGACCCAGCGCTATATCAGCGACCGGCATCTTCCCGATAAGGCCATCGATGCACTTGATGAAGCAGGATCGAGAGTTCATATTTCCAATATCGTGGTCCCTGACCGCATTGTCCAGCTGGAGCATGAGATCGAGCAGACGAAGCAGGACAAGATCATGGCTGTCAAGAATCAGAATTTTGAGAAGGCTGCCAGCTTCAGGGATAAAGAGAAAGAACTCCTCGACAGGCTCGATTCCGAAAAGAAGAAATGGGAAAAGGAACTCTCGCTGAACCGGGAGACCGTGGATGAAGAGAAAGTGGCCGAGGTGGTGGCCATGATGACCGGGGTTCCGGTCCAGCGGATTGCCCAGGCCGAAGGGACTCGTCTGCTGAAGATGGCGGATGAACTCAGAGGGAGTGTCATCGGGCAGGACGAAGCGATCTCCAAGGTGGTGAAGTCCATTCAGCGCAACCGCGCCGGCCTGAAAGATCCCAATAAACCGATCGGTACCTTTGTTTTCCTGGGCCCCACCGGTGTGGGAAAGACCCAGATGGCCAAGGTGCTTGCGCAGTACCTGTTCGAATCGGTCGACAACCTGATCCGGATCGACATGAGCGAATACATGGAGAAATTCTCTGTCTCCAGGCTGGTCGGGGCGCCCCCGGGCTACGTGGGATATGAAGAAGGAGGTCAGCTCACTGAAAAGGTGAGGCGCAAGCCCTATGCCGTCGTGCTCCTGGATGAGATCGAAAAGGCTCATCCCGATGTATTCAACATTCTCCTGCAGGTCCTCGATGAAGGCCAGCTGACCGACAGCCTGGGCCGGAGGGTCGACTTTCGCAATACCATTGTGATCATGACCTCCAATATCGGAACCAGAGAGCTGAAGGATTTCGGTCAGGGAGTGGGGTTTGCTACCAAAGCCCGTCAGACTGCTGCCAATGAACATGCCAAGAGCGTGATACAAAAGGCACTTAAAAGGGCATTCGCTCCGGAATTCCTGAACAGGATCGATGACGTGGTATTATTCAATACCCTGAGCAGGGAAGATATCCACAAGATTATCGATATTGAGCTCAAGGGTCTCTATCAGCGGGTCAATAGCCTCGGATTTGAGATCATTCTCTCCGATGAGGCGAAGGACTATGTGCTCGACAAGGGATACGACATCCAGTACGGTGCCAGGCCGTTGAAAAGGGCCATCCAGAAATACCTGGAGGATCCCATGGCGGAGACCATTATCAAATCCTCACTTGTGGAAGGCGATGCCATGGTAGTCGATTTTGATAAAGAGAAGGAGGAGATCGTTGTGGCTATACAGAAGAAGAAGGGCGTTCTTCCCAAATCAAGCAAAGAGTTGCCCAAGTCGGAAAAGGCCAAACACGGCGATAACGGAAGCGGTAAGGATTAAACCCTGCCGTAGAGATCGAATTCCGCTGCGCCTGTGATCAACACCCGGTAGAATTCACCTGTTTGAAGGGGCCTGGAAGCTTCTACCAAAACCTCCTGATCCACTTCGGGAGAATCATGTTGTGTCCGGCCCACATAATACCCCGCTTCTTCCCGGTCGATCATCACCTGGTGAACCTCTCCAACCTTTTTCTGGTTCAGGGAAAGTGAGATCTCCTGTTGTTGAGCCATGATCTCCTCTGCCCTGGCTCTTTTTACCGGCTCGGGGATCCGGTCCTCCAGCTCTCTGGCAGCAGGTGTTCCCTCCTCCTCCGAATAAGGGAACACTCCCAGACGATCGAACCTGAACCGGGAAAGAAATGCTTTTAACTCTGAAAAGGCTGTTTCTGTCTCTCCCGGAAAACCCGTCATAACGGTAGTCCGGATCGCCACCCCGGGAATGCCCTCTCTGATTTGATGAAGGAGAGCCTCCAGCTTCTCCCGGTTATGGCCCCTTCCCATCCCGGAAAGAATGTTATCGGTGATATGCTGAACAGGAATATCCAGGTAATTGCAGATCTTATCTTCTGAAGCCATGAGCTCGATCACCTCTTCAGGAAAACCATGGGGATATGCATAATGGAGCCGGATCCAGTCAATGCCATTCACCTTCAGCAGTTCTTTCAGTAATCCAGGCAGCGCCCTTCTCCTGTACAGATCAGTGCCGTAGGCCGTTAAATCCTGAGCCACCAGGATCAGCTCCCTCACTCCCCGGGAGGCCAGGATCCGGGACTCACTGATCAGCTCCGGTATGGCAACCGAACGCTGCGCTCCGCGGATACCCGGTATGGCACAGAAGGAGCAACTGCGGTTACAGCCTTCGGCCACTTTCAGATAAGCGTAATGGGAAGGGGTCGTGACCACTCTGTCTGTGCGAAGCTCCGGATTCCAGCGCTCCCCGGCTGCCTCCAGGATTTCCCGCAGTTCCCACACCCCGAAGAACCCATCCACCTCGGGTAGCTCCCTGATCAAATCCTCCCGGTATCGCTCCGAGAGGCAGCCCATCACAAACATTCTTCCGATGCGTCCCCGCTTCTTCTCTTCCGAATATTCCAGAATAGTATCTATCGACTCCTGTTTGGCATCGAGAATAAAACCACAGGTATTGATAATAAGCAGATCCGATTCCGAACCGGGCCTGTCATGAATGACGGAATGTCCGGCTGCTTTGAACTGTGCAAGGAGATGCTCCGAATCGACCAGGTTTTTGGAACATCCCAGGGTGACGACATGAACTTTCATGGTCAGGAAAAGAGGCTGTCCACAAACTGGTGGCGGTCGAAGACCTGAAGATCCTGCAGTTTCTCACCGATACCTATGTATTTCACAGGGACCTTCAACTGATCGGAGATCCCCAGTACGACCCCCCCCTTGGCAGTACCGTCGAGTTTCGTGAGCGCCAGCGCGTTCACTTCGGTGGCGCTGGTGAATTGCTTTGCCTGCTCAAAGGCATTCTGGCCGGTCGAACCATCCAGTATCAGCAGGATCTCATGGGGTGCTTCGGGGATCACTTTCTGCATGACCCTTCTGATCTTGCTGAGTTCGTTCATCAGGTTGACCTTGTTGTGAAGCCGCCCTGCTGTGTCGATGATTGCCACGTCTTTTCCGGATGAAACAGCCGATGCAAGGGTATCATAGGCCACGGAAGCAGGATCGGACCCCATGGCCTGTTTCACCAGTTCCACCCCTACCCTGTCGGCCCAGATGGAGAGCTGGTCAACGGCAGCAGCACGAAACGTGTCGGCTGCCCCCAGCAGCACCTCTTTCCCGGCATTCTTAAAATGATAGGCCAGCTTACCGATGGTGGTGGTCTTCCCCACCCCGTTCACACCGACCACCATGATCACATAGGGTTTTGTGGGAAGCGGGTCCTCGAAACCTTTAACCAGACCCGTCTGGTTCTCTTCCAGTAATGCCGCGATCTCTTCCCTGAGGATCAGATTTAATTCACTGGTATTTAAATATCTGTCTTTAGAAACTCTGTTTTCGATCCGCCCGATGATGCGGATGGTGGTCTCCACACCCACATCGGAGGAGATCAGTACCTCTTCCAGGTTGTCAAGCACTTCGTCATCGACCCTGGATTTACCCACAACCGCCCTGGAGAGCTTCTTGAAGACACTCTCTTTGGTCTTTTCCAGACCTTTGTCCAGGTCTTTTTTCTTCTCCGAGGTGAACAGTCCCATCGCTGTTATCTATTCTTTCATACAAAAAAAGCTCTCTTGATGAAGAAAGCTTTCGAAAAACCTTGTGGCAAACCGGTGGTTTACCGGTTGAAAAAATCGTTGATGTGGTCGTTATGGACTACCTCTTCATCAAATATGTAGGCTCCCGACTTGGGGGAGCGCACCATCCGGATGCATTTGGTGAAATTCCTTCCTTCCCCGCTCTGCAATGTTGCAACTACTTTCTTGGCCATGTCGTTCTATTTTATCTCACGGTGAACCGTGACCTTCTTTAAAATGGGATTATACTTCTTCAGCTCAAGACGGTCAGGAGTATTCTTCCTGTTCTTGGTTGAAATATAGCGCGAAGTGCCGGGCATCCCGCTCTCTTTATGTTCGGTGCATTCCAGAATGACCTGTACCCTGTTTCCTTTTCCTTTCTTTGCCATTACCTCGGATCCGTTAATACGATTTCAGATAACCTTTTTTTACAGCCTTGTCCAGAGTCGGCTTGAGTCCGTTCTTATTGATGGTGCGAATTCCCTGGGCTGAGACGCGCAGGGTCACGTACCTGTCTTCTTCGGCCAGATAGAACCTCCTGTCGAACAGATTGGGCTGAAAGGTGCGCCTGGTCCTCCTCTTGGAGTGGGATACATTGTTCCCCACCATCATCCTTCTGCCTGTTACCTGACAAATCTTAGCCATTTTCTTATGATTTTCTTAACGAGGCGCAAAGTACGCAATTATTTTACAATTTATCAAACTTTACAGGCTGAAAAACACCTGATCAGAGCTGACCCAGAATCAGTCTGCGAAGCAACTGCATGGCTGAGTAGCAGGTTTGAGTGATGATGCGATCCCTGGAACCGCCGAAACGAAACATCCGGGATACCACCTTTTCGCCATAAAGAACTGCAATCCAGGTGGTGCCCACCGGTTTCTCCTGTGTACCTCCTCCCGGTCCGGCTATACCGGATGTGGAAATGGCGGCATCACAGCCAAACAACCGCCGCACCTCCCCGGCCATCTTCTCCACTACCTGTCGGCTGACCGCCCCGGATTCCTCAATGATATCCTTCTCCACCTTCAGAATATCTGTCTTGATCCGGTTGGAATAAGCTACCACCGATCCGGCAAAATAGTCCGAGCTGCCCGGCACCGAGGTGATCATGCTGGCGATTTTTCCTCCCGTGCAACTTTCTGCCGTTGCAAGGTGAAGGCCCTTTTCCCTCAGCAGTTCACCCAGTGATTGTTCCAGGGTGATGTCATCGAAACCGAATACATGCTGCGGGATCAGATCCAGCAGTTTTTCGATGATCGGCTCCAGGACCCGGTCAGCTTCAGCGGCGCAGCGCTCCAGCACTGTCAGCCTCAGCCGGACGATCCCCGGTCTGGGGAGATAAGCCAGTTTGACACACCCGGGAAGTGAATCCTCCCAGCCGCGGATGATCTCTGCCAGATAGGATTCCGGAACTCCCTGTGTCATCACGGTACGGTGAACCACATGAGGCACCTTCACACGCTTCCGGATCTCGGGCAGCACATGGTCGTTCATCAGACCCTTCATCTCATAGGGCACACCGGGCAGAGAAATAAAGATGGTATTCTCCTTTTCAAACCACATACCGGGTGCAGAACCATGGTCGTTCATCAATACCCTGCAATTATCGGGGACTTCTGCCTGTCTGAGGTTCGAGTCAATCACAGTGCGTCCCCGCTCCCGAAAGAACCGTCTGATCTTCTGTTCCACTTCAGGGTGGGAAACAAGTCTGCCGCCGAAATAACCGGCCAGAGTCTGCTTGGTAATATCGTCGCGTGTGGGCCCCAGTCCGCCAGTCATAATCACCAGGTCCATCCGTCCGGCATACCGGTCCAGAACCTCGCGGATCAGTTCGGGCCGGTCGGAGACCGTGATCATCTCTGCGACCCGGACCCCCGCCCTATTCAGTTGCTGTGAGATCCACACCGAGTTGGTATCAGTCACCTGACCGATCAAAATCTCATCGCCAATAGTTATCAGTGCACTCTTCATCGGTGTAAAGCCATGCTGCCGGATCTGGCAACGGCAAAGATAATCATCGCAATGAATATGGAGGATGCCATGAGCAATGCAATCGGGGCAACTCTGTTGGTCTCGAAGAGTCCGATACTGCCCGATGCCAGGCCTGCGATCCCGATCCGGATCGTTCCCAGAAGGGCTGATGCGCTTCCCAGATTCCCCTCGAAAGGTTCCAGGGCAAGCGCCATCGCATTGGGTGAAACAAAACCCAGACAGAGCAATACCAGGAACAGGAAAACAAGGGTCCAGGTCTGATCGTACCATCCGCTGTAGGATCCCAGCAGGAAAATCAGAGCTGTTGCCAGTTGTACGGTCAGTGCCACCCGGAAGATCTGTCTGCTGGAAAATCTGCGAAGCAGCAGGATATTCAGCTGACTGCCCCCTATAAAACCAACCGAAAGCAGGGCAAAGATCAGACCGAAGGCACGGGGAGTGACCTGGAAAACATTCAGGAAAATAATGGGAGATCCGGCCACATAGATAAAAAGGGAAGCAAAAGAGAAGGCGCCCGCCAGGGCAAATGCAAGGAACTGAGGTTGCCTCAGTATGGTCAGATACCTGGAGGTCTGGTGACCTATTCTCAGGGAGATCTGGCTGTCGGCCCTGTATTTGACAGGCAGGAAAAACATAACAAGCAGCATCAGCAGGAGGGCCAGCAGGGAAAGAAAAACAAAGATCCATCTCCATCCCAGGCTGGTCGATATCACACTCCCTAATGAGGGGGCCAGCAGCGGAGAGGTGCCGATAACCAGGACCAGCAATGAGAAAACCTTTGCACTCTGCTCCCGCGAGAAGTAATCTCGCACCATGGTGATCGCGGCCACGGTCGCCGCAGAGGCACCCAGGGCCTGAAGGAACCTGAACACCATGAATGCGGTGATATTCCAGGAGAGGAGGCTGGCAAGGCTGAATACCATGCTCATGATCAAACCTGCATACAGCGGGATCTTCCTGCCGTACCTGTCCAGAAACGGTCCGTAAAGCAACTGTCCCAGGGCAAAGCCTGCAAAGAAGGTGGTCAGTGAATAGGACATGGTCGCCGAGTTGGTCCCGAAATACTCAGCGATCTCCGGGACCGCAGGGAGATAGGAATCCACCGAAAACGGAACAAGGGTGGTCATACAACCGAGAATCAGGATGATTCTGGCGGAACGGGGTTGCCCGGTCAGTGGTGTCATGAAGTAGCAACATTGCAACGGTACAATAGTTCAAAGTGACTGCTATTGTTTTTTTCAGGAAATATGATGTAAATTTGTCCTGCATGCGGGAGTAGCTCAGAGGTAGAGCATCAGCTTCCCAAGCTGAGGGTCGCGGGTTCGATCCCCGTTTCCCGCTCTTAACTGTCAGGGACCTGGCACATTCTGCTGCCTGGTCCCTTTTTAATGAACCACGCAGCTAGGGCAGAAACACCGCCACCAAAGCGGTTATGGCCGCATAGAGCAGCAGGACTCTTATGGTCCGTTTCAGGATGAAACCCTCCAGATTTCCCAGAGCGAGGACCGATGCCACCGCGACGATATTGTTGATGCAGACCATATTGCCCATGGCCCCTCCCACCGATTGCAGGGCCAGGATCGTGGAACGGTTCAGTCCCAGATCGGCAGCGATGGCATCCTGAATGCCCGCGAATGTGAGGTTGGAGATGGTCGCCGATCCGCTGAAGAATGAGCCCAGAGCCCCCAGCAGCGAAGCAAAGTATTTCCAGGTGCCGCCCGTTAACCGGGCCAGATTACCCCCGATGAGCGCCACCGCTGAATCCTCCCCTCCCATCATCATCAGATTCACAAAGACCAGTGCTCCCAGGAGTGCCAGGGTCGGCTTTTTCATCTGATCCACTGTATTTCTGAATACGCCGCGGATACGGGGAAGAGTGCCCCGGTACAGCAGGAAAGTGAGTGTCGACACCAGGAAGAAGGGAATAATGGAGGGCACATAGAACAGGCTGTGGCTCCAGCCTGTGCCGGTTCCGAAGATACTGCTCAGGGTTAGAACTCCAGACGGACTGATACTGAAAGTCCCCAGTGTTCCCAGGGAGAGATCCCAGGAAGGGTCGGTCAGTGTGAGTAACCTTTTGATGCCCAGCTGGGGGATCCGGGTAACCACCAGTACCAGCAGGGTTGCCCAGAGGGGAAAAGTGGCCTTCAGGAGTCCGCCTTTAAGACCGGCCTGCCTTTTTCCTTCCGGTTTCCTGAGTCCGCTGGAACCTGCCGGTTCATGCATCTCCACCGGTCTGCCTGATAATCCCCATCCCGTCCTTGCAAGGAAAACGGTGGCCACCAGCCCGATGGCTCCTCCTGCCAGAGAGGGAAACTCGTAGCTGACCCGACTGACCAGCAGATGGGGAATTACGGTGAATCCGGCACTTGCCAGGATGAACTTCCAGTTTCTGAGTACCGGAGCAGGTTTGATGACGAACATCAGTGCGGCAAAAACCACCATCACTCCGGCCAGACTGTTGATCAGGGCCGAGCGGAACGAGATCTCTAAAATCTCCTCCGGGGTCAGTGTCAGGGATGAGAACCCGAACCAGGTGGGAGTGCCCACAGCACCGAAGGAAACAGGGATGGTATTCATTACCAGTGCCAGAATAGCCACCCGGACCGGAGGAAATCCCAGGCCCACCATAATGGGTGCCGCAATGGCCGCAGGGGTGCCGAATCCGCTGGCTCCCTCGATCAGGAAGGGAAACGCCCATCCCACGATCATGAGCTGTGCCACCGGATGTTCCGAGATCCCGTTCAGCCATACCCGGATCACATCCATACTCCCGGTAGCCTCCATGGTCCGGAAGAGAAAAACAGCACCGGCAATAATCAGGATCGGGGTCCAGGCAAGCAGCAATCCGCTCAGTGTCTCCGCATGGACCATATTCGCTTCCCGGCGGAAAACCACCAGCATGATCAGATAAGTGATAAAGGCAACCAGAGGCAGGGCGCGGGAGGAAGGCATGCTTCGTTTCCGGGTCATCAGCCAGACCAGCAGAACGATGGGCAGATATGAGAACAGTAGCTTCCCCATAGGCGGGCATCCGTTACCGGCTCCGTTTCTATTTCAGGGCCCGGATCCTTTTCAGCAGAGGCGGATGGGAATAATGAAAAAAGACATAGGCCGGATGCGGGGTCAGATTGCTGAGGTTATTTTTGGACAATTTCTTCAGAGAGCTGATCAGCTTATCGGCACGGTATTCCTCACTGGCGAAGCGGTCCGCCTGGAATTCGTTCTTTCGGGAGAAGAGATTGGTGCCCAGTCCGATAATGGTGGAAATCGGCGAGTAAAGGATCCCGAAAGCGATGAGCCCCATATGGAAGGAGGCCCCGGAACCGCCCAGAGCCACCGAGAAGCTGTCCACTCCCACAAAGAGAGAGAAAAGGTAAAGGGTGAGCGCGGTCTGAAGAGTGGAAATCACCAGTCCTTTAGTGGTATGCTTCTTTTTATAGTGACCCACCTCGTGGGCAAGCACCGCGACGATCTCCTCCTCCTCCAGGTCCTTGATCAGGGTATCGAAAAGAACGATCCGTTTTTTCGGCCCCAGCCCGGTAAAATAGGCATTGGCCTTGCTGGAGCGTTTGGAACCATCCATGACGAAAATATTGTCGAGCCGGAAAGAGACCTTTCCGGCAAAGGCTTCGATTTTATCTCTCAGGCTCCCCTCCTCCAGCGGGGTCTGCTTATTAAAAAGAGGAACGATGATCTGGGAGTAGAACATGTTCATTACCAGAGAAAAAAGCGTTATAGCACCCAGGGCCACCAGCCAGAACCACTCCCCGGTCAGCATGTAGATCCAGGTGATCAGGGCCAGGAGACCCCCTCCGATGACCACGGTCAACAACCAAGCCTTCAATTTATCCAGAAAAAACGTCTTAAGATCGGTCCGGTTGAATCCGTATCTTTCCTCAATCACAAAAGTATCATAGAGAGAAAACGGGGTCGAAAGCAGGTCGCCTGCCAGTGCGATGATCCCGAAAAACAGCAGTACCTGAACGATATAGCTGGAAGTCTGAGCGGCGGTCCACCGGTCGAGCCAGCCCAGCGCACCGGAGAAAAAGACCGCCAGGATCACCACCAGGCTCACCGTACTGGAGATAAAGGAAAACCGGGTATTGTCCTTCTTATAAAGCTGGCTCTTCCTGTACTCCTCCTCATCGAAGATTCCATGCAATTCGGAGGGTAGTTCGGTCACCGTGTGCCTCAGGTTCAGATAATCAAGGATCCGCTCCATCAGGTACCCCAGCACCAGCACCCCCGCCATCACCCATAAAATCACTTCACTGCTCATATAACGGACTAAAAACTGGTTATCAGCGACTGATTTGATTCTCAAGTATCTCCCGGTTCTGCAGCCGGGTATCCATCTCCTCCCGGTAATTCCGGGTCACCTCCAGTGTGTCGAGGTTCAATGCCTGATCGATCAGGAAACTGGCCGAATCCAGCCGGTCCTCCAGCTCGTAGAAGACCGCCAGGTTGTGATACGCTTTGGCGGCAACCGCACTGTTATCCGAACGGGTCAGATCCCTCCATAAATGGTATGCTTCCTCCCACTCTCCTTCAGAAGTCAGTTTCGAAGCGGCCTTCAGCGAATCATTTCTTCCCCGGATAACCACTCTGGCAGCCGGTGTCCAAACCGGGACCAGATACTGTCCATATTTAACACCGCTGCTGAAAAAGAGTTCTGCGATCATCTCGGTCAGCGAGGGCACGATCTGGAACTGCCCTTCCACAACCACCGGAAAAAAAAGGGTATCCACCATCCGGTATTCATCGAACGGTCTGGGCCTGTCGGGCAGGTAGATGTTCCAGAGAATTTCATTGTATACTTCGTAGTAGCGGGACCGGACCACGGAGGGATCATCGGAGTAGTAGGTATATTCCTCATCCAGTGCCACCGAATAGAACTCCAGGCTGATCACCGCGTCGCTGGTCGTCTCCCTGCAAAGATCGGCCACCTCCCTTCTTGTCAGAAGAAGATTTTCAAGACCGGCGGTATCGCTGCGCCGTTCGGTCAACCACACGGGATACTGAAAGGTTGGAAAGGGTGAGTTTTTCATCACCTCCCTGACTCCCCTGAAAAGATGGTTCGTGATCAGTGTATCCACCATGATCAGATGCTCCCTCTTCATCCCCTCCCGGTTCTGTTCACTGATCACGTCCAGAGTGAAGGGTGCCCGGTTCAGGATGACCAGATTCTCCACATCGGAAGGGAGATTCACTGTGGCAGGTTCCAGGACCTCAAACTCCACCAGGGAGTAAGGACCGGCACATCCATACAGCCCCACGGCCATCAGGAGGACAAGGCCCCATCGTTTCACTCCTTTTCTTTCCACCCCCAATCCCTCAAACTTTACAGACTTTACAGACTTTACAGACTTTTGACTATTACGGACTATTACGTGCTCATCCCCCCGCACACCTGGAGTGTCTGACCGGTCATGTAAGAGGAAAGATCGGACGCAAGGAAGACCGATACATCGGCCACATCCTCCGGCAGTCCGCCGCGTTTCAGGGGGATGGTCTTGATCCATTCCTCCTTCACATTTTCGGGCAATTTACCGGTCATCTCGGTAATGATAAACCCGGGTGCGATGGCATTGCATCTTATCCCTCTCGATCCCAGCTCTTTGGCCACAGATTTGGTAAACCCCAGTATACCTGCTTTGGACGCAGAGTAGTTGGATTGCCCGGCATTGCCGTTGACCCCCACCACCGAACTCATGTTGATAATTGATCCCGACCGGGCCTTCAGCATATATTTCTGGGCAGCTTTGGTAAAATTAAAGACCGATTTCAGGTTGACTTTGATCACAAGGTCCCACATCTCCTCGTCCATCCGCATCAGAAGGGTATCCCTGGTGATGCCGGCATTGTTCACCAGAATATCCAGTTTTCCGAATTCTTCCATCACCTGGTCCACCACCTGATGGGCCTGGTCGTAATCACTGGCATCACTGACAAATCCTTTTCCCTTCACTCCCGTCGATTCCAGTTCCTTCTCCAGAGATTCCATATTATCGTCCCTGGACAGGTCGGTGAAAGCCACTGCGGCTCCCTCCCCGGCATAGCGAAGAGCGATCTCCCGTCCGATACCCCGGGCAGCTCCGGTAACCAGTGCAACTTTTCCTTTCAATAGATCCATGCTTCTTGATTTTGAATGGGTTAAAACAATGCAAATAAATGTAAAAAAAATGACTTTCCTTAAAAAAGATAAGTCCCCAGCGACTCACAGATCTCCCCTGCCCTGCCCTTGAGATAGAGGTCGGTGAGGCCGTAAGTGAAAGCTGTCGGACCCGGGTTGATCTCAATGATCCCGGCGCCGTTCGATTTGGCTACCGAGGGCAGCATGGCAGCCGGCATGACCTCACCGGTGGTGCCGATGATCAGCAGAAGGTCGGCCATGGTGACCTCCTCCATGGAGCGTTCGGCCGCTTCCGCCGGAATCCCCTCCCCGAAGAAAGTGAAATCGGGTTTCAGAACGGATTGGTCGTTTACGCAGCGGGGCGGCAACGGTTCCAGCGGGACATCGGTCAGTTCGTATCTGTGGCCGCACCGGGTGCAGATCAGGTAGCCTGAATTTCCATGGTATTCGATCACCTCCCGGTTTCCCGCCTCACGGTGCAGGTTATCGATGTTCTGGGTGATCACCGCCTTCAGGAACCCCCGTTGCTCCAGCCGTGCCAGCAACATGTGTGCGGCATTGGGTCTGGCATCCAGGAAATAAGTGTAGAAAATCTGAACGATCACCTCCCAGGATGCTTCCGGATCGGCGTTGAAAAAATCGATATCGAGAACAGAAGGGTCGTATCGGGTCCAGATCCCCCCTTCACCCCTGAACGGCGGGATTCCGCTCTCCACGGAAATCCCCGCACCGGTAAAGGCCACCAGGTGCCGGGCGTTGGCAATCAGCCCTGCAGCCCGGATCAGATTTCTCTCATCGCTTGCCATTCAACAGCCGGGCCATGGTCTTCCCTAAATCCGCAGGAGATACCACCACATGGATACCACACTCCTTCATGATCTCCATTTTCGCTTCGGCCGTATCGGCCTTTCCGCCTATAATGGCACCGGCATGACCCATTCTTCGCCCACTGGGAGCGGTCTGACCGGCGATGAATCCCACCACCGGTTTGGTTCCGTGATCCCTGATCCAGTATGCGGCTTCCGTCTCCATGCTGCCCCCGATCTCACCGATCATAATGATTCCCCTGGTCTGCCGGTCCTCCATCAGGAGCCGGATCGCTTCCAGTGTGGTGGTCCCGATAACGGGGTCGCCGCCGATCCCGATGCAGGTGGACTGTCCCAGGCCGGTTTTGGTGATCTGGTCCACCGCTTCATAGGTGAGGGTGCCGGACCGGGATACGATCCCAACTACCCCTTTTGTGTGAATAAACCCGGGCATGATCCCCACCTTGGCCTCTCCTGGGGTGATAACACCGGGACAGTTGGGCCCGATCAGTCTGGTATTTCTCTTACTGAGATACTCCTTCACCTTGATCATATCCGATGTGGGGATCCCTTCGGTAATACATACTACCAGCCCGATCCCCGCATCGGCTGCCTCCATGATGGCATCCGCTGCAAAAGCGGGGGGCACAAAAATCACCGAGGTGTCGGCCTCTGTCTCCTTCACCGCATCTTCAACGGTGTTGAAGACCGGTTTTTCCAGATGCAACTGACCCCCCTTTCCCGGTGTAACACCACCCACCACATCGGTGCCGTATTCCAGCATCTGTTGTGCATGGAAAGTGCCCTCGCTTCCGGTAAATCCCTGCACGATCACTCTGGAGGCTTTGTTGAGTAGTACGCTCATGGTATCAAGAAATACTGATTGGAATCCAAATGTAGATACTCTGCCAACGAAAACAAAATAATAAATTCGTACATTAGAATATGGAAGCGATCCTCTACATCGGGATATCTCAGACCCTCTTCGCGGGTATCCTGATCGCTGCCAAAAGGCCCCGGGTGGTGCCCAATCAGATCCTTGCAGCATGGCTCCTGATCATCTGTTTCGAGATGGTGGTCGCCCTGATCGACGAAACCCTGGTGGAACTCTACCCCGTGAAGATTCTGCCTTTTACCTATGGTCCGCTGCTGCTGCTTTATGCCAAATGGATGACCACCGAGGATCCGAGGTTCAGTCTCTCCTACCTCTGGCATTTTGCCCCCTTCATCGCTTTCCTCGTTCCGACCCTGCTCTTCATCGATCAGCCGGTGATGGACGGCACCGACGGTTTTCTGGTGATCGACCGTTTTGTCTCCTTCCGCATTGTTTACGCGGTCACGTTTTTTATATCCATTACGGCTTACTCCATTGCCACTTTCGTAGTGATTCACAGGCATCAGAAAAGGCTGAAAGAGCTGGTCAGTTATTCTTCGGGAAAAATCACGCTCCAGTGGCTCCTGGGGCTGTCGATTACCTTTTATACCGGGTATGTACTGATGTTTATCCTCGGGGGGATCGATATACTGGTAGGGTTTATGCCCTTCGACCCCTACGAGATATCCTTCATAGGCCTCACCCTCCTCACTTTTCTGTTCGGGGTGTTCGGTTTTCATCAGTCCAGCATATTCGAAGAGGAGGTGGTGTACTCACCCAACAGGGAGGTCAAATACCAGCGATCGGGACTCAAGGAAAAGGATGCGGCCCGCTACATCACTATGATTGAGGCTCATATGAGAGATAACAAGCCATATCTCGACCGGGAACTCTCCATATACGACCTTTCAAAACAGCTGGAAATTCCGAAGCATTTTCTCTCGGAGGTGATCAACGAGCATATGGGGAAGAATTTCTATACCCTGGTGAATGAATACCGGCTCGAAGAGGTGAAGAGCAGGATGCCGGATCCCAAATACCGGAACCTGACCATTCTGGGTATAGCCTACGATTCAGGATTCAACGCCAAATCCAGCTTCAATACCCTTTTCAAGGAAAAGACGGGCATGACCCCCAGTGAATACCGCAAAAGGGTCAGTGAAAAAAACTCCTGACCGATTGACCCAGAACCGACCGGATGATTCTCAGCCGGATATTCCGGTATGGAGGGTATTTCAGGAAAAGTTCGAACCAGAATGGTTTGTGAAGGATGGTCTTGTAATGGCTGAAGGCGTCGAATCCTGCCCTGCCATGGTAGCTCCCCATGCCCGATTCACCGAATCCCCCGAACGGTGTATTCATATTGATGAAGTGCAACACCACCTCGTTGACCATCCCTCCCCCGCAGGGCAGGTCCCTGACGATTCTCTTCGCCCTGGCTGTGTTCCCTGAAAACACATACACCGCCAGGGGTGATGGCTGCTTCTTCAGACGCTGCAAAAGCTCATCCAGGTGGCGATAGGAAAGCAGAGGCAGCAGAGGTCCGAACACCTCCTCTTTCATAATGGGATCGCCGGGTTCCACTCCGTCCAGCACCGTCGGTTCGATATAGAGCATCGCCCGGTCGCATTTACCCCCGGCCACCACTTTCTGCGTCTCGATAAGTGCCATCAACCGGTCATAATGCTCACCGTTGATTAGCCTTGGAAGGATCATGCTTTCGCCGGGATTCTCTCCGTGAATTTCCCGGATCTGTCTCCCGATCTCCCGGATCAGTTCCTCCCTGACCGACTCGTGCACATATACATGATCGGGTGCCACGCAGGCTGCGCCGTTGTTGTGGAACTTTCCCCAGACCAGTCTCCGGGCGGTTCTTTTCAGGTGACAATCCTCCATGACAATCACCGGATTCTTCCCGCCCAGCTCAAGGGTGACCGGAGTCAGATGCCCGGCTGCGGCCTCCATCACCAGACGCCCCACCCTGCTGCTGCCGGTGAAGAATATCTTATCCACCCCCTGACCGATCAGTTGACTGCCTGCCTCCGCACCACCCTCGACCACATGGAAGAGCGAACGGTCGAAATGTTCGTTGATGAGCCCGGCCATGGCACCGGAAGCATGGCTTGTGATCTCACTGGGTTTGATGATCACCGTGTTCCCCGCTGGGAGTTCACAAGCTCTTTCATAAACTAAAAATAGGGAATTCAAACCAGGTTCAGACCGATCGGGTTGGACAGGTTTCCATTTTTCATCAGGTCCGGACCGATCCTCCCGGACGACGGAGAGCATCAGGCCGGGTACCTTTGCATAAAAGGATTATTGACAATGAACCAGAAGATCCTGATAATAATCATACTGACGACTATTATTCACTCCAGTTTGCAGGGACAGGGCCTTTTCGAATCGGCCCTCTCCGGTTCGGGAACATCCTCAGACCCTGAAAATCTCTCACTGGGAGGATTTATCCGGTCGGTGGCCTATGCAGGGAATACCCCCGGGGAAGAAGATCCCTATCTGCAGAGCCTATACGCCCAGGCAGCTCTCTCCCTGGAAACAGCCCCGAAAAGCTGGGCCAGGGCCCGGGCAGAGATACGATTCCGTCAAGGTTCGGAATTCACCAGAGAGATTTCGGAACTGGATCTCCGTGAAGCTTACCTGGAGTTATTTTCCTCTTCGGCCGGCCTCCGGATCGGCAGGCTGATCTCGCCCTGGGGAAAGGGTACCCTGTATAATCCCACAGGCAAACTGACCCCCCTGGATCCCACAGTGCGTTCGCCGGTATCCGATGACCGTTATCTGGGGACCTGGGGTACGGAGGGATATATATATATAGGAATTAATCACCGGTTTACCGCCCACTGGAGGCCTATGTACCGGCCCGGCACCTTGCTGATCGAACCGGTGCCGATGCCGGATTACGTGCAGTTTACCGATCCCCTTTTTCCGGGACTGGAACTCAGGGAGGGGAGCTACGGATTGAATTATGAGTTTTTCTCCTCCGTTATGGATGGCTCCCTTTACTGGTTCCAGGGCTACCATCACTGGCCCGGGATCATGCTTGAATCCTTTTCTCTGAACGGGGAAAACATGCTGCCCGAATCCCTGGAACTCCGTCAGCGAGCCTACCGGATCAGGATGGCCGGTGCGGATCTCTCTGTCCCGGTGAGATCATGGATCATACGTGCCGAGGGTGCCTGGCAGCAGACCCGGCGCAGCCGGGGAGATCAGGAGTACCTGCCATTTCCGGAGGTCTCCTATGTGGCCGAGATCGAACGGGGGAGCCAATGGTGGACGTTGGTGGCAGGTTACTACGGTAAATACATCCTGGATTTTTATGAAGCGTCGGCTCCCCCTTCCCTCTCGGCCGATGAGGAGATGATCAACTCCACATCCGGAAATGGGATGATGCCGTCCCCCGGGACGCTGGAACAGGCCTTCCGGGACCGGGTCGCGGCCTTTAACCGCCTCTATAATTATCAGCTGCAGGAATATTACCACACGGCCTTTCTCAGCTTTCGGGGCAGCTGGCTGGGCGAAAGACTGGAACTGGAACTCCCGGCAATGCTCAACCTGACCACCGGAGAGTGGATGATCAGACCTGTACTGGCCTTTAAACCGGGGAACGGGATGATCTTCTCGGCGGGATACCATGGGATGTTTGCCCCGGGGGGAGAACTCTATGATCTGGTGGGACCGGTCCTCAATGCAGCATGGCTATCGGCGCAGTTCTCATTTTAAATGCAACATAATAATAGTTTAAATATTGAATATTAATAAGATAGTTTACAAAACAAAGATTCCGAAACAATAGGATACATGGAAAGAAAAATCATTGCCAACCGCTGGTGGGTCATAGCAGCCTCTGTTGTTTTTACCCTGGGGATGGGCAGCATGCTGCTGAAACTGGAAATCGATCCCGATCTGAGAAATTACTTTCCGGCCACCATGGAGTCGATGGTGCACACCGACTCCATCGAGGCAGTCTTCGGAAACCAGGACCAGGTTATGGTGATCTTCGAAGCGAAAGATATACTGAATGAAGAAACCCTCGGGAGAGTTCAGAAAGTGGAGCGGGGAATCCGGACGGCGGAAGGGATAAAGAGGGTCAACTCTCTGTTCGGATCGAACCGGATCCATGGCGAAGAGGGTATTATGTATGTGGAACCAACCGTCCTTCGCATACCCCGTACCGAAGAAGAAAAAGAGGAGTTGAGGCGCCAGATTAAGGAGAACGATATGGTTTACAGGATGATCGTGGCAGATGATTTTCGGTCCACCGCTCTGATCGCCACTCTGGAAAAGGAGGTGAATGAGGAAAAAGTATTCCACCGTATCGATTCGGTGCTGAATGCTCATCCTGGTCCGGAAAAGATCCATTACGGAGGGCTTCCCTATCTCCGGCAGGCCATCGACAGCGATATCAAGAGAGATGGTCTCACCCTCATCCCCATTGCACTGATCCTGATGATCATCTTTCTCTATCTGGTATTCAGGGAGTGGCGGGGAGTCTGGCTCCCATTCCTGGTGGTGGTGATGTCGGCGCTGGTGGGTCTGGCACTCATCCCCCTTCTGGGGTGGAAGTTCTATATCATCACCCTGCTGGTTCCTATTCTGTTGATCGCTGTTGCCAATGACTACGGAATTCATATGATCGCCAAGTATCAGGAGCTGAATACTCCCGGGAACGGGAGGTCCATGAAAAGGATATCCGCCCGCATCACCCGGGCACTCTGGCAACCGGTCACCCTGACAGGGATCACGACCATTGCCGGTATCTCTGCCCTGTGGGCACACTCCATGATTCCGGCCAGGCAGATGGCCGTTGTGGCCGGCATAGGGATCCTTTTCGCCATCTTTTTCAGTCTGGTGTTACTTCCTGCCCTGCTCTCACTGCTCCGGAAACCTGCGGCCCATCCCCATTTCATAGCCGGATCCCCGAATTCGGGAAAGAAACTGATGGACCGGTTTGCCAGGGCCGTGATCCGCCGGAGAAGGATCATCCCGCTGACCTCGCTGCTGGTTACTCTGGCCGTTGCTGTGGGGATTCTTTTTCTGAAAGTCGATTCCAATGAGGAAAATTTCTTTCCGGAGAAGCATGAAGTCAAACAGGCAGCCAGACTGATCAATTCGAAATTCGGCGGATCGGAAAACATCTCCGTGATGTTTCGTGGCGACATGCTGGATCCCGGACTGTTGAACCGAATGGAGGAGTACCGTGCCCGTCTGGAAAAAATGGAATTCATCGATCAGACCATCTCCTTTTCAGGGGTGGTCAGGGAGATCAGCAAAGCCCTGAACGATCCGGGTGAGAAGCTCTATGACCAGATTCCACCATCAAGGGAGGCCGTGGCGCAGTATATGACCCTCTATTCCATGAATGCCGATCCGGGAGAACTGGAACAGCTGGTCGATTTCAATTATCAATACGGCCACCTGGTGATCCGGATCAACGATGCCAACCGGGAATCGGTCCAAAAGATCATGCAGGAGGTCAGGGAATTGACCGCAGAGGATCCGGCATTCGTGCTGATCGGCGGGTACGGCTATGTCAGGTCGCAACTGGCCGACAAAGTGATCACGGGAACCGTATGGTCGCTCGGGATAGCCCTGCTGACGATCCTGCTGCTGCTGGCACTGATCTTCCGCTCCGCCGTCGCAGGGTTCCTGGGGATCATCCCGGTCACCATCTCGGTGGTCATCCTGCTGGGAATCATGGGATGGACGGGGGTCAGGCTGGATGTGGCCACCGCACTGCTCTCCTCCATCATGATCGGGGTGGGGATCGACTATACGATCCACTTCCTCTGGCGCTACCGGGAAGAGCTGAAAAAGGAGCGATCTTACAGGAAGGCCGTCCATACCACACTGACCACCACGGGAAGAGGCATTATCTTCAATGCCCTCTCGGTCATGGTCGGCTTTGTGGTACTCCTGATCTCATCCTTCACCCCCATCCGGTTTTTCGGACTTCTGGTGGTGGTATCGATCTTCAGCTGCCTGGTGGGCGCCCTGGTCATCCTTCCTTCCCTGGTCCTGCTGCTCCGTCCCCGTTTCCTGGAGCCCTCCGCCGGAGCAGATCCGTCCCGTGAAAAGTACCCACAGTCGTCCGGCACAAAAACCGGCAGGCTCCGGTCCTGGAAAAAGATCGCGGTATTTCTCATACCGCTGACAACTTTGTCCTTGCTGTCACCCGCACAGGATGCCAGAGAGATCATGGAACTCAGCCACGATGCGGTAAAGGTCAGCTCCTTCGAGGCGGTCTCCACCCTGACCATCCGCGATTCCAGAGGAAATGAACGAATCCGGAAAAACACCATGGCCTCCATGTCACTGGAAGACGGCACCGAAAAACGGATCATCAAATTCATCGCCCCTCCGGAAGTCGAGGGGACCGGGATCCTGATTTTCGACTATCCGGAAAAGAGCGACGATATGTGGATCTATCTTCCGGCCCTCAGAAAGACCAGGCGGATCGTCAGCAGAGAGAAAAGTAAAAGCTTCATGGGAAGTGAATTCTCCAATGCCAACATGTCGGCACCGGGATTGGACGATTTCACCTACCGGATCACCGGTACGGAGCTGATCGGCGGACACGACTGTCACCTGGTGGAATCGGTGCCGGCCGATGCATCGCTGGAAGAAACCTACGGCTACTCCAGGTCGGTCTCCTGGGTCGACCGAAGCAACTATCTTGTACATAAGACCGAATATTTTAATTTTGCCGGAGATCACTTTAAAACCATTACCAACCACTCATTCGTGGAACTCGAAGAAAAGAACCAGAGGTATATGGTCGACCGTATGGAGGCGGTCAACCACGACAGCGGAAGAAGCTCGGAGATGGTCATGGAAAAGGTTCAGGCCACTTCCACCGATCCTTCCTATTTCACCATCTCGTTTCTGGAGAGAGAATGAGGCTCAAAACCCGGCAGAAATATGCTCCGGACATCCCATCTTACACTTCTGCTTATCCTGCCGTTCTTCATGGCAGATCTTCTGCCGGTCATGCCGACAGGGTCCGGGAAGCCTGAGCCATCCTCACCCCTGGTGATCCGCTTCACGGGTCTACGGAACAACGAGGGACAGATAGCCATTGGTATCACCAGTCAGGCCGGGGGATGGCCCCGTTCACCGGAACACGAATACTCCTGGGAAAAGAATGGTGCCTCGGACGGCGTGCTGGAAGTAACTGTTCGGGGGCTGAAACCGGGATCCTATGCCGTCACGGTCCTGGACGATGAGAACAGTGACCTGGAAATGGACATGATTCTCGGGCTGCCCAGGGAAGGATGGGGATTTTCCAACAACCCCCCCTTCCGCCTCTCCGTTCCCCGCTTCGAGGAGTGTACCTTTCGCCTCGAGCCGGGCGGCAGCAACATCACCATTGAGCTCCGCTACGCGGGCGGGCGGAAGCGGGATTGATCAAAATTGCCTACTTTTGCACCAGGAACTACCGGGGATCTCGCCATGTTGCATGAAAAGACCATATGTGCCCTGGCCACACCGGGATCAGGGGCGATCGCGGTGATCCGGGTCAGCGGGCCCGACACCTTTCCGGTCATGGAGAAGCTCTTTACTCCGGCATCCGGTGAAGTGAAACTGGGCGAACGCCCGCCATGGACCATCCATTACGGAACCATCGGGGAAAACGGAGAGATAATCGACGAGGTCCTGGTGAGCATTTTCCGTGCACCACACTCCTATACCGGCGAGGATTCGGTGGAGATCTCCTGCCACGCCTCGCCCTATATCCAGCAAAAGATAATGGAACTTCTGATCACCCATGGAGCTGAACCGGCCGGCCCGGGTGAATTCACTCAGCGTGCCTTTCTGAACGGAAAAATGGACCTCTCCCAGGCCGAGGCAGTGGCCGACCTGGTGGCCGCCGAATCGGAAGGTGCCCACCGGGTGGCGCTTCAGCAGCTCAGGGGGGGATTCTCCCGCCAGCTGCAGGAGCTGAGAGACCGGATGCTCCATTTCATCTCCATGATCGAGCTGGAACTCGATTTCAGTGAAGAGGACGTGGAATTTGCCGACCGTACCTCCTTCAGGGAACTGATCGGTGAGACCCTCTCTCTCCTGGAGCAGCTCATCGACTCCTTCCGTCTCGGTAATGTGCTGAAAAACGGGGTCCCCGTGGCCATTATCGGCAGGCCCAATGTGGGTAAGTCCACCCTGTTGAACGCCCTGCTGAAAGAGGACAAAGCGATTGTCAGCGAAATTGAGGGAACCACCCGGGATTCCATCGAGGACACCATCAACCTGGGAGGGATCACCTTCCGGTTCATCGATACGGCAGGGATCAGGGAGACGGCCGATACTATCGAGAACCTGGGCATCCGGCGTACCTACCAGAAGATCGACCAGGCCTCCGTTGTGTTGTTGCTCACAGAGGCCACGGACCATGTCTCTATCATCCGGCAGTCCATGGAGGCCATCCGCGATCAACTGGCCGGTAAAGGGAAAGAGCTGGTGCTGGTGGTGAACAAATCGGACCGGGTATCGGATGAAAGGCTCACTGAACTTACAGAGCGCCTGGAGTTAAATCCCCATGAACGGATGATCCCCGTCTCGGCGGAGACCCTGTTCCAGATCCATGAGCTCACCGAACTGCTGCTGGAGATCGTCCAGACCGGACAGGGAAAACACCAGGATGTGCTGATCTCCAACATCCGTCACTACCACTCCCTCAGCGCAGCCGCAAAGGCACTCCGGAGAGTTTCCGAAGGACTCGGAACGGACCTTCCCACCGACCTGCTGGCCCAGGACATCCGCGAGGCCCTCCACTACCTGGGCGAGATCACCGGTGAGGTGACCACCGACGAGGTCCTGGGCAACATCTTCCGGAATTTCTGTATCGGGAAATAATCCGGCATACAATCCCCCCACCATTTCACAGTAAAACAAAGTTAGTATATTCTTTTACAGGTTATTATAACAACTAATAAGTTAGTTTGTATTGATTTCCTGCATATTTTTGTTATACAATATGATCATAGATATGCAGGACCTGAAAACTGTGTCAATATAGATCATTTTGTTACGGTACCCCGTCTCAAAAGGGGTGTTTCATATTATTACATCTATTTTTATGAAAAATACCCCATTTATTTCATGGGGGTATGTGGCATTTGATATATATTTGTGCATCCCAATTAATATTTCATGACCCATGAAGATAAAATGGCTTGTTGCCCTGATCGCATTCTCGATCATCGCTTTACTGGGTATCCTGTTTCCGTTCAGTTTTGACACAGGTGATACCTCCGGCATCGACACCGGGGATGTGGCGTGGATGCTCACCGCCACCGCGCTCGTATTCCTTATGACCCCGGGACTGGGCTTTTTCTACGGGGGAATGGTAAAACCAAAAAATGTGATCTCCACCATCCTGCAGAGCTTTATTGCTATGGGCCTTATAAGTGTGCTCTGGGTGGTGTTCGGGTTCAGCCTCGCCTTTGGAGAGAGTGTGGGTGCCGACGGGTACGGGTTCTTCGGGAATCCAGCCACATTCTTTATGTTCAGAGGTGTAGGTGGCGCACCGGATACTAATTTTGCCGGCACCATTCCGTTTGCCCTCTTCGCCCTCTTCCAGCTCAAATTCGCCATTATTACCCCCGCACTTTTTACCGGTTCGTTTGCAGGCAGGGTCAGGTTTACCGCCCTGATGCTTTTCATGGTGCTTTTCATGATATTCATTTATTGTCCACTGGCCCACTGGACCTGGCATCCAAACGGTTTTCTTCGTAACTGGGGCGTTTTGGATTTTGCAGGAGGCACGGTGGTACACATGTCGGCCGGCATGGCAGCGCTTGCAGGGGCAATCTTCTTCGGTCCCCGGCGTGACTACACCAGGCCGTCTTATGCCGCAAACATTCCCTTTGTCCTCCTCGGAACCGGCCTGTTATGGTTCGGTTGGTTCGGATTTAATGCAGGATCGGCACTGGGTTCATCCGATGTGGCCGTCAAGGCCCTTCTGAATACGAACACCGCATCTGCTTCCGCCATGATGGTCTATCTCTTTTTTGACGGCATTCAGGGAAGAAAGCCTTCTGCGCTGGCTGCCTGCATTGGGGCTGTGGTGGGGCTGGTGGCCATTACTCCTGCTGCGGGTTTTGTCAATGTGGGTGCTAGCCTCTTCATCGGCGGGTTTGCAGCCGTGGCCAGTAACCTGATGATATATTATTTCTCACGCAGAGGAGTGGACGACACGCTGGATGTGTTCCCGGCCCACGGTATCGGAGGCATGACAGGAATGTTCCTGACAGGTATTTTTGCCGAAGATGTGGGACTGATCCATGGAGAAACTTCCACCTTCCTGTTTCACCTCCTCGCCCTGGTGATTGTGTCTGGATTCGCCTTCGGCGGTTCCCTCCTGCTTTACCGGCTCACCAACTTGATCGTGCCCATGCGCGTACCCAGCCTTTACGAGGATGTGGGTCTGGATATGAGCCAGCACGATGAAAGCCTCTTCTACGAGAACGATGAGAAGGTAAAGACACGAAAGGAGAAACTCAAGAACTACTCTCCAGATTTCTACCCCCGAAAGCACAGGCGGAGTCTGTGAGCGACGATCCCATCCGAGGAGCCCTGTGATAGGACCATCATTTATATGTCACCGAGAACTGGAGGATGCAGACGAGAGCTTGTGGGATGCATACACACTTTCCGGATCTCCCAGGGCTTTTCGGGGCTTAGAAATCGTAAAGTTCTGATAATCAATCCAAGTTAATTTCTGTATCGGGGAAATAATCCATTTGGCAGAAGGTGTCCTCATTCGGCCTGGATACCGGTAAAAGCATGGGGATGCTCATCAGCTATAAGGCTTGCAGCCAGGGTGATGTCATTGATATTGCGGTGGGCTGTCCAGCTTTCCACCTGCCGGTTGGCCGGCTCCATCCAGAACTGTTCGATAGTTTCGACCATGGGGCGGAATGCTTGCAATTCGTCCGACGGAATCTGTAATCCTTTGAGCAGGTCACTGAAACCGCTGATCACCCGGTAGCCCAGGGTCATCCCGCACTCCCGGAAGGCCAGCCTGCTGCCCGCAGGATGCTGCATGTCAGCGTTACTCTGCAGATACCCCCCCAGGCTCTCCAGAGCGGTGAGGAATAATTTTTCAGGATGAACCGGTCGGGGAACTTTTAATCCCGATTCCATGAGGACTGCCGATCTTACTGTATCCAGCATCAGTCCCCCGATTCCCAGGGGGTCTGAGGTATACCAGTCGCGGCCCTCACAAAGAATTTCGAATTTCCTGCGGACCTGATCGAGCCAGTCCGGTTTTTCCTCCATTTTGCTGGAAACTGCCAGGGTGCAAAGGAGCCCATCTAGCGGGTCGTGAGCCCCCATACTGTGCACCAGTGGATTGGACAGATCGGTACTCATTTTCCAGTACATCCTCAGGTTCCGTCCCTGTCCCGCAATAAACCTGCTTCCTGCTTGGATCAGTTCCCCGGCCCAATCAGCGTATCTCCTGGTACCGGTCTCCTCGGTCGCCTGCAGCAGGGTGGTGGCCCAGCGGGTAAGATAGTGGAAATACTGTCCGTCGCGTTCCCACTCCAGATGTTCATCCACCGGTTCTCCCGGCGACCGCTCGGGAAGCCTCTTGCCGATGCGGAGTCCTCCGGTGGCGGGATGTTTCGCTCCCTCTTCTTCAGAAAGCCCGCTGATCCAGCCCGAACGGGAATCCTCCCTTTGAAATCTGCCGAGGTGGTAGTGTACCGTACCCATCAGCTCCAGTGCCCGGTCGAGGTAGTGGTGCGACCCGGTCAGATGGGATAGTCCGAACATTGATTGCACGGCAAGAGCATCGGTCCAGAGATAACGCACCGACCGGTCCCCTTCCTTTCCGGTCAGCCCTGTCCGCCCGGAATACTCATCGACCAGTCTCCTGGCATGTTCAATATTGGTTCCTCCGGTTTCCATCAGATCCCCCACGGATAGGTTTCTGCCGTTTTCCGGGTATCAGTGCCCACGCCCACAGGATGCAATGCCATGGTTTTATCGAAAAACAGAAAGGCATCATATCTGTCGGGAATGATCGAGGGCACATAGTTCGCCTGCTGTTCGTTCCGGCTGTTGTAGACCACGCCGATGGCCCGGTGGTCCAGATATTTTTCGACCGAAATTCCCTTTCTCAGATCCTTTGTGATGATCAGTTTATCCTTTGGCCGGGCATGATGCAGGAAGTACTCCCAGCTGTTATCCCGGGCAGGCGGCATCGGCATCTCCTCCATGGGAGCATCCCAGGAACGACTGGCCACCACAGATCCTTCATAAGAACCGAAGCCTACCGCCACCGAATAATCTTCCCCCCATTTTTCTCTCACCAGCTGACCCACATTGACCATTTCGCTGGAAGCCATATCCGTGGCACGGGCATCCCCGATATGGGTGTTGTGCTCCCAGACGATCGCTTTCGATTCAGGACCATGGTAGTTGAGGATCCTCTCAAGGGTCCCGGTCATGTGAGTGTCACGGATATTCCACGACTCGGCCCCTCCCCGTATCATCGACCGGTAATAGATCTCTGCATGAACGGCGATCATTGCATTCTGCCGGGCATTGAAGGGGCCCTCCGGATCTGAATTGTACAGAGGCATCCGGGAACTGATGTCGTATAGCAGCCGGATCACCTCCTCTTCACAGTTATCCGGAACAAATCGCGTGGAGGTAGCATAATTCAGACCCTCCCTGTCATAGGGATCGAAGCAGGCCATCGCTTTCAGCGCCGAATCGTGGGCCACCGGATCAACTTTCTCCAGGTATTTTGTTATGGTTTCCAGTGACTCCCAGAGGCTGTAAACATCCAGCCCGTAAAAACCCACCTGCCGGTTGAAAGGTTTATCCCTGTTATATGCCTTCATCCAGTCGATCAGAGCGATCATTTCAAAATTCGCCCACATCCAGGTGGGCCACCTGTTGAAATTTTCCACCACCTGCTGTGTATTTTCTTCATCATGTTCATAGTGCCGGATGTACCGGTTTACTTCGTAGCACGGTGGCCAGTCCCCCTCCACCGCAATCAGATTGAAACCCTTATTTTCAATAAGATGCTGGCTGATTTTGGTGCGCCACAGGTAATACTCATGCGTGCCGTGCGAGGCTTCCCCCAGCAAAACGATACGGGCATCCCCGATCCGGTCGTACAGCGGGTCCAGTCCCCGGGATACATCATGGGCACAGTCTTCCAGGATATCGAGTATCTCGCTGGCATCGATATTGGCATAATCCCTCTCTCTTTCCATAAGTGTAGCTTTAATGATTGAAGTAACCTACGGACGGCAAATAGGATACCAATACAATAAAGTGGTTGGCTACCTGGCAGAGGCCGGTGAGATCACCGGTCCGAAGAAGATGGCATTCATGAAGAGCCGGTTGGTACCGTACCAGAATCCCCTGAAATTGGGGTTGTCCATAAAGGAGATGACCCGGCCGGATCCATGGCTGCCGATGATCACTGCAGGGGCGCCTTTCAGCTGCTCATACAGTCCACCAGGCACATAACCGCTCAGTAACGGATCGCCCGTATAGCGGACCGGAACCGCATAGGGCCTGTATACCGGCTCAGCAATCAGGGTGCTGTTGCGGAACAGAGGGATCCGGTCTCTGGTCAGTCCGAATCCGATGGGATGGGTCATATCGATCTCCGCCTCGAAGATAGTCCCCGATATGCGCTGTGCACCCCGCTCCAGGAAGAGCTCTGAATAGGGCCTGAGGGTGGTGGTATCGCGCGAAGATTCACTGAATGCCAGTTCACAGAAGCCGTTATCAGCCAGCCACCGGTTCGCATACCCCGAGGCGATTATCGTTCCTCCCCGTCTGAGCCAGCGGTCCATCTCCTGTTCACCGTACTCCCCGATCGCTCCGTAGCTTCCGGAAGGCATCAGGATATGGGTGTACCCGCTCAGGTCCATCCCGTTCAAACGCTCCGGTCCGGCAAGTACCACCGGGATCCCCATCCGAGTATCCAGCAGGTGCCACATCTCACCCGATTCCAGACTGGAGACCCCCTCCCCTGCCATCAGCAGGATTTTCGGCCGTTCCAGAGGAATCAGGGTCTGACTGCCCATATCGACCCCTTCCGGGGTGTAGGAGGTGGTGAGGGAATGGATGTCGACCCCGGTCTCCTCTGCGGTTTTCTGAAGAATAGGTACCATCCGTGCGGGAGAAAGCGACTGTTTCTCCACAGGAATGAATATGGTTCCCTGTCCGAACGATCGCTCGATGAGGCGGTTCCGGTATCCGATGGGTTCGGTCGCCACCTGGGTCACCATTCCCGCCTCCTGGAGCCGATAGAGGGCCCTGGGGGACAGATAGTCGTTCCAGGAGATCATGTATCCCACTGCTGCTTTGCTGTCATAAAGTTTTCCGCTGCTCCGGGGAGCTGCCTTCAGGGGATCACCCCCGGACTGTTCCATGATCCTCGGGTTGGTGACGGCCTGGTATGGAATATTGAAGGCACAGGGAAGGGTCCAGGCGGAAACATCGTAGAAGAGGCTGTCGGTGAAGGTGAGTACCGGCTCGAAGAGGCTCTTCACCAGCCTGATCTGTGGCTGGTCGAGAGAAACCAGGTAGGAGCCGGAGGGGGAAAAGGTGGTCCCGTTCACTTCGATCGGCTCTTCCAGAGGGAGCACCTTCAGATCATGCCGGAGCAGCACCTCCAGAAAACTGTTCAATGCAGATGGATCTCCGTTTTCACCGAAGACATACCCCTTCACTTCGGAAGAGGCGAACAGTTCAGACGATTCCAGATAGAAATCCCTCTGGTGTTCCAGCAGCTCCACCCTCAGATCCAGTGAAGCCTCCAGGCTGGAGAGGCTCACGGTGAACTGGTTCCGGATAGCATCGGGAAATGTCAGAAGACCCCGGGGGGTGTCCCGCTCCATCCCCCGCACACCAGCCTGTTCGAAAAGGATCCCCACACTTCCGTTCACATCTGGGTAAGAGGAGCCTTTCCCGTAATAATAATCATCGAAACGCTCCTCCGTGTAATAGAGAGTGGCTGTTCCGTCCAGCGCCCCGGCATGGTATTGCCCGATTTTCCGGGTCAGCTCGGAGGTCCGTTCCGGGGTATGCGGATTGATCCGGGTGGGAACACCCGGCTGGAAGAAGAAGGAGGAGGAGGATCCCATCTCGTGATGGTCGGTCAGCACATTGGGCTTCCACTCATGGAACACCTTCACCCGTCCCCTGCTCTCGGGGTGCTGAAGCAGGATCCAGTCGCGGTTCAGGTCGAACCAGTAGTGGTTGGTCCTGCCGCCCGGCCAGGGTTCCCGGAACCCCTTGCTGTTGTCGTCTTTCACCGGAACCATCGATTGGTGCATGTTCACCCAGGAAGCATGCCGGTTGAAGCCATCGGGATTCAGGCAGGGATCCAGCAGGATCACCATCCGGTCCAGCATGTCCCGCACCTTTTCGGAACCGGAGGCGGCCAGATAATAGGCCACCAGCACCGAGGCATTGGAGGCGCTGGATTCGTTTCCGTGCACACCGTAACCCAGCCGGACCACCACCGGCATCTCATCGGTGCGGACGCTCATTGATTGGCCCGGATCACTGATTTTCAAATGCTCCTGGCGGATCTGCTCCAGATTTTCATGATTCTCCGGTGAGGTGATGATCAGGTGAAAAAGGGGACGGTTCTCATAAGACCTGGCATACTCCCGGTACACTACCCGGTCGGAGCTGGCTGCCACTTCCTTCAGATACCAGGTAAGTTTATCGTGGGTCAGGTGCCACTCCCCCACCTCATGTCCGATGATTTCGCCGGGTTCAGGAATCTCCGGCAGATACTCTCCGGCAGGAAGGTAATCGTCCAGACTTATCTGGGAAAAACAGGAAAGCGCTGCCAGGCTCAGCAGCAAGGTACAGATCGGTTTCATAGGCAAAAAATGAAGGCTCCGGCTAAAGATAATGATTAATCCCTGCCGGAAAAGCCTCCTACAGGATGGGCAGCCTGAAAGCCGCCATCTCGCGGGTGTTCCTGACCAGCAGGATGTCACCCGCCAGTGCCGGATGATTCCAGGTCTTCCCCTCGATGGCAGGGAAACGGGCCACTTCATTCAGCCCGCCGGGCTTTGCATCTGCGAGAACCAGTTCTCCGCCCTCGGTTATCAACAGCAGCAGATCCTGGTCAGGCAGGAGGAGGATCTGTCCCCCGTATCGGCCTCCGCGCCAGTTCCTGTTCCCGTTTTCCAGGTCGATACTGGCCAGGGCCTGACCTTCGTAACCATAGATATGGCCCTTATGGACCACGAAATCGTTGAAGTTGGGCCTCAGCCGGCGGGAGAGCCACTGCTCATTCACTTTCCAGGTGCCACTTTCCTGGCGGACCGACAGCCTGCAGAGCCCCTTCACCCCGCCGGCACTGACCAGCAGCTCACGCTCGCCGCAGACGGCCGGTTGTACGATCCGCGGTTCCTGCCTGGTGTACTCCCAGAGAATGGTTCCGTCCGACGGCTGGAAACTCGTGGCACCGTATTCACTCATCATTACTATCTGTTTCACCCCGTCAAGCATGCACAAATGCGGTGAACTGTAACTCTCGCCTCCAACGGGTCCGCTCCAGAGCGGCTCTCCGCTATTCAGGTCGTACGCGACCATTTTCCCCTGGAGGGCAACCACCACCATGTTATCCACCACCAGCGGAGAACTGCACATTCCCCAATCGGTCAGCTCCACCCCGGAATCGGCAGAGGCATTTCTGCTCCAGATCAGGGATCCGTCCCCCGCATCAAGAGCATTGAGGATCCCTGTGGCCCCCAGGGCATAGACCCTCGCCTGGTGATAAAAGGGAGTGGACCTGGGGCCCGCTCCCGCATGGGAATCCCAGAATCTTACCGGGTCCTCATGTTTCCAGACCGGTTCGCCATCGGAAAGCCGGTAACAGGTGACCATTTCATAATCTCCCCGCTGTTCCTGGGTATATATGAAATTCCCCATGACCGCAAAAGAGGAGCAACCGGGTCCCACTGCTCTTCTCCACAGCTCTTCCGGGGGACTGGCAGTCCAGTCGGCGGCGATGCGGATCCCCGGCACAATACTGTTCCTCTCCCTGCCCCTGAATCCTGGCCATTCATAATGGCCACTTCGACGCTCCGGATAAGCCCGGTTATTGAACGATTCCTCGGCTGCGCTGGTAAGAAGCTCCTGTTCGTGGGTCTCCGTCCAGCGCCAGACGATCTTGAATCCGGCCTGACCGGTCATACCCTCCGAACGCAGTAGAGTCCAGAATCCGGCGGAGACCAGGATCACGGATGTCATGACGATCCGGCGAGTAAGAGGGGCCGCCCTGGCGGTCAGCAGGGCTGCGATGACCACGGCCAGACTCATCCATGGGATGGCATAGGCGAAGTACATTATTCCCTGCATGCTGGTGGCAATTGACCGGTGGGTGAACCGGTAGGCGATCAGCAGGGAGACGATCATCAACAACACCCCCCCGATCCGTTCCACCCGGGGAGCCCTGCTGAAGAAGCCCCACCAGATCAGCAGGGCGATACCGCCCAGCATCCCCCCGAAAACGCCCACCGCCATGGCCCAGGGGCCTGGAAAAAGTGCCGGCAGTACCAGCCATAACAACCATTGTATAAGTACGATCAGTATTCCGGGACCCACATAGAGCGGCCTGTGAAGTGTACCCTCCAGGGGTTCGAAGGATGATTTCTTAGCTGGCATGAGATAAAGTGATAAATGAGTTTTTATAGTTCCGCTTTTTCGAACTGCAGCAGCCGGAAGTCGATCACACTGTCGCCGGGAATCTCCAGTGCTTTCAGGCAGAGGATCCCCTCACCTTCCGGCAGCTCCATGGTCCCCATATCCAGCTCCGCCCACTCTTTCACATAGGATTCGATGCGGGGATACCGGTCCCGTTCCATACCGGTGAGCGGGGGATCGAAGGGCACGGTGATTCGGGACTGCAGCTGCTCACCACCCAGGGAGAGTTCGAGCAGGGATCCCTCATCCCCCTCCCTGCAGGTGTAGTACAGAGTGACTCTGAACCTTCCCCGGGACGGGACCTCCACCTTCCAGGTGATGCTGTCCTCCAGACTGGTCCAGCTTGTGAAAAAGGAGCAGTTGGGATACCGGTTCGAGCGTTCGATCCCTCCGTGCGGGGTACCGTCCCGGGCCGGGACCTGGGTGTAGTCGAATTCCGGGTGACCCAGGTAAAAGGGGCGCAGATCCTCGACCGGAAGCTCCTTCTCGATATCGCTCCGGAACGACCCGGCCACATTCTGCATCTCCTCCCTCACCCGGGGCAGCTCATCACTCAGGTCGTTCTTCTGCTCCCGGTCGGCTGTGATATCATACAACCCTCCGTCATGGGAGAGCCTGTATTGCTGATTCCTCACACTGATCCGCCCACTCCAGTGGTTCAGTATGTAGCGGTCCTCCCAGTTCGTCAGCTCCCCTTTCAAACCCGGTGTCAGATCGATCCCGTCCACCGGACGGGCCGTCTCCAGGGGGATCCCGCACATAGCGGCCAGGGTGGGCAACAGGTCGATCACAGAGGCCAGCCGTTCCACCCGGGTACCTTCCGGAATGACTGCCGGCCATTTCACAAACAACGGTGACCTTACCCCGCCCTCATCGGTGCTGCCCTTGCGGCCTTTCATCCCTCCGTTCCAGCGCCAGGTGTTGGGACCATTGTCGCAGAAATAGAGAACAATGGTATTCTCCTCGATCCCCAGTTCCCTGGTCTTCTCGATGATCCTTCCCACGTTCCAGTCGATGTTCTCGCACATGGCCAGGGCTGCCCTGGTCTGATCGGGAACCTCCCCGTCGTGCCGCGACCGCATGACGATCGGCTGATCTTTGAATTCGTCCCAGTAACTGTCCGGAACCTGGAAAGGTGTGTGGGGTGTATTGTAGGGGAGGTAAAGGAAAAAAGGCTCATCCCGGTGGGCCTCCATAAAGGCCAGGCCGTGATCGGTAAAATCATCGATCACATAACCCTCTCCCTCCACGATCTTCCCGTTGTGCTCCAGCATAGGCGAAAAGTAATTGCCCCAGTGGCCTGAACAGAACCCGTAAAAGTCTTCAAATCCTCGGCCGTTGGGGTGGTAAGGATACTGCATTCCGTTATGCCACTTTCCGTAAGCGGCCGTCCTGTAACCGGCATTCCTGAATACTTCGGCCATGGTGGTCTCATCCAGGTCGAGCCGCTCGCCGCCGGCACTGGTGCTGTATACACCGCCTTTATGGTGATATCTTCCGGTGAGCAGTTCGGCCCTGGTGGGTGAGCAGACGGCACATACATAGAAATTCTCCAGGGTCGCTCCTCCGGTGGCAAGACCGTCGATATGAGGGGTCTGCAGATTGGTATTCCCATGAATGCTCAGGTCTCCCCATCCCTGGTCGTCGGAAAGAATGATGATCACATTGGGAAGGGAGGGAGTCTGATCATTCCGGCAGCTCTGGAGGAGAATAAAGGAAGCCAGAAGAAAGAAAAATGGAATCGGTGAAAGTTTCATCGGCGGATCGGTGTGAGGTTGGTTTACATATTGGACGAATTCAGCCATCAAATTACTACATTTAGCATCAACTCAAACAGCCTGTATGACCAATTTTTCGTTATTCCTGCTTACACTCTTTTTTATCTGTGCCCCTCTGGAAATCGAAGCGCAGATGAATTCCGATCCTCAACAGGGAAGGATGAATCAACAGGGAAGGATGAATCAACAGGGAAGGATGAATCAACCGGGAAGGTTGAAGGTGGCTGCATGCCAGTTCCCGGTCTCCTCCTCCATAGAGGAAAATGGCCGGTGGATCATTGCCCAGATGGAGGCCGCGGCTGATTCGGGAGCCCGGCTGGTCCATTTCCCCGAGCTGGCGCTCACCGGATACCCCGGGGTGGATCTGGACGATCTGAGCGGATTGGACTGGCCGGTGTTGCGGTCATGGACCGATTCCATCCGGAAAAGGGCGGCCGACCTGAATATATGGGTCATCCTCGGATCAGCTCATTTTCTGGACGAAACAACCCGCCCCATGAACAGCCTCTATCTGATCGGCCCCGATGGTCAGATATGCGACCGATATGACAAACGGTTCTGCACCATGGACGACCTGGAGCATTTCTCGGCCGGGGGCCATCCGGTGATCTTCGAGATCAACGGTATCCGATGCGGACTGCTGATCTGTTTCGATGTCCGATATCCCGAGCTCTACCGCGATTACTGCCGCAGAGGTGTTCAGATGATCTTCCAGTCCTTCTACAATGCCCGCCAGAGACCGGGAGGCATCCATCCGAAAATCATGCCGGTGACCTGTCAGGCCCGGGCAGCCACCAACCACTTCTACATGTCGGTGACCAACTCCTCGGCTGCCTCCAGCTGGCCTAACCATTTTATCACACCGGACGGACTGGTGGCAGGAAAACTGGAAGCAGACCGGCCGGGGATTCTGGTTTTTGAAGTGGACTTGTCGGACGATTTCTACGATGCCAGCCACCATTTCAGGAAACGTGCCCTGGAAGGGAAGAGCTCATCGGAACTTCCCCCCGGCCACCCCCGTTACCTGGATCGGAGTGGTTACTGAATTGCCTGGTTCAGAGAAAAAAGTGAAAAAACTGGTCAGCACGATCCTGTGCCACAGCTGCCTGTTATCGTTCGAACGGGACCACCTGTATCGACAGTGCAGCAACTGCTTCGCCTGTACCGGCTGCGAGATTTATACCTGTCCGGGATGCGGGACCGAGATCGTGGTGCGGCCCATGAAAAACAGAACAGGCTAGGCTTCCGGCTTTTTCCGGCTCTTATTCCGCCTGTGATTCCCCTGCATGGATTCCGTCCACATGTGCATCATATTGGAGACCAAAATGAACAATGAGGCCACTCCGGCCAGGGCCAGTACATACACCAGGAGATCACCGTAGGGAACCACATAGTAGAACAGGATAGTAAACAGGGTGACCCACACTCCGGCACACCATGGACAGGTGATGATAGAACCGATGGTCCCGATCACATAGTAATCCTGGCGCCTCTTCATGAAATCGCGGAGGTACTTGAAGATTTTTTCGAAGACCAGGATGCGGGTAAGCCTGTAGGTAGCCAGTACCAACACCACTGCATCCCGGAAGGCGATCTCCTTGATCTCCACCTGTTTCCTTTGCAGCAGAACACCCACCAGGGCCACCAGCCCGAAAAAAACAAATGCCGACCAGAAATTCCAGGCCTGGTGTTTCCTTTCGTTATGCATAACAGCAGTTTCGGTGATCAAGTGATCCCCAATATACGAACAAATGAACAATTCATTACCTAAAACTCTCGGGATGTTTTCGAAGGAAGAGGTGAAGGCCCTCTATCTCCGTTTCCATGTGGACAGGCAGGTGGCACAGGTCGCCATGGACCTGGAAACAAGAAATAAGGATAAACGCATCGAACTCCATAAAAAACTGGAGAATATGGTTAATTTTACCCTCATGCGCACCGCGGCGACCATCCTTCTCTCCTGTTTCCTGACCGCTCTGGCTGCCCAGACGCCGGGCGATCCGGTGCACCGTTACCCGGCCGTGGCCGGCAGTTTCTATCCTGCCCGCCCGGAAGCTCTGGAACCGGCCCTTAAGAAGCTCATGTCTGATGCCGAACCTTCAGAACAAAAGGGGAGGATCCAGTCGCTCATCGTTCCCCACGCAGGATATGCCTACTCCGGAGAGGTGGCCGCTGCGGGTTATAAGAGTCTTCCTTCCAGATCCTCATACGATAACATCTTCATCATAGCTTCATCTCACCGGGAGCAGTTTACGGGTTCTTCCATCTATTCCGCCGGAAATTATTTCACCCCTCTGGGAGAGGTGGAGGTGAACAGGGATCTGGCGAAGAAACTGATCGACAGCCACCCCCACCTGAGTTTCCTGCCGGAGGCACACGACAGGGAGCACAGCATCGAAGTGCAGCTGCCTTTTCTGCAGCACCGCTTCAGCGAGCTGCCTCCCATCGTCCCCATCGTCATGGGCTCTTCCAGCGTAGAGAACGCCAGAGACCTGGCCGGGGCACTCCTGCCCTATTACACCGCAGAAAACTTATTTGTCATCAGCTCCGACTTCTCCCACTACCCACCCTATGAAAATGCTCTGAGAGTGGACCGCCGGACCGCCGATGCCATTCTGACCGGCGATCCTTCCAGTTTCTACAATACCCTCCGGAAGAACAGCCGCGAGGGGATCCCCAACCTGGCCACCTCCTGCTGCGGCTGGAGTTCCATACTGACCCTTCTCTATATGTCTCAGAGGCGCGATGACCTGGTCTTCGAGGCGATAAGGTATATGAATTCGGGAGATGCTACCCAGGGCGACCGGTCCCGGGTGGTGGGTTACTGGGCCATTGCCGCACGGGCTGCGGATCCTTCAGAAGCCTTACTCCAGATGAGACCGGAAGACAAGGACCGGCTGCTTACCATTTCCAGAAAGACCCTGGAGAGCTATCTGCTGACAGGAGAAATCCCTTTGGTAGACGAAGCGGATCTGCCAGCTTCCTTAACTATGCCTGCGGGAGCCTTTGTAAGCCTTTATATGGGGGACCGTTTGCGCGGTTGTATCGGCCATTTCAACTCATCCGGTCCGCTTTACCGGACCATTCAGGAGATGACCCTCTCTGCGGCCATGCGGGACAGCCGTTTTGCCGCAGTGGAACCACCTGAACTGGAGTATCTCCGTATCGAAATCTCTGTTCTCACCCCCCTGAAACTAATCCGGTCGGTGGAAGAACTAGAATTGGGCCGGCATGGGATTTACATGACGAAAGATGGAAGGTCGGGCACCTTTCTTCCCCAGGTGGCTGAAGACAGAAACTGGTCCAGGGAAGATTTCCTGGGACATTGTGCCAGGGAAAAGGCAGGTATTGGATGGGAAGGCTGGAAGGAGGCGGACCTTTACACTTACGAGGCGATCGTATTCGGTGAGGGGGCCGAACCATGAGCCAGGGCCCTTATCACCTTTTCTCTCTGGGTTTACTGCTGATCGCCGCCTACCTGCTGGGACTGATGGGGGTCAGATACAGAATCATAGGCAGATCCCGTCACCGGAAATTATGGAATTTCCTGCTGCTTTTCTTTTTCCTCTCCACAGCACTTCTGGGAATTCTTCTGGCCATCAGGGTCAATTACAAGCTGGATCTCCCCTGGCTCGATCAGGCCCTTCAGTGGCATGTGGATATGGGAATCGGGCTGACCATTGTTTCCCTGTTCCATATTATATGGCATTTCCGCTATTTCCTCCGGCTGGGAAAAGCCACCCCGCCAGCCGGCCAGGCGGACCTGCATCAGGAGTCGAAACACCTATCATTGAACAACTTGCAGATCAAACGCCTGTTCGTTCTGATGGGCATGGTAAGCATGATCGCCCAGCTGGTTCTGCTGAGAACATTCGTTAAGACCTTCCACGGGAATGAACTCTATATCGGGGTATACCTGGCGCTCTGGATGATCCTCACCGCTGCCGGAGCCCGGACCGGGGCGCAATACCCCGGAGCGATCAGACCCGGTTCTCTCTGGCGCACCATCCTTTTTCTCGGAGGCATTCCCCTGGTCATCTACCTGTTACAGATCGGGGTGACCCGGTTCATATTCCTTCCGGGATTCCTGCCCGGACTGCTGGCATCTGTGACCGATATCCTGCTTTTGCTCAGCCTGTTCACACTGACCTCGGGATTTCTTTTCGGATACATTGCCCGGTCCCTCAGAGAAAAAACCAGCTTCTCCGGTGAACGATCTGGCTCCCGCGGGGATCGACCCGGCGATGAATCCTTCTACCGTTACGACTCCATGGGGGCCCTGGCAGGGGGAGGATTATTCAGCCTTTTCCTGATCTTCTTCCTGGATAATATTCAGGTCCTGGGACTCCTGTTCGCCGGAACCTCTGCAGCCATGGCCTGGTTTTTCCGTTATCCCGCGGGGCGATGGAAACGGTTGCTGCTGCTGACAGGGGCCTCACTTACAGCAGTTTTACTGTTGTTACCCGGAGTTCCCGAAGAGATCGAAGGATGGAGTTATCGCCACCGGGAGGTGGCCGCCACAGAGGATACCCCTTTCGGAAATCTGACCTTCACCATGCAGGCGGGACAGGTGACCGGTTACATGGACCGAAATCCCATACTCAGTTCATTCGACCCGGCCCGGTCGGAGGAGAGCGTCCACTACCCCGCCCTGCAACATCCCGATCCGGACCGGTTCCTCCTGCTGGGGGGAGGGCTCGGTGAGGTAGCCGCAGAGGTACTGAAATACCGTCCTTCCAGAGTGGATTACTGCGAAATGGATCCCCGGCTGATCGAGGTGGGCAGCCGCTTTCTGCCCTCTGCCCATCTGGAGAAGATGAATGTAATAGAGACAGGAGGTCGAAAATGGCTCCGGGAAAATGACACTGTAAGCTACGATGTGATCATCTCCATGGCAGGAAATCCGGTGACCCTGGGATGGAACCGGTATTTCTCCCTGGAGTTTTTCCGGCTGGTCAGAGAGCGGCTCTCCGGAGGGGGTATCTTCTGCATGCAGCTGACCACCAGCGGCAATTACATCAATGAACCGGGGATGGAGGAGCTCTCTGTCAATTATCGAACTCTTCAGCGTGTCTTCCGTCACATCCTGGTAGTCCCCGGGAATTCCACCTACTTTCTGGCTTCGGACAGTTCCCTGTCGCTCGATTTCATTGACCTCCTGGAGCAGCACCCTATCCCGACCACCTATGTGCACCCTGATTACCTCGACATTGCCAGCCTCCGCTTCGATCATGACCAGCTGATGGACAGACTGAAAAATCCGGAAGTAACTATCAACCGCGACCTCCGGCCCACTCTCTTCTTAGCCAGTCTCACCACCCTCCAGTCAAGGTGGGGAACCTACACCCTTCCGGCGGTTGGAATCCTGGGCAGTCTGGTATTCCTTTTCCTCCTTTTTACCTATCGTCCGCTGACCTCCGGAATGTACATCGCAGGATTTACCGGGGCCGGTATTCAGATTCTGATCATTTTCGTTTATCAGTCCCGCTTCGGAGTGGCCTACCTGGCCGCCCCCCTTCTGATCACTCTGTTCATGGGGGGAATCGTTGCCGGTACCCTGCTGTGGAAAAGAATCTGGCATACTCCCGGTCCCTCTTCACTTGCCATTATGTCCGGAATGATGGGACTTACCGCACTCCTCACCGCGTGGTTGCTTCCCCGGGAAGAACTCTTTCGCACCGGTTGGATCGGACAATCACTTCTGATCCTGCTGAATGTCCTGCCGGGCCTGATGGTGGGGATAATATACAGTATATCACTGTCCATCATACGTTTAAGATCTGTCTCGAAAGGAAGTGTCTCCTCCTACATCGGAACCCTTTTCAGTGCGGACCTGGCCGGCGCGGCACTGGGCACATTGATCCCCTCGCTGTTTATCATGCCCTTGATCGGAATCCCAAATACTTTTATCTTGCTGGCTGGAATGAATATGGCTGCCGGGCTCTACCTTTGGACAAGGCAGTGAGGAAGGAGACGGATATGGACAAGCGGACTTTTCTGAAGACCGGCCTCTGCGGGACCGCCGGAGCATTTTTCTGCCCCGCACCGTTAACGGCAGGAGAAACCGACAAAAGATGGAAATGGAGCAAGGAGGCGATGTACCAGGCAGAGACCCCTAAAGGGATACGCTGCCTGATCTGCCCCAATGAATGCACCCTGAAAGAAGGAGAACTGAGTGATTGCCACAACCGGAGGGTCTATGACGGAAAGCTTTACACCATTGCCTACGGGAACCCCTGTGCGGTGCACCTGGATCCCATCGAAAAGAAACCACTATACCATTTTGTTCCCGGCACGAAGGCCTTCTCCATCGCCACGGCCGGTTGCAACCTGGCATGCCTCAACTGTCAGAACTGGACCATTTCTCAATCATCACCCGAAGAGACTAAGAATTACGACCTGATGCCCGATCAGGTGGTATCCAATGCTATCTCTTATGGGTGCCGCAGCATCGCCTACACCTACTCGGAACCGATCACCTTTTACGAATACACATACGATTCGGCCCGGCTGGCTCATGAGGAGGGAATCTATAACGTTTTGGTGTCGGCCGGGTATATCCAAAGGGATCCGCTTCTGAATCTCTGCCGGGTGATCGACGGGGCCAACATTGACCTCAAGTCGATGGATGATACTATTTACCTGAAGCTCAATGCAGGTAAGCTGGGACCGGTATTGGAAACACTGAAAACCCTCAAAAATGAAGGGGTCTGGCTCGAGATCACCAATCTGGTGGTCCCCTCCTGGACCGATGATATGGAGATGATCAAAAGAATGTGCAACTGGTTATTGACCAATGGTTTCGAAGATACACCCCTGCATTTCAGCCGGTTTCATCCCCAGTATAAACTCCAGCGCCTTCCCGCCACACCGGTCAGGACCCTGGAGAAAGCCAGCCAGATCGCCCGGTCGGAAGGGCTCCGTTATGTATACATCGGCAACGTACCGGGCAACAACGCCACAGATACTGTCTGTCCCCGTTGCGGAGAGGTGGTGATCGGCCGTTCGGGGTACCGCATCACCCGGAATGAACTGGACCGCGGGAACTGTTCCGGATGCGGTCATTCGATACCGGGTCTCTGGAATTGAACTCTTTTCCGCAGCAGCTGTTATAAAATTATCTCCTGCCCTGCTTCACTGCTCATTTAAAGTTTATTTAGATACATGATAAAAATATTATTCACCATATGCTTGCTGGCATGGACCGTGACTGGTTGCGCCCAGGAACCGGAAAATACGCGCAAGCCCGTTAAGAAATTGATTATGAATCCGGAAGACTATAATGAACTCACACCTTTCGAGGAGTATGTAATACTGAAAAAGGGAACAGAGCGTCCCTGGTCGGGCGAATTTGTGGACCATAAAGAGAAAGGGGTCTATGTCTGCAAGCGCTGTAACGCTCCGCTCTACCGTTCGGGAGATAAATTCGACAGCAATTGCGGATGGCCCAGCTTCGACGATGAGATCGAAGGTGCGGTGAAGCGGGTCCCGGATGCGGATGGTCTCCGGACAGAGATCATTTGCACCAACTGCGGGGGCCACCTTGGGCACGTATTCCTCGGCGAGGGTTTCACCGAGAAGAATACCCGGCACTGTGTGAACTCGGTCTCGATCGACTTTATTCCCGAAGATTAGCCCATTGATCTTACCGTTGATCCCTCCCTTTGTTCACCCCCTGATTTTTCTTATATTCACCTCACCAATTCCAATCTATTTTCATCATGGGAAAAGGTGACAGAAAAACCCGAAGGGGCAAACTGTTCATGGGAAGCTACGGAGTGCGGAGACCGCGAAAGAGAAAACCCGCCTACCCCTTTCAAAGGATGGAACGGAAGGACGAAGGCAAATCCTCCGGTGGAGGAAATGAGGATCAGTGAGGACCTGGTCGGGGAGTATGAGTCATGTATGCCATTCTTGACATCGAGACCACCGGAGGAAGTCCCAAAACTGAAAAAATCACCGAAATCGCCATCTTCTTCCACGACGGGAACGAAGTGGTTGGTGAGTGGTGCACACTGATCAATCCTGAAAAACCGATCCCCTATTTCATTACCGGACTTACCGGCATAACCAATGAAATGGTGTCCGACGCCCCAAGATTCTTTGAGGTGGCCAAAGAACTTGTGGAGAAAACAGAAAATCACATCCTGGTCGGTCACAACATCCAGTTCGACTACTCTTTCATAAAAAGCGAGTACAGACGGCTTGGATTTGATTACCAGAGAGACACATTATGCACAATCAAGTTGACAAGGAAGTGTTTCCCCGGTTATCCCTCCTACGGGCTGGGAAAAATCTGCAAAGAACTGGGTATCGAGATCCGAGGCCGGCACCGTGCTGCCGGAGATGCGCTGGCTACTGTAAGGCTCTTCGAGATGGTGCGCGAAAAACAGAATGGTGCCGGTGTTCCCGAACTGCTGGAAAAATCGTCGGTCCGGTATAAGAACCTCAACGATCATTTATCGGTCTCCGACATTGAAAACTTGCCGGAAGCATGCGGAACCTATTATTTCCATGACGAAAACCATCAGCTTCTCTATATAGGAAAAAGCAAGAACATCCGTCACAGAGTGCTCTCTCACCTGGGCAATGCTTCCAGCAAAAGGGCGGTGGAGCTGAAGGAGCGCATCCATACAGTCTCATTCGAACTCACCGGAAGCGAGCTGATCGCACTTCTTAAGGAATCGAAAGAGATTAAGGATCAGAAACCCCTGTATAACAGGGCCCAGAAGCGCTCCAGCTACTACTGGGGACTCTATTCGGGGAAGGATCAATTCGGCTATATGACCTTCCGTCTTCAAAAAATATCCGAGTCGCCCGACGATCCGGTCACCTGCTACAACAATAAGAAGGAGGCCCGTATCATGCTTACGGGGATGGTTAAGAAACACTGGCTGTGCCAGAAGCTCAGCGGGCTTTACCAGACCGACGGGGCCTGCTTTCACCACTCCATCAGGCAGTGCAACGGAGCCTGCATCCAGGCCGAATCAGTGTCGGCATACAACAGGCGGGCTCAGGCCCTTCTGGACGGATTGCAACTGGACAGGGGAAATGTGCTGATCGTGGATCAGGGACGGGAACCGGATGAGCGGAGTCTGATCCGCGTGGAGAAAGGAATGTACATGGGATACGGATACCTATCGGTCAGCGACGCATACTTTGGTATAGAGGAGATGCTCGACTGTATCAAACCCGCCCTGGATAACAGAGATGTCAGGCAGATACTTAAGAACTGGCTGAAAAACAACAAGGTGGAGAAAATGATCTACTATTAGGGGCGCTCCTCCAGATCCTCCAGATTCTCGAGTCCGGGCATATCCAGTCCCGAAGCCAGTTTCGAAATACTCTCCAGATCGATGTCGCCCTGAATGGCGATCAGTGCATCACTTCCGTCATCCCCGCTGACGATCAGGAGAAACTCCGTGATCCTTCCACCCTGCTCCCTGGCCAGAAAAAGCACCTCTTCGTCCTCCTCCTTGACCACCATCAGTTCCTGGTATTCCGCCCTGGGAAGCATATCCAGCAGTTCCCTTCCGAAAGCTTCCGAGTTGCCGCCGTCCTGACTCAGGATCTTGATCGAGCTGATTCCCGAAGTGGCCTTTTTGAACTCGTCATACTCGGGATCATCCACCTCCAGGCTGTTCATCAGGTTGAACATAAAGCTCGAGATATAGACGGTGGTATACCCCTCTCTCCCGCTGTATTTTTCGAACACCCTGTCCACAGCCGATTGCTGCCCCAACACGGCGAGTGCCAGGAACACAAAAACTCCGCTGATTCCTATCCGTTTCATCTTATTTAGATTTATATTTTCCACTTTACAACTTTACAACTTTACGACTTTATGGACTCTTACGGACTCTTATGGACTCATCTTTCAATTTCACTGGCCCGCTGAAGCTGCCCCAGCAGGTTCAGTTCCTTACTCCCTTTGTTGATTTTGGAAAGCGATTTCAGCGGATCCACGGTGGCTTTGGTCACCTCCTTCACATGCACCAGTTCACTGGTTCCGCTGTTCAGCTTGGAAGATACATAGTAAAGCGCCTGTTTGGCCTCCTGGTAAGCCACCATCGGATCTTCGTAGGTATCCTGATGGGAAGCCACCAGTTCGGGCCGGTCATCCCTGAGGAAAAACAGATATACAGCGATCAGGGCAAGGAGACCCGCTGCCAGACCCGACAGGGAGTAGAGGGTGACTCTGCGTCCGCGGAGTTCTTTCTTCTCCTCCCGTTCAATGGCAGCCAGAATTTGCCCGTCCAGATCGTCCGGTACCGGCACATTGACCTCCTCATCCCGGAGAGAAAGAAAGAGTTGCCGGTCGGGAAGCATCTCTTCGGGAACGTTCCCTGAAGAGAAATAGGCCTCCATCCGCCGCTCCTCCTCCAGGGTAGTATCGCCCTGGTAGAATCTTTCCAGCAACTTACGTATCTCCTTTAGGCTTTCCATGATGTATAATTTTTCTCCAGCATCTCCCGCATCTGTTTGCGGGCCCTTGAAATACTGACCCGGATAGCATTGACTTTCATGTTGACCATCTCGGCAATCTCCTCATACTCCTTCCCCTCCAGGTGCCTGAGATGAACCAGAGACCTTTGCGGTTCGGGAAGCGAGGCTATCAGAGAATGGATCAGGTCGATCTCCTCGTTTCTTTCCACCTCTTCCTCTGGTGTGGAAGCCCTTCCGGGAGGTTCAATCCTTTCTCCCGCAAGAGCTTCCTGGTTTAATTTCCTTCTCCTCAGCTGATCCAGGCAGAGGTTCCGTGTGATCCGGACAGCCAGTGCCTCGATGCTTTTGATGTTCTTGAGATCCTGCCGCATGTTCCATAGTTTCACATACACCTCCTGGACCACATCCTCCGCTTCCTCCCGGTTGTTCATCAGGCGATAGGCCATTCTGAACAGCCTGGAACTGTAAGGCATTACCAGAAGTTTGAACTCTGAGGATTTCATGTAAAAACAGCAGATTCAAGAACGTCCAAGGTAACAAAATCAGAGATGAATATCCAGGTCCTTATCGAAGGAAGATGCCAGACCTTCCAGGTCGTTCATGTTGAAATTGCCGGTAATATAGATCATCACATTGTCGTCTCCTCCCACAATGAGAAGGAATTCGCTCAATGTGGACTGATCCACCTTCATCCACATCCTTACGGTCTCCCCTCCATCCTGGACCGTCATCACTTCGGCAAAGTCATCCACATCCAGGTCGTTCTTAATCTCCTCGTAGAAGTTGACCCCTTTCCACAACTCTTCTTCTTCGATGGTCAGTATCTTCACGGAGGCGATCTTGTCAAAGGGAAATTCTTTTGTTTCGATATCCTCGATTTCCATGGCTTTCACCACCTGAAAAACCTCCGGACTGATCTTAACGGTGGTGACTCCCTCTTTTCCGCTGTATTTCTCAAACAGCCTGTCTACGGCTGAATTCTGTGCCATTAGCAGAACCGGAACAGCGAGGGCAATGATGGCAGTGATTACTTTTTTCATGATTTCCTGTTTTGTTGGTTGAACTTTATATTCACTTTCTACAGCGAAGACGAACAGTTGACCGATTCATTACAGGAAATATCCATGAAAAAACGGTTTGGAGAAAAAGTTATTCTTACTAACTTTGCAACCGCTTTAAAAAGCAATAACCGGATGATTCAGTAGCTCAGCTGGCAGAGCACCTCCCTTTTAAGGAGGGGGTCCTGGGTTCGATCCCCAGCTGAATCACAAGCGACAGCGCTGTGATCGCTGAAGGCAATCACGAAAGTGATCGCGACAGTAATCATTACCCTTTGGAGAATCCTCGTCGGAAACGGCGGGGGTTTTTGCTTTAAATGCCTCTTTATGCCAGGCCATCTCTGACTTTTCACGTGTACTATAATCAAATGGCTTTGAATGGCATGAATAAAAGCATGCGGCGGGATGGTTCAATATTTGAGCAATACTGAAGTAACCTATGAAAGTGTTGCTTCGTACAAATCAGATAACCAAAAGTATCCTATATGAAAACCCTCAGTCTCACTGCTAGCACCTTCCTAGCTATCCTGTTGCTTACATCCTGCGATAGAAATGAATACCAACCAGTTTTGGCTGATCAGGTTTTTCATATTGCCGAGAATAGTAAGACAGGTACTATTGTTGGCAAAGTGGAGGCAACCGATCTGGATGATCAAAGCTCCCTGTCTTTTGAAATTATAGGAGGCAACACGGAGAATGCATTTTCATTGGAATCAAGTTCTGGCACAATGAAAGTTGGTAATCCCTCGGTGCTGGATTTTGAGAAGATCCAGAAATTCAACTTGCAAGTAGTTGTAAGTGACAATCATCCCAACGAACCACTTGAATCAGAAGCCAGGATAACTGTTCAATTGATCGATATGAACGAGTTTGCCCCGGTAGTGGAGGATCAGATATTCTCTGTTAACGAGCGGAGCAAGTCTGGCACGCCAATAGGGACTGTAAATGCATCTGATCCTGATGGTGAACAACAATTTACCTTCAAGATCGAAAGTGGCAATGAAGATCAGGCAGTTCAACTGGATACTTTAACCGGAGAAATCACTATCCATGATTCTGCCTGGTTCGATTATAGTGTGCACCAGGAGCTAATTTGTATGATCTCAGTATGTGATAACGACAGTCTGCAGCCTTTAACTTCCTTTGCCTTGGTTACCATAGATGTTCTAGATGTTCCCCTTGCTACCGTTGATATTGTTGGATATGTACAGAAGGGACCATATATTCTGGGATCAACCATCACAGTATCTGAGCTAAATGCTGACCTTCAGCCAACCGGGAGAGTGTTTTCTACTCAAATTGCAGATAACTCAGGTAGGTATGAGCTTCCAAAGGTAGAACTTGAATCTGGGTTTCTGCATCTAAAAGCGGAAGGCTTCTATTTTAATGAGCGATCTGGCGGAATCTCAGAAGCACAATTAACATTACACAGCCTGGTAGATATAACAAACAAGGAATCGTTCAATATAAATATACTCTCGCACCTTGAAAAAGACAGGATCTCCGAGTTGATGAATACTGGGATGAGTTTCGCTTCAGCAAAGCAACAGGCTAAGGAGGAAATCCTTGGAATCTTCGGTTTTGTCAGTGTTGATCAATTGTTATCAGAGCAGATGGATATTTCCAGCACGGGTGAGGACAATGCTATTCTTTTGGCAACATCATTAATTATTCAGGGGGATAGAACCACCGGTGAATTCTCCGAACTTCTGAGTCAAATATCTCTAGACTTAAAATCGGATGGCACCATAGACAGAGAATCCATTGGAACAAAACTGATCAATGGAATCAATTATGCAAACCTGGGTAATATCCGGGATAACATTGAACAGCGATATAACGAACTGACTGTCGAATATGAAATCTCTGATTTTGAGAAATATATCAATCAGTTTATCAATCAGACGGATTTTGTGGCCACAAACCAATTCATTTTTCCTGAATCAGGTACCTATGGAACCAATATACTTCACGAAAGTGTTACCGAGGTGGAAGACAAATCATTAAATGACAGATATTATTCCATGGTCGTGGAGGTTCCCGAAGGCCGTTCTTTAACTATAAAAGTGATCCATAGTTGCTTTTACGCTTGGGGTTCGCTGATAAATATGACTAATTACCACGAACAGGAACCTATCCAATTCAGCTCATTTACAACAACTTCATCTGGATTGTGCGATGCCAAAATCAGTTTTCGTTATGATTATGAAATCGCCGCGCACAATACAAAAATCCTGGAGTATTATGCAGATGGGGATTCTGAGCCATATTATACCAAGGAAGTTGAAGTACTAATCGACCATGTCCCGGTTGATTCCACGTCTTTTAAATAGGATCATTTCGGGTCAGTCACAATTAGTTGATTTCATAGATACAGTAATGGGGCTTGCTGGAGTAGGGAATTCCAGTAAACTGTTGCTAACTGGCTCTTCCATACCAATTGTATCAATGACCTTGTGGAAACGGAGTTGGAGGCAATGGTCGAACTCAAGAGCTTAAGCTTCTTTCAATGACAAGCCCAGCCTTAACTTGGATTTTTAATATGTTCATAAAGACGCGAGCCAGCGCATTATTCTGATAGACGAAACTTCACAAGTCTTAATGGAACTCCATCAGCATTCTTCTTAACAGCCATTGCATAGACATAACCATCATGAAAAACGAATGTGTCGTGGGTGTAGGTCAAATCGTATTCCTGTGATGCAAAACTTGATATCCCGATTAATGTCCCATCCATTTTATATGAATATACATTGAATTTATTGGCATCTTTCTCTTCAGTAAATTCAAATACCAAGACATTACCATCAGAATCCATGATTACGGTAGAATAAAGCGGTAGGTGATCACCAGCTTTGATCTTATCTTTAAGGGTTTCAAAATGCTCCATATATTTTGCCTTTATCATTTCCATTTCCTCATCTGTAAGTTTCCTTTCTTCTGAAAGTCTTTCTTGGAATTTGGCAAAATTGTTTATCTGTGTCTGGTACATTCTTTCTATGTCTGCATCAGTAATTTCAACTGGATCTATGTTCAAAGGGAATGTTCTTATTATTACTCCATCAGTGGAGTATTCGCTAACAGTTCCATCTTCATTAGATGCTACAAGTAAGTTGCCATCCGAGGTTGCTGCGATTCCAAATCGTGTTGTTTCTGATTTTGAAACATTCATCATCGCAATCATTTGCTTGCCATTAGGTAATTCAATCAGGTTCATTAGAGGATCATAAATCTCATCCCAAATAATTTTCTCCTGTCCTGATTCGAAGTCTTTTATTGAAATGATATATCTGACCGTATGTTTTTTCCATGGGACATGCCCGAAGATTGCAATCTTCATATCATTCAAAGCAACTGTATTCAGAGGCATATAGTCGAGTTTAAGAGATTTGACGTAATTCCCTTCAAGATCAAAGAACAACATCCTGCCTTGGGCATCAGTCGTATAAAGATATTTCTCCCCCAATACACCAGCTACTTTAGCCATCATCACAAACTGACCTTCTCCATTTCCTTTTGATCCAAATTTCTTAATGAATCTCCCATCCTTATCAAATTTCCAAATGTCATAGCGTGTATGGTGACTCATAAATATTGAACCATCCGGGGCAACTACAATGTGGTTGATTTTCCTAAAATCTTTATCCAGATAAATAGATGGAAAATCTGAGAATAGATCATTCCAGTCATTACTTTCTGCGAAACCAGAAACTTTCTCAAGAATAACTGTCTCGTTTTCGTAAAACTGTGATAGGTTCTGCCCATAAGTGAATGGCAGAATACATAATAAGGTGAATGATAGTATGAGTTTGGTTTTCATGATTATTGGATTATTGTTTTGAGTTTTATTCTGAAAGAAATGATTGGATTACTTCACCATTTTCATCCACAAGGACAATTACCATCTGACCATTATGCCACGCTTTATTGGGTTCAGTATTACCAAAGAGTTCTAATATTTTAAGGTCTGCATCTTCAGATGCGATAACAGGGGGTGACACATTGATTCTTATGATAAAAAACAAGCCAATGAGAAAGGCAATACTTGCAGCCACTTTAAAAGACAATGAAGAAGTTACCCTGTAAAAGGAAGATTTCTTCTTCTGAAGCTTCAAGTTAAACTTAGGTACGCCTATAATCTCATCTTCCGAGTATGTATGGGATATAAACTCATTGATTGTTCTTGTATCCTGCATTGCTGTTTCATATAGCTCTTTGCATTTGCTACAGTGCTGCAAATGAGATTCTATCGTATCTCGATGCAAATCGTCCACCTCATTATCAATGAATTTTTGAATGTCTACCCTATCTAAACAGTTCATGATAATCTTCTTTAAGTAATGTTTTCAGTTTGTTGATAGTTCGAACTAAATATGTTCCGACTGAATTGGGTTTTATCTCTAATATCTCTGCGATCTCCTTGTATTTAAGTCCATTATGATATAAGAGTAATAAGTTCTTCTCCTTAACTGGTAGTCGATGCAAAGTCTTAAATACCAGTGTTTTCCTTTCCGCTTTTGCACGTTCTTCATCTATGTCTTGAATGTCCTCAGCATGAGTCATTTCGTCAATTTTAGATTCATGCAGAGTCCTGGCGTTCTTCTTGGTTATCACTAGATTATACAACACTTTGTATAACCATGCACGAGGATTTTCAATTTTGATATTCTTGCTTGTTTCCTTATAATATCGAATGAATGTTTCATGCGTCAAGTCCTCAATATCCTGTTTATCAATATTTAACTGCCGTCCATATCTAATAAGTTCGGGGTAATACTTATTGTATGTTTCCGTAAATGTCATCAGACAATTGAAGGGCAAAAAATCAGTATTGCTTATAAATGTGACTAATAAGTAAGGGAATTATGACAGAATCTACTTAATTTTTCTCATACCACTACTTCCATACTCACTTTTGCATGCCCCTTCCCGATGCTCATAAGTACATTCAACCAGCTATAGCCATTTAACTATAGAACTTCTGAAAGGCAGGGCTGGTATGGAATAGAGAGGCGCTAATAAGCAAAAAATCCCGACCGAAATCGATCGAGGTTCTTGGTGGGTGGTGATTCCAGCTGAATCACGAACGTCAGTGAGTGATCGCGTTAGCAATCACGAAAGTGATCGACGAAGTCAATCACAAGCATACTTTTTTTTTTACTTGATCAGTCCCAGCTTCTTGGCCCTGGTCTCCCAGTTCTTCCTGGCCAGCACCTGCATATCCTCCACATTATCCATCTCATCCATGATTTCCAGTCCGATCAGAGTTTCGAACACATCTTCCATGGTGACCAGGCCGCTGACCATTCCATACTCGTCCACCACCACCGCGATATGTGCCTTAAGCTCGATCAGGTTGGAAAAGAGCCGGATGATGGGGGTCTCTTCATGGACCACATTGATGGGACGGGAGATCGATTTCATCGAACGGTCTCCTTTCTTCTCGATGATCATCTCCATGATCTCATCCTTCAGAACAAATCCGGTGATCTGATTCATCTCCTTCTGAAAAATAGGGATCCTTGAGAAAGGAATATCTTCATGTTTCTTGTAAAACTCACTGATGGAGGTGTTCTCCTCCTCGGCAACGATCACCACCTGGGGGGTCATGATGCTTTTGACCTGAATGCTCTGGAACCTCATCAGGTTCTGCAGGATCTGAGACTCCTCCGCCTCGATCACCCGGTCCTCGATCACCGAGTCGGTAATGGCCTGAAACTCGGACTTGCTGATCCTTGGATCCCCTGCCGTGTTCCTCTTCATGCTCCTGGTGATAAAATTGGTGAGTATGATAAAGGGATAGAGGGGAGAATAGATCATGATCTTCAGGGCGATCACAGTGAACCTTCCCAACTCTTTCCAGTACAGGGCTCCCAGGGTTTTGGGGATGATCTCGGAGGCAATCAGGATAATCAGGGTGAGAATGAGCGAAGCGAGGGACAAATACTCATTCCCCCAGATCTCCTGGACCTGCGATCCTACTCCGGCCGCACCGATGGTGTGCGCGAAAGTGTTCAGGGTAAGAATGGCCGAGAGTGGCAGATCGATGTTCTTTTTTAGATGATCCAGGGAACTTGCATACTTCTTTCCTTCTTTCTGCTTGATATTGATGAAAATAGGAGTGGTGCTCAGAAGAGAGGCTTCCAGGATGGAACATAAAAACGAAAAGAAAAGGGCTATACCCAGGTATGTCAGCAGCAAGGCCATTTCATACAAAGATATCTAAATTCTCATACGTTCAATCAGGCTTTTTGAACAGCCGTCCGGGTGAAGTTCGAGCACGATGTAACCGGGTGGAAGGTCTTCGAAATCCAGTTCTGCAGCGAACGGTTTGAATTGCATGGCGGCGGAGGGAGCGGATAAACAGGTGATGCCTCCGATGCTCTCTTTGATCGGTTGATGGACATGGCCGAAGGTGACTCCCCTGACGGCGGGATGGACCGAAACAACCTTCCAGAAATCATGAGAATTCTTCAGTTCAAGTGCATCAATGAATTCCGAGCCTACCCTGCACGGATGATGATGCATGAAAATCCAGATATGCCGGGCGGCATGGGTGGCGAGAAAGACCCGGAGCCTCTCCAGTTCCCCGTTTCCCAAAAAGCCCTCGTCACGTTCAGGGATGGTGGTGTCGAGGAAGATCATACTCCAGGGCCCGGCATGCCACTCCCCCCGGAAAAATTCTTTTTTCTGACGCTGTGAGAGATGATCGAAGCGGTCGTGGTTGCCCGGAAGCCAGATCACCTCTCTGCAGAGCCCCGAGGTCAGATGTTCGAAATGGTCATAGGCTTTTGCCGAACCATCCTCCGAAAGATCCCCGCAGGCGACCATCAGATCGAAGAATCGTCCTTTTTTCCGGATAGAAGAGGTAAGGCTTTGAAGAGATTGGTAGGTATTGACCCCGAACAGCTCTTGATCTTTGATTCCGAAAAGATGGGAGTCGGAGAGTACGAGGATTTGTATCATATTAGCATGGACTGGTTCACCGGCGGATCGGTTGAACATCAATTGACTGGTTTTCCCGTCATCGGAACGAACCTGACCGGGTAGTGCTCCCGGGTGCTAATTTTACCATTCCGGTCTTTGTTCACTTCCACCATATACTGCACCTCCCGGGGGTTTCCCACTGGAATGATCATGCGTCCGCCTGCAGCCAGCTGATCTTTGAGTGGCTGTGGGATATCGTCAGGGGCACATGTTACAATGATCCGGTCAAAAGGAGCATGTTCCGGCCATCCCTTATATCCGTTCCCGACCTTGACGATCACATTGGCATAACCCAGATCACGGAGAAGGGCTTTTGCCCGGGCACCCAGTTCAGAAATGATCTCTATGGTGTATACTGTATCGCAAATTTCGGCAAGGACAGCCGCCTGGTAGCCCGAACCCGTGCCGATTTCCAGCACCTTATGACCCGGTTCCAGTTCCAGTAGCTCGGTCATGTGAGCAACAATGAAAGGCTGGGAAATGGTCTGACCATTTCCGATGGGCAGAGGAGAATTGCGGTAGGCTTCCGATTGCATATTTTCGGGAACAAAGGCATGCCTGGGCACTGTACGCATTGCCTTCAGGACCTCCGGATCCTTCACCGGCTGGTAAGGATAGTTCTCGATCCCTGTTTTCACCATCCTTTCGCGCTCCTGAACCCGCTGGCTGAAGGCCGCATGCTCCGCGCCGCTCCCCCTTTCCTGGGCAGCGAGATGGAGCGTTAGCAAAAAAAACAAGATGCCGTGCAACAGAGCAGAATATGGTTTCATAATTACTTCGTTCAATCCACCGGGAGATTCCGGATGGAGGTTTCGATCAATTCTTTCAATACCGGTTTTTCCACATCGGTTAACCGTTTAATGTAGAGGCATCCTTTCCCCGTTTTGAATTTTCCTAAACGCTTCATGATATCATTATGGTTCTCCAGATATCCTGCGATATAGATCGTCAGGCTCTGTTTGCGGGAAGAAAATCCGGTTTTGAACCACTCCCCTTCCCTTTCGCTTGCATACTTATAGCGATACTTACCGAAGCCCACCAGAGACTCGCCCCACATGACGGGAGTCTCTCCTGTGATCTCCTCCATCAGGGCGGCCACTTCCCGGCAATCCTCACGCCTGAAGGGGTCTTCAATTCCCTGAAGATATGAGTTCACCTGCCTGTCTGTCGGTTTCGTTTTATTTTCAGCCATTTCGAAAGGTTATTTTTTACAGAACCGGGCAACCATCCCGATTGTTCATGCGTTATAGCTATCATGAGCCATAATGTTTAAATTTACACCCTCTGGAGATAACTCATTAAATAAGCAACGATGAAAAAAGCCGAAATATTCCATTGGATGATGATGCTTTCCGTGCCTCTGATCATCCTCAGCTCCTGCACAAAAGATCCAGACCCCGATCCGGACCCCGATCCGGGAAACGGAGACGGTATTCCCGCCGAGGTACTCACCCTGAATAACTGGATCTGGGAGGGAATGAACGACGTGTATTTATGGGAGCAGTACATTCCGGAACTGGATCCGGATAAAGAATCTGATCCCGAATCGTTCTTTTACAAGTTGTTGTATAAGGATGACCGCGATTCATGGATCGTGGATGATTACGATGCCCTGATCGAAATGTTCCAGGGAGTGCAGATGACAACCGGGATGTCTGCAAGGCCGGGATATATCAACGACACAGATGTGATCAGCATTATTGAATACGTCACGCCCGGTTCTCCTGCGGCAGAAGCAGGGGTGGAACGCGGTGATATCATAATTTCCATCGACGATACCTCGCTCAACGGGGAGAACTACTTTGACCTCTATTACCAGACCACCGCCACCTACCAGTTCGGCCGGTGGAACGGAAGTGAGGTGGTCGCCACCGGCGAGGAGGTCACACTGACCGCCATCGAACTGAACCAGAATCCGATAGTGTACAGCGAAGTGATTGATTATGAAGGTTCAAAGGTGGGATATTTTGTCTACACGCAGTTTACGAAAGGTCAGGATAACCAATGGTCCGATGCGGTGAATGATCTTTTTGAAGAGTTCAGCACCGCCGGGGTGAACGAAGTGATTGTTGACCTTCGGTACAACGGCGGCGGGAATCTGGATCTTTCAGCCCATATCGCCAGTACCCTGGCCCCCTCCACTGCTTCTCAGAGCAACGATTTGTACATCAGGCTCCTATGGAACCAGGCATACAACAACTACTGGAAGCAGGCGGACCTGGACAATGACGGAGAGCCCGACGGTGACGAATCGAGCCAGCTGGTGATCAGTCTGCCTGAACCGCAGGTGAACCTGGATCTTTCCAGGGTCTATTTCCTCACCACCGACGGTACGGCCTCGGCCAGCGAGTCACTCATGGTGGGTCTCTACCCCTACATGGAGGTGATCCAGATCGGAACCGCCACCTACGGAAAATGTTACGGATCGGTGACCATCGACGACTGGGAAGATCCCAAGCGGCACAACTGGGCCATGCAGCCCATCGTGCTGAAATATGCCAACGCCCTCGGCTACACCGATTTTGTGGAGGGGATAACCCCCGATTATGAGGTTGAGGATAACTTGTTGTCAGCAAGCCCCTTCGGAAGTCTGAACGATCCCTTGCTTTCCAAAGCACTGGAAGATATTTCAGGGGTGTCACAAGCCAGAAAAAGCGCCGGGGTAAGAGCGGTTCCGTTCAGGGCTCTTCCGGAGGAACGGAAACTGCTGCCGGAGCTCACCATCCCGTGGCCGGGTGAAGAGAATCCGCGTATACTTTACTGAGTTTTGCGCCGCACCAGCTCCTTCTGAATGCGCTTTACCAGGCCCGGTCCTTCGTAGATGAATCCGGTGTATAGCTGGATCAGTGTTGCTCCGGCATCCAGCATCCGCACTGCATCGCCGACCGACATGATCCCGCCCACAGCTATGATCGGCATCCTGCCTTCGGTGGAACGGTGGATATAGCGTACCACCTGCAGGCTTCGTTCTGTGATGGGGGAACCGCTCATTCCTCCCCTTCCGATACGTGCAATCTCACTTTCGGGGGTGTTGAGTCCATCCCTTTTAATAGTGGTATTGGTGGCCACGATACCGTCCAGGTCCATGCTGGTGATGATCTGAAGGGTCTGTTCCAGCTGCATGTCATTCAGGTCCGGGGAGATCTTCAAAAGAACCGGTTTTCGTTCCGGCTTCGTTTTGCGGACATCCTGGATCCGGCTGAGGATCTTTTCCAGTGATTCCTGATCCTGCAGCTTCTCCATGTCGGTAATGTTGGGACAACTGACATTGACCACAAAAAAATCGACGTGATCGTACAGAGTCCTGAAAACAGCCTCATAATCATCCGGAGCCTTCTCATTGGGGGTTTGGGTATTCTTCCCGATGTTTCCGCCCACAATGAGCCCTGAAGGCCTCCTGCCGGCTAATTTACCGGCAGCAGCCCGGGCACCTCTGTTATTGAAACCCATCCGGTTGATCAGACCCTTATCTTCCGGGATCCTGAAGCTTCTGGGTTTCGGATTGCCCGGCTGTCCAAGCGGAGTGACCGTTCCGATTTCGACGAATGAGAAACCGAATGCATGGAATTCCCTGAATACTTCGGCATTCTTGTCAAATCCGGCTGCCAATCCAACGGGGTTACTGAAGGTCATGCCCAGGAACCTGGTTTCCAGCCGGGAGGATTTCACATGGTAGATGGAACGGATCAGCCGATGGGTGCCGGGAATGCGGAAAAATCCGCGAAGAAAGCCCACCAGCAGATTGTGGATGGTCTCGGGAGGAAAAAGAAAAAGTACCGGACGGATCAGAAACCTGTACATTCCCAGTTTTGGGGGCAAATATACACAGAATTCTAATCGGAAGGGGTGTAGGAGGAGACGGTATGATCATCGTAAAAAAGTAGCACCCTGACCAATCTTCTTTCCGTTGAATGAGCGTCAGTAGAGGCGGATCCCTTCTCTTCAGCGCTATCCGGGTCTTCGGGGAGACCCTTATCCGCCGTTATATCGCTGGCTGCAGGAAATCTTTCCTTTTCCTTTTCCGCCCTTTGGTACCGGGCTCTCTCCTCTTCTTCTCTTCCGGACCGGGCTTTTTCCCCGATCACTTCATCAGCAGGGAAAAGTGTGCCCATCTGTCCCGCTGAAGCGGAAACAGCAGCAGATGCAGATTCCTGGAAGGACTCCTCATACATAGAGCCTTTACCCAGCATCAGCCACTGAGCGTTGAGTCCAGGGAATGTCTTCAGCGTCTTCTGAAGGAAATCGTAGCTGGGATTATTCCTGCCCGAGAGAACATGCGAAACACTGCTTCTCTGTACGCCGATCAAATCTGCAAACCTCGACGGTGTCAGTTGCTCCTGATCCAGCAGTTGTGTAAGCCGCTCTTTCATCAATCACAAATGTAACTAATTATGTGTTCACTTTTGTGATATAACTTGTTATACATTTGTGAATTACTCAGTTTAGGCAAGGATCCACATGTGTTTCGGGATTTATCAGGTTTTAAGTATTATTTTTCATGGATACCCATTCTATATCATTGTAATACCAATATTTACAGATAAATATAGAATCCATAAAGAGACATTTACGCGCGAAATACACCTTCAAAATATATTCAAGTAATAATTTGTATAATATTTATAATAGACTGATATATAATTATATAAATTTACATTTTTACATTTTGTAACTCTATTTTGTGGTAATAGAAGCTGACATCGTTGAAGTAAATTATGGATAAATGATATAAACCACTGGTTATTAGTAAATATTGGAAGAAATGTGTGAATATGTCACTGATCGCTATTTTGTTTACATTTGTAATATGTAAACTATTGATTATTCCTTAACAAAAGTTATTTCTTTCCCCTTTTCAGTCTGTTTACATTTGTACCGGCGTTTTTTTGTAGTGATTTGTCAACTACATCATCCAGTTTCTTCTATCAATCAGGGAGATTACATTCAGGGTTACCGTTCCCTCCTTCCCTTTTTCTCCATTGAACCTTCTTGCCCACAGTTAAGAAGAACCTTTGGCCACATCGCTTACTTCCCTGAACACGTGAGCTGATATTGTGGATCAGATTCGAGGCTGAAAAAAGGCCCTGTTTACGGGCAGAGATCCGTGTCTGCGGAAATATGCGATTCTCGCGGGGTTGAGCGGGGTTGAGCGGGGTTAAGCAGGAAACGAAGCGGGATTGAGCGGGGCAGAGCTCGGCCTGAAAGATCCGGTATAAAGTGATACGCCCTGCAGGGGCGTTCCAAAGGGTCGGCCCTACCCCAGTTCGTTCTCTGAACGGGCGACGATGGTGGAGACCGTTGAATCACCGGTGATGTTCACCACGGTCCTGAGCATATCCAGCGGCCGGTCCACTCCCAGGATCAGAGCGAGTCCCTCCACCGGAAGACCGACGGAATTCAAAACTATAATCAGCATAACAATGCTGCCGCTGGGTATTCCGGGCGACCCGATGGATGCCAGGGTCGCCGTCAGCACGATGGTGAGCTGCTGGGTGACAGTCAGATCGATTCCGAACACCTGTGCAATGAAAACCGCCGCTATCGCCTGATAACAACTGGTGCCGTCCATATTGATGGTCACTCCCACCGGAAGAACGAAATTGGCGATGGAGTCGGATACTTTCAGCTCTCTGGTCACCTGTTTCAGGGTGACGGGCAAAGTGGCGGCACTGGAGCTGGTGGTGAACGCCACCAGCTGGGCCGGAAGGATCCCGCGCAGGAAGCCCGGGATGCCGATCCGGCTGATCAACCTGACCAGAAGCGGATAAAATCCGATAATCAGCAGGAACAGTCCGATAATCACCGTGATCATATACATCCCCAGAGCGGCGAAGATGTCCGCATCGCCTGAAAACTCCACCACCAGGTCGGCCATCAGTGCAAACACACCGATGGGAGCGAACCGCATGATCAGATCCACGATTTTCAGGATCACATCATTCAGCCCGTCGAAAAAGGCTTTGACCACACCGGTCCTCTCACCCGGAACAAGGACCAGTGCAATACTGAACAGTATGGCAAAGAAGATGATCTGAAGCATTTTCGAGTTATCCCCCGCAGCCAGGAAAAAATTCTCCGGGATCATCTCCTCGAAAAAACGGAGAGGTGTCCGCTCTTCGAGCTCTCTGGCAGACTCCTGCCGGAGCTCCAGCTGCCCGCTGAATTTCTCCCGGTACTGCTCCTGCTTGTCATCGGGGAAAACGTCCCCCGGCCTGATCACGTTCACCAGGGTGAGTCCCACACTGGTGGCAAAGAGGGTGGTGACCAGGTAGATCAGGATGGTCTTGTAGCCGATCCTCGATAGTTTGGTAATGTCGGTCAGGCTGGAAATGCCTTTCACCAGGGAGACAAAGATCAGGGGTACGGCGATCAGCTTCAGCAGTTTCAGAAAGATGTTCCCCCAGGGGGAAATCCAGTTAACGGTGAAACGCTCCCAGCCGGTCCAGACGGTGACCAGTCCCCAGAGAATCCCCAGTCCCATTCCCAGGAAGATCTTGGCCCATAATGGTAGTTTTCTGATCATAACCTCTATTGCTTTCGGATTACTGTTAATGCAACGCCCGGTAAAGCACCTCCAGGGGATGCAGGGCCTGATCACCGGTTCCGTCCCTGATCTGGTGGCGGCAGCTGGTGCCCGGTGCTGCGATAATGGTCTCCCCTCCGGAATTCCGGATGGCAGGGAAAAGAACCAGTTCCCCCACCTTCATGGAGACATCGTAATGCTCCTTTTCATATCCGAATGATCCCGCCATTCCGCAACAACCGGAGGGGATCTCCTCCACCTGGTAATTCTGCGGTATCGAAAGGATCTCCAGGGAGGGGTCCGTACTGGCTACTGCCTTTTGCTGGCAATGCCCGTGCAGCTTCACAACGGCCTTTTTGCTGGTAAACAGGCTCCGGTCGATCCTGCCGCTCTTAAAGGCTTCGGCCAGATATTCCTCCACAGTGAAACAATGCCCGGAAAGGGAAAGTGCCCGCTGCCGGAGGTCATCCCCCACCAGATCGGGGAATTCATCCCTGAAACCCAGTATAGCCGAAGGTTCGATCCCCACCAGCGGGGAATCGCCGGAAACATGTTTTTCAAGCTTCAGGATATTCTTCCTGGCCAGCTTCTTTGATCTCTTTAAAAGGCCTTTGGAAATGAAGGTTCTCGCACTGATGGGATGGGATACTATTTTCACACGGATCCCCAGACGGTTGAAGAGTCTGATGGCCGTGATTCCCAGGGAAACATCGTTGTAGTTGGTGAATTCATCCACGTACAGGACCAACTCCGCAGCATCGTCCGGCAAAGTGGCGTTAAGAGCCGGCAAATGTCTGCCGGCCCATTTCCGGAGTGAACTCTTTCCGATGGTGGGAATGCTTCTCTGAACGGCAAATCCCAATGCTTTTTTCAATATTGCGGAAACTCTCCTTTGGGTCACCGTCCAGTTGAACACTCCCGGAAGCAGCAACCCGAGACGGTTGATCCGGGTGATGTGTGCGATCAGTCTGGTCCGCAAAGGAACAGGGTGGTGCTCGTACCAGTGCTGCATGAATTCAGCCTTCAGTTTGGCCATGTCCACGTTGGAAGGACACTCCGACTTGCAGGCCTTACAGGAGAGGCAGAGGTCCAGTACTTCATAGATTCCGTGTTGATTGAACGGCTCGCTGACATTCCCTCGTCCCAGAAGCTCCCTGAGCACATTGGCCCTTGCGCGGGTGGTGGTGAATTCATCCCTGGTGGCCATGTAGCTGGGGCACATGGTTCCACCCGTCAATTCGGTTTTCCTGCAATCGCCCGAACCGTTGCACTTCTCTATCAGCTTCATGAAGCCTCCCTCCCTGCTGTAATTGAAGTAGGTCTTGAACTCCGGTGTACGGTGACCGGGCTCGAAACGCAGAGAACTGTTCATGGGGGGAGTATCGATGATCTTACCCTGATTAAAGATACCCTCGGGATCAAAAAGCTCCTTTACTCTCTTCAGAAGCTGGTAGTTGTGAGAACCCACCATCATTTCTATGAATTCCCCGCGCAGCCTTCCGTCACCGTGTTCTCCGCTCAGAGAACCCCGGTATTTCTTCACGAGCCTGGCCGTTTCCAGCGCGATCTCATGAAACAGCCTCACATGCTCCGGGTCCTTCAGATTCAGGATAGGCCGAAGATGCAGCTCCCCCACCGAAATATGGGCATGGTATACGCATTCCAGTCCGAAACGATCCAGTATCTGGTCGAATTCTGCAATGTATTCCTCCAGAGATTCCACGTGGACACTGGTATCCTCTATCACCGACACCGGACGGCCTTCACCCGGAAGGTTGGACAACACTCCCAGCCCTGCCTTGCGGAGCGCCCAGACCCTGGTGATATCTTTTCCCTTCACCACAGGAAAATGGGTACCCAGGCCCGATGCCTTCATTTCTTTCTCCATGGCGGCGATCCGCTCTGTAACCGATTCATCGGAGTCGCCTGTGAATTCCACCATCAGAATGGCTCCGGGATCCCCTTGCAGAAAAAAACGGTTCTTCTGCTGGGTAATATTGTCGCGGGTACAGTCGAGAATGGTCTTATCCATGAGTTCCACCGCCGAAGGAGAATGGGAAAGCGCCACAAGGTTTCCCCGGATGGCCTCTGTGACCGAAGGAAAATGGACCGGAACCAGCGCTTTATGTGAAGGCGGCAAGGGGATCAGATTCAGGCGTGCTTCGGTCATGAAAACCAGCGTGCCCTCCGATCCGGCCAGCATCCGGCAGAGGTTGAAATCGGGATACCCGGAGGTCTCGCCGAGGAACGGGGGACTTTGAAGCATTTCATCCAGGGCATACCCTGTATTTCTACGAACAACCCCGGGGTCGGGATACTCCTTCAGGATCTCCTTCTGGTTCTCAGGACTCGAAAGAATCTCATTTATCTCTCTGTAAATCTGACCTTCAAGTCCCTCTATTTCAAGTTTCTTTTTAAAATCAGCGTCATTCAACGGACCGAATTCGGCCACCGATCCATCGCCCAGCACCGCCCGGATCGAAAGGGTGTGTCTGCGGGTATCGCCGTAGATAAGTGAATGGAGACCACAACTGTTATTTCCGATCATTCCTCCGATCATGCTCCTGTTGGAGGTGGAGGTTTCCGGAGGGAAGAAAAGGCCGGTATGCCTGATCTGAAGATTCAGTTCATCCAGTATGATTCCAGGCTGAACCCTTACCCAGCGTTCTTTTTCATTGATCTCCAGAATGTTGTTCATATGGCGGGAGATATCCACCACGATGCCGTTGCCCACCACCTGTCCTGCCAGGGAGGTTCCCGCCGCGCGGGGAATAAGAGTTACCCGGTGCTCCCGGGCATAACGGATCAACTCCCTGATATCCTGTTCCCCCGTGGGGTAGACCACTGCCTCCGGGACCTCCCTGTAATCGGAGGCGTCGGTGGCATACATGATCCTGCGGAGGGAATCGGTATGGACCTGTCCATCCACCCTTGCCTGGAGGGTTTCGATATGATTCATGCTTCTGCCTTTTGCGGAATGAATCACAAATATAGCAGAAAGTGGAGAGGATCATTCAACCCATTGGTACATGTCGGAAAAGAAGAGATGCATGCGCCGGATATATTCTGCAAATGCACTCCTCCCCCTATCTGTCAGCCGGACCATGGTCAGAGGACGCTTTCTCCTGAATTGTTTGTCGATCTCCACATATCCGGCCGATTCCAGTTTCTGTAGATGCGAGGATAGATTGCCCTGGGTCATGCCTGTTTCCGTTTTCAGGAAAGTAAAATCGGCGCTTTCCACAGAATACAGGTATACCATCAGGAATAAGCGCGAAGGCTCATGAATGATCCGGTCGATCTGTTCGTTGAACCTGCTGGGTAGACTGACTAGATTCACCGTTATCTATCTCTATGTATTCTTATAAACCTTGCCAGCAGAAGGCCTCCTGTGGCAACCATTGCTCCGCCCGATAACAGGCATGCAGCCGGGATTCCGTGATGGTTAAGATTTCCCAGGAGAAAAAGATGCTCCATCCAGAGAAACAGGATAGTAACCAGAATCCCGTAGAGGTAAAAGCGGTTCACACGAAGGATCACTGCAACCATGGTGAACATGCCCAGAAAGATTAATCCCAGTGATACCGACAACTGATATTCGGCAGCAAAATCTAGAAGTGGAAGATCGGTCAGGGAACCGGCCAGAAAAAAAGCCAGCAGGACCAGATTCAAAACCAGAAGAGAGATCCAGATTTTTCTGGCCTCATTCCTTAAAAGCCTGATTCTTCCAGCCCTGGGTTGGGTAATTGCCCGCTTAAGCAAAATAAAGAGGCCCGCCTCCAGGCCGAACATTATAAACAGGATCATTTGCCTGATCCACGGGTGCATTCCTGTCTCATCCAGAAGAGGCACTGTCCCGAAGGTGATCACGATCATTCCCCCGAGGATATCGATAAGGCCGTCCCGGTGAAAGTTCAACATCAACCGTTGACGGATGTGCTGAGAAACCGATGGGTCAATCATAATGCATAAGTTTGTATAACAATATAGTTTGCGATACAAACTTAAAACAAATATGATTCGAAGTCAAGAGATGATCCCATTTTTTTCCAGGTCTTATCTGAAATCGGTGCTTTCGAAGATCTTGTCGGCCGATCCGGCAATAAAGCCACTGAACAGACGTCCATCCCTGTCTTTGTAACGGCGTGCGAATTCGTAGTAACAGGAAGGGATTTCGTATACCCCTTCGCTGAACTCCACCTTCACCCGGTCGGCCAGGGTGGAGGACTGTTCCAGGAGCTGACCGGGGCTCCCTTTCACCTCGCCCCCGGAGCTGTTCAGAGTGTAGCCATTCTCGTTCAAAAATGCGTTGACCGACTGGATCGAATCGAACTTCTCCAGGTGGTTGATACTGACCGTGAAATGGTTGGCCCTGTACCCGAAGACATAGAGCCATGCGGCATATTCCGATTCCTCCCGCAGTTTTTTATAGGTCTGATAGCTGACCGGACTGAATACCGGACCCTCCAGGATAAAGTCCGGCTTTTCGAACAGATCGGACGGCAGCCGGTCCAGTTCTCCGCGTATGGTTTTCTGCAGCTCTTCCGAAAATCCGGACAGGATCAGCTCACTGATGAAAACCCTCGGAGCCTCGGGCTCGCCCGGTAATTCATAGTGTCTGGCCCTCAAACGCTTTTCAGGGAACTTATAGGCTCCCTCGGGCCGGTATCCCGCTGCCAGGAAGGGTCTGGCCAGCACCTCCACATTGACCCGGGGATCGTCGAACGTACGAAAGGCCACATGGTCGTTCACCACACGCTCCCCGCTCTTCTGGAACAGGTCATAGATCTCCCCGGCACTGGGATTATCACAGGAATATTGAATCCAGAGTCTCTCGAAAATATCGGCTGCTTTCATAAGTCGGTAGGTTTTATCCAGATATAACCGGGAAGTTGGAAAAGTGTTGAAAAAGATGTTTTACAATAGACCCCGGCCCCCAATTTTTTATACCTTTAAATCCTGTTATTCTCTAATCTCAAATTACTGATAATCAATGAATTTAATTGAGAAAATACGACAGCAGGCCCGATCGGACTGCCAGCGGATTGTTCTGCCGGAAGGATTCGAGAAACGCACGGTAATGGCAGCCGATGCCATCATCAGGGAAAAGCTCTGCTATGTTTACATCATCGCCGATCCCTCAGAGCTGGAAGAAAAAGCCCACCAGTACGGACTGAAGAACCTGGAGAAGGCACAGGTGATCAATCCCAAGGATCATCCCAAAAAAAAGGAGTATACCGAACTCCTGCTCGACCTGAGGAAAGATAAGGGAATGACAGAGCAGGAGGCTGCCAGGCTGGTGGAGGATCCCCTCTACCTGGGTGTACTGATGATCAAAGCAGGTGATGCGGACGGTGAGGTGGCCGGTGCGGCCAATGCCACGGGCGATGTGCTCCGGCCCGCATTCCAGATTGTCAAGACCCAGCCGGGTATCAGTATTGTATCCGGGGCATTTATCATGATTCTGCAGGATCAGTCGTTCGGTGAGGAGGGGGTGATTGTCTTTGCCGACGGGGCGGTGCATCCCGATCCGGATGCCAAGCAGCTGGCCGAGATCGCAGTCGCCACTGCCGGCACCACCCGGTCGATCCTGGGATTTGAGCCGCGTATCGCCATGATGAGTTTCTCCACCAAGGGAAGTGCTTCCCATCCGATGGTGGATAAAGTGGTGGAAGCCACACAGATGGCCAGGGAAATGGATCCCAGCCTGATCATCGACGGAGAGCTCCAGGCCGACGCTGCACTGATTCCCGATATTGCCTCCTCCAAGGCACCCGACAGCTCCATACAGGGCAATGCCAATGTGCTCATTTTTCCCGACCTGAATGTGGGAAATGTGGCCTATAAGCTGGTCCAGCGCCTGGCCAAGGCCGAGGCCATCGGACCCGTTCTGCAGGGAATGGCTGCTCCGATCAACGATCTGTCAAGGGGGTGCTCGGTCAGTGATATTGTGAATCTGGCCGCAATTACCGCCACCCAGGCATCAGGACTGAAGAAATCGAAAGAAACACAAACATCCTAATCCAAGAAGCAGATGATCATACTCGTATTGAACTGCGGAAGTTCATCCATTAAATATCAGCTCTTCGATATGGGAGAGCAGGCGGAGGTGGTGGCGAAAGGGATTGTGGAGCGGATCGGTTTCACCGATGCCATCCTCACCCATAAGCCTGCAGGGAAAGAGAAGTATAAACACACTACCCCCATCATGGACCATACCACCGGGATCCATCTGATCATGGATGCTCTGGTGCATGAGGAACACGGGGTTATCAGGGAAATCCGGGAGATCGCCGCAGTGGGCCACCGGGTGGTCCAGGGAGGGGAAAAATACAAGGAGAGCGTACTGATCACCAAGGAAGTGATTCAGGATATCGAAGCGTGTGAGGAGCTGGCTCCACTCCATAACCCGGCCAACCTGAAAGGGATCATTTCGGTGGAAAGCCTGTTGCCGGGGATCCCCCAGGTGGCAGTGTTCGACACCTCTTTCCATCAGACCATGCCGCCTCACGCCTATATGTATGCCATCCCCAGGGAGTATTACGAAAAATACGGGATCAGGAAATACGGATACCACGGAACCAGCCATAAATATGTTTTCAAAAGGGCCAGCGAAGTCCTCAACCGGGATACCCGCGATTTGAAAGTGATCTCGTGCCATCTGGGTAACGGCGCCTCGGTCACTGCCATTGAAAGGGGACGGTCGGTGGATACCTCCATGGGATTCACCCCGGTCGACGGCCTGATCATGGGTACCCGCACCGGTGATATTGATCCGGGGGTGCTGTTGTTTCTGGCCGATAAAGAGCACCTGAGTCTGAAAGGGATCAGCAATCTGATAAACAAGCGCAGCGGTATGGTGGGAATTTCAGAGATATCCTCCGATATGCGTGACCTGGAGCTGGCGTATTACGAAGGAAACGACAAGGCTAACCTGGCGCTCACCATGTATGCCTACCGGGTGAAGAAGTTCATCGGAGCCTATGCCACCATCATGAATGGACTCGACTGTGTGATATTTACCGGGGGAATCGGTGAAAATGACTTCAATATCAGACGCATGATCTGCCAGAATATGGAGTATCTCGGCATCGATTTCGATGAATCGGCCAATCACGGGGTCAAGGGGGAGGATAAGGTGATCACCAAGCCCGATTCCAGGACAACCGCCATGGTCATCAAGACCAACGAAGAGCTGGTCATTGCCACCGATACCTATAAAATCCTGGAGAAGTGCTTTTAACCGAACATGGAAATGTTGACGAAACTCTCGCAGCTCGAGGAGCTGCTCGATAAGGGCCATAAGCCGCGCAAGCTGGTGCTCGCTGCCTCAGAGGATGCCCACTCGCTGGGTGCGGTTGTCTCAGCGGCCAAGCGGGAGATCGTCCGCCCCATCCTGGTGGGTAACCGTGATAAGACCTTTGGAATGGCCGAGATCCTTAACCTCAATATCAGCAAGTTTGAGTTCGTGGAGACCGCCAGCCCGGTGGAAGCGGTGACTGCATCCGTGAAGATGGTGCACGACGGAAAAGCCGATGTGCTGATGAAAGGAAAAGTGGGTACCTCCGACATGCTCCGGAGTGTTCTGAACAAGGAATACGGCCTCAGGACAGGTAACCTCCTCTCTCACTTTGCCTATTTTGAAGTGGAAACCTATCATAAACTGATAGCGGTTACCGACGTGGCCATGAACATTGCACCCAATCTGACTGAAAAAATCGGGATCCTGAACAATGCAGTCAGAGTGTTGAACAACCTGGGCATTGAACTTCCCAAGGTGGCTGTGCTGGGAGCCGTGGAGCAGGTGAATACCGATATGGACGCCACACTCGATGCTGCATTGCTTTCCAAGATGAACCAGCGGCATCAGATCAAAAACTGCATCGTCGACGGTCCTCTGGCCTTCGACAATGCGGTATCTTCGGAGAGCGCCAGGCATAAGGAGATCAAAAGTGATGTGGCCGGTGACACCGACCTGCTTTTGATGCCCGATATCGAGGTGGGCAATGTCCTCTACAAAACCCTGGTCTTTTTTGCCAAGGCAAAGGTAGCCTCCATGATTGTAGGTGCTTCTGCACCCATTGTACTGACCTCCCGGTCCGATTCTGAACAGGCAAAATTCGATTCCATCCTGCTGGCCGCAGTGGCCGCTCAATAATGCTGAACTGTATATGGAAGCAAATTATATTCTGGCCATTAATCCCGGGGCCACCTCCACAAAGATCGCCGTCTACCGGAGCAACAAATTTATCCTCCTGAAGACCCTCCGGCATTCTTCGGAGGATCTGGAAAACTTCGATAAAATCACCGACCAGCTCGAATTCAGGATGGAACTGGTTCTGAATGAGGTCAGGGAGAACCACATCCCTGCGAAGGAAGTGGCAGCCATCATTGCCCGTGGGGGACTGATCCATCCTATCGAATCGGGTCTTTACGAGGTCAACCAGAAGATGCTGGAGGATCTGAAGGCCGGAGTCATGGGAGAGCATGCCAGCAACCTGGGAGGACTGATAGCTCACCGGCTGCTGGAGGAATTCACGGAAGCCCGCGCATTTATTGCCGATCCCGTGGTGGTCGACGAACTGCAGGAGGTAGCCAGAATCTCGGGTCATCCTGAATTTGAACGAATTTCCATTTTCCATGCACTGAACCAGAAATCCACCGCAAGAACCTATGCTCATTCCAGGGGGATGGAGTACGAAGACCTCAACCTGATCATTGCCCATCTGGGAAGCGGCATCTCCGTCGGGGCACACCGGAAAGGTCGGGTGATCGATGTAAATAACGCCCTGGACGGGGATGGTCCGTTCGCCCCCGAAAGATCAGGCACCCTGCCCACGGGAGCACTGGTCCGCTATTGTTTCGAAAGCGGCAGGAGCAGGGAGCAGGTGATGAAAATGCTGGCCGGTGAAGGGGGACTGTATGCTTTTGTGGGGCACAAGGATTGCGAGAAACTGGAAAGAAAAGCAAGGGAGGGTGATCAGGATGCCAGGCGGATCCAGGATGCCATGGCGTATCAGATCAGCAAGGAAATCGGTGGCATGGCAGCCGTTTTGGGCGGAGAGGTCCACGCCATTATCATCACCGGCGGAATTGCACATAACCCTGATCTGACCGCCTATATCAAAGAGCGGGTCGGATTCATAGCCCCGGTATTTATCTATCCGGGAGAGGATGAAATGAAAGCCCTGGCCCTGAATGGGTCCATGCTGCTCAACGGCAAGATCGAGGCCAGGGAATACCAGCCGCAGCCGAAAAAAGGATCAGGGAGTGGAGACTGAAACGGGAAGGACCTTCCCGTTGAAATAGGATCCGCCCTCCAGAAGGAACCAGCGGATGAACCGTGCCATCTCCACCGGGCCCATGGGAGCCTCCAGTCCGGGGAATGCCTCTGCCAGCATCTCTGTCTGAACGGCTCCGATGGCCAGTGCGTTGACCCGTATCCCCTCCTCTTTAAATTCCTCTGCCAGGCATTCGCTCAGGATTCCCAGTGCTCCCTTGGAGGCACTGTAATAGGAAAGTCCGGGAAATTTGGCACTTCCCTGAAAGCCGCCCATACCGGAGATATTGACCATATGTTTTAACCGGGATTCCGCCATCAGGGGGATGCAGAGCCGCATCAGCTGGGCCGGCATAAAAAAATTGACGTCGAATAGTCCTCTGGCCTCCTCTGCCGATACTTCGGCAAAGGGTTTGTTCACCAGTTGTCCGGCATTATTCAAAAGTGCATCCAGGGTTCCTGCGTGTTGTGCGATCAGTCCGGTGAACTCCTCTTCCCTTTCCGGAAGGCGGGTCAGGTCGAATGATATGGGAACGGCCAGCGGATCCTCAGAACCCCGGTTGCACCGGAGGGCCAGCTCCTCCAGATTCTGCATGTTCCTGGACAATAAAAGCACCCGGTGGCCTTCTGAGGTCAGGAGAGGAGCCAATGCCGCTCCGATTCCGCGGCTTGCCCCGGTTATCAGTATATTCATATATCGTGGTTTTTTACAGGCAAATTTATGTGCTTTTCAATGGATCGGGGATCATTTTTCTATATTATTGCAGATCCGATCAAATGGAAGAGGAGATAAGCATGCGGAAGAGGATGTTGAGAATGAAAATAGTCGCGGGGATCGCAATGCTTATGGCGGTCAGTATGACCTGCCTGGCGCAGGAGGAGGTACCGGAAAGAAAGGGGAAGTTTTTCCTGGTACCTGAATTATGGCTCTCTTTTGGAACCCTTACCTATGTGGATATCGCTCCTCTGGTGGGTTATCACCTCACCGACAGGTTGGCTGTCGGGCTCGGTCCGCACTATATTTACCAATCCCGCAAAGCCACCCCCTATTTTCCCTACTCTTACAAAACCCATGTTTACGGCGGCAAGGCATTTGCCAGGTTTTCGCTGATCCGCAACGCGGAACAGTTCCTGCCCCTGAATCTGTTCAATGAACTGTTCATTCATGCGGAATATGAAGGACTCAGCCTGGAAAAGGCATATTATTACGCCCCCGCCTATCCCGAGGAGGGGAGGTTTCTGTATCAGGGATTCCTGGTGGGAGGGGGAATCACACAGCGCCTGGGCCTTTACAACTCGCTCTCCATCATGATCCTTTGGAACCTGAACGATTCTTCCAGATCCCCCTACTCCAACCCGGTATTCAGAATCGGCTTCAACGCCTATTTCTGAGCCTCATATTTTTTTCTTTTCTTTGCAATCAAATTATGGACAAGATGATAGCTGAAAAAGACCAGGTAGTCTCCATTGTGTATGAACTTCGTGCAGGATCCAGGGAAGGAGAAGTGGTGGAATCCCTCACCAGTGACCATCCGCTCACATTCCTTTACGGCAGTGGCGGATTACTTCCAAAATTCGAGGAGAATCTCAGTGGCCTCTCAGCAGGAGATGAGTTTGAATTCCTTCTCCATTCAGAAGATGCTTATGGCCCTGTGGTGGAATCCGCCGTTGTACATGTGCCCAAATCGGTATTCGAAATCAACGGGCAGATCGACGAGTCGCTGATGCAGATCGGAAATACAGTACCCATGATGGATGCAGAGGGAAGGCGTCTGAATGGCAAGGTGCTCGCTGTGGAGGAAGAGGCGGTGAAGATGGACTTCAATCATCCCATGGCAGGGAACGATCTTTTCTTTAAAGGCCAGGTGACCGATATACGCAGTGCTACCGAAGAAGAACTGGCGCACGGCCATGTTCACGCCGGCAACGGATGCGGTTGCGGCAGCCATGACAAGGAGGGCTGCAACGACAAGGAGGGCCATGGATGCGGATGCTGATTACAACAGTCTGAAATCATCCGCATCTTTCCAGGCCGGGAACTTCTTTCTGAAATCCCTGACCATGTCCAGTGATAAGATGACCCGGGCAATACCCGGGCCATGATCCATTTGCAGGATCTCCCTGCCGTAGGAATCGAATACGCAACTTCCGCCCTTGTGAGCCACTCCCAGGCCGTCTGTTCCGGTGCGGTTGACTCCCACCACATAGGACTGATTCTCGATGGCTCTTGCCTTCAACAGGGTCTCCCACACTTCATGCCTGGGTGCCGGCCAGTTGGCCACGTAAAAGAGAATATCATAATCATTCCTGTTCCTGGAGAATACAGGGAACCGCAGGTCATAACAGATCTGGGGACAAAAGCGAAAAGCTCCCAGGGAGAATAACTTCCTCAGGGTCCCTTCCGAGAAATGTTCATTCTCCCGACCCATCCTGAAAAGGTGTCGCTTATCGTAGTGCTCATGTCCGCCGTCGGGGGTGATCCAGTGCAGACGGTTGTAAATACGCCCCTCCTCCCTGGTAATCACACTTCCTGTAATCACTGCTCCGAGCCTTCCGGCCTTCTCCTTCATCCAGGTCACCGCCTTTCCATCCATATCATCGGCAAACCTGTCCGAATTCATGGTGAACCCGGTGGAAAAGGTTTCCGGAAGGATGATCAGATCCACCTGTCCGGCCACCCCTTCCAGCATGCGGTCGAGAATCTCGATGTTGGCCTCCACATCCTCCCAGATCAGTTCGGGCTGCACCAGCCACGTCACTATTTCATTTTCCATTATTATGACTATTTTTGACGCCAAAAGTAACATTTTTAGAGACCGCGCAAGCATTTGATATTTTTTCACTTGGAATCTTATTACATATTTGTTGTAGGCGTCCTCTTTGTGCTGGCAATCTCCGACCTGATCGTCGGTGTCAGCAATGACGCCGTGAACTTTCTTAACTCCGCTCTGGGCTCAAAGGCAGCTCCGTTCCGGGTAATTATGGCCATTGCGGGATTGGGTGTTCTGGCAGGGGCTGTCTTTTCCAACGGCATGATGGAGGTGGCCCGAAAGGGAATCTTCAATCCCGAACAATTTGCCTTCAACGAGATCATGGTCCTTTTCATGGCGGTGATGCTTACCGATATCCTTCTGCTCGATTTCTTCAATACCATTGCACTGCCCACCTCTACCACCGTTTCAATCGTTTTTGAACTCCTGGGATCGGCCGTGGCGGTGGCCACCTTCAAGCTGCTGAAAATGGGAGAAGGAACCAGCGGGCTTGCCGAATATATCCACACCGAAAGAGCTATGGTTATTATCGGCGGTATCTTCATCTCCGTACTGATAGCATTTACAGTGGGCATGTTGGTCATGTGGATCGTCCGCCTCGCCTTTTCGTTCAACCTTACACGGTCGTCCAGATACTGGTCGGGGATCTGGGGAGGCATTGCCATCACGGCCATCGGTTATTTTCTTCTCATTAAGGGAGCCAGTGGATCCACCCTGGTTACCGAAGAAATGCTGCAGTATATCAGGGAGCATACGGCGATGATACTGTTAGTCAGCCTGTTGGGATGGACGCTTCTGTTCCAGCTTCTGGCGCTCTTCACCAGGGTCAGCATTTTGAAGAGCGTTGTGCTGGTGGGCACATTTGCCCTGGCCATGGCATTTGCGGGAAACGATATGGTCAACTTCATCGGAGTGCCCCTGGCAGGCTTCGAGTCGTTCCGGGCTTTCGCCGCCTCAGGCAGCACCGATAGCGGTGCATTTATGATGGATTCCCTCAGGGCACCGGTCGACACCCCCCTCTATTTCCTGGTAATTGCCGGGCTAATCATGGTGGTCACCCTGCGTTTGTCCAAAAAAGCCCGCTCCGTGACCGAAACAGAGATTAACCTGGGCCGGCAGGACGAAGGCCAGGAGAGGTTTGCCTCTTCGCTGCTGGCACGATTCATTGTAAGACGCGCCGTGGAGGTACGTAACGGGCTGATGAAGATCACTCCTGCCAGTACGAAGCGGTACCTTCACCTGAGGTTCAATCCGGAAAACGGAGACCCTGGCAAAAAAGACCAGCGTGCATTCGACCTTGTAAGAGCATCTGTAAACCTGGTGGTGGCAAGCATACTGATCGCCATCGGCACCTCGCTGAAACTTCCCCTGTCCACCACCTACGTGACCTTCATGGTGGCCATGGGAACTTCCCTGGCCGACGGGGCCTGGGGACGGGAAAGTGCGGTTTACCGGATCACCGGGGTACTCACTGTGATCGGGGGCTGGTTCTTTACCGCATTTATCGCCTTCAGCGTCTCCTTTCTGATCGCCGGTCTCATCTTCTTCGGGAAATTTCCGGTCATGCTGATCCTGATAGGGATCTCGATTTACATTCTGCTGAAGACCCACGCCTTTCACCGGAAACGCAGGACAAAACTGGAGGCGGTTAGAACGGAATCTTCCACCACCACTTCCGAGCTTCTCGAAAAATGCAACCAGGAGGTCCGAACCTCCCTGGTCAGGGCTTCCAAGATCCTCTACCTGACCTACAGCAGTTTCTTCAGGGAGAAATTCAAGGAGATGAAAAAGCGCCGGAAGGAATCCATGGAGTTGACAAGAGAGGTGAAAGAGATCCGCGACAACATCCCGGTAACCCTTCGCAACTTTCAGGAAACAGAGATCGATAATGGCCACCGGTATGTGCAGGTGGTCGATCTGATGAAGGAGATGGCAGGATCCATCCGCCACATTGTTCAACCAGCCTACGAACATTTAGATAACAACCATTCCCTCGATAAGGAACAATCCGAGGAGTTGAACGCCTTTAACGAGCGCACCAGCGATTTTTTCAATTTCCTGCTCAACATTCAGAAGAACGGATTGTACGACCGTATGGGAGAACTGGAGCAGCGACGGGATGAACTGATTGATCTGATTAATAAAATCATGCTTAGCAGGATCAAGATCCTTAAGAAAAAGCAGAAAGGAGTGAAGGTGAGTATGACCTACCTGGATATGCTGACCGAAACCAAAGGGCTGCTGTTGCATGTGGTTCAGCTTGTAGAGGCCAACCGGATCCTTCTGGAAACTCTGCAATCAGATCAGCCGGTCAAGGAATAGAAACCTCTTCTGACTTCAGAAGCGCTGATCAGGAGGCCACGTACTTATAACCGATACCCTTCACGGTATGAATGTACTTATCGCCCAGTTTCTCTCTCAGTTTGCGGATATGGACGTCAATGGTGCGATCGCCCACCACAATATTTTCACCCCATACCCGGTCGAAAATCTCCTCACGGGTGAACACCTTTTCAGGTTTGGAAATTAGCAGAGAGAGCAGTTCAAATTCCTTTCTGGGGAGAGAGATATCCTTCCCCTTCTTTATGATCAGGTAGCGTTCCTTATCGATAACCAGATCGCCCGAAATGATTTTATTTACCGAACCGGTATCGGCATCCTCGATCTTCACACTTCTCCTTTTCAGCAGAGCTTTGATCCTGCTTACCAGGACCTTGGGCTTGATCGGTTTGGTAACGTAGTCGTCCCCTCCCGCTTCAAATCCGGCAATCTGGGAATAATCCTCCCCTCTGGCCGTCAGAAATGCGATCAGGGTGTTTTCCAGCTCTTTATTGTTCCGGATCTCCTCACAGGCTGCGATCCCGTCCATTTCCGGCATCATCACATCCATCAGCACCAGGTGCGGACGCACCTCCGAGGTGATTCGAACTGCATCACGGCCGTTGGAGGCCGTATAGATCTTGAATCCCTCGTTACGGAGGTTGTAACTCAAAAACTCCAGGATGTCCTTTTCATCGTCCACCAGAAGAATCCTGTAATCGCTCCATTTCATGATTGGAAGAATGTGTGTTATCAGAAGGTGAATTTACATCATTCCGGAGGTTCTGAAAAGTCACCTGGATTCCGATCCAATCCTATGTTAAGTTAATATTAAATTTAAGTTATCTGTGAATGATTGTAACATGAAGTTAAATTGAATTTTAACTCCGGCCTGAAACAGGTGGCCTTACTCGTTCAAAAAGGATCATTTAGGTTTGGCCGGACAGCTCGCTGTCTTCTCCACTGAAGGCTGCAGCAATGCCTGGCGGAACTTCATATTAATCACATATACAGTAATTTAATACTTAACATAAATTTAACATTACTGATGTACTTTTAATGTAAATATCATCTGGTCCAAACTTCATTCCGTTGCGAAGCCTCTATCTTGCGACCGTTATTCATCAAAACTGAATCATTATGAAAAGAAATTTACTAGTGATTATTGTACTACTCGGGCTTTCAGGCTACGCTTGGGCTCAAAGCCTGGTATTTGAACAACGAATTCAGTTCACCGAGGTGATCACCGAAATCGATGAAGGTGACACCATCGTTTTTGCTGCTTCTTCCGACGATGCCGAACAGGAGAATGATGAGGTGGACACTCCTTACGACGATGATATCGATGCAGGTTGGGAGGGTGAACCGGAAGATCAGAACATCCTCACCGCTGGGCTGCGCTTCCGGGATATCTTTATCCCCAAGGATGCCACCATCGATTCTGCTTTTATCTATGTCTGGTCTCACGAAGGCAAAAACGCCTATGATGTGGCCAACATCCGGATTTTTGCTGAAGCCTCCGATAATGCACCCACCTACGATGAAGATAACTTCAACGAAGACTATCTGATCACTGACCGTCCACGGACCGCCGATTCGGTGTACTGGATTGTTGATGAAGAGTGGGTGATCTGGCAACCCTACCACACTCCCGACCTCAGTGTCCTGGTACAGGAGGTGATCGACCGCCCGGGATGGGAAACCGGTAACCCTATCGCCTTTATGCTAATAGGTGAGGATCAGGGACTGACCGACACACTGGAAAATGCAAGGGAGTGGGAGGCATTCGAGAACATCGCCGATCCCGACGACAGTGCTCCCGACGGAACTCCCGGTGACGGACAGAATCACCCCGAGCGGGTTCCCCAACTGGTGATCTACTACACCGCCACCCAGGGCGTCTTCACCACCCCTATCATTAAAACCGACGTGGTTACTGAGATCGACGAGGGAGACACCATCGTATTCAACGCCTCATCGGATGATGCAGAGCAGGAAAATGATGAGGTGGATACCCCGTGGGACGATGATATCGATGCCGGATGGGAAGGAGAGCCTGAAGATCAGAACATCCTTACCGCCGGGCTGCGCTTTCAGAATGTGACCATCCCCAAAGGTGCCATGATCGATTCTGCCTATATTACCGTCCATTCCCATGAAGGCAAAAATGCCTACGATGTGGCCAATATCCGGATATTTGCCGAAGCATCCGATAATGCACCCACCTATGATGAAGATAACTTCAACGAAGACTATCTGATCACTGACCGCCCCAGGACTTCCGATTCGGTTTACTGGGAAGTGAATGAAGAGTGGGTGATCTGGCAACCCTACCGCACTCCCGACCTCAGTGTCCTGGTACAGGAGGTGATCGACCGCCCGGGATGGGAAACCGGTAACCCTATCGCCTTTATGCTAATAGGTGAGGATCAGGGACTGACCGACACCCTGGAAAATGCCAGGGAGTGGGAGGCCTTCGAAAACATTGCCGATCCCGACGACAGTGCTCCTGACGGAACTCCCGGAGACGGACAAAATCATCCCGAAAGAGTACCCAGGCTTACGGTCTATTTCTCTCTTGTAACAGGGGTTGAGAGTACCAGGGCTGTAGTAACCGATCGGTTCAGGATCTACCCCAATCCCACCAGCGGTGAACTGAACCTCGTCTTCGAAGATCAGGAAGCCACCCGGGTGAACATTTACAGCATCTCCGGCAAGTTGATTATGACCGATGAGGTTTACTCAGACAGGATTTCATTCGATCTGCGTAATCTCAGCCACGGGGTCTACCTGATCCAGGCTGTCAGGGAAAGTGGCACATACACCCAGAAGTTCATGATTAAAAATTGATAAACTCCTATTACAGGATCTACCTGTTCTGTTTCATCCGGAACAGGTAGATCTTTTATTTTTGAACACTGTTTCCAACCACCAGAACACATCGTGAAAGTAACCAGATATCAACTTACGCTTGCCCTGTTCCTGTTCTTTTTCAGCCCCTTCCTGTATGCGCAGGTGGGAAACCTGATCAGCGGAGTGATAACCGATGCAGAAACCGGAGAATCTTTACCGGGTGCGGCGGTTCAGATCAAGGGCACATCCAGAGGTTCCGTTTCAGATCTGGATGGGACTTTCACCATCAGCGGTATTCGTCAGGACAGGGTCACCCTGGTTTTTTCCTTCATCGGATACGATCCACTGGAAAAAAACTACATATTCGACCGCTCCGGCGAAAGAGAGGTGGAAGTGTCGCTTTATCCCTCCACCACCGAGCTGGAAGAGGTTCGGGTAACCGGCCAGGCCGACGGGCAGGTGAAAGCCATGCTGGAGCAACGTCTGGCCATCAACATCAAAAACGTAGTCTCTTCAGAGCAGATCCAGAAATTTCCCGACCTGAATGCAGCCGAAGTCCTTCAGAGAATGCCCGGAATTACCCTCCAGAGAGATATGGGTGAAGGCCGTTTTGTGCAACTCAGGGGCACTCCTCCCGAGCTGACCAATTTCAATGTGAACGGGGAACAGATCCCCTCACCCGAAGGTGGCGTGAGGTATGTCGGTTTGGACGTGATCTCTGCCGACCAGATCGATTTCATCGAGGTTAGCAAGGTGCTGACCCCCGATGTGGACGCAGACGGAATCGGGGGCACGGTCAATGTGATCACCAAAAAAGCCACCGATGAGAAACCGGATATATCCGCATCCACCTCCGGCGGATACAATAATCTTCGTCAGACCGGCAACTATCAGGTCCAGTTCTCCTATGGCCAGCGGTACAAGGGTTTCGGCTTTCATATGAACAGCAGCTATTTCGAAAAAAATCAGGGTGCTGACAACCTGGAGTATAAATACGTGAAAGGCACCTTTTTCGGAAGCCAGGAAGAAGGGGTCAACAACTATCATGTCCAGTACAGGGAGGTTCAGTTACGTTATTACGACATTACCAGAGCCCGGACCGGACTGAGCGCCACGCTCGACTATGAGTTCAATCCGCAGTCGAGGATCTACCTGAGGGGCATGTACAACAGCTTTTCCGACGATGAGACCCGCTACCGTAAGATCTATGAACTGGACGATGCCTTGTCGGAAACCTACTACCTCTACGGAGATGTTCAGCGTGATATCAAAGACCGGGTGAAAATTCAAGACCTGAGCACGGTGAACTTCGGGGGAGAGCACCGGCTGTTCGGGGGATTCATCGATTACGAAGCTGCTTATGCCGTGGCCAGGGAAGAACAACCCAATCGTCTTGAATCGATGTTCGAGGCACCCGGTCAGGCGATCAGGATTCAATTCGATCTCAGTGATCCGGATTACCCTCGTGCGATATTTCCTCTGGAAGAGGACTCCCTGAATGCCCTGGCATTCGATGAGTACGAAATGGAAGAGCTGAAATTCCACAGCAGTCTGATCACCGACCGGAATGTTACCGCCAAACTCAATTACCGGATTCCCTATCGTATGGGTGGAGGGATCGGTTATATCAAGTTCGGAGGAAAGGTCCGGATCAAGAATAAGGAACGGGACATCTCCGCTCTGGAATACGGCACCTACCGAACCACTTCCAGGGCCTATCCGGGTGAAGGGCCTGAACTCTCACTGGTTACGGTGGATGCAGGCTTTTTAGAGACCAATCTGCTCAACCAGGGATATGTGGTGGATCATGTGCCCGGCCGGAATAAACTGGAGGAGTTCCACCGCAATTACCGGGAGTTTTTTATCATTGACCGGGACGGGTCCAAGACCAAATCATACGGGGAGGATTACACCGCCAGCGAGAATATCTACGCCGGATACGCCATGTTCCGGCACGATATCCGGAAACTGATGCTCCTGGGCGGGCTTCGCTTCGAACAAACCGATATTGACTATGACGGAAGAATAATTGACCGGTCATCCAGCGGTTATTTCCTTGGAGTGGATACCCTCAAGGACACCCGTACCCACCGGTTCTTTCTTCCCCAGTTCCAGGCCAGGTACGCCTTCAATAACTCCACTAATCTGAGAGCTGCGGTCACCTATACCTATTCCCGTCCTAATTTCGAGGATGTGCTGCCCTACCGGGAGCAGGACCGCGATGAGGTCCGTTACGGGAATCCAGACCTGGAGTTCCCGAAGTCCACCAACTTTGACCTTCTGGGGGAAAAATACCTGAGGGAGGGTGGGATTCTTTCGGCCGGGTTATTCTACAAAAGGATCGAGGACTTTATTTTCTACTTCAAAAGATTTGCTCACGAAGGAGATCCTTCCATCGGCAACTTCTCCCTGATGGAGATCACCATGGCCGAGAACGGAAAACGTGCCTTTGTTTACGGGGCCGAGGTGCAGGCCCAGTCCAAACTCTATTTCCTCCAGGGCTGGCCGGGTAATTTCGGACTCTACTTCAACTATACCTATACCTATTCGGAAGCTTTCATTAATAAACGTTTCCCTGCCAATTTCCGGAATACGGTGATCATTTTTGGCGAGGAAAATGAATTCAGTTCAGCGGATGAGGAGGAGATCCTCCCCATGCCCGGACAGGCCAGGCATACCACCAATGTGGCGCTTTTCTACGATTCACCCAGGTTTTACGCCAAGCTCACAGCCAATTATCACGACGAATTCCTCTATCGTCTGGGGGCCGATCCTGACCTGGATGAGTACTACGGAGCATCGTTCCATCTCGATTTCAACGCCCATGTCTCCATTACACAATATCTGAAGGTATTCACGGATGTGGTAAACCTGACCGATGCTCCCCTCACCATGTACCTGGGCACTCCCGACAGGGTCCAGCAGCGGGAGTACTACTCCTGGTGGGCCAGACTGGGGATCCGGCTCAATTTCTGAAAAGAGATATTTAATATGCCTTTCAATTTGTGGTTATGATCCTTCGGTACACTGCTTTGTTCGCCCTCGCCTTACTCTGTTGTTTCACGAAAATACAGGCATCTGTCATTGAAGTCCCCTCGCAAAGCTCCACCATCCGGGAAGCGGTCGATCAGTGCCTGCCGGGAGATACCATACTGATAAGCCCGGGGATCTACACGGAGAACATTCTGGTCAACCGCCCGGTGACCATCGGCTCACTCTACCTTACTACCGGCGATACCGCCTATGCCGGCCAGACCATTGTGGACGGCGGAGGGGAATCGGTTTTTTCTCTTTCGGGTTATGAAGGGGAGTCAACCCGGATCGCCGGCCTGACCATCCGGAACGGTGACGACGGGATCATGGCAGCCGCCCCCATGGACCTTGAACGGTGCATCATCACCGCCTGTGAAGACGGGATCGATTACGAGACGGGTGGTGCCGGAACCTGCCGGTACAATCTGTTCCACCACAATACTGATGACGCCATCGACCTGGACGGAACGCTGGGAACCCTGCTGATCGAGTTCAACATGATCCGCGACAACGAGGATGACGGGATCGAGATCCGCCTGCACAGGCATCAGGGAGAGCCCACCTTCTGCCTGATCGCCGGAAACGTGATCCGCGGGAACGGGGAGGATGGCATTCAGTTCATCGATTATGCCGATACCAGTCACCGCGTTTACCGTCTGGAACGCAACCTGATCCATGACAATGCCATGGCCGGGATCGGCTGCATGGATGAAGGGGACACCCGGGAGGACTACCGTGCCGCACCCATTCCCGAGCCGATCCACCTGTTCAACAATACCATCAGCGGACACGTTTACGGATTGACGGGCGGAGCTAATTTACTGGCTGTCAATAACCTTTTTCTTGCCTCTTCCGAATCCGGCATCAAAGGCCTTACAGGACAATCCATCCTCTCCCACTCTCTTTTCCACCAGAATCAAAGGGATCTGGAAGACACCGGCATCCCCCACCGGGAACTGCTGTTTAAAAATCCGCTTCTGGATCCGCAGTTCATCCCGGATCCGGGGAGCCCCTGCATCGATCGTGGGACTCCCATTCTTATGGTGAACGGTGACACACTGCTAAATATCCCTGAGGAAGATTTCACCGGCACCGCACCCGATATCGGAGCACTGGAGTCCGGATATACCGCATCCCGCAGACCGACTCCACCGGAGGCGGAACTGGCAGCACTACCGAATCCCTTCGGGGATTTCCTGACCGTCCGGCAGTCCGGCTCACTGCCATTGGAAAACTTTTGCCTCCGTATCTGGAACCGAAACGGTATATTAATGGCGGAGAAAAGCCCGGATCAATTCCCGTTCCGGTTCGATACCAGCGAAATACCGGCCGGACTGTATCTGATGGAGATTCAGGGGAAGAAAGTACATAAATCATTGAAAATTATAAAATTATAAGCTATGAGGAATTTATATCTCTGGTTCTTTTTGCTTCCCGGCCTCCTGGGGTCGTGCCGGATGGGTGATACCTCCCGGGACTCCGAATCTTCGCCCGATTCCGCGGAGATTGTCCGGAACCGGGAAGCGCGGGAGGATTCCCTGGAGATGGTGCAGGCCCTGGAGGCGCAATCGGTCTTTTATCACCGGCTGACCGCCGATGTGGAGACCGAACCTGTGGAGACGGCACCCGGTGAGGATGCCGCCGATGATCCCGCCATCTGGGTCAATGAGTCCGATCCGGCCTCCAGCCTGGTCCTGGGCACCGATAAGAAAGCAGGGATTTACCTCTACGACCTGGAGGGAAGGGTGATCCAGTCCAGCAAGATCGGCATGATCAACAATATCGATCTGCGTGACGGGTTTATGCTGGATGGAGAAGAAGTGGTGCTGGTGGCCGGCAGCAACCGGACCACCAACACGGTGGATCTTCTGGCAATGGACAGGAATACCGGCACCCTCTCTGATGTGATACTATCCATCCGGTCGGGAGTGGATGAGGTCTACGGGATCTGTTGTTACCGCACTGTTCCCGATGAGCGGTTCTATGTTTTTGTCAATGGGAAAGGCGGTCTGGTGGAACAGTGGAGAATCGATTCCGACGGCCCGATCGACGCCGAAATGGTCCGATCGTTCCAGCTGAACAGTCAGCCCGAGGGGATGGTGGCCGATGACCGGAAAGGCCTGCTGTATGTGGGAGTGGAACAGGAGGGAATCTTCCGGCTGGAGGCGGACGAGAACAAGGATCCCACACTGCACCTGATTCCCGGAAGCGACCAGTCCAATCCGAAAATCGCTTACGACATTGAGGGCCTGGCCCTGTTTGAACTCGAGGGGCGCCAATACATGATCGCCTCCAGCCAGGGTAATTTCTCCTATGCGCTCTTCAGTCTCGAAGGTGAAGGAGCCTATCTGGAAAGCTTTATCATAGTCGAGGGGATCCCGCAGGGGAGTGAAACGGAGATCGATGGCGTGGAGGAGACCGATGGACTGGATCTCACCACACACCCCCTGAATGAGCGTTTTCCGGCGGGACTGCTGGTGGTGCAGGATGGCTTCAACACAAATGGTGACCGGGATGAGAGCCAGAATTTCAAGTATATCTCTCTGGAAAAGGTGCTTGCTCTGATCACGCCCGGTGTTCAGGACGCATCAGGTCAAAAATAGTCTTCACCGGTGAGAAGGTCTCCACCGGGACCTCCACGAAGAGTGTCAGCCACCCGGCCATCGATCCGTTCCAGAGTCCCGGCCTTTCCAGAGCCTTCAACGGCTTGCCTCCGACCGATTTTTCGGAGATGAATCCGGTGTTCTGATCCACAAAGGCCGCCAGGTTGAACCTGTCTCCCATGTAGTCGCGGGTGCTGCAGACCAGATCCACCGGGTTGAAGTGAGTCGACCCGGAAACCAGCTCCGCCTTCTCGGGATCGTCCATGTCGATCTGTGATGTCTCGACGATCTGCAGAGAGATCTCTCCCGATTCGGAACGGACATAAAAGGGGCCTCCGCCGGGCTCTCCTTCGTTCCGGACCATTCCGCACACTCTGATGGGCCGGTTCATGGTGCGGCTCAGCCAGTGGATCTGCTCGGTGGCATCCCAGTTCTCCAGCTGGTCCGGCACGGCGATTCCCAGTCGCTCGTGCAGATAGGAGACCATGGTGTCGAGCCGGGTCTTTTCAATCCGCTCCTTGCTGTGGAGTAACCGCAGATAGTAGAAAAGTTTCGAGCGGACCTCCAGCAGGACCCCTCCGAGAACCTTCTTATGATGGATCCTGACAGGTTTCAGCCGGTCGGGCGATACATTGTCGATATTACTGATAAACAGAATATCCGACTCCAGGTTGTCCAGATTCTGGATCAGTGAGCCGTGTCCGCCCGGGCGGAACAGCAAGGTGCCGTCGGGCATTCGGAAGGGCCGGTTATCGGGATCTACGGCAATGGTGTCTGTCTCCGGTTTCTGAAAGGAGTAGGAGAGTGAGATCTGGAGGCCCGTCTTCTGTTCAATTTCCGGAACGACCCTGGCCGCCTCGGTCTGGAATCCGTCCAGGTGGTCGGGCGATACCGTCAGGTGCATCCTGAGTATGCCGTCTCTTCCCGTGCAATACTCAGCCGCCTCACGGATATGCTCCTCCAGGGAACTTCTCCGGTCCCTGTTGCTGTATTTGTGAAACTTCAGGAGACCCTTCGGTTTGTTCCCGTAGTCCAGTCCCTTCTCTCCCAGGATCAGTTCCAGAATTTCACAGGGGGTTTCTTCGCCCTGAAGAGAAAGATCCTCGTAAAATGGGTAGTTCGGAAGATCCCTGAAAAAACGCTCCAGCTGCTCATCGCCGGCGACCATGGCGGACTGCTCCTTTTCGCCTTTACCCTGCATCGATTCCTTCGCACTGAAGAGCGCCTTGAACATCCGGCTGGCTGCGCCAGAGGCGGGAATAAAACGGGTGATGTGAAAGTCAGGCCCGTTCTGCTCGAACACTTCCCGGTAGTGTCGCTCCTCCCCTTCATTCAGGCAGATGATCCCCTTTCCGGGAGTGGCCGGCATGGTGATATCGGCCGGCGGAAAACCCGTCTGGAAATGCTTGATCTGCCGGTTGATCTCATCGATGGTGATCCCCTTACTTCGGATCTGCTGGAGGTCCTTCTGGCTGAACATGGATTTTGGATTGAATAAGAATGGAACCTATTTCTCTATAACAGTTCGGTCACTTCAAATGTTTATCACCTCCCGGCCGCCTCTTTACCGGCCCTCAGAGCGGAGATATTCATCTTCACGATCTCCTCCCCTTTCCGGGAAAAAAGGGTCTGTATGGCCTGCTCCAGTTTCTCCCGGTCCATCCCCAGGGTGGGGAGGGCCGCACCCAGCATAACGATGTTGGAAACCTTTTGCGATCCAAGCGTACGGGCAATTCCTGCAGCATCCACCAGGAGGTGATTCGGCACCTTCCGGATCTCCCTGAAAAGCTCCTCCTCCTGCGGGTAATCCCCGATATTGCGAAGCGGTTTCTTGGCAGTGACCAGCCAGCCTCCGGGGGCCAGGAAAGGCAGGTAGCGTAATCCTTCCATCGGCTCCACGGAAAGGATCATATCGCAGCTTCCTTCCGGGATCAGGTCTGAGGCGATCTCCCTGTCAGAGATCCGCAGGTGCGACTGTACGGCCCCACCCCGCTGACTCATGCCGTGCACCTCTGCCTGTTTCAGCTTCAGCCCCGATTCAACGGCGGCCATCCCTATGGCAGCGGCGATGGTAAGGATCCCCTGTCCCCCCACCCCCGCCAGAATCACATCCCTCTTCATGTCAAAAACTTTACGACTTTAAGACTTTACGACTTTATGGACTTTATGGACTATTGTGGGCTATTGTGGGCTTTTTTAATGCCTGTATACATTCCCGCTGCGAAATGACCACCGACACCCCCCTGTATTCCAGCTCCTGACCGATAGCTTCGGTATTCTCCGCATGGTGCTTCTTCAGCGGATTGATCACCCGGATATGCTCCTCCTCCACCCCCAGTCCCCGGCAGATCTGTACCAGGCGGTCGGTGGCATGGGATTTCTGACCGCCGGTCATCCCGGTGGTGGAATTATCGGAAATGATCACTGTGATAGCTGTCTGCTCCACCACTGCATCGAGCAGCCCGGTCATTCCTGAATGGGTGAAGGTGGAGTCTCCGATCACTGCCACCGACGGATGCAGGCCCGCATCGGCTGCCCCTTTTGCCATGGTCACTGATGCCCCCATATCCACGCATGAATTGATAGCGTTGTAGGGAGCCAGGGCACCCAGGGTGTAGCAGCCGATATCGGAGAAGACCCTTCCGGGGGCATATTCGCCCAGTGCTTCATTCAGGGCATTGTACATATCGATATGACTGCAACCCTTGCAGAGGGCCGGCGGCCGGTTCCGAACCACTTCGGGGACCGGCACGGTCTCACCGGCCTCCAGTCCGAGTGCCGCCCTCACCAGCCGGGGAGTCAGCTCTCCGTCCCTCGGCAGCGCTCCGCTGAGCCGTCCCCTGATCTGCCACTTGCTTTTCAGTACGCCTCTGAGCGATTCTTCCAGCATGGGAGCCCCCTCCTCCAGCACCAGGAGTGCTTCTGCCTCTCCGGCAAATTCGTTGAGCAGATCCGGAGACACGGGATAATGGGAGATCTTCAGCACCGGGTAAGTAAGCCCCCGGTCGCCGGCCACCTCCCGGTAGTAGTTATAGGCAAGGCCGCATGCCACTATCCCCAGGCTGCGGTCCTCTCCCTGCTCGATCCGGTTGAATCCCGAGCGGTCCGACTCCTCCATAAGTCCCTGCTGACTCTCTAAAAGCATCCGGTATCGCTTCCGGGCCAGGCTGGGAAGAAGAATAAACTGTGTCAGATCGCCCGGAAGCCGGAGATCGTTCTGTTGTAACGACGGAGCCCTCTCCACCCCCGACCGGGAATGCGCCAGGCGTGTGGTGATCCGCAGCATCACCGGTAATCCTTTGATTTCCGACAGTTCGAAACCATACCGGGTCATCTGGTAGGCCTCCTGCTGGCTGGCCGGCTCCAATACGGGGATCATGGCGAATTTACCGTAGAAACGGGAGTCCTGTTCATTCTGTGAGGAATGCATGGAGGGGTCGTCGGCCACCACCACCAGCAGCCCTCCGTTCACCCCGGTGATGCCGGCGTTGACAAAGGCGTCGGCCGCCACGTTCAATCCCACATGTTTCATACAGGCCATGGCCCTTTTTCCGGCATAGGACATCCCCAGAGCCGCTTCCATGGCGGTCTTCTCATTGGCCGACCAGTCGGCATGGACCGATCCTTCCCTCGCCTGCTTCGATCGCTGAATATACTCTGTTATCTCGGTGGATGGTGTTCCCGGGTAGGCATAAACACCGGAAAGGCCGGCGTCCAGTGCACCCTGGGCTATCGCCTCATCGCCAAGCAAGACTAATGCTGACATCGCTGTACGGTTTGATGACCTAAAAGTATGGAAAACCCCGCAAGGGTAACAGCTATTCTATAACATGGCCGGAAAAAGGGTCAGGAAATCACCGTGATCACCAGCCGGCGCGAGCCGCCCCGGTTCCTGAACTCACACAGGTAGATCCCCTGCCAGGTTCCCAGGTTCAAACGGTGATTGGTAATGGGGATGGTCACCGAGTTACCCATCAGAGAAGACTTCAGATGAGCAGGCATATCGTCGGAACCCTCCATGGTATGGGTATAGAGCGGGTGATCCTCTGGCACCAGATGGTCCAGGAAGGTCTCAAAATCGTGCCTGACCGACGGGTCGGCATTCTCATTGAGGGTGAGCCCGGCCGAGGTGTGCTGGATCAGGATGTGCATGATACCGGCTTCAGGGAGCTTTCCCGCGGCCTCCATCACCCGGTCGGTTATCAGATGGACTCCCCTGGGCATGGGAGAAAGTTGAAGGGTCTTCTGGAACACCATACGCATTGTAACATTTAAGTATACACAAAATTACTATTTTTGGGGAATGTATTTCAGAAAGCTTCGTGCGGCGGTTATTCCTTTGTTGTGGGTCCTGGCAGCATCCCTTTGGCCTCAGGAACTGAGCAGTCAGCGCCTGCAGCAGGATAAAGATAGGGAACTGGTCCAGTTTTCGGGGATTGTCCGGGACCTGCAGCACCGGCCCCTGGCCAATACCAATATCATCATATTGAACGAAAGGCGCGGGACCACGGCCGACCGGAGGGGTATGTTCTCCTTTGTGGTACATGGTGGCGATACGATCCTGTTCAGCCATATGGGTCATAAGAGCACCGTTCACGTTATACCCGATTCCCTGGGGGGACAGCAGTATCCGGCCGATATTTTTATGGTCAGCGACACCTTTCATCTGGCCGAGGTGAGGATCTACCCCTGGAAAACCTACCAGGAGTTCAAGGAAGCCTTTCTGGCACTGGAACTGCCGGATGACGATGAACAGCGGGCCTATCATAACATCGCACTGATCAAGACACAGATCAAGATGAATGATCAGGGCGCCAGCCCCAATATCAATTTCCGGGAGGTGATGAAACAGCAATATAACCAGCTATACACTGCAGGACAATATCCCTATTACACCATCTTCGATCCGATGCGTTGGGCCAGGTTCTTTGAATCGCTCAAGCAGGGTGATTTCAAAAGGGACGATGAGTGACGACACCGCACAATTTTCGCCGGCCGAACCCAGTTAATAGTACTATACTCCGGATCCCTTCCCGAATGAGAAACCTTCTTCTGACACTGTTTTTGATTTCCGCAGCATCCAACCTGCTCCCGGCACAGGAATTCGGGTTGCTGAGAGGAGTGGTCAGCGACAGTACCGGGGCACCGGTCGATCTGGCCAATGTGGCGCTGCTGGGCACGAGCGAAGGGACCATGTCTGACGAAAAAGGCGATTTTCAGCTGGAGATCCCTGCCGGCCGCTCCTACACCGTGGTGGTCTCGTGTGTGGGGTTCCGGACCCTTCAGTTTGCCGTGAGACTGCAGCCGGGTGAGATTCAGGAACGGGTGATCGCTCTGCGTCAGGATGTGAGGTCTCTGAAAGAGGTTTCGGTGAGTGCCAGACAGGAGCGGGGAAGTACCTTTCACCGCATCGACGTGGAGGAGCTTACCTACATGCCCACCACCACCGGCAAGGTGGAAGCGATCATCAAATCCCAGGCAGGGGTCAGCTCCAACAATGAGCTCAGTTCTCAGTATTCGGTTCGTGGCGGGAATTTCGACGAAAACCTGGTCTACGTAAACGATATCGAGATTTACCGTCCCTTTCTGGTCCGCTCGGGTCAGCAGGAAGGGCTCAGTTTTGTGAACTCCGACCTGGTCTCTTCGGTGAAATTCTCCGCAGGCGGATATGATGCCCGTTACGGCGACAAGATGTCGTCGGCACTCGACATCACCTACCGGACCCCCAGGGAGTTCGGTGGATCGGCCTCCATGAGCCTCCTGGGTGCTTCTGCCCATGTGGAAGGTGCTTCCTATACCCGCAGGTTCACCTACCTGGCAGGCTTCCGGTACAAAACCACCTCTTATCTGCTCAATACCCTGGAGACTTCGGGGGACTATAAACCGCAGTTCTCCGACTTTCAGACCATGCTAACCTACCGGGTCAGCAGACGGCTGGAGGTATCCTTCCTGGGGAACTACTCCTCCAACAGATACCAGTTCATCCCCTCCACCCGGGATACCGAATTCGGGACCAAGGATCTGCCGCTGAATCTGAGGATCTATTACGAGGGTCAGGAAGTGGACCAGTTCGATACCTACCTGGGTGCGCTATCCCTCACCTACCGGCCGGTGAACGGACTCTCGCTGAAATTCACCGGTTCGGCTTTCCGTACGGCCGAGGAGGAGACCTACGACATCCTGGGTCAGTATCTGATCAACGAACTGGACAATACCCTCCAGTCGGAAACTTACGGCGACAGCATCCTGAATGTGGGAATCGGCACCCTGCTCTCCCATGCACGGAATTATCTGGATGCCTTCGTGGTATCGGCCAACCACCTGGGAAGCTACCGGTGGGACGGAAACCGTCTGCAGTGGGGGGCGTTCTATCAGTACCAGGACTTCCGCGACCGGATCAGCGAATGGGAACTGATCGACTCGGCCGGCTATGTATTGCCTTATACAGGTGAAGAGCTGGTGCTGACCGAATCGAAACGCAGCGGGAACTCCATCGGATACGACCAGTTCGGAGGCTTTCTGCAAAACACCTGGGAGGTGACGGGTGAAAATGCCGACATGTTCATCACAGCAGGAGTCCGCGCATCGGTATGGAATTTCAACCGCTCGACCATGATCAGCCCGCGGATCACCCTCAGCAGTCAGCCCTACTGGGAACGTGATGTGATGTTCCATCTGTCGGGCGGATACTATTACCAGCCCCCGTTCTACAAAGAGATGCGAATGCCCGACGGCACCATCAACCGGGAGGTGATCCCTCAGCGCTCCATCCATCTGCTGTTCGGCGGTGATTACATTTTTTCCATGTGGGACAGGCCATTCAAGTTCTCCGGGGAGGTATGGTACAAGTGGCTCGATGATCTGATCCCTTACAAGATTGAAAATGTTCGGATCAATTATGCCGGGGAAAATATCTCTTCAGGATTCGCCAGGGGGATCGATTTCAAACTGAACGGGGAATTCGTGCACGGGGCCGAGTCCTGGCTCACCCTCTCTCTGCTTCAGACCAGGGAGGATGTGGAGGGTGATTACTCGTTCGTTTTCAACGGCAATAACTATATACGTCAACCGGCCGGGGAGTTTCCGCGGCCCACCGACCAGCTGCTCACCGTCGGGCTCTATTTTCAGGATTATTTTCCCAACAATCCGGGATACAAGGTGCATCTGAATGCCTTCTACGGTACCGGGCTTCCCCTGAGCAGTCCCACCGAGGATCAGTATTACACCCAGCTCAGGATGCGTCCCTACAGGAGAGTCGATATCGGATTCTCGAAGGTGATCAAGCGGGAGACCGACCTTCTGGGTCCCCGGAACCCTCTCCGGTTATTCGAGAGTGTCTGGATCAGCGGAGAGATCTTCAATATGCTGGGGATCGACAACGAGGCCTCCTACCTCTGGATCCGGACCATCTCCGACCAGAGAGGCATACCCGGTCAATTCGGTGTGCCCAACTATCTCACGGGAAGAAGGTTCAATCTGAAGATCTCCCTGGAATTCTGATAAAGGGATCCCGGCGCAAAGTTATTTACACTTTCCGGCGATCAGGAACTTACTGATTTCCATACGTGTACGTTCCCTTTTCTCCCATTTGGCCACCTCTGCAGGCAGCTGTGAGGAATCGCCCTTATACCCGATGGCCATCATGGCTGCGGGTTCGTAACGGGTGGGGATCACCAGGGTCTCTTTGGCACGTTCATGGTCGTAACCCAGCATCTGATGCACCCATAGGCCCATATGAGTGGCCTGCAGGAGCAGATTGGAGACGGCCATCCCTGTTTCGTAAAAGGCCAGCCGGTTCGGCCGGTTTTTGTAGGTGGAGATCACCTGGGCCAGCGAGAGTACCAGCAGGGGAGCCGTTCCGGCCCACACCCTGTTTTTCTCGGTCAGAAGACCGAAAAGCAATTCATAATCAGGCATCTCTCTGGTTGCAAAAATAAACCTCCAGGGCTGCGCATTCCTGCTGGAGGGTGCCCAGCTGGCAGCCTCAAAGAGAAGATGGATCTTTTCGTACTCCACAGGCTTCGGATCAAAGGCTACCGGACTCGATCTCTTGAGGATCAGTTCATGCACACTTTCCATTGAACAATCATTTAGGTTATGGGGTCACCGATTTAGGATTTCCGGCAATAATTTAGCCAAATTACTTTAAAACCTTAGCGGATGGAGGATAATTTACCCGGCACTCCATGGTGAAATATGTTTTATTAACTTTGCAGAACCTAATAAAAACATCTGAACCGAAAATACACGACCTTATCATCCAAGACCATGAAGACAGAAGATTATATCCGGAGAGAAGAAAAATATGGAGCCCATAATTACCACCCGTTGCCTGTAGTGCTCGACCGGGGAGAGGGGGTGCATGTATGGGACGTGGAAGGAAAAAGGTATTACGATTTTCTATCGGCATATTCCGCTGTCAACCAGGGCCACTGTCATCCAAAAATCACCGGTGCCCTCACCGAACAGGCACAGCGGCTCGCTCTTACCTCCCGTGCTTTCTACAACAGTGTGCTGGGTGAGTTCGAAGAGTACATCACCCGGTATTTCGGTTATGATAAGGTACTGCCCATGAATTCGGGTGCCGAAGGGGATGAAACAGCTCTGAAACTCTGCCGGAAGTGGGCCTACGAAAAGAAAGGGATCCCCGAGAATGAGGCCAGAATCATCGTCTGCGAAGGTAATTTCCACGGACGGACCATCACGATTATCTCCATGTCGACCGATCCCGACTCTTATAAGGGTTACGGACCCTACACGCCCGGTTTCATCACCATCCCCTACAACGATACCGAAGCGCTGGAAAAAGCGCTGGAAGATCCACACGTGGCCGGATTCCTGGTGGAGCCCATCCAGGGCGAGGCCGGGGTATATGTACCGGATGACGGCTTTCTGAGCCGGGCCTACGAGCTCTGCAAAGAAAAGAATGTGCTCTTCATTGCCGATGAGGTCCAGACAGGGCTGGCGAGAACCGGAAAACTGCTGGCCTGTGACCACGAGGAGGTCCGCCCCGACATCCTGATCCTGGGGAAGGCGCTTTCGGGCGGACTTTACCCCGTTTCGGCTGTTCTGGCCGACGATGAGATCATGCTCTGCATCCGGCCCGGAGAACACGGGTCCACCTACGGAGGGAATCCGGTGGCGGCCAAAGTGGCCATCGCTGCACTGCAGGTGATCGAAGAAGAGAACCTGGCCGAACGCGCCGCTGAACTGGGAGAGCTATTCAGGGCAGAGCTCCGGAAGATCGACTCGCCCATGGTCGAACTGGTCAGGGGAAAAGGACTTCTGAATGCCATAGTGATCAAACCCACCAACGGAAAGACCGCCTGGGATGTCTGCGTGGCATTGAAAGAGAACGGCCTGCTGGCCAAACCCACTCACCAGCATATCATCCGGTTCGCCCCGCCGCTGGTGATCACCGAAGAACAGTTGATGGAGTGCGCCGGGATCATTCGCGATACCCTGGACTCCTTTACAGGCTGATATCGGTCTTTGCCCGGTACCCGTCCGGTTACTCCTTCAGATACCTCGCTGTGGCCGAACCACGTTCATCCCTGAGGCGGATCAGGTATACCCCCGGGGGCTGACCCGATATGTCCAGCGTACCCATCCCCGCGGCACCTTCCCAGTGCCTGGAAAAAACTTTCCTGCCGTCAGTTGCATATACCTCCGCCCTGTATGGGCCGTCACCGGGGATCTCCAGGTGGATCATCCCGTTACCGGGCACCGGGAAGATCCGAAGCTCGGGCTTTTCCCGCTCCGAAACACCCACCCCGGTGAACGTATAGATTCCCTCCTCCCCCACGGTGTAGTCGAGACCCGTCACCAGTTCATTCGATTCAATGGCCACATTGTGCGACTCGATCATCTCCAGGCCCGGAATGTCCACAAGAAGGGTATAGACCCCATCGGGAACCTCCTCGAACTGAAACTGACCCAGATCATCGGTCTCTACATAGGCGATCACCTGCTCATTGGCGGTCGATTTCTTGTCCCGGACCACCACCAGGATGGAAGCTTTTTTCACCGGCCGTGCAAGGGTGGCTTTCCTGGCACCCTCCTCCTCGTAAACCACACTTCCCATCAGGGAATTGTTTCCCTCGCCCGACTGCACCGGAAGTGCGTTGACCTGAATATCGAGGAAACTGGCCCGGGTATCGGTTTCGAACTGATTGAACTGAGCGATACTCCAGCTGGTTCCATTCCCCAGATAGGTGGGAATCTCTTTGGGATAAACAACAGGGTCGGGAACCACCTGGAGGGTGTAGCGGCTCGGATAGAGCCGGGTGAAAAGGTACTCTCCGTTTTCATTCAGAGGAACCGTACTCACCAGGGGGTAGGCTCCCGATCGTGATGTTCTGTAGGCATTTACCACTCCGGGATAGACCGGCATTCCGGTCGGATCCAGCACTTTGCCTCCCAGTTCATTATCGGCTTTCAGCGAAACGAGCCAGGAGGCGAAGCTGTAGTCCCGGGTATCCAGATTGGAGCCTCCCAGTTCCAGATTATCCGTCTCTGTCTGGTAGAGCGACGAAAAGAGTTCTCCTCCCTGAAGGACCTCCAGATCGACCCCGTAAAGCGAATAATCGTAGTTCCTTAAGAGAGCATTGTTATACCAGAGAGGAACACCGTTGAAGTCGAGTCCCAGAAGGAAGACCCTCCTGCCGTCGAAGGAAATGTCCTCCCCTATACCGTCAAAGAACTGTCCTCCCTCGGTGCACCCCATCAGGGTAACATTTCCGGCGGCATCGGTATCGAATCCGTGGAGGCAGCTGTTGACCGAGGAGAGACCGTATCCCCATTCCTGCTCGCCCGACTCCAGGTTGACCGCCGAAACGAACAATCCCTGCTCGTACTTCTTGGGCAGGGGCTCTCCGGCCACCCGGAAAGAGTCGCTCAGATAGGAACCGGAAACATAGAGCACCCTGTTTTTATAATTCACGGCATCGAACATGAAATCCTCCTCGAACCGGTCACTGAGCTGCTCCATCGCTCCTTTTTTCTCTTCCGAAAAGGAACGCCCGGCAGCCGCAAAAGTGGTGGACCAGACCTCCGATCCGTCAGGCCTCAGCCTCTGGACGAAATAGTAGGCTCTCCCCTGAGGCCCTTCAAAGATATATTCCGTGTCGCCCAGCTGAAAATAGCCGGTGGTTGTCACCCCTGTTAAAACCATATCCCCGTTCTTCATCGGGTATCCCTTGTCCAGGTAAGTGCCTGAACTGTACCCGCCGGCGATCCCTTTCCGGGTCCACTGAAGATGGCCATCCGGATCCAGGTTGACCAGGAAAAGCCCTGTCCCGTCCGGTATGGGATCGAGCGATTCCCCACTGAACCTCAGGGGACTGTCCGATTCATATTTTCCTGACAGCCAGACATGTCCCATCGCATCTGAAAACACCCGCAAATCCCCTGCATAATCGGATCCCTGGCCGGTGGTGTCGAATCCGGCCGTGTAATGCCACTGGTAAACCAGGTCCTGGCTGTATTTCAGCAGGTAGATATAGTCATTGCCCCACTCGGTCCCTATGAGCTCATTGCCCCGGATGGCGAGCGGCTGTTCGGCCGTCCCGAACACATAGACCGAACCGTCGGCCGGACTGGTGGCCATTCCGGAGCTGACCCACTGATCCGGCTGCAGGCTCCAGATACTGGCCAGACGGGCCAGCTTGCCCTCACCGTCGTACCATGCCAGAATTTCCATTCTGCCCTCATTCCCGATGGGGATCAACGTGCCGCTGGCATCCACATCTTCGGAAGCCCTGGTCAGGAGCAACAGTCCGTCGCCGTGAGAGACGGCTTCCACCAGGTTGGACGATCCTCTGATGTGTTGCGAGTAAAGGGGATTCCCCTCTTTGTCATACTTGATGAAAAATACATTGGGATAGTCCAGCGAGACATCGTTCAGCAGCGGATGGTCCACGAACGAGTAATAGGAGGAGGATATCCAGTAAAACTGATCGGGACCGGACTGCACAAGGAAAGGGGACGAAGGGTAATCATCAAATCCCACCAGGTCGGTGCTCACCGTGACCAGGTTCTGCGCAGCCAGGTTGTTGAGCGTACTGACAACGAGCCAGAATAGAAAAATCTTTTTCATCATTTTTGAATATGTTTAGGTATGTGTGCGGTATCGGATCCCCATCACCAGAATGTCATCCACCTGCTCATAGCGTCCCCCGTCCATCCACCCGGTCAGCTCCTGCTCCAGGATCTGATGCTGCTGTTTCACAGGTTCGTCGCTGATCCTTTGCAGCAGCCGCTTAAAGGGCCGGGCCTTGTACTTGGATCCCTTCTTTCCTCCGAACTGGTCGGCAAAACCATCGGAGTAGAGATAGATCATGTCCCCCTCCTGCAGATCGATCCGGTGATTGGTGAACGGCCCCTCCTCCCCCACATGCTTCCCGATGGGCATTTTATCGGCCTTATACTCGATCAGTTCTCCCTGACGTACCAGCAGCAAAGGATTGTAGGCTCCGGCATACTCCAGCATACCCAGCTGACGGTCCACCACCACCAGCGAAAGGTCCATCCCGTCTCGGGCCTGCTCGGCATCCTCGTAACGATGGGACATGGACCGGATAATAGAACTCCTGAGCTGATCCAGAATCTTGCCGGCTTTCAAGATCCCGTCCTTGTTGACTATCTCATTGAGAAAGGTGAGCCCCAGCAGGCTCATGAAGGCACCCGGCACTCCATGGCCCGTGCAATCGGCAGCACAGATGATCACCCGTTCATTTTTCTCCTCCACCCAGTAAAAATCTCCGCTGACGATATCCCGGGGCCGGAACATAATAAAATGCTCCCGCAGGGTCCGTTCCAGAATTCGTCTGCCCGGGAGGATCGCCTGCTGAATTCGCTTGGCGTACAGAATACTGTCGGTGATTTCCTTATTCTGCAGGGCAATATGGTCGCGCTGCTGCTCCACGTAGATCTTCTGCTCTGAGATCTTGTCCCGCTGCGATTCGATCTCCACTTTCTGCTCCTCGATCTCTCTGGTGCGCTCTCTGACCCTGGTTTCAAGTATCCGTTTTTCCCTGATCAGTTGCCGCTCCCTGTATTTGATGATCAAGTAGATTAAAAGAAGCCCGGTGAGCACCTCCAGCAGGATAAACCAGTAGGTTCTCCAGAAAGGGGGCCTGATGGTGAAGGCGAACCTGGCATCCTGCTCCACCGGCAGTCCGTCGGGATTATACGCTTTCACCCTGAATATATAGGAACCCGGCGGAAGTTTCCTGTAGGTGACACTCCTCCGTTGGTCGGGAGAGGACCAGTCATCGTCGAAGCCCTCCAGAAAATTGGAGAACCTGTTCAGACCTGGATGGGTGGTGTGGATGGCAGTATAGTTGAATATCAGTGAATTCTTCTGATAGGAGAAGGAGGGTGAGGATGGATCAGCACCTCTCTTTCTGCTGCCGGGAATCTCCCCCGAATAAGGTTTACCCTCTACCAGCGGCGGAAATAGGATCAGGTCGGGGGGAACAGGATTGGGGAGGTCGTATTCAGGATCATATCGAACCAATCCTCCGGTGGTCCCGATCCACAACGATCCGTTCTTTCCCCTGGAAACCGCCCTGGAATAGGATTCCAGAGGGTAGAAACCCTGCTCATAACCCAGATAACGGACCCTTCCCGTGGCGATATCCAGCACATTGATCCCCCGCTCGGTACCGATCCACAGAGAGTTCCTGTCTTGGAATTCCACAAAATAGGTGGAGTTGGAAGTGAGACCGGTCTCTATGTTATAATTGATGAACAGAGGGCTTCCATCCGGATCGAGTCTGGATATCCCGCGATTGGTGGCAATCCATAAGTCACCCCCCGCATCTCTCACCAGGTCGATACATACCCCTGAAATCAGCCCGTCCTGCTCTCTGTAGCTGACCAGATGTTCCCCCTCCAAACTGAAAATGGAGAGTCCTGCTTCCGTGGCGCAGCAAACCATATCCCCGAGGAGCTCCAGGTCATTCACCTGCTGGTACACCAGACCCTGGTCCGGTCCCAGAATGGTTACCTCTCTGTCCGTTTCCCTGATGTAGACTCCCGAGTCGGTGGCACACCACAACGCTCCTCCGGGAGTATAGAGCAGGCTGTTCACCTTGCTGAAATATTTATGAAGTCCCATATCCACCTCCACCAGCCGTTCTCCGTCGAACCTGAAAAGTCCGCTGTCCCTTCCGATGTAGATCCTGCCCCGGTCGTCCTCCGCAAATGACAGGGTCGTATGGCCCTCCTGGTAACCCATTCGTTCTCCGATCTGCTGCAGATGATGATCATTCAGGTAGAGCAGGTTCTTCTGGGTACCGATCCAGATGCGCTCCTTCGAATCGGCGAACACAGAAATGACATGATCATCCGGCAAACCCACCTCCATGTCATAAATCTCAAAGATGACTTTGCCATACTTGGATACCCCGTTCAGGGTGGCGATCCAGATATTCCCGTAGCGGTCTTCGAAAAGATCCTCCACCCCGTCATGCACCAGTTCATTGGAGATCGAATAGTGATGGAACTCACCCCTGTCCACCAGCCACACCCCATTATCAAAAGACTGGACCCAGATTCGGTGATGGCGGTCCTGTATCATGCTTCTGGCAATGGGTTCCTGCTGGTACCCTGAGAACCTCCTGGTGAATCTGCCATCCTCATAAATGAAGAGACCATCGGGATAGGTGCCGCACCATATCCTTCCCTCCTGGTCCTCCATCAGGGAGAGGGTCACTTCGCAGGTGAGCCCCTGTTCGATCCCCAGTGTCCGCAGCTCATCCCCGGAGAGCACATGGATCCCCCCGGTTTGCTGTGAAGCGTACCAGATCTCCCCCTCCGAAGTCTCCATGATATCCCTGATCAGCTCCCCTTCCAGGATAATCCGGGAGGTGTAGGGATCCTCGAAAACGGTCACCGCAGGCGGATTGGTCGCCACGTGCACCCGTCCCCGGGAATCGGCCATCAGTTTCATCACACTGCCTCCTGCCAGTCCACGGTCCTTCACATAAGATATCAGGGTATCTCCCGTATAAACAGAAAGGCCATAGGCAGTGCCCATCCAGATGTTTCCGCTGGCATCCTCCGTCAGACGGTCCACTCTGCGGTCCACCAGACCGTCTTCCGTTGAAAGGATCCGGATCTCCCCATCCTCATAGATGGCCACTCCGTCTTCGGTTCCCATCCATACCCTTCCTGACCGGTCGACCAGGAAGCAGTTGACAAAATCGTCCGGGAGACCGTTGGAGGTATTGAAGTACTGAAACTCATAGCCGTCGAAACGGGCTGCGCCTACCTGGGTGGCGAACCAGATATATCCCTTGTGGTCCTGGTCAATATCATAGACACTGCTCTGGGGCAACCCGTTCTGGATGGTATAGTTTTCAAACGGAATCTTCTGGGCTGGAGCAGGGATACAGAAAAAGTGGATAAGCAGCAGGATGATCAGCGGGTATCCCGTCCGGAATATATATCTTTTTCTATCTTGCATCCAGCTTCTCAAGGTGCTCAATTTATGAAAAAATCTCTGTCGATTCTATGGATCCTTGCAATTATAACCGGATGCAGCATGCCCGCGGGGCGATCATGGATCATCCCCCTCAAAGTGGACCCGTCCGATCTCTCCTTTACGCCCGCGCAGCTGGAAAGTTTCGGTGAGCGCAGAGAAAAGGTACTCGATTCCATTGGCAGCGGGGTCGTGATCCTGCGGTCGGAAAATGCGCAAAGTCACAACAGGCACCAGTTCCGGCCGGATAACCAATTCTTTTACCTGACAGGAATCGAATCACCGGGAATCTATATGATGATGGGGCGCGGTTTAAGCCATTCCTATATTCTCAGCATCGAGCCCCAATCGGTACGGTCGCTGATTTACGAAGGGGAACGCCCGGGCATGAAGGAGTTCGCCGGAAGATACCGGCCTGATACGGTGGTCGGGATGGAGAAATTCCTTGAAATGGCGCGCCTGGCCCTGAGTTCCGGATCTCCGGTCTATGCCGATCCCTCCGACCTGGAATTTCTTGAACTGCTGATGCAGGATTCACCCGACGATCCGGGCTCCTCCCTGAACCCTCCCGCGGAGATCCGTCCCATTTCCATGATCGTGGATGAACTCAGGGTGATTAAAGAACCATGGGAGGTGGAGAGGCTCCAGAAAGCCTGCAACATCACCTCCATGGCCCTCACCCTGGTCATGGAAGATTGCTCTCCCGGACAGTTCGAATTTGAGATGGAATCGATCATTGAGGGAACATTCCTCCGGTATGGATCGGCCATGCCCGGATTCCCCTCCATCGTCGGGTCGGGACCCAACAGCACCATCCTGCATTATGAGGCCAACGACCGGCAGATGGCCGACGGGGAACTGCTCCTGATGGACATCGGCGCGGAATACGGCCGGTACACCGCCGATATCACCCGGACCATTCCTGTCAGCGGCAGGTTCAGCGAGGAGCAGCGGACCATTTATCAACTGGTGCTGGATGCCCAGAAAAGGGCCATCGATTCACTGATCCCGGGTAACCGGATCAGCGACGGCCATATGGCCGCCAGGGAGGTGATCCTGGAAGGGCTCCACCGGCTCGGATTGATCACCGATTCCACCTCCGCCTGGCAGGCTAAATTCTACGTGATCTATCCCTCCTCCCACTACCTGGGTCTGGAGGTGCACGATGTGGGGGACTACGGCGGTTTCTTCTCCGATTTTCCCAACGACGGACCGGAATATGACCTGCCGGGAAGGATCCTTGAACCGGGAATGGTGCTGACCATCGAACCAGGGCTCTATTTCAGAGAGGGCGGGCTGGACCAGCTGCACCGGATCTTTGGCAACCGGGTGGACAGCCTGGAGATGGAGGAATTCAGCCGGGAAGTCAGGCCGGTTTACAAAGAGTTCGAGAACATCGGGGTAAGGATCGAAGACGATATCCTGATCACCCGCAGCGGAAACATCAACCTCTCCCGGTACGCCCCCAAAGAGATCGACGATATCGAACAACTAATGCGTTAGAGTCCATAAAGTCTGTAAAGTCTGTAAAGTCTTTAAAGACTGGTCTTTACAGGCTTTAAAGGCTTTATGACCTTATGACTATCTTTTCTATGTGGTCGCCCTGACGAATCTGATCGATGACCTCCAACCCTTCATACACCTTTCCGAAACAGGTGTGCTGGCGGTCCAGGTGGCTGGTATTGGTCCGCGAGTGACAGATAAAGAACTGTGAGCCCCCCGTATCCCTTCCAGCGTGGGCCATGGAAAGGACCCCGCGGTCATGGTACTGTTTCTCCCCATCCAGTTCGCAGGGGATGGTATACCCCGGTCCTCCCATCCCTGTTCCCTCGGGGCATCCGCCCTGAATCACAAAATCGGGGATCACCCGGTGAAAAGTAAGCCCGTCGTAGAAGCCCTCTCTGGAGAGTTTGATAAAATTATCCACGGTTTTCGGGGTATCGTCTTCATACAGATCCACCTTCATGACCCCTTTATCGGTGTGTATTTCCGCCATACTCATATCCAATTCTCTTTAAAATATTAATCTTTTAACTTATAAAATCACTTTATAACTTTACGACTTTACAGACTTTACAGACTTTACGACTTTACAGACTCTTATGTCTTTGTTCCAGCAACCCCACCACCTCCCCGATCCCGGTCCCTTTTGCGGAGAGCAACACCAGCAGATGGTAGAGCAGATCGGCAGCTTCGTTGAGGAACAGATCGTCGTTTTGGTCCTTCGATTCGATCACCAGTTCCACCGCCTCCTCGCCCACCTTCTGGGCGATCTTGTTGATTCCTTCCCGGAACAGACGGGTGGTGTAAGAGTTTTCAGGCATCTCCTCCCTGCGGCGATGGATCAGCTCCTGGAGCTGGTTCAGGAATTCCGGTCCCCTCCGGTTGACCTCATCGAAACAGGTGTCACTGCCGGTATGACAGACCGGACCTTCGGGCCGGGCCTTGATCAGGAGGGTATCACTGTCGCAATCCTCCAGGATCTCCTCCACATGGAGAAAATTCCCGCTCTCCTCCCCCTTGGTCCAGAGCCGGTTCCTGGTCCGGCTGAAAAAGGTGACCCTGCCCTCCTCCCGGGTCTTTTCCAGCGCCTCCGGGTCCATGAAGCCGAGCATCAGAACCCGGTCGGTCCTGGAATCCTGCACGATGGCGGGAATGATGCCGCCCAGTTTTTCAAAATCCATCTATCTGACAATGATTTGGTTCTTTCTTAAATAGGCTTTCAGCTTTGGAATGGGGATCTCGTTGTAGTGAAATATGCTGGCAGCCAGCGCTGCATCGGCCTCCCCTTCACGGAACACCTCCACAAAATGGTCCTCGCTCCCGGCCCCGCCGGAAGCGATCACCGGGATGGAGAGCTGCCCAGAGAGGGTCCGCAGGGCCTGGCAGGCATACCCGTTTTTGGTGCCGTCGTGGTTCATGGAGGTGAAGAGGATCTCCCCTGCACCCCGTTCCTGGGCCTCCCGGGCCCAGGAGAACAGCTCCCTGTCCGTAGGGATCCTTCCTCCGTTCACATAGACCGTCCAGCGATCTCCATCCCAGCGGGCATCGATGGCCACCACCACGAACTGGGTGCCGAATCCCCCTGCGATCCGGTCGATCAGTCCGGGATCCCTTACCACCGAAGAGTTGACCGATACTTTGTCGGCTCCGGCCGAAAGCAGGATCTCCGCATCGGCCAGGCTGTCGATACCTCCTCCCACGGTGAAGGGGATATTCAGATGCTCCGCGATCCTTCCCACCAGGTCGGCGAACAACTTCCGGCCCTCATGGGTGGCGGTGATATCGAGGTAGACCAGTTCATCGGCCCCTTCCCTGGCATACCTGGCACCCAGTTCGACGGGATCACCCACATCGATCACATTTTCAAAATTGATCCCTTTCACGGTCTTCCCGTTCCGGATATCGAGGCACGGTATGATCCTTTTGGCAAGCATAATTACATGGGATTGCTGATGAAATTTTCCAGTTCCTCCAGGGAAATCTTCCGCTCGTAGATGGCTTTGCCCACGATCACCGCGTCGATCCCCGCGCTGTCCAGTTCCCTGATATCGTTCAGGGTGCCAATCCCGCCGCTGGCCAGCAGATACAGTTCGGGGTGCTCCTTTTTGATCTCCCGGTAGAGTTCAACCGAGGGTCCCTCCAGCATGCCGTCCTTCCCGATATCGGTACAGACCACTTTCGTGATCCCTTTTTTCACATAACTGTCCATAAATGCCATGATCTCCAGGGAGGTCTCCTCCTCCCAGCCCGAAACCGCGATCTTCCTGTCCCGCACATCGGCACCCAGGATGATCCTTTCCTGACCGAATTCAGCCAGCCACCCCAGGAACTCCTCCCTGTCCTTGACAGCGATACTCCCGCCGGTGGCCATGGAGGCTCCCGATTCGAATACGATCCTGAGATCCTCCCGGCTCCTCAATCCTCCCCCCGCATCAATCACCAGTGCGGTCCTGCCAGCGATCTTTTCCAGCACCCCGTAGTTGACCACCCGGTTCTCCCTGGCCCCGTCCAGGTCCACCAGATGCAGCCTCCGCAGGCCGTGGTCGGCAAATTTCATGGCCATATCGAGCGGGTCACCGTAACTTCGTTTTTTGGAAAAATCTCCCTGGGTCAGGCGAACACATTTGCCTCCGATAATGTCGATGGCCGGAACGATCTCGATCATAGCTTCAGGAAATTGGAGAGGATCCGCTCGCCCGTTTCCCCGCTCTTCTCCGGGTGGAACTGGGTGGCGAAAAAATTATCACGCTGCATGGCGGCACTGAAAGGTACCATATAATCGGTCCGGGCAACCGTCTCTTCTGATTCGGGCACATAGAAGGAGTGGACAAAATAGACGTAGGATCCCTCTTCCACCTCCCTGAAGAGAGGGCCTTTCAGGTGCCCGATACTGTTCCAGCCCATATGCGGCACCTTCCCCCGGTCGGGAAACCGTTTGACCAGCTGGTCGAAGATCCCGATACAGGGAGTACCTCCCTCATCCGAACGGCTGCACATCAGCTGTTGCCCCAGGCAGATACCCAGCACCGGCTGGGTCAGATCACGGATCAGCGAATCCAGCCCCCGTTCCCGGAGGTACTTCATGGTGGTGGCCGCCTCACCCACTCCCGGGAAGATGACACGGTCGGACCGGCGGATAACCGACGGATCATCGGTGATCCCGGCCGATATTCCCAGTCTTTTCAGGGCATGGTCCACCGACCGGATATTCCCTGCATTGTATTTGATGATCGAGACTTTCATTTAGAGCTTTCCTTTGGTCGAAGGCAACGTATGAAGGTCGGGATCGAGTCTGACTGCCGCTTTCAGTGCGCGGGCAAATCCTTTGAATATCGCCTCGATCTTATGGTGCTCGTTCTCCCCTTCGGCCTCTATATGAAGATTGCATCGGGCTTCGTCGCTGAAACTCTTGAAAAAGTGGAAAAACATCTCGGTGGGCACATCCCCGATCTTCTCCCTGCGGAACTGGGCCTTCCACTCGATCCAGGGGCGACCTCCGAAATCGACGGCGATGGTGGCCCGGGCATCATCCATGGGAAGAACGAAACCGTAGCGTTCGATGCCGTGCTTTTCCCCCAGGGCCTTTCTGAATGCCTCCCCCAGGGTGAGGGCACAATCCTCGATGGTATGGTGTTCATCCACCCGGAGGTCACCCTCCGCCTTGATCTTCAGATCCATTCCTCCGTGGCGTCCCAGCTGGTCCAGCATATGGTCGAAGAATCCAAGTCCGGTGGAGATTTCCGTTTCCCCCTCTCCGTCCAGGGAAAGTTCCACCAAAATCTCTGTTTCTCCGGTCTTCCTGACCACCCGGCTCCTTCGCCGGCCGGAGCGGATGAACCGGTATATGGTGTCCCAGTCGTCACTCACCAGAGAGGTGACACGGTCCAAACCCTCACTGCCCAGGTCCGTTGCCCGGGAAGGCGGAGCATACAGGATCCCTCTGGCCCCCAGGTTCCTGGCCAGCTCCATATCGGTCAGCCGGTCTCCGATCACATAGGACCCGGCCAGGTCGTATCCGCCATCCAGGTACTCCTTCAGCATCCCGGTACCGGGCTTCCGGTTCGGAGAGTTATCGCCCGGAAGGGAGGGATCGATATGGATGGCATCGAACTCGACACCTTCGTTCCGGAATGACTGGAGGAACTTCTCGTGGGGGATGCGGAAATCTTCCTCCGGAAAACTACCGGTACCCAACCCGTCCTGATTGCTGACGACAACCAGCAGGTAATCGGTATAATGCCTCAGCTTATGGAGGTTCCGGAACACCCCCGGGATGAACTCCAGTTTTTCGAGCGAGTCCACCTGATAATCTTCGGGCGGTTCATGGATCAAGGTTCCGTCGCGGTCGATAAAGAGTATCTTTTTCATCTGTCCAGGTCCTGAATGGTTAACCGTCATACTCCTTCAACGCTTCACAAAGCATCCTGTTCTCTTCCGGGGTTCCCACGGTGATCCTGACACATCCCTCGCAGAGAGGGACGGAGGAGCGGTCCCTGATCACAATGCCCTTGTTAAGCAGGAATTCATAGAGGTGCCGCGGCCGTCCGACCCTGACCAGAAGGAAATTGGAATCGGATGAGTGGATTTTCTGAACAAACCCGAATTCTTGAAGGCACTCCTGCAGTTGACCCCGCTGGTTGATGATCTGCTCCACCCAGCCGGAAGCGCCGCCGGGGCGTTTGAGTTCACTCAAAGCCTTTTTGATGGTCAGTGAATTGAGATTATAGGGATACTTCACCATAGTCAGGTACCGCACCAGCTCTTGCGCCGCGATGACCATTCCGAGACGGATCCCGGCCAGGCCCCACGCTTTGGAAAGGGTCTGGAGCACCACCAGGTTGCTCTTCTCACCCGCCAGGGGGGCCAGGCTGGACTGTTCGCTGAAGTCGATGTAAGCCTCATCGACCACCACCAGACAGCCGGCTTCGTCGACGATCCGAACCATATCCCCGCGATCAAGGCTGTTGGAGGTGGGATTGTTGGGCGAGCAGAGAAAGATCATTTTCGTCCGTTCATCCAGGGCGTCGAGCACCCTTCCGGCTCCGAGCGAAAAATCGGCATTCAGCAGCACACTTTTCCGTTGCACCCCATTGATCCCTGCTGAAACACCATACATGCCGTAAGTGGGATCGACGGTGACCACATTATCGACCCCCGGATCACAAAAAACCCTGAAAAGCAGATCGATACCCTCATCACTCCCGTTCCCCAGAAAAAGCCTTTCCACCGGTATCCCCTTCCTTTCCGAGATCACCCCCTTCAACTCGGTCTGAGAAGGGTCGGGATAGCGGTTATAGGGGCTATTATAGGGATTTTCGTTGGCATCGAGCCAGATGCCGGCTTCGCCGGAATACTCACTTCTGGCGGAGGAATATGGGATCAGGTCACGGATGTTCTGCCTGACAAGCGGTTCTATTTCGAACGGTTCACTCATCGGAAACGGAATTGAGCCGGATGGCGACTGCCCGGCTGTGGGCCGTCAGCTGCTCGGCCTCGGCAAGGGCCATGATGGAATCACCGATATTGTGCAGTCCGTACCTGCTGATCTCCTGGAAGGTGATCTTCTTATAGAAACTGTCCATATTGACCCCGCTGAAGGAGTGCGCCCATCCGTTGGTGGGCAGTGTGTGGTTGGTGCCTGAAGCGTAATCGCCCGCACTCTCGGGAGTGTAGTCGCCCAGAAAGACCGATCCCGCATTGACCACCTCCTCCGAAAGCTCCTTATAATTCTCCGTCACGATGATCAGATGTTCGGGAGCATACTGATTGGCCATATCCATCACCTCCCGCTGGTCCTTCAAAAGGATCATTTTACTGTTTTCCAGCGCCTGGGCAGCAATCTCCTGCCTGGGGAGCACCGCCAGCTGCTCCCGGAGCTCCTTTTTGACCCGGTCGATGATGTCGCCCGAGTCGGTGAGCAGCAATACCTGGCTGTCAGCGCCATGTTCGGCCTGAGAGAGCAGATCGGATGCGATAAAAGCGGGATTGGAGGTGGAATCGGCGATGACGGCCAGCTCGGAAGGACCGGCCGGCATATCGATGGCCACCTTGTCGCGGCTGACGATCTGTTTGGCCAGGGTGACATACTGGTTGCCGGGACCGAAGATTTTATTCACTGCCGGAATCCTCTCAGTCCCGTATGCCAGGGCTGCTATGGCCTGAACCCCGCCCACCCGGAAGACCCGGTCGATCCCCAGCAGTTCGGAAATATAGAGGATAGCTGGATTCACTTTTCCTTCCCTGTCGGGAGGGGTGCAGAGCACTACTTCCCCGCATCCCGCGATCCTGGCAGGGATCCCGAGCATCAGCACCGTAGAGAGGAGCGGTGCGGTCCCGCCGGGTATGTATAGCCCCACTTTGTTGATCGGCACCGGTTTCTGCCAGCACCTGACCCCGGCTGTGGTCACAATGGTCTCCCAAGGCTGGGTCTGCTTTTTATGGAAGGTCTGAATGTTCCAGTGGGCCTCCTCGATGGCGCGTTTCAGCTTCTCATCCACCTGCCTGCCGGCTTCAGCGATCTCTCCGGGCGACACTTCCAGCTCCTCCGGCTCCACCCGGTCGAAGGTCCGGGTATACCTGCGGACCGCCCGGTCCCCTTCCACAATCACATCGCTGATGATCTGGAGAACCTCCTCCTCCAGGGATTCCTGTTGTTTGACGGGTCGTTTCAGCAGTCCGGCCCAGTCCTTTTTTTCGGGGTGACGTATAATATTCATTTTCTTGAGGTTATTGGTACATTACATGATCATTTTCTCGATGGGGATCACCAGGATGCCCTGTGCACCCAGCGCCCTCAGCTGGTCGATCACCTCCCAGAACTCCTTTTCGCTCAATACAGAGTGCACCGAGCTCCATCCCGGCTCCGCCAGCGGCATCACCGTGGGACTTTTCATACCCGGGATCACGCGGATAATCTCCTCCAGATGCTCATTGGGCGCGTTCAGCAGAATATACTTGTTGCTGGTGGCCGCAAGGACGCTGCGGATGCGGAACAGGAGATCGCCGAGCAGCACCGATTGTTTTTCAGGCAGGTCCGGATTCGAGATCACCACTGCTTCCGATTTCATCACCACCTCCACCTCCTTCAATCCGTTGCTTATAAGGGTGCTCCCCGAACTGACGATATCGAAGATCGCATCCGCAATACCGATAGACGGGGCCAGTTCCACCGATCCGCTCAGCAGATGGACGTCTGCCTCCACCCCCTTCTCCCGCAGGTAATTCTTAAGAATGACCGGGTAGGAGGTGGCGATTCTTTTTCCCTCCAGCGATTCCAGGCCGCTGTACTCGGCAGACTTTGGAAGGGCGATGGAGAGCCGGCACCGGGAAAAGCCCAGCCTCTGGACCACCTCCACGTTGCACTGTTTTTCAGCGTATTCATTCTCCCCCACAATCCCGATATGGGCCACGCCATCCTCCACGTACTGCGGTATATCATCATCCCTCAGGTAGATCACCTCCAGGGGGAAAGCCTGGGCCAGCGAGCGGAGTTTCCTGGAGCCGTTATTCAGGGTGATCCCCGCTTCTTTCAGCAGCTCCAGTGACTTCTCACTCAAGCGTCCCGTTTTCTGTATGGCGATCCGGATCTGTTCCATGCTTCATTGCGTTATTCAAAAAAAAAGAGGCCATCCCCTTGAGACAGCCTCGATCAAATATGATTGGATACCATTGACTGCAAAGGGGGCCCTAACCGATCACCCGGTGATGGGAATGCTCCGCCCTATGCTGCCTCTGAATTTTCATTTCCTTAAAAGATGTGCAAGTATAACTATTAATTTGTTATCTGCAAAGACCGAAAACATAAAAAGTATTATCTCAGATCTCCTTGACCAGCACATTGGAGGGAGACTCGCGGATCGAGTGGAGAAGATGGTCATGGATCTTCATGATCTTCTTCAGCTCCTCCGATTCGGTCACCACCAGCTGATCGCTGCCCACCAGCTCCAGCTTCCGGTAAATGTAATCCACCGTGATCTTATGAATATCCACAGCGGGCTGATAGGAGCGCTCCTTGGGATTGTCGGCTGCAAGCTCTGCCAGGATACCGGCTTCCACCAGTTCGAAGAGCAGTTCATTGACCAGCCGCAGGGGGATACCCAGCTCATGGCTCAGACGGTCGCTGTTCCATGGTTCCCCCCCCTCTTCAAACACCCTGATGATCTGATGGGCGATCAACAAGGTCAGGATCCGTTTGTTGTTCTGACTCAGATTGAGGGCATCCTCTTCGAACTCGTAATTCTCGATATTCTGATAGGCGAAGGAGAGCTCCGCTCCCATCAGTACGATCAGCCAGGTGATCTGCAGCCAGATCAGGAAAAGCGGGATGAATGCAATGGTGCCGTAGAGGGTGCCCCATCTCAGCACACCCAGCTGAAGTTCCTGGTAGAGCGACTGAAAGATCAGGGCCACCGTGCCCGCAATCACCCCCGCAATCAGACCGTACTTGAACTTCACCTTCGTATTGGGCATCACAATGTACACGATGGTGAAAAGCAGCCAGATGGAGACATAGGGCACCGCTTTGAGCAAAAATACCACCAGGGGCTGGAAAAGCTCCAGGTCGGAAGTGGCCGACTGGATTTTAACCATCACGCTTCCCGAAACGCCGATGGCAAAGGGCCCCAGGATCATAATGGCCAGGTAGTCGGAGAACTTCCTCATGGGACTGCGTGCCTTGCGGATTTGCCAGATATCATTGAAAGAGGCCTCGATGTTGTTGAGCACCTGAATCACCGACCAGAAGAGGATGATCCCACCGATTCCCGCGATGACCCCTTCCCGGGTATCGGAAAGCAGGTTGTCCACCATTTTCGTCACCCAGTTGATCACCTCCTCCTGCCCCTGCATGTTCCGGTGGATCACATTATGGAGCATCTCCTCGAATCCGAAATTGCGGGCAATGGCGAAGGCAATGGCAAAGATGGGCACGATGGAAAGCATGGTGAAATAGGTGAGCGAGGCGGCCCTGATGGAGGCCCGGTCCTCGAAGAAACCCTTGAATGCCAGGATGTAAATCCGTGCCTGGCGGATCAGGAATACTTTCCGGGGAGACTTGTTGGTGTAGTCATGCGACCAGATCTCCTCCTTGATGAAAGTCCTCAGCTTTTTAAGCAACTTTCTCATTTCGTCCAAACAAATATACAAATCTTGCCCGTGTGGAAACGGAAAAACTATCTTTGCATGAAATTCAATTATCCATGACATCGCTGAAGGAGAGGTTTCTGAACTGGAAGAACAAACGGTCGGTCTGGCAGAAGATCACCGATATCCTGTTCTGGATATTGCTGCTGCTTCTCATCATACCGGGGACCAGGAAGGTCATCTCCACCGGAGTGAACAAGGCGCTGCTTCTGGTAAAATCCCCGGGGATGGTCTCCGAGGAGAACCAGCAGACGTTGTCGGATCAGGACTATTACTGGGTTCTGGGGACGGAAAGAGGGGAGCCTTATTATTTCAGTGAGCACCGCGACCAGGTGGTATTTCTCAACTTCTGGGCCACCTGGTGCGGACCCTGCATAGCAGAGCTTCCCGAGATCCAGAGGGCTTATGATACCTTCGGGCACGAGGTCAACTTCCTGCTGGTCACCAACCAGCAGCCATCGGTCGTGGAACCCTTCCTTAAAGAGCGGGGCTATGATCTGCCGGTCTATTATATGGGAACTTCCGTTCCGGAGGTTTTCCGGTCCGACCGGATTCCCACCACCTATATCATCTCCAGGGAGGGAAAGATCGTCTCTGAAAAAACCGGGGCAGTGAACTGGGATTCCAAAGCCACCTACCGGCTTTTCGAGGAATTGCTCAACTAGTTTTTCGGTAGTTCACCACTGCCAGCGTCAGCACCAGGGCCGCGTAGCCTATCATGCTGTACACATCCCGGCTGATATCCTGGAATCCCGATCCTTTCAGCAGCACCATCCGGATGACCCGCATGAAATAAGCCACCGGATTGAGAATATTCACCTTCTGAGCCCACGGCGGCATGCTCTCGGCCGGGGTGAAGACCCCGCTCATCAGAATAAAAGTGACCATAAAGAAGAAGGCGATGAACATCATTTGCTGCTGGGTCTGGGAGATGGTCGAAAGCATCAGTCCGAAACCCAGCACCAGGATCAGATAGATCCCCGCCACCAGGAAGAGCAAGCCCGGACTCCCGACCACCGGCAGATCGAACAATAACCTGCCCAGCAACAGTCCGTAGGATAACTCGAACATGGCAATCAACCAGAACGGGAGCAGTTTGGCGATGATAAACTGATATTTCCGGATGGGAGTGACATTGATCTGTTCCGTGGTGCCCATCTCCTTCTCCCTGACCAGGTTCAGAGCGGTCAGCAACATCCCGATCATGGTCACAACGATCACCAGTACCCCGGAAAACATATATATCCGGTAATTCAATAAAGGGTTGTACCAGAGCTCGGGCCGGATCTCCGCGGTTGCGATCCTGCCGGAGGCTTCCGGACCGAAACGGTCGGCGCGGATCATCTGGTTGAAGTCGGAGATGATCTGTGTGCAATAGGCACGGACCAGTCCCGCTTCGGTGGCATTGATGGCATTGACCAGCAGCTGCAGGGAGGTTTTCTGCTCGGAGTAAAGGTTCTTTTCAAAATCTTGTTGCATATACAGGATGACATCCACCCGGTCGGACATCAGTGCGTTCAGCGCTTCCTCGTATCCCGGACCATGCAGGGTCAGATGGAAAAAGGGTGAACCGGAGAACTTGGAGACCAGCAGGCGGGAGGCTCCCGAGAGATCCTGGTCGACTACGGCCATCCGGATATCCTTCATCTCCAGGCTGGCGGCATAGGTGAGAAGGATCATCTGCACCAGGGGGATGACGATAATGATCGGCAGCATGAACCTGTTTCTCAGGATCTGCCTGAACTCTTTGGCCAGCAGTGCGGATACTATTCTCATGGCGTTCACATTCGTTTATTCCAGCCGGACCCTGAATCTCCTCATGGCTGCCACCAGGAAAAGGACGGTCATTCCCAGAAGGATAAGGGTTTCTTTCCAGATAAAGGAGAATCCGGCTCCCTTCAGCATAATGTTCTTGGCGATGACAATGAACCACCTGGCAGGCATGATGGCCGAAAACCACTGGAGGATCCGGGGCATGTTGTCGATCGGGAAGATGAAACCGGAAAGCAGAATGGTGGGAAGCATCAGTCCGATCATACTGATCACCATGGCCACCTGTTGTGTTTGTGATACGGTGGAGATCAGAACTCCCAGGGAGAGGGCCAGGGTGATGTAAAGCATGCACTCCAGAAGCAGTAGCCAGAGCTGTCCCGTCACCGGCACCCCGAATACCAGGTTTCCCAGCCATATGATACTGAGGGCATTGACAAAGGAGAGGGCGATGTAAGGCGTTACCTTCCCCAGAATGATCTCCCGGGGCTTCAGGGGAGAGGCCAGCAGCAGCTCCATGGTCCCGAACTCCTTCTCCCGGGTAATGGTCACCGAGGTCATCAGCGCACTGATCAGCATCAGGATCAGAGCGATCAATCCCGGCACGAACATGTACACTCCCTTCATCTCCTCGTTAAAGAACATCCGGGAATGAACGGTCACCTCCCACGGAAGTTGGACCTCGCGATTCACATACCGGAAATAATTCATCAGGACCCCCTGCAGGTACGACTGGACCAGCTGAGCGGAGTTGGCATCGGAGGCATCCGTTATCAGTTTGATGGCCGCTCTTTTCTCTCGTTCCAGTTTCCTTTCGAATTCCTCCTCGAAAATCACCACCATTTTGGCCTTTCCACTCTGAAACAGGGAGTCGATCTGCTCCTCGCGGTCCAGGGTTTCTGCCAGGATAAAGTAGCCCGAAGAGAGGATCTTTTGGGTGATCTCGAATGTAATACCATCCCTCGACCGGTCCCAGATCCCCACCTTCACATCCCTGATCTCGTTGGTAACCACATACCCGAAAACAATGATCATGACCACCGGGATGCCGAACAGAAATACCAGGGTCCGCACATCCCTGAAAATATGCTGGAACTCCTTAATAATAAATCCATAGAATCGTCGCATCTTTCAGTTCTCCCTTCTTCTGCGTGCCAGTTTCAGAAACACCTCGTTCATATGGGCCGACCGGTAGGTCCGTTTCAGGTTTTCAGGTGAGTCGAGGGCCTCGATCCTCCCTTCGACCATGATCGATACCCGGTGGCAATATTCGGCCTCGTCCATATAGTGGGTGGTCACAAAAGCCGTGATCCCCTCCTGGGTGGCATCGTGGATCATCTCCCAGAACTGCCTGCGGGTGACCGGATCGACCCCTCCGGTGGGCTCGTCCAGAAAGACCATATCGGGCCGGTGAAAAATAGCCACCGAAAAAGCCAGTTTCTGCCTCCAGCCCAGCGGGATCTCCCGGATCAGCCGGTTCCGGGCGTGCTGCAGATTCAGCCGCCCGAGCAGCTGGGTTTCCCGCTCCCTGATATACCTCCTCCGGAGACCGTAAATACTTGCATAGAGCCGGATGTTCTCCGAAACGGTAAGGTCCTCATACAGGGAAAACTTCTGCGACATGTAACCGATCCTCCGTTTGATCTTTTCCCGCTGCCGGTAGACATCCAGGCCCGCTACCCGGATCTCTCCCGAAGTGGGATAGGAGAGTCCGCACAGAATGCGGATCGCCGTGGTCTTCCCCGCTCCGTTGGCCCCGAGGAAACCGAAGATCTCGCCCCGGTAAACCCGGAAGCTCAGGTGATCGTTGGCCGTGAACGATCCGAACCTTTTCACCAGATCGTTCACCTCTATGATCGCATCATGGTTGTTCATCTTCCTTTTTTTGTATCAGTTCCATAAAACGATCCTCGATGGAAGGTTCCAGCGCTTCCCACTCCAGATCTTCAACGGTCCCGGTCTTCAGTCCCGCGGTCAGCTGCTGCCTGGTCATCTTTTCCGACAGGGTGACATGCAGCTCGTTCCCGAACAGCCATGCATGGATGCATTCGGGCAGCTCCCTGACCGGCCGCAGGTAGCGGTAAACCCCCGACCGGTCGCGCAGGGCATACAGATGGCCGCTTTTCCTGACCCGCTTCGAGGGATCGATCGTATCCAGTATTTTTCCCTTCTGAAGGAGCAGCACCCGGTCGCAGAGGGCCGCCTCGTCCATGTAGGGAGTGGAGACCAGGATGGTGATCCCTTCTGCCCGGATCTTTTTCAGCATTTCCCAGAATTCCACCCGGCTCACCGCATCCACCCCGGTGGTGGGTTCATCCAGGATCAGGATCTCCGGCCGGTGGATCAGTGCACAGGAAAGAGCCAGTTTCTGTTTCATGCCTCCCGAGAGGCGCCCGGCGAGCCGTTTCCGGAAAGGTTCGATCTGGCTGTACACCTCCCTGATCAGGTCATAGTGCTCGGTGACCCTGGTACCGAAAACTCCGGCATAGAAGGAAAGGTTCTCCTCCACCGAAAGATCCAGATACAGGGAGAACCGCCCCGGCATATATCCGATGATCCTTCGGATCTCCCGGTAGTCCCGGGCCACATCCAGACCGTTCACCCGGCATGTGCCGCGGTCGGGCAGAAGCAGGGAGGCGATGATGCGGAACATGGTGGACTTCCCCGCACCGTCGGGACCGATCACCCCGAAAAGTTCTCCGTCCGAGACCTCCAGGCTGAGGCCACGGAGCGCGGCATGTTTTCCGTAATTCTTGTAAATATCGTTCAGATGAATGGGCATCGCTATCGGGAATGTTCAGACTCAACGGAAAAAGACCTCGCCCGGCATTCCGATCTTCAGCCGGCCATCGTTGGGTACCACCACCTTGATGGCATAGACCAGGCTCACTCTCTCCTCCCGGGTCTGAATGACTTTGGGAGTGAATTCGGCCCGGGGAGAGATCCAGCTCACCTCCCCATTCAGTTCCTCCAGGCCCTCTCTGCCATCGATCATGACCCGGACGGCGGATCCGGTGGTGACCTGGGAAAGCTGACTGCCAGAAATATACGCCCGCAGGATCAGTTCCTTCATGGGGGCCACCTTGAAGAGCGGGTGCCCTGCGGCCGCCACCTCTCCCCGCTCCCGGTACTTGGTGAGCAGGACACCGTCCACCGGGGAGGTGACCAGGCACTGACCGATCAGGTCCTCTGCCTGGAGGATCCTGATCTCCAGATTGTCCTGCTCCGCGTATACCGACAATTTCTGCGATTCGGTGGCCTCTGCCTGGGCCTTCACCAGCTCGATCTGTCCCCGGATATCCTCCATCTGTTTCTCGGTGGCAGCCCCCCCTTTAAATAGTTTCTCCAGCCGTGCAGCTTCCCGTTCCAGGTTATCCAGCTGCACCTTCTGCGCTTTCAGCTGTGCTTCGAGGGTAACCAGCCTGGAACGGAGCGATGCCCTGCCCGACTTCAGTTGCCGGAGATTCAGGTGCAGCTGCGTGGAATCGATAACGGCCACCAGCTCTCCTTTCTTCAGAGCGGTTCCCTCCAGGGGTTCAAAACTGCAGATCTCCCCCTGTGACCGGGCCGAAACGATGACCTCGTTGGCTTCGAAATTCCCGTAAGCATCCGGCATTTTCTCCCCGTTCCGGCAGGAGGCCGAGGCCAGGAGGATGGTCAGACTGAAGATGGTGATTGGTTTCATCGGTGTATGTTATAAGTTACCCTGAATCAGTAAATAGTTGGCAATGGATTGCTGCAGCTCGATGCGATGGGTTCCCAGACGGATCCGGGAGAGGTTCTCTTTGCTGAGCTCGGTGAGGTATTCGGCCACCGTCATGGTCCCGTGGGCCAGTCTGGTGGCCGATTGCTCCGTGATCCCCTCCTGCAGTTCCAGCAGCTCCTTTTCGAGCCGTATCGATTCACGGATCTGTTCCATGCGGGCCTCCTCCCTGGCTCTCCTGGATTCTATTTCCAGCCCGAAGGTCCGTTCCCGGTTCCGGAGCATCTCCTGCTGCCGGCGGATGATCTGCTGCTCTCTGCTGCTCTCCTTCCAGTCCCAGATCTGCCAGCGGACCCCCGCTCCCACCCGGTAATAGAAGTCCCACTCTTCACTCAGCATATTGTATCCGGGCTTCCCGTAGCCTGCCTGTCCGAAGGCATAGACCAGCGGCATCCGTTTTCTTCCGGCCAGCTCCCGCCCGGCCTCCAGCGAAGCATCGCGCAGCTCGAAAAGGAGCCATTCGGGCCGTTTATTCTCCTGACCGGCAGGAGCTTTCATGCCCGGATCTTTCAGATGTACCGCCTGGCTGTCCCCTTTTCCGCAGAGGATCAGAAGCGCATCCAGGCCGGCCCGGCGGGCGGCATCCAGCCCGGCAAGTGATTTTTTGATCCTCAGAATCTCCACATCCACCAGTTTCAGGTCCCCTTCCAGGACCGTTCCGCTCTCCACGGCGGTCTCCACCACCTTCCGCCTGGTCAGGAGGTTTTCCAGGTGGACCTCCAGGTTCTTTCTCTGTTCCTGGAGCAGAAGAATGGTAAAATAGAGCTGGTTCACCTGCCCTTTCAGGCGGTACAGGTCCACCTCCACCTGCTGGAGCCCGGCCCTGGTGGATGCCTCCTCCAGGTTTTTTCGGCTGCTCACCATACCGCCGTCGTAGATGGTTTGAGAGAGATCCAGATTGATCCCGTACTGGTCCTTCGGCATCCGGGGGAATTCCACCGGAATCATGGGATCCGACAGGGCGATCTCGATGACATCGCTCTGGTAGGTGGCCCTGCCGCTCAACTCCAGTCCGGGATACCAGTTCACGGAAGCCTGCCGGACCTTCAGCGCTCCCATTTGCTCGATGGCCCGGCTGTCGTCCAGCCTGGGAGCGTTTTCTCTGGCCAGGCGGTGACATTCGGAAAGACTCAGGGTATCCTGGGAGAAAAGTGGGACCCAGATCAGCAGAAAACAGCCTGTGATGATCGCTCTCATGAAGTTGGTCTTTGGTGAATGAACTGCCGGATGATATTCGGAATAAGCGCTTTACGCTCCATCATAGCCGCCCGGTACTCCTCTTCACTCCCTCCGAACAAAAATTCAGTCACCACCGGGCGGGCGGCAAAGGGAAAGATGATCAGGCTCAGCATGTTGAGAATGATCTGCCGGGGATCCAGTCCGGTTGAACCGTTTCCGTCCTGCTCGGCGGAGATCTTTTCCAGTGCCAGATCGGGATCGATCCCCATCTCCTTAACCATCCGGGGCATTCGTTCCGGATTGGAGGAGAGCTCCTGCAGGACGAAGATGGGGATCTGAGGATTTTCCAGCATGGTATCGATGATCTTTTCGATCATCTGCGGAAGGTATTGACTGAAGGTGATCCCTGACTTCAGGAGCCTGGCCAGCTCCGGGATCACTCTCGACATGGCGTCCCGGAAAACCGCCTCGAACAGCTGGTCCTTGGTCCGGAAGTAGTAGTTAAGAAGAGTGCGGTTGATACCGGCATCATCGGCGATATCCTGCATGGAGGTACCGGCCTTTCCTTTTCGGTAGAACAACTTTTCGGCCGAGGCGATAATCTTCTGTTCGGTTTCTGTAGCATGTACCATGTGACCCATTGTTTTGCTGAAGCTGAAAAACCATTGACATAATAATTTGTCAATAACGTTAATCAATATTGTTTAACATAAACGTTAAACTATTTCGTAAATGTATAAAACCATGGCAATCATGTCAAGTGATTTCCGAAAAAAAATAATAGTTCGTATCTTCATCCGTTCTAAATAAGGCGCCTGTATACATATATAATCCTGATAATCAGATATTTTTATGAGAATCTACACCTACTTCCTGATCCTCCTTCTCCCGTTGGCCGCCTGTCGGCCCAGGTTCGAAAAGGAGATCACTACCGGCGAACTGGAGGAGCATATCGGTTACCTGGCTTCGTATGAGCTGGAAGGGAGATATCCGGGAACCCCGGGGGATTCACTTACGATCGCTCACATCACTTCTCAGTTCGATGCGGCCGGCCTGCTCCTCCACGGTAAGCATGGAATGCAGTCCTTTGAGGTGATCACTGAACTGGAGTCAGGACCCGGCAATCATCTGACCTTTAAAGGAATCTCCGTTGATGAGGTGGATTTTATGCCTTTCCCCTTCAGTGCCAGCGGTTCGCTCACGGCCGAAGTGGTCTTTGCCGGTTACGGGCTCCGAGTCACAGAACGGACGAATCCCCGGAACGATTATGAAGACATGGATGCGGAAGGAAAATGGGTCATGCTGCTCAGAGGTGTTCCCGGCAGCGCCGATTCCGCCTCGCTGATCAACTACAGTGAAGACCGCAGCAAGGCATTGTTAGCCCACGATATGGGAGCCTCCGGCGTGGTTCTGGTTTCGGGAAGCAGGTACGACCCTTCTGATGAACGGATCGATTTGCGCGGAAAGCAACACCCTTTGCCGATTCCGGTGATCCATTTGAATCGGGCGATTGCCAGCCGTTTCCTTGAATCGTCGGGACATGTTTCTGTCGAAAGCTTTGAAACCCAGATGGCCGAGGGAGTGAAGCCCCGCTCATTCAACACGGGTCTGGAACTGAGCGCAACGGTCGATCTGGAGCAGGTGAAGGCCCGGACCGCCAATGCGGTGGCGTTCCTGAGAGGATCCGATCCTGCCCTTCGGGAGGAGTATGTGATCATCGGGGCCCATCACGACCACCTGGGCACGGGCGGTCCCGGCACCTCTTCCAGAACCCCCGATACCGTCGCCGTCCATCATGGCGCCGACGACAACGCCTCCGGGGTGGCGGGCGTGCTGGAGATGGCGGAATACCTGGTCACCCTCTCTCCCCGGCGAAGCTTTATGTTCACCACCTTCGGAGCCGAGGAGATGGGACTGGTGGGTTCGAGGTATATGACCGAAAACCCGCCCGTAGACATGGACCGGGTGCAGGCGATGATCAATCTGGATATGGTGGGAAGGCTCAATGAAGAGCGTCAGCTCCAGGTGGGAGGGGTGGGAACTTCTCCGGGATTCACCCGGCTGTTGGACTCCCTGAACAACAATTACGGTTTCAGCCTCAAATATTCGCGCGAAGGGTATGGCCCTTCCGACCATGCCCTGTTTTACGGAAACGACATCCCGGTCCTTTTCTTCTCCACCGGGGCTCACGGCGACTATCACACGCCCCGTGACCGGGTATCGGAGATCAATTTCGAGGGGATGCAGGAGGTATTGCGGTTCGTGGCCGAGGTGGCCGCCCACCTGGGCAACCATCAGGAGAGGATCGCGTTTACCGAGGCGGGCCCCAAGGTCCGCGGCTCCTCCAGGGGAAGGCGCGGAGGGATTACCCTGGGACTGATGCCCGATGTCACCTACGACGGGAACGAAGGGATGCCCGTCATGTTTGTCACCGAAGGAAAACCTGCTGCCGTCGGCGGCATACAGAAAGGGGATACCATCAAAGCCATCGACGGTAAATCGGTGGGAAACGTGTATGATTATATGAACCGTCTGGACCAGCTCAGGGAGGGTATGGCGGTCATTGTGACGGTTTCCAGGGCAAACGATGAACTGGAACTACTGATACAACTATGAAACGGATAAAAAAAGTTATCTTCTGGATCCTTGCCGTTCTCATCTCCCTGGGGACCATGGTTTATCAGCGGCTCACCGGTCCGACCTATGAGAAAAGGTATTCCATCGAATATGAGGGAGAATCGTACAGATTTGCCCTGCCCAGATCCTACGGCGGAGAGGACGACTGCCCGGTGGAGATCACCCTTCCCCCTCCCTTTGAAGGCCGGATCATCTGGCGTAAATTTCCCACCAGTCAGCCCTGGGACACCCTGACACTGGTCAGGACCGACGGACTGCTGGTCGCCGGGCTCCCCCGTCAGCCCCCTGCCGGCAAGCTGGAGTATCACCTGGAGTTGCGTGCAGGAGCGGAACCTGTTCCGCTGGGTGATACTGAAAATGTGGTGATCCGCTTCAAGGGCCAGGTTCCGGCCTGGGCACAGATTCCCCATATCCTTCTGATGGTGCTGACGGTCATTTGGTCGACCGCCATTATCTTTTTCGCAATGGCCAATATGCCTGCCTACAAACGGTATATCGGCATTACCCTGATCTTCCTGATGCTGGGCGGATTTGTCTTCGGTCCCATCGTCCAGAAATATGCCTTCGGAAAGTTCTGGACGGGGTGGCCGCTGGGGGAAGATCTGACCGACAACAAAGTCCTGTTCGCCCTGGCGGCCTTCCTGGTGGCCTGGTTCCTGAGGGAACGCTCCTATGGAAGATGGCTGGCGGTAATCGCATCCATGGTGATGCTGGCAGTCTACCTGATCCCTCACAGCATGCGCGGATCGGAGCTGGATCACGAGACCGGTCAGGTGGTCACCGGCTCCCTCTTTTTTCTGATCGGAAGGAATAGCTATCTTTGGTCTCATGCAAAAGTATCAGTGCACCGTTTGCGGCTACGTATATGACCCGGTGGAGGGTGATCCCGACGGGGGCATCCGGCCGGGGACTCTTTTCGAGGATATCCCCGACGATTGGTACTGCCCGGTCTGCGGGGTCAGCAAATCGGAATTCGAGCCTGTTCAGTGAGTGTTCGCGGGTACGCTCTCCAGGACCAGCAGAAGATGTTTCCAGAATTTTTCCACGGTATCGATCCGTAGCCGCTCTTCCGGGGTATGGGCCCCTTTGATGGTGGGCCCGATGGAGATCATGTCCAGATCCGGGTATTTCTGCAGGAAGAGACCGCATTCCAGGCCGGCATGGATCGCTTTCACCTCGGGAGCAACACCGAACAGATCCCGGTAGGCCTTTTCGGCCACCTGAAGGATCTCCGAAGAGCGTCTGGGCTTCCAGCCCGGATAGCCCCCCGAATGATTTACACTGGCTCCCAGCAGGCAGAAAAGGGAGGCCATGCGATCGGCAATGTCCTGCTTGGCCGACTCGACGCTGCTTCGCTGACTGGTGAGGATCTCTATCCGGTCAACGGCGGGCTGCCGGACCGATGCCAGATTGGTGGAGGTCTCCACCAGTTCCCCGATCTCTCGGCTCATGGCGATCACTCCGTGCGGACAGGCATAGATGGCATTCAGGAGGCTGTGCTGATGCCTCCGGCGCATCACTGTTTCCGGCAGTTCCGTCTCTTCAAAGCTCATCCGGAACTCCGGCTCCACCTCTTTGATCTCTTCGGTCACACTCTGCACGAACGATTCGAAATAGACCCGGATCAGTTCCGTCTGACCGGCAGCAAAGGTAATCTGCGCCTCCGCCTCCCTGGGAATGGCATTGCGGGCCTTGCCCCCTTCCAGCCCGGCCAGGCCGATCCTGAAGCGTTTGTTGGCATTCCATAAAAACCGGTTCAAAATCTTTATGGAATTACCGAAACCTTTGTGGATCTCATCCCCGGAGTGTCCGCCCCTGAGGCCCGTCACCTTCACCGCCGCAGCCATATGACCCCTGTTCACCCGCTTCGTTTTAAAGCGGTAAGTGGCCATGGTGTCGATCCCTCCGGCACATCCGATGAAGAATTCCCCCTCGTCTTCCGAATCGAGATTCAGAAGGACCGTGCCGTTCATAAAACCGGGCTGCAATCCCTTGGCTCCGGTCATCCCGCTCTCTTCATCCACGGTGAACAGGCACTCCAGGGGACCGTGAGCGATCCGGTCCGATTCAAGGATGGCCAGGGTCACGGCGATCCCAATCCCGTCATCGGCTCCAAGTGTAGTGCCGCGTGCCTTCACCCAACCCTCCCCGGTATAGGCCTCGATGGGATCCCGGTCGAAATCGTGGGTCACTCCGCCGTGTTTTTCACCCACCATATCCACATGGGACTGGAGGATGATCCCTTTCCTGTCCTCCATTCCGGGAGTGGCAGGTTTGAATATCAACAGATTGCCCGTCTGATCTTTCCTGGAATCGAGATGATGACGGCGGGCAAAATCTTCCAGGTAATGGAGGATCTTTTCCTCCTTTTTGGAAATCCTGGGAATGGCAAGGATCTCCTCAAAATAGGCCCAGACCCGGTCAGGCTGAAGACCTTTAAGTTCATGCATTACAGGTTGAAATTAAATGGCTCTATGTTCTTCAATAGGTTTCACTCAAAGATGAGTTTCATCCTTACGGGAGAGCGAAGAAAAAACTACATTTAGCAAAGATAGAAATTCTGCAACCCCTCACTAAATTGTTTATGAACATGGCAGACAGAACCATTGTGGCACTTCCCGGCGACGGCATCGGCCGGGTGGTGCTTGAATCGGCCATCCGTGTCCTGGATCACGCAGGATTCAGTGCCAGCTATGTGGAAGCCGACATCGGCTGGGAATTCTGGCGAAAGGAGGGCAATCCCCTTCCTCAGCGGACGATCCGCCTCCTGGAAGAGCACCGCATCGGACTGTTCGGGGCCATCACCAGCAAGCCGAAGGAAGATGCGGCCCGCGAGCTCGATCTCTCCCTGCAGGACCAGGGACTGATCTACTCCAGTCCCATCGTCGGGCTCCGGCAGCACTTCAACCTGGATGTTTGCATCAGGCCATGCCGCACCTACAAAGGGAACCCGCTGAACTTCATCCGCCGGGGACCGGACGGGTCCATCGAAGAACCGGCGGTGGATGTGGTCGTCTTCAGGCAGAATACCGAGGGCCTTTACGGAGGAGTGGAATGGAGCAATCCGCCCGAAGAGGTCCACCGGGCGCTGTCGACCCATCCCAAATTTCTGAGGAATTTCGGAGATGTCCCCAGAGAAGAGCTGTCGGTCTCGACCAGGATCTTCACCCGGCACGCCACCGGCAGGATACTGAAGGCGGCCTTTGAGTATGCCGCAAAGAATGGGTACCGCAGCGTGACGGTATGTGAGAAACCCAACGTGATCCGGGAGACCTCCGGAATGATGTACCAGATGGCCCGCGAGATCCAGGCCTCCGGTTTCCCGGAGATCGAACTCTGGAACACCAACATCGACGCACAAATGATGTGGCTGACCAAGAACCCGGAGAATTACGGGGTGATCGTGGCCGGCAATATGTTCGGGGATATTGTTTCCGATGCATTCGCCGGACTGATCGGGGGACTCGGTTTTGCATGCAGTGCCAACCTGGGCGAATCGGTGGCCGTGTTCGAGCCGACCCACGGCTCGGCCCCCAAGTATGCCGAATATCCCGTCAGCATCGTCAATCCCATCGCCATGATCGAATCGGCATGCCTGATGCTGGACCATCTCGGAGAATCCGAAACGGCTGCCCGGATCCGCTCGGCCATCGCCGGTGTGATCTCGGAAAAAAAGGTCCGGACCTACGACATGCTCAAGCTGCCGGGGGCACCCGATGTGACGGAACGTGGGGCCGCCTCCACCGGGCAGATGACCGAAGCGATCATCGCCCGCTTATAGCGTGAAATATCAGTCGCCGGAAACCGGTTAACGGATACCTCAGAAATTTCAACCATCTGAATACCCTTATCCAAAAACACCAGATAAACCATGGAACCGATCAATCAGACTGTCAAAGAGCTCTGGCCTGAACTGGAATGGATCAGCGATCCCGGATTGAGGGAAAAAACGGCCCGGGTCTGGGAAGTGGCCCTGGAGAGAAGCGTCCTCACCGCCGGAGATCTGAACCGGATACCCTTCACCCTGCTCTGCGGACCCGGTCTCAGGGTCACCTTCATGGAACATAAGCGGGCGGTGGTACACATTGCCCGGGAGAGCGGACAGAAGATAAACCGGTTTTTCGGCGACGAGCTGCCGGTGGATATGGATGTACTGATCTCCGGGGCGATCCTGGCCGATGTGGGAAAGTTGCTGGAATATGAACTGGACAGTCAGGGGAACACAGTGCAGGGCTCCTACGGGAAGTACCTGCGCCATCCCTTTTCCGGGGTCTCCCTGGCGGAAAGCTGCGGGATACCCCCCGGGGTGTGCCACATCATCGCAGCCCATGCCGGGGAGGGAGATATGGTCAAGCGAAGTACGGAAGCGTTCATTGTGCACCATGCCGACTTCATGACCTTCCTGCCCTTCAAACAGCGGTCAGAGGGATGATGCCTCCAGGGTGGTCCGGTGCACCTCATTGCCATCCACATCGAAGTGGATGAATTCGATCACAGGGATCCCCTCCAGCCGGTGCACCGAGACCGCCAGGAATCCACCCGCCACCCTCAGGAACTTGTGCTGGGGACGCAGGTCCTCCTGGCTCCAGCCCTGGGCATGGGAGTCACTGGAAGGTCCCTGGCTGAACTCCATCACCCCGGTACGGGGATCCTCCGAAACGTATTGCCAGTGGCGGTCGCCGTTGATCACGAACACCTCGTGTTCGGCAAGGAAACTCCTGAGCCATCTTCCTTCTGTGGCGAACGCCCGGTTGGCGTGGTTGTCATTCTTTCCCTTGATGCGGTCGGGCCCCACCACCGGGGTGGGTGATACCAGGACCTTGAAAGTGGCGCGGGAGGCCTCCACCGTGCGGGTGAACCACTCCTTCTGCCGGGTGCCCCAGATCGTCTTATCCGGATGGTCCTTCACCCAGTTGTCGGACCGGAACTCCCTTCCCTCCACCACCCATATCTGCAGGTCCTTCCCCCACCGGAAAGTGCGGCAGGGGTCCCCTTCCAGAGGCACCTGTTCATACCAGACCTGCAGTCCGTCGAAAAAGGAGAGCTCGCCGAAGGGCTCCATGCCCGGCGAGGCGTCGTTGAACATCATGTCGTGGTCATCCTTTTGAGGATATCCGGGTACCCGGGCATTGAACTCCCTCAGAGACGGCCAGGAGTTCATGGCGTGCCACTTGTGCCGGGCCAGGTCCACCCTGCCTGCCATGGGTCCCGGTTTATCGTAGTAGACATAATCTCCGGTCTGGCAATGGAACGCCGGATCCAGCTCGATCATGCGGTCATAGATCCTGAATCCCCGGATGGAATCGTCGAAGTCCCAGAAATACTGGCAGGAGGAGGAGGTGAAAAGAACGGGAACCTCCATATCGGCCGGAGGTGCGGTCCGGAACGAACCGGTGATCCGGGTAACCGGCGCGCCTTTCCCTTTTCTTGCCAGCAGAGTCACCCGGTAGGCCGTATGGGGCTCCAGTCCCTCCAGCGACCTTTTCAGGGTGTAATCCCGGTAGGAGGAGACAGTTTCCCATCCCCACTCCAGCGTATCGGTTCCATGGATCAGAAGGACCTTCACCTCACCGAAGGCACCCTCCACAGCTCCGTCCATCTCCTCCACCGCAATCGTGTCAGAAAAACCCACCGGGCTCCGGAACGGAGGCTCTTTTCTCGGGTGCCGCACCGGCACCGGTTCGGGAGATCCGCATAGCCTGGTCCACACAACAGCCGAATTCGGGGTCACCTCACCGATCCGGAAGCCGTTGGTGAAATAGACACTGTCCGGATCCCCCGGGCGGGCCGGAACGCTCACCAGGAAGATGCCCGAAACAACCAGGAAAAGCAGTTTTTGCTTCATCTTTACCTGTCTTTACTGAAAATGGCCACTTCGCGCTCCCCCGCTGAATTGCCGTAAGCCCTGAACATCCCCGAAGTATTGAAGACCATGGCACGCCTTCCGTAACGGTCCAGACAGACCACCCCGGCATTGGCGCCGGCCTCCTTCAGTTTCTCCATCACCACTTTCCTGGCGGCTGATTCCACGTCGTATCCCTTGTATTCCATCAGCACCGAGATATCATGGGCCGCTGCATACCGGATGAAGAATTCACCGTGTCCCGTACCGGAAACGCCGCAGGTTCGGTTGTTGGCATAGGTGCCCGCCCCGATGATGGGTGAATCCCCCACCCGGCCGAACTTTTTGTTGGCCATGCCTCCAGTGGAGGTCCCGGCGGTCAGATTCCCCTCTTTATCCAGCGCCACGCACCCCACCGTCCCCTTCTTGTCCATCTCCTTCGACCGTTCGTAATTATCCAGCCTTCTGCGGGTAAGGAAATAGGTGGGATCGGCCATCTCCAGTCCCCTCTCCCTGGCAAAAACCGAGGCTCCTCTTCCGGCCAGCAGTACATGGGGCGATTGTTCCATGACCGCCCGCGCGGCACTGATCGGATTCTTCACATCGGTCACCCCGGCCACTGCCCCGGCATTCAGGTCCCATCCGGTCATCACCGAAGCGTCCAGCTCGGCCTTTCCTTCATCAGTGAGCACCGCACCCCGTCCGGCATTGAACAGCGGATGGTCTTCCAGGTAACGGATCACCTGTTCCACAGCATCAAGACTGCTGCCCCCCTCCTCCAGGATATCGAGTCCGGTCTGCAGGGCTGTGTCCAGGGGTCCCAGGTAGCGCTGCTGTACCTCCTCGCTCATCGACCGGTTCATCCCCCCTGCCCCTCCATGCAGCACAAGGGCATATTCGTACGGCTCCTGTGAGTAGGTCGCCAGGGTCATGATCATCAAAATAATCAGAAGGATGGATTCGGGTCGGGTTGTGAAGGTACGGGTCATGGCGGATCGTTTTTAGTCGGATGGAACCAGCGTTTCGATCCCGAAATTTAGCAAAATTCGTGCGCTATTTTCACTCAATGGTTTGTTAAACAGTTGTTATGGCCCGAGAGTGGGGGGTCATAAGCCGGAAAGTATTACTGGTTGTGCACCGCAATAGTAACAGCTAAATTCCCTTCTCCATCATACACATCATTAAAAAACATAGCATTATGATAATGAAGCAAAATATTCAATATTCTTCTATGATGGAATTGCATTATACAAAGAACTATCTAAAACAATTATTAAAGTCTTTAAATCATAGCTGCCCTGGAACCTTTTAGGTAATCCTGGATGGATGAAATTTTTAACAACTTCTTTTTCTGTTCGTCCTGAAGTTTGATTTCCTTATTACCGCTTATTAAAGATTCCAGAGGGATACCGAGATACCTGTTGAGCAGAGTGATCATCTTTAACGTTAATCCCCTCTTGCCATTTAATACCTCAGATACCCGTGTCTTGCCTCCAAATAATGGAGCTACATCCTGTTGCTTTAAATTCATCTGCTCCATTCTGAACTTTATAGCTTCGATGGGATCAGGGGCATCCATCCGGTGATGTTCCTCCTCATACTTTTCCACAAGTAAAGACAGGATTTCAAGCTCTTCGCCTTCCGGGCTGTCCGGTTCAATGTTATTTTCAGTGCTGTGCATCAGCTCATATATCCGATCACAAGCTGCATTATAATCCTGCTCTGTTTTTAATATTTTAGTCTTCATATCGTATCGTTTTTGCATCAATTTTATCATACTCCTCACGGGTACCAAGCCACACGACAAAAATAATCTTCAATTTGCATTCTATGTCAACGATCAATCTGTACTCATTTCCCCTGATATTAAATACCACTCGCTTAGAACTGATAATGCTGGCATTTCTGTATTTTAATTTCAGTTCATTTGCATTATTCCAGATCGAGTACCTGACTTCATATACCCAGGCTTTCAATGGCTTTTCAGCCTTTTTGTATTTACTCTTCAGGCAATAATCAGTTAGGGTTTTCTCTTTAATAATTCGCATACATACCAAAGATACACATAAGTTACCAAATAGGGTAATTGCTCAAATAAACCTGAAAGACTTTAAAAGACGCTGAACTGTTTATACCACTTTACAGGAGGGCTTACTGCTTTATCTTAGGCCACCAGAAGTCTCACTGGATGGCCTGTGTCAAGGTTCCCGGAGGGGCGGAGCGGATCCTTCAGGACTTGATCTTGAGTGCGCACTGCCAGAAGGCTGCCTTGGCCGAAGACAAAGTGGCAGGACCAGCCTTGACTCGATCACCGGCTTCCCTGATTCTTCTTGTGATGTTTCCCGACGGCCGCCTGCAGCTCCTCCGGGCCGCTATGGCGGTTGGAGATTTTTATAAATAAAATCCCGGAACTCCGAAGAATTCCGGGATTGCATCATGGATCCGTTCCCGGCAGGTGGGGCTGCGGAACCGGTTTACTGGATCTGGATGTTGCCGTAGCGGGTCACCACCTGCAGAGTGGACCTGGGATTATTTCCCACCGATCCCCACATTTTCATGTAGCTTCCGTCCTGGGACCTGCTCAGCTGGTCCCCCCGGACGACTTTCACCTTTCCGTATTTGGCCTCGCCCTGGAACTTGTAGGAAGTCCCCGGCTCCACACCCATGTTGAAATTCCCGTAAGAGAGGGAGGCGTCCACCTCATCGAATCCGGCCGAAAGCTGGTCGATATTGACGTTGGTGTAGGCAGCTTCCAGGGTGAGCCGGCGGCCCAGCTCTCCGAATTTGATGCCTGAATACTTCAGTTCCGCTGAAAAATATCCCACCTGGTCGAGGTAATACTTATCGTAGGCCCCTTCGGTTTCCACTCCCCCGAACTGTTCGCCGATCAGCTTGGAGTACTTGCTCTCCATGAATATCCGGTCGGATCGCAGGATCTCCACATCGGTATATGCGATCTCCATTTCCAGCCATCCGGCCTCTTCGATGGTGCAGTTGGAATAGGCCAGCTCCAGGCTGCTGAGCGGTTTCTCATTCCCCCTGGAGAGGTTCCCGGCTTTCAGGTTGCTGTATTTCAGCTCGAGAAGCACCAGACCGTCCAGTTGCTGAATAAAAAGATCCCCGTAGGAGTTCTCCATATCCAGGTTGAGATAGGCCGGGGACTTGACCGTGATCCGGATCTCGGTATCCACGTTCCTCGACCATCCGTCCTGAAATTCGGTTTCCAGGTAGATGGTGTTGCCCGATTGCTCGATCCCGATCTCCACGCGGGCCAGTGCGGCCTCTGCCCTGTTTTTCGATCCGGCATCGACCTCCACCTCGGCGAAGATATCCACTTCATTGCGATCCCATGTCAAAATCTCAATATCCGAGTACCTGGTATCGGCAGTCAGAGTGACTCCCTGTCTGACCTGGAAATTCTCGCTGTACTCTTTCCGGGCATCCTGGGCCCGGAGGGAGAGGATGGCCCCCGCGGCGATCAGCGCTAACAGGAGCGTGGCGCCCCTTTTAAATATCTGTGTTTTCATTGCTGGTTATATTTATGTTCTTGATTTGGTTCAATTGTCGGATGATCTGATCCATCACCTCCAGTTTCATCTGGTAGTGGCGTATCAGTGCATTGATCACCCGTTCATCGTCGGGGTTCGCCTTCAGATCCGTCATCAACTGCTCATGATGGTTTTCCAGCTCCTTCAGCTCGTCCAGCAGCAGGGTCTTTTCCTCTGATTGAAGAAAATCGAACTCCCTGATCTGATCGAAGCGGGTATCCACCTGCGATGCAAAGTAGGCGTCCGCTTCCTGGATCACTGCCGGGATCTCATTGACGGCCTGTTTCTCACCGCTCTTGTTCATCCGGATGATAAAGATCCCGGAGGCGATCAGAACGGCCACCGATGCTGCGATCTGCAGGGAATACCTCAGGTTCATCCTGCGCTCAGGAACCCGGTTCAGTTTCTGCCGGAAACGCTCCTCATGACCCGCCCGCGGCTGCTCGCCATCGAGCAGCATGCGCTGTTGCCTGATCTGTTCTTCCAGATTACTCATGATCCTCTCCTTTCTCCTTTAATAACATCTTCAGTTTCTTTTTAGCCCTGTGGTACTGTGTCCTGGAGGTGGCATTACTGATTCCCAGGATCCCTGCCACCTCCTCGTGGTCATATCCCTCCAGCAGGATCAGCGAAAGTACAATGCGGTACCCTTCCGGGAGTGCATGAATGGCCTTTCTGATCTGATCGGCCCTGTATGCGGTCTCCTGCTGTTCTGCTGCCGGCACCGCCTCAACCTCCGGCTCTTCCGGTTCACCGGTCTCCTCCAGTGAGAGGTGATCCTTCCTGAGGCGGATGAAATCGAGCGACTGATTGATAACGATCCGTTTCAGCCAGGCCCCGAAACTCACCTCCCCGCGGTAGCTCTTCAGTTTTGCAAATGCCTTTAAGAACGCTTCCTGCATCACATCCTCCGCATCATCGGGATCGCCCACGATCCTCAGGCTGCTATTATACATGGCCTGGTAGTAGAGCCTGTAGAGCTCGAACTGGGCCTCCCGGTCCCCCCTCCTGCAGGCCTGTATCAATTTCCTCTGAAGAGGGGGATTCGCTTCGGATCTTTGCTTCTTTGCCACAACGACGATCGATTTTTGGGAATGTTGCACGTAAGATAGGAAAATGATGTAAATTGCCCGGAATGGGTCGTTTGGTTTCCATGGCATTAGGGGCCTCGCTTATGACAGTTACGGCGGGATGCCACAAACTCCCCGCACCGGACTTCTCGATCGAACCGTCCCGCAATCCGGAGGCCGGCGACACCATCCGGTTTGTCAATGAATCGAAGCACGCCAGGACCTACCTTTGGGAATTCGGCGACGGAACCTCTTCCACCCGTGAATCGCCACTTCATATCTTCGGGGCGGCGGGAATCTATGCCATCAGGCTGACTGCCTCCAGTAACACCGGAAGCGATTTCATATCCCGCCCGGTCACCATCAACGAACCGACCATCCTCAGCTTTATCACCTATGATTCGGCCCGTGAAAATCTTCTCACGGAGGTGGAGATCCTGGTGTACACGAACGAATCGGACCGCGACCGGGGGTCGGATCCCCTTGTTTCGGGAATAACCGATAGCCTCGGGGTGGCAGAGTTCATGAACCTGGAAGCTGAAGTATATCATGTGAGTTGTTCCAAAGCTGTCCAGGGGGGATCCTGGAGGTATAAAGGGTACACCTCCCGGCTGGAGCTGAATGCCGTGAACCGCTACGTGGTTCCCATGCAATGGTCCACCGGTGTCAGCCCCTGACCTGCCTGACCGTATCGATCACTGTCCCGTCCACCCACTTCACGGCAGCGACCACCCGCTCCTCAAGTTCAGCCGGTTCAGGGATCCCGCAGATCCGGACGGCCTCCTCCTTCAGCTCCCCTATGCTCTTCAATGGAAGCCCGCTTCCGCGGGCCTTCTCCAGCAGATCGGTCCGACGGGGATGAATGGCGATACCGCGCTCGGTGACCACCACATCGATCAGCTCGCCCGGTCCGCACAGAGTGGTGACCCGGTCCCGGATCACCGGGATCCGGTCGCGGAACAGCGGTACGGGCAGGATCACGGTCTTCGAGAAGAGACAGTTCTGCCATCCGCCCAGTCCGTGCAGCAACCAACCGTCGGAGTGGGTCACCACATTGGCGTTGAAATCCAGGTCCACCTCGGTGGCACCCAGCACCACCACATCGACCATCCCGGCGAAGTTCCCCTTACCGTGGTAGTTGTAACTGGTGAACGGGCTGGTCCATACATGGGCCGGGTTCTCTGCCATGGAGCGCACCCCCTCCAGGTCGAAGGTCTGTCCGTCGAGCAGGTACTCCACCAGCCCCTCTTCCAGCATGGCCACCAGGTACTGGTTGCTCCCGCCCCGGGCAAACCTGGCCCGGATGTTCTTCTCTTTCATAATTTTCCGGAAGTACTCCCCCACCGCCAGGGAAGTGCCGCCGGCACCCGACTGGAAACTGAATCCCTCCCGGATGATCCCGGTCGCCCCGCAGAACCGGGCGGTCAACTCGGCCAAAAGCAAACGGTCGGGTGAACGGGTGATCCGGGTGGTTCCCGAAACGATCTGCTGCGGATCGCCCAGCTTATCCACCTCCACCACCGCATCCACATAGTTCCCCTGGATCTGCCAGGGTACGCAGGGAAAAGGCACCAGGTGATCGGTGGCCACGATCACCCGGTCGGCGTACTGGGAATCGGCCAGGGCAAAACCCAGCAGTCCGCATGCCGAATCCCCCTCCAGCCCATGGGCATTTCCAAAGGGATCGGCTGCCGGAGCGCCGATCACTGCGATGTCGATCCTCACCTCGCCGTCCTGGACCGCCTGGTAGCGGCCGCCGTGGGAGCGCAGCACTGCCGTTCCCTCCATCTTTCCTTCCGATACGAACCTTCCCAGGGGTCCGTTCATGCTACCCTCGATCCGCTGGATGGTCCCGTCCTCCAGGTAGGGGATCAGGTGGGCATGACAGGGAAAGGAGGCCGAGGGGAACCACCGCAGGCCCTTCACCCCCATCCGGTGGGCGGCATCGAAGACCTGGTTGGCCAGCAGGTCTCCGTTGCGGAAATGGTGGTGGGTGGAAATGGTCATCCCGTCGGTCAGCCCAACCCGCTCCAGGGCCGTCTGCAGATCTTTTACCCGCTTGTCACCATCCGACGGATAGTCCGCACAGCTGCGAACGGGCGGGCCGTAGCGCCTACCTTCCGGCCGGTACCCTCCCACCCCCATGTAGGGGATCACGGGTTCTCCGTTGATCTCGGCAGGAACATGGCGGCCTGCCTGGTTGGTCGTGTAGCTCATTGCTTGTTTTCTTTATATCCGAACCGGCGGGCCAGCTCCAGGGTCTGCCGGGCCCTTTCAACCACAGGTGCATCGATCATTTTGCTCCCCAGCGCCACCACTCCCCTGCCCGACTCCCCGGCCTCATGGAAAACGGCAACGATTTTTTCTGCTTTCTCGATCTCCTCCCCGGAGGGGGTGAACCCGCGGTGGATAGGGGCCACCTGGCGGGGATGAATGCATCCCATCCCTTCAAACCCCAGGGAGCGGGAGCGGCGGACCGCTGCCTCCAGCCCCTCCGTGTCGTCCACATCGGAATAGACCGAATCGATGGGCTGGATGCCTGCCGCCTTGCAGGCGTTGACCAGCCGGGTACGGGCGTAGAAGGACTCCTCTCCTCCGGCGGTCCGGGGCACTCCCAGGTCGGCCGTATAGTCCTCCAGGCCAATGGCCATGGCCGCCACCAGAGGAGAGGCGGTGGCGATCTGAAAAGCATTTTCCACTCCCAGGCAACTTTCCAGGATCGGCATCAGGAAGATGGCCCGCTCCTGTTGCCGGTCGGCCAGGATCCGGGTTATCCGCTCCTCCACCTCCCTGATCTGATGTGCCGATTCGCATTTGGGCACCAGGACCACCTGGACCGGCTGGGGGACGATCTCCTCCAGGTCCTCTTCTCCTGCAGGCAGCTGGTTGATCCGCACCATCCGTTCGGCCCCGCAGAAGTCGACCGACCGGAGCGCGTTCCTGACCAGGATCCTGGCTTCAGCCTTCCGGGAGGGGGCCACCGAATCCTCCAGGTCGAGGATGATCCCCTGGGGCTGGTGAATCCCCGCATTCAGCATCATGGCCGGGGTATTCCCCGGAAGGTAGAGCCTGGAACACCGGAACCGCTCTTTTTCACTGTCGGTGGAGCCGCTCCCCGAAAGAGGGGGCATCCAGGGCGGTGCACCGGGAAGCAGATGTCTGACCGCCGCTTCCAGCCGTGCCCCGATCACGAAGGGAAGCGCACCGCTGTCCTCCAGCTCCACACTGGCATGCTCCACCCCCATCGCTCCCAGGACCTCACTGACCTGACCGGTGATCTGCTTTCCGAACAGAGCACCAACCCTGCTCTGCAGCTTCAGTTCGATCCCGCCGCTCGCTTTGATCTGCAGGGTCACCCGGCAATCGGACCGAACCCGTTCGCCATGGTTCCCAGTCGTGACTTTTTTATCCATCGTTCTTTTCATTTACCAGAGAAAACTGAGCAGGATCCCCGCGGCCACCGCCGAACCGATCACCCCTGCCACATTGGGGGCCATGGCGTGCATCAGCAGGTGGTTGCTGGGATCCTCCTGCAGCCCCATGTTCTGCACCACCCTGGCGCTGTCGGGAACGGCCGAGACCCCGGCGGCCCCGATCAGCGGATTGAGTTTGTTCTCTCCCTTCAGGAAGAGGTTCATCACCTTGGCGAAGAGGATGCCTCCGGCGGTGGCGATCATGAACGAGAGTGCTCCCAGCCCGAAGATCACCAGCGAATCGGTGGTCAGGAACCGGTCGGCCTGGGTGGAGGCCCCCACGGTGAGCCCCAGCATGATGGTGACGATATCGATCAGACTGGTCCGCGCTGTGTCGGCCAGCCTCCGGGTGACCCCAGATTCTTTCAGCAGGTTGCCGAAAAAGAGCATCCCCAGCAGGGGAAGGGAGTTGGGGGAGATAAAAGTGGTCACCAGCAATCCCACCAGCGGAAAGAGGATCTTTTCGGTGCGGGAAACCGCCCTGGGGGGCTTCATGCGGATCAGCCGCTCCCTGCGGGAGGTGAGCAGCCGCATGATGGGCGGCTGGATCACCGGTACCAGCGCCATGTAGGAATAGGCCGCAATGGCGATGGGCCCGATCAGGTTCTTCACATAGATGGGATCCCCTGCCGGAGTGGTGCCGATCACATCGACCCCGTTGGCCAGCCTGGAAGAGAGGAAGATGGCCGTGGGACCGTCGGCTCCCCCGATGATCCCGATCGCACCCGCCTCCTGGGGATGGAACCCCAGGGCCAGTGCACCCAGGAAGGTCAGAAATATTCCCACCTGGGCGGCCGCCCCCAGCAGCATCAGCCTCGGTTTGCTGATCAGGGAGGAGAAATCGGTCATCGCCCCGATCCCCAGGAAGATCAGGGGCGGATAGACCCCCTTCAGCACCCCGAAATAGAGGTAGTTGAGCACACTGCCCTCCTGGTAGATGCCGATCTGCATGTTCATTCCGGGTGACTGGAAAAAGGGGATGTTGCCGAAGATGATCCCCGCTCCGATGGGAATCAGCAGCAGCGGTTCATAGTCGAACCGGATGGCCAGAAAAATGAAGAAGAGACCCACCCCGATCATCACCAGGTGTCCGGGAGTGGCATTGCGGAATCCCGAGAAACGGATGAATTTTTTTAGCCCGCGGCCGGCTATCTCCAGCACTCCACCCGACTCTTTGCCCTCCAGCACTCCACCCGGCTCCGCAATCTCCCCGCCTTCCTGTTTTTCCTGGATGATTTCTGTTTCCTGAACCGATCCCGAAGCACCGGAGGGAAAGGCCACCCACCGGGCCGCAAGGACCACCAGGAAGATTCCGCAGAGCGTGGCTGTGCGTTTCAGTGCTTTCATACGACCTCGATCAATACATCGCCCTGAAGCACTGTATCTCCGGGCTGCACGGCGATCCGTTCCACCACCCCGGCCCGGTCCGACAACACCCGGTTCTCCATCTTCATGGCCTCCATGATCAAAAGCAGCTGCCCTTTCTCGACGATATCGCCCGTCGAAACATGGAGTTTCTGAATACTACCAGGCAGCGGTGCCAGGATGGAGTGGGACGAGCCCCCGATCTTCCGGTCGATGGAGGGTTTCGAAGGCTCTTTCTCTTCGGGCCGCACGATCCGGGGAGTTTTGGAAGGTTTCTCCCGCCTTTCGATCTCCACTTCATAAGGAGTGCCGTTCACCTCCAGGCGGGCCACCGAGTCCTCGATTCCGTGGATATCCACCGAATATTCATTTCCGTGAATGGAAAATTTGAATTTTTTCATGGTTACAACCTGTTGAACTGGTTCCTGACGGCATATATTTTGGAGCTCCAGGGTGAATAGGCCTTGGAGATCCGCTTGATGGTCAGCACCCCGCTCTCTTCATCGTGCAACTCCTCCATGTAGAGGTGGAGGGCCAGGGCAATGGCCGCCGTCTCCTCGCCCGACAGGACCGCCTCCGGAGAGGTGCTGCCGGGTTTCCCCTTCCTCCGGCCCGGTCGTATGGTTCCCGCAGAAAGGATCCTGGGGAGCAGGTAAAAGAAAGCGAACAGCAGTACCAGGGCGGTGAATACGATCAGATACCCGGCGGCGGCGATCACCACCGACTCGAGGCTGAGCCGGCTGGCCATCATCAGTGTAAGCAGTGTGGCTGTCACAGGGGGATGTTTGAGTGTTTTTTCGGGGGAATCAGCTCCTTCTTGGAGGCGAGGGTCTGGAGTCCGCGGATGATCCTGAAACGGGTGTTCCTGGGTTCGATCACATCGTCGATGTATCCGTAGCGGGCCGCCTCGTAAGGATTGGCGAATTTCTCCTTATACTCCTTCTCCTTCTCTTCGATGAACCGGGCCATCTCCTCCCTCTCCTCGATGGTGCGGATGGTCTTTCCCTCCAGGATCTCGATGGCCCCTTTGGGACCCATGACTGCGATCTCGGCGGTGGGCCAGGCGTAGTTCAGGTCCCCCCGGAGCTGTTTGGAGCTCATCACATCGTGGGCGCCTCCGTAGGACTTCCGGAGGGTCACCGTGATCTTGGGTACGGTGGCCTCCCCGTAGGCGAACATCAGCTTGGCCCCGTGGAGAATGATCCCTCCGTGCTCCTGGGCACTGCCCGGCAGGAACCCGGGCACATCCACCAGGGTGACCAGCGGGATGTTAAAACAATCGCAGAACCTGACGAACCGGGCCGCTTTGCGCGAGGCATCGATATCGAGCACCCCGGCCATGTGGCTGGGCTGATTGGCCACGATCCCCACCGGCTGACCGTTGAACTTGGCAAATCCCACCACGATATTCATGGCAAACTGCCGGTGGATCTCGAAGAACTCGTTGTGATCCGCGATGGCAAAGATCACATCTTTCATATCGTACGGTTGGTTGGGGTCATCGGGGATCACCTCGTTGAGCGACTCCTCCAGCCGGTCGATGGGATCGCTGGTCTCCCCTGCCGGCGGATCCTCCAGATTATTCTGGGGCATATAGCTGAGCAGCTTCCGGATCATCAGCAGTCCCTCTTCCTCGTCACCCGCCACCATGTGGGCGACCCCCGAACGGCTGGCGTGGATCTGTGCCCCGCCCAGCGCCTCCGTGGAGATGGTCTCTCCGGTCACCGTTTTGGTGACCCGGGGACCGGTAACGAACATGTAGGAGGTATGCTCGCTCATGAGGATAAAATCGGTCAAAGCCGGTGAGTAGACGGCTCCTCCGGCGCAGGGACCGAAGATGGCGGAGATTTGCGGGATCACCCCCGAGGCCAGGATATTGCGTTCAAAGATCTCGGCATAACCGGCCAGGCTCCGGACACCCTCCTGGATCCGTGCTCCCCCGCTGTCATTGATCCCGATCAGGGGAGCCCCCACCTTCATGGCCTGATCCATGATCTTGCAGACCTTGGCCGCATGGGTTTCGGAGAGGGAACCGCCGAAAACTGTGAAGTCCTGTGCATAGACATAGACCACCCTTCCGTCGATCGTGCCGTGGCCCGTGACCACTCCGTCGCCCAGGTACTGTTGCTCCTCCAGACCGAATTCATGGGAGCGGTGGGTGACGAACATGTCATACTCCTCGAAGCTTCCCTCGTCGAGCAAAAACTGGATCCGCTCCCTGGCGGTGTGTTTTCCTTTGGCATACTGCGCCTCGATCCGCTTCTCACCGCCCCCCTTCCGGGCCCGGTCGCGAAGCTCGATCAGCTGACGGATCTTGTCCTGGCTATTCATCGCCGCAGAGTTCGGTGAGTACCCCGAAGGTCGATTTGGGGTGGAGGAATCCGATCTTCAGTCCCTCCGCACCCTTCCGGGGCTGCTGGTCGATCAGTTTCACCCCCTTCTCTCCGGCATGCTGAAGGGCCTTCTCCACACTCTCCACCGCAAAAGCGATGTGATGGATCCCCGGTCCCTTTTTATCGATGAATTTCCCGATGGGGCCCTCCGGATCGGTGCTCTCCAGCAGCTCGATCTTGGTGTCGCCCACCCGGAAAAAGGCGGTCCTGACCTTCTGATCCTCCACCTCCTCGATACCGTAGCACTTCAGCCCCATGACCTCTTCATAATGCCGGACCGACTCCTCCAGGTCGGAGACGGCAATTCCGATATGTTCAATGTGTGTGGGTTTCATACCTCCTCTGTTTCTTGGATTGATCCTCCTAAATTAGAATTTCCCGGATCCAAAACCCATGACAAAACTCAAAACCCGTCCAGGGGAAAGAGGTGTTGTTGAGCAGCTACCGTTCCAGGGCATCGTAGATCGCCTGTTGGACGGCGGTGCGCACATCCATCTCGATCAGCCGGTCGTTGGCCTGGTCGGGATGAACCCGGTTCGAAAGAAACACATAGAGGAGCCCGTGGGAAGGGTCGGCCCATACGAGGGTGCCGGTGAACCCGGAGTGGCCGAAACTCTTATCCGAAGCGCTGTTGCAGGCGGGACCCTCATCCTCCTCCCAGGTGACCGGGCGGTCGAATCCCATCCCCCGCCGGTTCTCTTTCACCGGGTGGTGCGGGGAGGTATAGAATGCCAGCGTGGCGGAATCGATGTAGCGCCTCCCGCCATAGGTCCCGAAATTAAGATACATCTGCCACATTTTCGCCAGATCGTTGGCATTACCGAAAAGTCCCGCATTGCCCGATACGCCTCCCATCAGGGCGGCACTCTGGTCATGAACGTGCCCCCGGAGCAGCTGGCGGCGGAAAAACAGATCATTCTCGGTGGGTACCACCTGCTCCCGGGGGAACCTCTTCAGAGGCCGGTATCCCAGGGTACGCGCCCCCAGGGGGGCATAAAAATTATTCCACAGATAGGGATAAAGAAGGGTGTCGGTGGCCTCTTCGATGATGCGGTGGAAGAGGAAGAAACCAAGGCCGCTGTAGCGGTATTCCCGGCGGATCAGCTCCGACTGGTAGATCCACTTATAGATGGAGTCGTGCAGATCCCTCCGAAGGTAAAGATCCTCTGCCACCTGGTAGGGGAATCCGGGCGACCACTCCTTTTCGTAATACCCGTCCACATACTTCACGTTCCTGTTCAGATAGGTGTCGGTTCCCAGCTTCAGGGGATGGGTGTGGGTCCAGAATTTGCTCACCAGCTGCTGGGAAGTGTCCAGTGGCTCCAGGGTCTTGTAGTAAAAGGGGATCCAGGGGATCAGTCCCGCCTGGTGGGTCAGGATATCGGCGATCAGAAGATCCCCCTTGTTACAGGTGTCGGGAATGGGGGCATAACTCCCCAGGGTGGAGTCTTCATGGAATTTACCCTGGTCCCGGAGCCGCATCAGCGCCGCCAGGGGGGCGGTCGCCTTGGTGATGGAGGCCAGGTCGTAAATATCGCCGGTCTCCACACGCCTCCGGCGCTGGTAGGTATGGGTCCCGTAAGGTTTGTGCCACACCACCTTTCCGTTTCTTGCCACCAGCACCACGCATCCCGGCATGGCCCTCTTGCGGATCGCCTCATCGATGAGGGACTCCATTTTCATCAGGGAATCGGGGTTCAATCCGGCATCCTCGGGAAATCCATAAGAGAGCCGCACCGGAGGACCGGTGGAAACTCCGCTGCCGGCCGGGCCCAGTTCGCCGGCCGGAACAGGCATCCTGCCCTTCAGGGAGATCCCTCCAAAGATCGCCTGAAGGGCCAGTTGCTGGTAAAGCAGATCGTCATTGTAGGACAGCAGGAGAACATCCAGGTGGTCGAGGTTGGAAAAGCGTTCCAGTGCAAAAGGATAGCCGGCCACATTGAGGATGGTCAGCGAGGTGGGATCGAGCCGCTCCACGAACCGGACCGTTCCCGCGGTGATCCCGTAATCTGCGGAAGCCCTGGTGCTGATTCCCATAACATTGATAATCAATGTGTTATAAGATTTAAGTATCCCGGCCAGTTCGTCCCACTCCTGATCCCCCGCCAGCGGGGAGATCCGGAAGTGGTCGCTCTCCTGGTAGAGGTCGGTCTGCCGCTCCAGCTCCCCGTAATCGCCGAGGCCGATATGCACCACCGCCAGCCTGCATCGATCCAGATCTTTCAGGGGAATGCCCTCTTCCCTGTTGCGGACCAGGGTCAGGGAACGGGCCACCAGTTCGCGGTAATGGGCATAGTAGCGGTGGTGGTTCAGCTCCTCCCTCAGCCGGTAGGTCCGGATCAGTTCCCGGTGGTGAACGCCCGCCCAGTGCTTGGCCAGAAGGATCTTGCGGCAGCTCTCATCGATCCTCGATTCCGGGATCTCTCCCCTGCGAACCGCCCTTTTGACCGCCCTGATCGCCTTGTCCACATCGGCCGGCATCAGCAGGATATCATTGCCCGCCCCAACGGCCTCCACTTCCAGTTGACCCGGTTCTTCTGATTCACTGATCCCTTTCATGTTCAGAGCATCGGTGATCACCAGTCCCCGGAAGCCCATCTTCTCTTTCAGCAGATCCTGAATGGCCCTCCGGGAAAGGGTGGTAGGCCGCTGATCCAGGGGATCCAGGGCAGGGACGTGGAGGTGGCCCATCATCACTCCGGTCAGTCCCCGCTCGATCGCTCTCCGGAAGGGATAAAGCTCCACACTGTCGAGCCTGGCCGAGTCATGGGGGATGACAGGCAGGGCCCGGTGAGAGTCGGTACCGGTATCGCCATGCCCGGGAAAGTGCTTGGCGGCCACCAGCAGCCCGTGATCCTGCATCCCTTTCATCAGCGAGATCACCTTCGAGGCCACATTCTCCCGGTCCGACCCGAACGAACGCGTTCCGATCACCGGATTGTCCGGATTGCTGTGAATATCGGCCACCGGAGCCAGGTTCATGTGAACCCCCAGCCTGCGGAACTGTTGGGCCATATGCGCTCCGGTGAGGTAGATCAAGGCCGGCTCGGAGAGAGCGCCCAGAGTCATCATGGAAGGATAGGAGAGGGTGTTCTGCAGGCGCATCCCCAGTCCGTTCTCCCCGTCCATGGCAATCAGAAGCGGGACTCTGGAGGCTGCCTGGAACCGGTTGGTGAGACGGGCCTGTTCCAGCGGTTCCCCCTGAAAAAAAAGGATACCGCCGACGCCATGCCGTCTGATCTGCCGGATCACCGACTCTTCGTGAAGGGGACCCAGGTTGGAATATCCGTAGATCATGATCATCTGGCCGATCCGCTCCTCCAGTGAGAGCTCCTCCATCACCGAATCGACCCACCCGGTACCGGTCTCCAGAAACGGAGGCACCTCCGGATAGGCGGGCTGCGGTCCCGGACCCAGATTCAGCAATCCCGCCTGATATCCGCTGAATATCAGGAACAGAAGGGAGAGGATCGCAACCTGGAGTGCCTTCCGGTTCATCATCATTACCAGCCCAGTTTCTCTGCAATGGAAGCGGGAACTGCATCCTTATGGACCACCAGGAAGATGGTCTTAGCCCTCATATAAGGCTCCGATACATAATGGTATCCCTTGTAGATATGGTTACCGGTCCCCCAGGAATTCTTCACCAGGTAGAAGCGGTTCCCCGACTGGTCGCGGGCCGTTCCGGTGATATGCATCAGGTGGTCATCGGTAGTCCGGTAGGTGTCGAATCCCCGTTGCCTGGACTCCTGAGTGACCTTCTCCTCTTTTCTGACGGTGGTGAAGTCGTAGAAAAGCTCCTGCTGCTCCCGCTCGGTCAGTTCCGACCAGCGCCCGCGCTCCAGTCCGCTCAGATCCCCGATCCGGGTGGAGGGAAGCAGCGCCAGTCCCATCTGCCAGTTGTATCCCTTCTCGCCCACATCGGCGTCCCAGCAGACGGTATACCCTTCAGCGACGGCATTTTCCAGAATCTCCATCATTTCTTCCAGAGGGACGTTCAGGATCGAACCCCAGATCCAGTTGTCGGGGATCTCGATAATGAACGGCTCGTAGAAAGGATGGTGAGTGAAGGATCCGATGCAGACGTAATTGTCCGGGTCCAGGCCCAGTCCATCGGCAAATGAACGGGGAGTATGTTCCCTTCCATTGTATTCGAACGACTCCGGCAACTCGCCCAGATAGGCATCCAGAATGGCGGAATACCCCTGGTCCCAGACGGGGGAAAGGGTCCGGTTCCGGTTCCTGATCACCTCATCCATGTACCCTTTCAGCACCGCATCCATCTCCCCGTGCACCGGCAGCGAATCCCCGATCACCAGTCCGTCGTATTCCTCATCGGGCACCATTCCGTACCGGTCCCATATCTGAAGCACATCCATGGCGAGTCCGCCGGCACCGAAATTGATTTTTCCGTGCATACGGACATATTTATCGGCCTTCATCTCATACGCCTTTCTTACGAAGAACATCTCCGAAAGGTCGTAGGTGCCCATCCCGGTTCGAAGCAGCTCCGATTCGATGAAACTGGTGGTGGCAAAACTCCAGCAGGTGCCCGACCGGTGCTGATCCTTCACCGGCGTGGCGGGAAGATTTTTTTCGATGGTGAACTGATAAGCCTGCGCCCATGCATTTCCGGAGGCAAGCAGGGCGAGGCCGACAGCCCCTGCCCAAAGGGTCCGTTTAAGTGAGTTCATACGTCAGTAGTTAAATTTTAATCCCCTGAATATAGAAAGGAGATCAGAATTTCCCTACCTGTATACGGTAAAATCTGCAGCGGGTTCGGGAAGAAGGTTCAGAGTGAGACCCGGTTCAGGAATTCATGAACATGCTCGGCATAGGTCCGGGAGACCGGGATACGTATCTCCTCGGGAAAATCGAGATAGATATAGAGGTTGGTACTGATCAGTTTCACCAGCTTGATATTCTCGAAATTGACCATATAGGAGCGGTGACAACGCTGGATCAGGGTTCCTTCCAGCTCCTTCTCGAGCCGCTTCATAGTATTGCGCAGCATGATCTTCTTCAGCCTTCCCTTCTCCACCGTATGGACCGTCACATAGTTGTCGGTCGATTCCACGAACAGGATATCTTTGCTTTTGACCGAGAAGCGGAGTTTGTCGGTATCATCCCGGAAGATGATCATCTGCTTCTCACGGAACGCCTGAGAGGTATTCTCGGAAAGCTGCTCCAGCTTGGTCCGTTTATCTCTGAGGGAAAGCCAGAGCCAGGAGAGGGAATAGGGGATGGCCAGCACCAGCAGGGTGATGAAGAGCAGTCCGGTGTACCTTTCCAGGGGATTGGCGCCCGATTGCAGCAAAACCAGGTCCACTGTCAGGTAGGCGGCCGCCAGCAGCAGGATCTCCATCAGGTTCCAGATACCGAACAGCAGATAGCTGAAGCGGATTCTCCGGGAGAGCCAGACGAACAACAGCTTGGCCAGAACGATGACCAGCATGCCCGACAGGATATAGGCGCTGGAGTAGAAAAAGAATTCCACTCTTCCTACCTCGAACCAGGAGGCCGCATTGAAAGGTGAATAGATATTGATGAAGACCAATGCAAAGATCGATACGAACATCACCTGGGTGATAATGATCGACTTATCCTTCAGGTATTCAGGTATCTCTTTGAATATCAGATTCATCGTTACGGCACCCCCGTGATCTTGAGTTCGGTTCTTCGGTTCTTCGCCCTTCCTTCTTCTGAATCGTTGGGAGCCACCGGTTCCTGCGAACCGTATCCGGCCTGGCTCAGTCGCTCCGGATCAATCCCCTTCCCGGTCAGGTAGCCGACCACACTGCCCGCGCGCCTCTCCGACAGCGCCTGGTTGTAGTCGTCACCGCCGGTACTGTCGGTGTGTCCGCCGATCTCGGCCCTTACTTCCGGATGCTCTTCCAGGAATCGGACCACTCTCTGAAGCTCCACCACGGATTCGGGCAGCAGCTCATGCGAATCGGTTTCGAAAAAGACGTTCCGGAGAACCATCCGGCTCCCCTCTTCCACACGGTCCAGAGGAATATCCCTCCGGAACGGATCCTGCCGGGTGTGGATGCCTGTGAAGCTGAAGTGTTCGGAATAGAAGAGGTACCCGGGGGCTGCCACATTCAGTGCATAATTCCTGCCGGAGGGCAGGGAGAGGAGGTAATCGCCCTCCTCCGGCCCGGAGTGAAGCTCCATGACCACCTCCTCCGTGGCCAGGTCGATCAGTTGTATCCGGGCGGATACCCCTCTCATATTCCCGGCATCATACACCCTGCCGGTCATGTAGGAAGCGGGATCGGGGCGGACATCCTCCGGAAGCTGAAAGGAATAAAGGTCCGTATCGGTTCCTTCACCCCGGTCCGATGCGAAATAGGCCCTGTTTCCCGATGCGCTCACCGAGAGACCGATCTCATCGTTATGGGTGTTCACCGGATAACCCAGATTTTCCGGTAAGGACCACCCGCCGTCCTTACCTGCCCGGGTGACGAACAGGTCCGACTGACCCATCCCCGGCCATCCGTCGGAAGAGAAGTAGAGAGTGTGCTGGTCGGGATGGATAAAGGGCGACTGCTCCAGTCCGGGAGTGTTGACCGAATCGCCCAGGTTCACCGGGACTGTCCACCCCTCCTCGTTCTTTTCGGAGACCCAGATATCGTAGGATCCTTTCCCCTCCGGACGGTTGGAGGAGAAATAGAGGTGTCTGCCGTCGGCCGACACCGAGGGGTGCTTTTCGCTGTACCGGGAGTTGACCGGTGGTCCCAGGTTGCGGGGAGGGCTCCATTTCCCTTCCTTCCACTCCGAATGATAGATATCACACATCCCCTGTCCGCTGCGCCGGTTGCATGCCGTGAAATAGAGGTGCCTGCCGTCGGCCGTCAGGGTGTGTGCTCCTTCGTTGTCCGGAGTATTGAGCGGGGGACCCGCATTTTGCCGCTCCCCCCAGCCCTCTCCCTGTTTTCCGGAAAGGAAGAAATCCTCCTGAAGGTTTTCACGCCGCAGGGGGGCATCGGGATCGCGGGGGACCAGCACCGTATAGATCAGGGTCTGTTCATCCATGGTCAGTGCCGGCCAGTATTCACTATAGGGAGAGTTGACCCCCTCCCCCAGGTTCTCGGGATTAAAGGGTACCGGGTTCTCCATGGCCTTCAGTGCAAAAAGGCAGCTCTCCTTCAACCGGAGGGCCTCGTCACGGTTTCTCACCTCCCCGGGCGGATAGGAGAGAAATTTCTCCACCAGTTTCAGGGTCCTTTGATAATCCCCCACCCGGATAGTGAGCCCCGCCAGAAGCCGGTATGCATCCGGATTGCCTTCCGGATCGATTTCCAGGATTTTCCCGAACACCTGGATGGCCTGATCCAGTCTGCCCTGGTCATAATATACCTGGGCCAGCAGCCGGTAAGCATCGATAAATTCGGGATCGATCCTGAGCGCCTTCTGAAGGGCCTCCTCGGCACAGGCCATATCGTAACGGGTCAGGCATTCCCTCGCCTGCTCGAACTGACGCTCCGCTCTCCGGGAGCCGGTCCCGTAGTTCTGTCCGCTGACCTGCAACAGGGAGAGGAACAGTAATACGGTGGCGGTGATCATGCAATGCCGGCTCATGTCAGGGGATCCTCATGTATTTGTGCGACTGCAGGGAGATCATCCATCGGGGATGCTGCTTGACATATTCGATGATCAGGGGCAGCATGGTTTCGCGGCGGCTCCATTCGGGCTGCAGGTAGAGCTTGCATCCGGCAGTAACTTTCCGGGACGACTCCTCCGCCCATAGAAGCTCCTCCTCACCGGAGATGATCACCTTCAGTTCATGCGCTGTTTCGAAAAACTCCTTCCGGGGCGGAGCGTGTGGTTTGGGAGAGAGGCAGATCCAGTCCCACGTTCCGGTCAGGGGGTAGACCCCGCTGGTCTCCAGGTAAGTCTCCACCCCTTTCTCCTTCAGCAGCCCTGTCAGGTAATCGAGATTCACCATCAGCGGCTCGCCTCCGGTGACCACCACCGCCGATGCCGGATATTCCGTCACCCGGGAGATGATCTCCCCGGCGGGCACCACCGGGTGGAGCGAAGGATCCCATGAGAATTTGGTGTCACACCAGCTGCATCCCACATCACAACCCCCGATCCGGATGAAATAGGCCGCCTTCCCGGTATGGAAGCCCTCTCCCTGGATGGTGTAAAACTCCTCCACCAGGGGAAGCTTTCGCCCTCCTTCAAATACTGCCTTCTCTTCTGTCATCTCCTCCCTGCTCACCGGTTCCTGTAATTCGCTGTTTTTCAACTGTGCAGGCATCTTTGTAAAAGCGGCTTGAAGTTCCGAACTTTTTTTGGCAATTCAAAGCGGCGGATTTTGCTAAATTGCCTCTTCAAACTGCATCTATGGAACCTGTAAAAACTGCACTCTGCTCCTACGGTATGTCGGGGCTGGTCTTCCACGGTCCGCTCCTGGAGAGCCACCCGGGCTTCAAAATTACTAAGATCCTGGAAAGAACACGAAACGCCTCGGCCGGAAAGCACCCGGGGGCGGAGATCGTCAGGGAGCTGAGGGCTATCCTGGACGACCCCTCCGTGGAGCTGGTCATTGTGAACACTCCCGACCACCTGCACCACTCCATGGCCCTGGAGGCTATCGGGGCGGGAAAACATGTGGTGGTGGAAAAGCCCCTGACGCTGCGGACCGGCCATGCCGACGAGCTGATCGAGGCTGCCGGAAGGAAAGGAGTGGTGCTGACCGTTTTCCAGAACCGGCGCTGGGATGGTGACTTTTTGACCGTCAGGGAGATTGTGGAGAGCGGCAGGCTGGGCCGGCTGGTGGAGTATGAGTCCCACTTCGACCGCTACCGGAACTACCTGAAGGATTCCTGGAAAGATCAGGCAACGGGAACCGGGACCCTCTATAACCTGGGATCCCATCTGATCGACCAGGCCCTGCAGCTTTTCGGCTCGCCCGGCCGGTTGTTCTGCGATACCCGGAAGCTCCGCGAGGGGGCGAAAACCGACGACAGCTTCGACCTGTTCCTTCACTACGACGGTTTCAAATGCCTGCTGCGCAGCAGCTACCTGGTCCGCGAGCCGGGTCCCGCCTTTATCCTCCACGGTACCGAAGGCAGCTATCTGAAATGGGGCACCGATCCGCAGGAACAGGCTCTGAAAGATGGCATACTCCCCGGATCACAAGGCTGGGGGGAAGAACCAGAGCAACAGTGGGGCCGGATCCACACCTTTTACCGGGGCGAAACCCTGAAAGGTCCCTACCCCACCCGGGCAGGGAATTATCAGGCATTCTACGAGAATCTCTACCGGGTGATCCGCCGCGGGGAACGGCCGGCAGTGGACCCGAAGGAGGCCCGGGAGGTGGTCCGCCTGATCGAAGCGGGATACGAAAGCAGCCGGGAGGGGAAGGTGGTCACTCTTCAGTGAACCCGGTCCATAATGCCTCGATCTCCGGGTCGCTCAGATCCTCGTCGGAAAGTACCAGACGGTGCCGGAAGGTCAGCGATGACCCCTGTTCCAGCTCAACCACCATCTCTTCCCGGTCTCTGTCGAACACCTTTCTTCCCAGGTTGTTCACCGAGAAGAGACCGTATCCCCTGGCGTGCCAGTAGGAGGGATATCCGGTGTTGGAAGGATGATCCATCAGCACGATGGAGCGGCGCTGTCCCTGACTGATCCCGGTCAGCTCCACCCATCGGGCCCTTTTTCCCCAGACATCCGTTCCTTCCACACCTTCGCTGTTGCGGTAGTGCCCGGTAACCCCGGTGGTGTCCGCCACCGGTTCCTCCATCGGGCTGCCAGCACTGTCGGTCAGCAGGACACCCTTTGGGCCGGGATGCTCGAAAGCGCGACCCACCCGGAGGGCCATCATCCCCTCTTTGTTATCGGTGAATGTGACCCTCCCGCTGATGGCGGTCAGAGTGGTGACACGGTCGATGATCCGGGTCTTTTCCGATGCCCGGAAAGTGAACGAAGTCTTCTCCTCCAGCAACTGTTCCGCCTCCCCGGTATCGGGGGCCATCCAACGGGCCCTCACCTCCAGTACCGCCTTCCCGCGTCCGCGCCTTACCTTCAGGAACTCCCGGTGGACGATCCGGCCAAGGTGAGCTTTGGCTTCTTCACTCCGGGCCGGAGAATTGTTCCAGAAGTCGTAACCGTTCACATCTCCGAAATTGAGCCAGCATCCCACATGGTGGGGATGATCGGCCCGTTCACCCGCTCCCGGATCCAGCGGAAAACCTCTGGTAACGGTAACTCCGTCGGCGGTCACCAGAGGAAAAAGCACCGGCTTTTCCAGCTCCGGATCGTAGATGTATGCAGTGAAAGCCTTGCCGCCCGCGGTCACCTTCACCCTTTGCTCCGATTCCACCACCTGCAGGTCGACGGGCGGATTCGGCGAAGTCCGGCAGGATACCATCATCAGCAGTCCCGGAATAATCACCGCTGTAAGGATCGGGATTCTCATCATCTTCAGGTTTTAGGATGTAGTGGAAGTGATCTGCTCAAAACGGAAAATCTTGAATTTCCTCCATCCCACCCTTTGCAGGAGCACCTGAAAAGAGACCCCGATCACCCCGAGACCGTAGATCATACTTCGCTTCAGGTTAATGGAGGAAGCCTCCCTGAAATAGTGGGTGGGACAGGTGATCTCGGCCACCTCGAAACCGGCATACAGGATCTGGGCCAGCATCTGGTTGTCAAACACGAAATCGTCCGAGTTTTCGCGGAAGGGGATCGTCTCCAGCACCCTCCTGGAGAAGGCCCGGTACCCGGTATGATATTCAGAGAGTTTCTGGTTCATCAGCAGGTTCTGGATCAGTGTCAGGATGCGGTTGGCCGCGTATTTGTAAAGGGGCATCCCCCCCCTGATCGCCCCCTTCCCCAGAATGCGGGATCCCAGCACCACCTCGTAGACCCCGTTGGCGATCAAATAGCACATGGAGTGGATCAGCCGGGGGGTATACTGGTAGTCGGGATGAAGCATCACCACAATATCGGAATCCAGTTCCAGAGCCTTCGAATAGCAACTCTTCTGGTTTCCTCCGTATCCCAGGTTCTCCTGGTGACGGATGATATGACCGATCCCCAGCTGCTCGGCCACCTTCAGGGTGTCGTCACTGCTCCGATCATCCACCAGGATCACATGGTCGACCACATCGAAGGGGATCTCCCGGTAGGTTTGCTCCAGGGTCTTTTCCGCATTGTAGGCGGGAAGTACCACGGTGATGGTCTTTCCGTCAATCATCGGTGATCCCGGCTCTTTTCACGGTGAATACGTACCCGTTCTGTTCGTAGAGCACCTCCAGCTGGGGGTACTGTTCCAGGAACCGCTCTTTTTTGCCGATCCTGATCACGAAATAGGCATCCCGGTCCAGATCCTCCTGCATCAGATTCTCCACACTGTCGTCGAAATCCGGGTCGCCCGGCTGCTTGTCGAAATAGAACAGATGGGCATAGCTTTTAAATCCCAGCGTGTTCACATAGACCTCCTGTCCACGCAGTCCCTCGTAGAACTTGATGGCGGCACGCTGGGTGTATCCCTCGATACGGTCGGTGAAGAGATAGATCGAGGAGGATACGAACAGCAGACTGACCAGGTAGAGGATCACCATCCCCGAAGGATTCCTCCTCAACAGTTGTATGGATGCTGCAGACACCCCCACGAACAGAAAGACCCCCACCAGCCATTCGGTGCCGCTCCAGTGTACGGTAGCATTCAGTGCCTCCCTGGTGAAACGGTCCAGGGTAATGAAATCCCTCTCGAGCAGCCACTGTGGATTGTTGGCGATCAGCGGCAGGGCGACAGCCATGGCAGAAAGAACCAGAGCGATCAGCATCAGCAACACCACCTGCCATCCCGAGATCTCGATTTTGCGGTCGATCCACTTCTCCCAAACCCAGGCCGCCAGGAAGGTGAGTGGAAAGTAGGTCAGAGAGCTGTAATGGATAATCTTTGTCCGCACGATGGAGAAGAGCAGGATCACCACCCAGAACATGATATACATCCACTGCCGGAACAGCCTCTGCAGTTCGGTCTGTTCCGACTTTTTGGTGAAGCTCTTCAGGGCGATCACCGAAGCCGGAAAGACCCCGATCAGCACCACCACGAAATGGTAACCGAAGAACCCGCTGTGCCCGGCATCCCCTGTCGAGAGGAGGCGGATCTGGTACTGAATGAAATCCCTCACGATATGGATGTTGCCGTTCAGCACCTGAAGAAGGAACCAGGTCCCTCCGGTCAGGGCCACCATCCCGATGAAAAGCATAACGTGACTGAACCTGGTATCGAGCCTGAACCGGCGCACTGCCAGAAAGACCAGGAAACAGAGAATGAAAATCAGGATGGCCACCGGACCCTTGGTCAAAACGGCCAGTCCGAAAAACAGGGCCGACAGCACCAGGTTGCGGATCCGGATCCTGTGGCGCTCCGGATCCAGGTAAAAGATGAACCAGGCAATACCCATCAGTATGAACAGGTTGAACCAGGGATCGATGATGCCCGATTTGAAATAGAAGAAGGGAAGAATGGAGCATGCGTAGGTAAGGACCCAGAAAAGTCCGAACCGGTGGCCGTATATCTGCCGGCCCAGGAAATAGAGCACCATCAGCGAGGCGATCCCGCAGAGGAAATTGGGAAAACGGGCGGCAAATTCGTTGATCCCGAAGAGCTTCATGGAAAGCACCTGCAACCAGAAGAACAGGGGTGGTTTCTCCCAGAACGGCTCGAAATCGATCTGCACGGTGATGTAGTCGCCGGTAACGATCATCTCCCGCGCCGATTCGGCAAAATTGATCTCATCCCAGTCGAACAGGTGAACGTATCCCAGAAACGGAAGGAAGAAGAGCGCCGCGAAGGCGATGATTCCCGTATAAACTCCTATGGACTTCCAGGAAATAGTCATCTCTTTCTCCAGTGAGTTACAGGTTGATCGAGCCACGAACGGTCATACCGGGCGATCCACCAGTAGGCCACCCCCGCTCCGGTCATACCCACCACTGCCCCTGCCGACACATCCATCAGGAAATGCTGGGAAAGATGGATCCGCGACCATGCCACCCCAGCTGCCAGAAGGAACGACAGAAAGCGGGCAGGGGCCGAGGGCAAAAATAGGGATAATCCGAAAAAGACAGCAAAAGCGGCAGTGGTATGTCCCGAGGGAAAACTGTTCCAGCTGTGCAGATCCACCCCCGGTACCAGATGCAGTTCATACCCGATGTCGTTCAGCTCAAAGAACCTGGAAGGCCTTGCCATTTCCTTAAAAAACACGCGTTTCATAATCTGAGTCATCAGTCCGGAAAAGAGGTAGGCTGTCAATGTCACCAGTGCCACCCGGATGCGCCAGAAGAGCGTCACGATAATCAGTCCCAGCAACACCCAGCCGTCGCCCAGGAAGGTCCACCACCTGAAAAGCCGGTCGGTGAAGGGAGAGTGCCAGCTGTTCATCTCCATATGGATCACCTCCCTGGAAAAGAGCAGGGAAATGACCGCCGACCCCGTGATGAAAAGCGCGGCAGGGATGAAGAACCAATGGGGTGATGCTTTCTGCATAGGCGCCAAAATTACCGTTTTTTTTCTACTTTTGGCACCCAAACAATCCTTGCCATGAACACATCGCAAATGCTGGATACCTTTCACGACCTTTATGGAACGAGCGACCGGACCGAATCGGTCTTTTTTTCGCCCGGCCGGGTGAACCTGATCGGTGAGCACACCGATTACAATGGCGGATTTGTTTTCCCGTGCGCCCTGTCGTTCGGCACCTACCTGGTGGCCAGGGAGAACGGGTCCGGGATCCTCCGTTTCGCCACCACCAATTTCGACCACCGGGGTGAGGTGAATCTAAACGAACCCTTCACCAAATCGGGGAAAGACTGGATCAACTATCCGCTGGGGGTGCTGAATGAGTTCCGGAAGATAGCCAGAGAGGTGGAGGGGCTCGACCTTCTCTACTCGGGCGATATTCCCAACGGCGCAGGACTCTCCTCCTCGGCCAGCATCGAAATGGTCACTGCCTTTGCCATGGACCGGCTGTTCGGTTTCGGAATGGAGCGGATGGACCTGGCCAGGCTGTCCCAGCGGGCCGAAAACCAGTTCGTGGGGGTCAACTGCGGGATCATGGACCAGTTCGCATCGGGAATGGGCGCCAGAGATCATGCGCTGTTCCTCAATTGCGACACCCTCGAATACGAAAGAGTGCCCCTGAAGCTGGAGGGAATGAAGATCGTCATCTCCAATACGAATAAAAGACGGGGGCTGGCCGACTCCAAATACAACGAGCGAAGATCGCAGTGCGAGGCCGCCGTAGAAGCTATTCGCAGTGAGGTGGATATCCGTCACCTGAGCGACCTCACCCTGGAGGAGTACCGGCAGCACTCCCACCTGATCACCGATCCGGAGGTGCAGAAACGGGCCAGGCATGTCATTACCGAGAACCATCGTACCCTGTCGGCCATCGATGCACTGAACCGCGGTGACATCGAAGCCTTCGGACAGCTGATGAACCAGTCGCACGACTCCCTTCGCGACGATTACGAGGTCACCGGCAAAGAGCTGGACACCCTGGTGGAAGAGGCCCGCAGGATCGACGGCACCCTGGGCAGCCGGATGACCGGTGCCGGGTTCGGCGGCTGCACCGTCAGCATCGTCCGGGAAGAGGCGGTGGAGACCTTCATCCGGGAGGTGGGCAGAGGGTACAAAGAGCGGACCGGACTGGTGGCCGACTTCTATGTGGCCGAGGCGGGCGACGGCTCGAAACAGCTCCAGTAAAGCCCGGATCCATACAAAAGATTGGTAGTTCCTCCTGCCATCTGTGGATTCTGTTCCACAGGACGGGATCATATTTCCCTCCGGTTTATGATCTGCTCCATATTTTAACATATTGAATGGCTGCGTTTTGGTCTCGCCTGCCAATCATGGCACAATCCCTGCCGCAACGACAGGTGTCGAATCAAAACACAACCACTATGACATTTGGAGAAATCTTGGTAGCGCTGATCATGGCAGTGGGCATCGGCCTGCTCTTCTATTATGGATTCAGAGTGACCGGACCCTGGGGGAGCCTCTGGGCCTTTCTGGCAATCCTGGTACTCGCGGGGATTGCGGCAGAGGCCTGGATCAATCCCATCGGACCCTATGTTTTCGGTGTCAGCTGGCTGGGAGCCTTTCTCTTTATCCTGATCTTTGCACTGCTCATCGGTGCGGCCACCCCGCCCCGAAGAAGGGCGGAGGAGGTTCCGCCCGGTACCGGGGCGGAAGAGGTGAGAAGCACCAGGCCCGGAGCCCTGGCCCTGGGAACCTTCTTCTGGTTCCTCCTGCTGATCCTGCTTCTGGCGGTGATCGGGGGACTGGCCTATAATCCCCCGGCCTGATTTCGGTCCGAAATATCGGCTCTGATCCCGGATCTACCTGACCACCAGTTCCGTCATCAGCAATTTTTCATCCTCCGACGAAGGTCCGGCCAGCACCTGGTAGGTGCCGGATGCGACCCGGTAATCTCCGGTCTGCTCATTGAACCGGGCCAGTTCGTCCGGACCCAGTTTCATAGTAACCACCAGAGTCTGCCCCGTTTGAATGGCGACCCGCTCGAATCCCCGGAGCTCCTTCAGGGGGCTTTCCCGCCCCGAATCCGGATACCGGAGGTACATCTGAACCACTTCCTCGCCATCCAGGGGACCCTCGTTGGTCACATCGACGCTGACCGTGATCTCTTCGTTGGTGCTGATCTCCTCTTTTTCCAGGATCAGGTTGTTGTAAGTGAAGGTGGAATAGCTGAGTCCGAATCCGAAGGGATAGAGCACCTCCCCGCTGAAGTAGCGGTAGGTCCGGTCATCCATGTCATACTCCCCGAACGGAGGGATCTCCTCCACACTGCGGTAGTAAGTCACCGGAAGCCGTCCCGCGGGATTAAAATCTCCGAACAGCACATCGGCCACAGCCAGGCCGGCCGCCTCCCCTCCGTACCAGGCCTGAAGAATGGCAGGCGATAGCTGCTGCTCCCGGGGAAAAGAGATGGCCGAGCCGGTCATCAGCACCACTGTAAAAGGCTTGCCGGTGGCTGCCACCGACCGGATCAACTGCTTCTGCACCTCCGGCAGCTGGAGGGAAGTGCGGTCGCCCCCGCTGAAACCTTCCAGGTCCAGGCCCCGCATCTCCTCTCCTTCCAGGTGGGCGCTCAGACCCAGCACCAGGACCACATGGTCGGACCAGCGGGCTGTCTGAAGAGCCTCGCTGAGGAGCGGCAGGCCGGGCTCCTCCCAGATCAGTGTGCAGGGAGCATCCCCGTGCTCATCCTCCAGGGTCACCTGCACCGGGTAGGCCTCACCCGCCTGCAGGTCGACCCTGCGGTGGATCTTGTTGGGGTGATGGATATTGCGATGGCGGATCAGTGTATCTCCGTCGAAAACCAGAGTGACATACTTTCCGTTCACCCCGAGGGCGTGAGTGCCGCTCCTCCGGGGCACCAGGTAACCGGTCCAGCGAGCCGAATAGTGATCATCCCTCAGCTGATCCACCGGTGGCTCTCCGTCCCACCAGTAAACGTCCACCTGAGGATCCGCACCGGTCGCGGCAGGGGTCCCGGAAGCATCCGGATGGTCATAATACGCAACCTTCATCCCGGGTTCGCCGGCATCCTGATCGGTGTAAAGCACCTCTCCGGGTACAGGGACCAGGAAGGGCATCCCTTCGTGATGGCGGGATCCCTGAGCATACCGGACCTCGGCTGTTCCGTCCAGCCTGGAGCGGATCCCCTCCAGAACGGTCACCGGATCGAGTGCTGTCCCGTTATAGTTCCCGTACTGAGTATCCACATTGTCGGCATTGGGTCCGATCACCGCGATCCGTTCCGGCGATCTGGAAAGGGGAAGGGCCCCGCCTTCATTTTTCAGCAGGACGATCGACTTCCGGGCCATCTCCAGCGCCACCTCCCGGTGTGGCGGGCAGGCCACCGTGTCGACCGGATAGTCGGCCCAGGGGACCATTTCCGGGGGATCGAACATCCCCAGTTTCATCCGGGCGGTCATCAGCCGGATGACAGCAGTATCCACCTCCGCCTCATCGATCAGCCCCTGCTCCACCGCCCTGACCAGCGACTCGTACTGGTTGCCGCAATTCAGGTCCGTTCCCCCCATGATCCCCAGTGCCGCCGCCTCCTCCGGGGTCTCCACCACATCGTGGCCGGTATGGAAATCGCGGATGGCTCCGCAGTCCGATACGATATAGCCCTCGAATCCAAGCTCCTCCCTCAGAATCTCTTCCTGAAGAGGAACACTGGCACAACAGGGTTCTCCCATGTAGCGGTTGTATGCACACATAACCGAATAGACCCCGGCTACCTTCACCGTTTTCCTGAAGGCCGGAAGATAGGTGTCCCTGAAATCGCGGGTACTGACCACCGCATCGAACTGGTGCCTGAGCGGCTCCGGCCCGCTATGGACCGCATAGTGCTTCGAGGTGGCCACCACCTTCAGGTAGCGGGGATCATCCCCCTGGAGGCCGCGGATAAACTGGACCGCCATCTCTCCGGTCAGGTAGGGATCCTCTCCGTAGGTCTCATGCCCCCTTCCCCATCGCGGATCACGGAAGATATTGATATTGGGCGACCAGAAGGTGAGTCCCTGGTACATCCCCCGTTTGCCCCTGGACACGAAGTCGTGGTGTTTGGCCCTCGCCTCGGTGGAGGTGATATCGGCCATCCGGAACATCAGATCGCGGTCGAAGGTGGCTGCCATCCCGATGGCCTGCGGAAAGACGGTGGCTTTCCCAGCCCTGGCCACCCCGTGGAGACACTCGTTCCACCAGTTATACATGGGAACGCCCAGCCGCTCCACCGAATCGGCATAATGGGTAAGCTGGCTCACTTTTTCCTGGAGGGTCATCCGGCCAACCAGGTCGGCGGCCCGGGTCTCAAAATCCAAACCGGTGTCCTGATAGGGATACCGGACACTCTGACTGCAGGAGAATGACAGCAGAAAGGTGATGAAAATGAAAAGTTGGGTGCGCATATTGGTAGTTATTAAAAGATCTATTCAGGGAAACATTTTAATCACCGGAGACCTTGACGATCCGCTCCATGTAGGTGCCCTGTATCCCACTGAGCACCAGGATATATGGCCCGTCGGCCAAACGGGACAGATCCATGGTCAGCGGGTTGGCCAGCTTCTCCCGGTGCAGAACCTCCTGACCGCTCATGCTGGTGATCTTCACCCGGTCGATCTCGCTGAGATTGGTGAACTCCACCACCAATTCACCGGTGACCGGATTGGGACCGAAAGTGAAGACCCGGTCGGCGGGGACCTGTTTGTTCACCGTGGAGGTTTTCAGTAGCCATCCGTCGGGATCGAACCTCACCCGGGTAACTATATTCCGGACAGGCACTGAAAAAGATTGCTCCGGTTGCTCCTGCAGGAGACGGACTCTGGAGACAGATCCATCGGCATAGGTCAGTTCCAGATCGAAGGGAGTTCGGAAAAAGGGGGTAACCCCCGGTGCGGTGGTGTTTTGTTCACTGAATACATTCAGAGAATCCCCCTGAACGGCCCATTGAATATTGAACCGCGGAAATCCCTCCCCGTAATACCACTGCTCGAAAAAGCAGGAGAAATCCGTTCCGCTCACCCTTTCCAGTACCTCCCTGAACTCCTGCCCGGTGGCCAGGCCATTGCCCCGCTCCTCCAGATAGGTTCTGAGGCTCCTGAAAAACAGATCATCGTCGTTCAGATGGTAGCGGATCATGTGCAGCAGAATAGCTCCCTTTTTATAACTCAGTCCGAAGTCGAACAGCCGGAAAGTGCTTTCCACCTCCTCTTCCGGTACATAGACCGATCCGGTGGTCTCCGAGAGGGCGATGGACACGGCATTGCCCATCCAGCCATCGGCTGCCTCCTGACCCAGGAGCTCCTGTGCGGCAATATATTCGAAATAGGAGGCGAAACCCTCATTGATCCAGATATCCTGCCAGTTGCCGCAGGTCACATAGTCACCGAACCACTGGTGGGCCAATTCGTGGGCCACCAGGAAAAAATTGAAATCCTGCATGGTGCTCATGGTCTGGTGCTCCATCCCCCCGCCCATGGGTGCCATGGCATGCCCGTACTTCTCCTCCGAAAAAGGGTAGTCGGTCAGCAATCGTGAAAACGAGGTGATCATCGGACCGGTGGCCCGGATCTCCTCTTCCCAGTCATCCAGCAGCTGGTCCGAATCATAGAGGTAATTCTGCACCAGAACCGAATCGCCCGGAGTTGAAAGTCCGGCCATGAAAGAGAAATCACGGTAATCGGCCACCGTGAATGAGAGCAGGTAGTAGGCCATGGGGTAACGGGTCACCCAGCGGAAAATATTTTTCTGATCGTCCGAAGGCTCGATCAGCTCCAGGATCCCGTTGGAGGCCGCCATGAGCGCCGTATCGCATTTCAGGTTCATCCGGACCGAATCGATCTTGTCCTCCAGTACCTGTTTGGCGGGGAACCAGTCCCTGGCATTCATCGGTTCCGAAAGGGTATAAGTGACCCCGAACCCATAGTCCGGATCGGTCCGGCTGGTGACCCCCGTAAAAAAGCCTCCCCCCTGACCGGCGATTCCGCGGTATGTAACTTTTATGAAAAAAAACTCTCCCTGCAAAACATTGACCTCCAGGGGAATATAGATCGCATGTTCCCGGTGAATAAAGTCAGGTACATCCGAGAAGAGCTGCCCTTCAGGACCGGCCCTGAAGGCCACTTCTGTGATTTCCATGGCATCCTGAAGCTCCAGTACCACGGTGTCGAGGTCCCTTTCTGCCGAGGCCATCATCACAGCCTCTCCTTCGATAAAGGTGCTCTGGTTGGTTACCTCCAGGGTGAGGTCGTAGTAATGAATATCGTAAGCGGAGAGCCATCTTTTAAAAAGAGGATTCTCATAATCCAGCCCGGCATCCAGGTGGAAGGGACAACTGTGGTGAACCTGCGCCTTCAGCACCGGTGCCGGCAAAAGACAAGCCAGAAGTATCGTGAAGATATGGAACAGGTCCGCTCTCATTTCAGCTGAACCGGTAGATGGTCACCTCATGGTACTCCTCTCCCGGATGAAGGCGGGTGGAGGGAAAAGCGGGCTGGTTGGGCGTATCGGGGAAATACTGGGTCTCCAGGCATACTGCACAGTGCTTTTTGTAGGGAACCCCTCCCTTTCCCTCGATATGATCGATGTGATTGGAGGTATAGAGCTGTACCCCGGGCAGCGTGGTAAGCACCTCCATGACGCGGCCCGAATCGGGGTCGCGCAGGGCCGCCACCCGCCGCAGCTCCTTCCCCCGGGGTTCCATGGTCACCACATAGTTGATGTCGTATCCCGGCTCCACCTCTTCTATCCGTTCTCCGATGGGGGTGGCCATCCGGAAATCGTACGGGGTGTTATCCACCTCCAGGATCCTGCCCGTGGGTATGCTGGCGGCATCCAGTTCCGTGCATAGGCCGGCATCAACGAACAGTTCATGCCGGTGGATCGTTCCCTGGCAGTTATTTAAATTGAAATAGCTGTGATTGGTCAGGTTCACATGAGTCGGCTTATCGGTGGCCGCCCTGCAGAGAATGGCCAGTTCGTTCCGCTCATTGAGTGAATACTCCACCTCGGTCATCAGGTTACCGGGATACCCCTCCTCCCCGTCCGGGCTTTCATACCCCAGTTTCAGTGACACCTGTTCCGGCGTCCTGCGGGTGGAGGGGGTCCAGAGCTTCCGGTCAAACCCGCTGGTCCCCCCATGGAGGTGGTTTTCCCCTTCGTTGGCGGAGAGGTTGTACTCGTTGCCGTCCAGCTCAAAGCGCGAACCTCCGATACGGTTGCAGACCCTTCCCACCATCGCCCCGAAATAGGGATGATCGCCCAGATATCCCTCCAGGTTATCGAAACCCAGGACCACGTCGCCCGGATCGTGATTTTTGTCGGGAACGCGGAGGGAGGTGATGATCGCCCCGTAGTTGATCACCTCCATCACCATCCCTTTCCCGTTATCAAGTACAAATCGTGTTACCTCCCTGCCGTCGGGGAGATTGCCGTAAGGATATTTCTCTATGGTCATGACCCGAAGATAGCAATAAATTGGCTTTTCCCGGTTCCGTGCAACCGATATATGAGCGCCGGCCACATCAATGGATAACCATTCTTTTTCACCAAAACAACCAACTATGAAAACGTCAAAGACTGTTCAATGGAGTCTGTCCGGAGCCATCCTGGCAGCATTGTTCCTGCTGGCCTCCTGCCAGCAAACCCTCCATCCGGAGCCGGAACCGGTTCCGGAAAAGGAAGTCTGGTCCCATGCCGGGCGGATCCACAATGAAATGATCGCCTACTATTACAAGCACAGGCGGCTGAAGCAGGCTTCCACGGAAGAAAAGATCTGCGAACTGCTCGACCTTTCTGTCGAATACCTCGACCGGCAGGGCTACGATCCGGATGAAACCTCCGCCACCCGGCAGCAGGTTGCTGGGAAATTTCATTTTTCCCCAAAGAAAAGTGCTCCCGGTGAAGGTTTTATCATCCATGAGAACCATTTCCTGGAACAGCTCGGGCAGATGGGCACCTGCAGTGACCGGTTCCTGATGGAGATCAGTAAAGTGCTGGAGCTGGGCAGACGGGATGAAAGCCGGCAGGCCATCCGGGATTATGTGAATTCCACCTTCATGGGGGTGCCGTTCAGCGACCCCGGCGATGTGGCGGCCCAGCGACTCTTCGGGGATATATTGAACGGGTCGTATGAATTCTGGGAAGATTTTGAAAACGGACAAATGAAAGGCACTGCGCTGAAAAAGAGCAGCTGGGTGATCATCAACGACGGGATCGGCGGGGTTCTGGGATCGGTATTCGGGCCCCTGGGATCGGTGGTGGTGGCCACGGCCTTTTCGGTGGCCACCAATGAGGAAATCAAGGAATAATGAAGCAATTACCGGGAATTCTCTCTAAATTGTAGGAGAATATCCGCTCCAAACCAAAGAAAACTGTCATGAAATCCTTTACCTTTTTTCCGCTCGCGGCCTATTATGTGAAATATATCGGGCTGATGACCGTCCTGGCAGGACTCGGACTCTTCCTCTGGGCGGGAGCACAATTCCAGGTACTGGTTTACCCGGGGCTTTTCCTCATGGTTTTTTCCAGAGAAAGGACCGAAAATGATCTAACGGCGGGTTATCGTGCGGAATCGTTCAAAGCCGCATTCGGCCTCACCATGGTCCTCTGGATCGCCCTTCACCTGACCGAATGGATCTCCCAGGGCTTTGAGGTGATCGTTACACCGTTTCTGATCATGGGGACTCCGCTGCTCCTCTACCTGCTGCTGTTCTACCTCTCCGCGCTGCTGAAGATCGAAGCAGACCCTGCCGGGAGTGTGACGGAGAACATACGGAAGCACCGGAGGTTCTACACGGTCTGGACTCTGATTACTGCGGTGATCGCTCTGGTGATGGTGTTGAAGATCACCCATGTCATTCCCTGATCCCGGAAGAAAAGGACTGCCTGAAAAAGAGGACTTTCACTTTGCTCAAGCTACCTGCCGGCCGCTCTCCCGGGTCCCTGGCCCGAGGGAGCTGCCATCCGGGTAGCTTTCTCTGTTGTGGCCATCTGTTCAACGAATTCTGCTTTGATTTTATCCATATTTAGTCCGGATTAGCCAAAATTTTGGGGACTTTCAGGCGAAACGATCCCAGAATAGCTGTATATTTAGGGTCCTTGTTACCTAATGCAGATCACTAAAACTAAAATCAAAGGACATGAAAAAGTTATTCACTCTCGTGCTTGCGGCACTCTTTGCCATTCCGGTCATAAAGGCTCAGGAGAGCACCTTCAATATGGATGACAAGGTGGTAAGTCTGGGGATTGGGATCGGGCGCACTTTCGGCACCGGGCTCTATACCACCGGACGAGTGCCTCCGGTATCCATTTCCTATGAGCAGGCTATCGTGGAGGATGTACTCGAAAAGGGGGTTATCGGCATCGGCGGTTACCTGGCTTACAGCTCTTACCGGTACGAGTATGCCTACTTCGGATCCGAGTGGGGCTGGAACTATACCAACATTATCGCAGCCGCCCAGGGAGCCTTTCATTACCCGCTGGTGGATAATCTGGACACCTATGCCGGTGTGCTGCTGGGATACCGCATATCGACTTCCAGCGAATTCGGGGATATACCCTCCGGTTCCAGCAGTGCCTCCGGAGGAATCGTTTTTTCCGGATATCTCGGCGGCCGTTACTACTTTACCGATAATCTGGCCGGATTCGTGCAGTTGGGCTACGGTATTGCCTACCTCACGCTGGGGATCAGCTTCAAGCTGTAAACTACCACTCGATTAATACTGCGAAAGGGGCTGTTTCATCCGAGACAGCCCCTTTTTTTTAAAACTCCTGCTGTTCTCCCCGTCAGGCTGTTCTATCCATCCCCTGGTATCGCCGGGCGAAAGGCCTGGCTTATTCTCCGGTGGCCGGTGTGGGGAAGGATGGCCGGGTCACCTCCGGCAGCGGATCCCGCCCGATCAGCAGGAGTGCCTCCTCCACCGCGCGGATCAGCTGGGGATCCTCTCCTTTTTCCATGGACCGGGCATCCAGCCGCACCTCGATGTCGGGCGGAATTCCTTCATTCTCCCCTACCCAACGGTTATTCACCGGATCGAAAACGGCATTGTCGGGTGCCGTCAGTGCCCCTCCATCCACCAGGGAGTAGTGCACCGACGATTTGACCAGTCCGCCCCAGGTGCGCATGCCGATCAGTGGTCCGGCTTTCTGCTGCCGGAACACCCATGGGAAAAAATCGCCTCCGGAACCTGATAATTCATTAATGAGCAATACTTTAGGTCCGAGAATTCCGGCAGGAAGCACCATGGGCTCTCCCCCCGGCACTTCATTGGTGATGGCTGCCCTCAGATTCCGGGTCATCAGGTCGACCATATAGTCGTCCAGCAATCCTCCCCCGTTGAACCGTTCATCGATCACGGCACCCTCTTTGTCCTGTTGCGCGAAAAAGTACCGGTCGAAGGAGATCAGTCCGGGCGTTCCGGTATTAGGGACCCAGACATAGGCCAGCCTCCCCTGAGAAAGGGAGTCCACCAGCCTGCGGTTATCCTCCACCCAGGCGCGTTGCCTCAGTGCACTCTCACTGCCGATCGGTTCTACGGTCTCCTTCCATGAATCTCCGAATCCGGGACCCCTGTTCAGATGAATGACGGTCTGTTTTCCCGCGGTACCATCCAGCAGGCTGAACGGATCGATCGAATCAGGCAGCGGAACTCCGTTGATACCTGTCAGGAAATACCCCTCCTTTACCTCCATTCCCGGCCGGTCGAGCGGACTTGACAATTTAGGGTTCCAGCTTTCGGTGGTGTAGATCCTGGCGATCTTCCATCCGCCATCCTCCGGCACCAGATCCGCTCCGAGCATGCCCATTCTCGATTTCTCCACCTCGGGATAGTCCCCCCCGAACACAAAACTGTGGCCCACCGAAAGCTCACCGTTCATCTGATCGAGCAGGTAGGTGAGGTCGGTACGGTGCTTCACATGGGGTACCAGGGGAGCGTACCTTTCATAAACCTGCTGCCAGTCCCTGCCGTGCATACCCGGATCGTAAAAGTAGTCCCGTTCATACCTCCAGGCTTCCTCGAAGATCTGCGCCCATTCGGCCTGCCGGTCCACTTTCATGGCCAGGTCCACTTTCAGGGTCTTTCCGTCCGATGCCTTCGATTTGGTGGCATCCCAGACCTTCCAGTTGTTCCCGCTCCGTGTCAGGATCTTCTTACCGTCGGCACTTACCGACACCCGGCTCACTCCCGAGGTGAATACCTCCGATTCGCGTTTCTTCAGATTGAATTTATGGATAGCCAACCCGGGTTCATCCGGCTTGTTCTCCGCAATGAACAGGGTACCCGCCGTGCCCGTGTAGATGCCACGGTAATTCCGGCCGGGAACCGGAAGGGCCAGGGTGCGCCGCTGGATCCCCCCGAAATCGATCTGAACCTCTGTATCCTCATCCACTTTCCCGCCATTTTCCTCCTCTCCCTCTTCTTTTCCCTCTTCCTCTCCGCCATTCTCCTCATCACTTCTCGGTTCAAAGGGAGAGGGGTCGCCCGATCTCAGGTTCACCACGTAGACCGTGTAGCTGGGATCCGAGGTGATCGAACTGGTGTTGGCCCATCCCGATCCCAGTGCCACATCGGTGCTGGCCAGGAAATAGAGGTGACGGCCGTCCCTGTCCCATGCGGGATCATAGGAGTCGGCAAACGCATTGGTGATCTCCCTGGCTTTCCGGTCATCCAGCGACCATACCACGATGCGCCTGAAGTGGTTGCTTCCCGTCCGGGAATAAGCCAGCCACCGCGAGTCGGTCGACCAGGTGAGCCCCATGGATCCCCTTTCCAGGTTCATCCCGGCAGTATCGATGGTTTCCACCTGACCGGTGGTCATATCGGCGATCCGGACCCGGACATCATCATCGGTAAAGGCAAGATACTTTCCATCGGGCGACCAGGCCGGTTCCCATCCCAGCCTGGAGATCCCGATATCGAGCGACCTGGGATCGGAAAGTCCGTCCTGCCCGGCCACCTTCAGGCGGTAACCCTCTGCTCCCTCATCGGAGAACCAGGCAATGGAATCCCCTCTGGGGGACCATACCGGTGAACGGTCGGCCGCTCCGGAGGTTCCGGTAAGGCTTCTGGCATCGCCGTGTTCCACCGGGATGGTGTACACTTCGCCCCTGGATTCCAGCAGCGCTCTCTTCCCGGTGGGTGAGAGCGAAACCGATCCGATCCGCTTGCTGAGATCCTCCCAGGTCTCCCCGGCCCAGGGGAAATCCCCCCTGACCGTTATATGGATCCGGGAAGTATCTCCGGTGGTCAGGTCGAGCCGGTGGAGGTAACCGTCCCGCTCGAAGAGCAGCTGTTCGCCTTCCCCGTCGAGCCATTTGATATCGGATCCCCGGTAATCGGTCACCCGGGTCACCGCCTGATCCCCGGGAGAGCAGGACCAAATATTCATGGTCATGTCCCTGTCCGACAGGAAATAGATGCGGTCTCCCAGCCATACCGGATGAATATCGGTGGTGGATTCATTGGGAAGCAGGGTCTCGGAGAAATCCTCCAGGTCGAGGATGATCAGAGGAGTGTTCTGTCCACCCCGGTAGGCCCTCCACTCCTGGTCCCACCTGCGGATACGGTCGATCACCAGACGGCGCCCGTCGGGCGAAAAACTGGCGTCATTGACCCACTGGGCGGTCACCAGCTTCGATGGCCCTCCCTCCGCGGATACGCTCCAGAGGCGATGATACCCCACCGGTGCCGTCTCCCGGGTGGAGACATAGAGAACCCGTTTACCATCCCTGGTCCAGCCCCTCACGGTGGCTCCCCGCGGGTGCCAGGTGAGTCTTTCGGCCTCACCCCCGCCCGAGCGGACCAGGTAGACTGCCTGGTTGCCGGAACGGTTCGAGGTAAAAGCCACCCATTTGCCATCGGGGGAGAGATGGGGATCGCTCTCCACGGCAGGAGTGCTGGTCAGGCGAATGACCTCCTCTCCCCCGCCGGTTCCCGTGATCCAGATATCTCCTCCGTAGGAAAAAGCGATCTTTTCCTTCCGGACCGAAGGCTGCCGCAAAAGCCGGGTCTCCTGGGCAAACGCCTCCCCCGTGAGGAAGATCCCTGCCAGGACAAGAAATGTGCTCTTCAGAACCATCCCCTTCAGGAGGCTCTGCATCTGATACTTAGTCATAATCAAATCTATTGATGTTCCGATCATCGTTCACCCCTCTCTATTGCTGACCTTCGATCCATGGTGCTCCGGCCTCGCGAAGGTCCTGCTCAAGTGCGGGGATCACTTCCTCGAAGAGCACATCGAGTTCATCCTTGACCGGTTGCAGCTCTTTCAGGCCCAGTTCCAGATTCTCCCGGTGCAGCGGGGTGGGTCCGTAGGTGGTGGAGAGTCCCCTGGTTGCCACCGAGATCCGGTTGGCGGGGCCGGGGGGCTGTTTCTCTCCCACCTCTTCCCTGGAGGGGCTTCCATGGAGCGACCGGTACAATTCCTCCCCTCTCTTCTGAACCTGAAGGATCCGGTCCAGAAGGTCCGGATTCTCCATGTCGATCCGGAAATAAGCCAGTTTCATTCCGCTGATCCGCTTCTGAGCCAGTTCCAGCCTGTGCCGGGCTTTCTGCAGCTGCTCCACGGCCTTCTCCACCTCCCTTCGATACCGGTCCATTTCTCCGTATCCGGGTCCCTCCAGCACCCCTTCCTGCAGAGGCTTCACCCGGAAGGAACGGGGTTCGGTAAGCACTTCCATTCCCTCTTCGGTCGACAATGCCATCGTTACCCGGTAGGTCCCCGGAGTGGCCAGGTATCCCGATGAGGTGCTGATCTTCTCCGACGAGCCGGGCTCCACCGGCCTGGACGAGGCGTGCCTCAGGTTCCAGCTGACCCGGTGGATCCCTTTCCTTGCAGGGGCGGTCACCCGGTTGACCACCTCCTCCTGTTCATTGGTAACCACAAAAACCAGGAAGGGCTGATCCTCCCCAAGCTCCCGGTCCAATTCGTCCCATCCCGGAAAGGGAATGTCGGACTTCTCCCGGTCCAGCTCCTTTTCTCTCTCCTGGCGCTTCTCCCTGAGGGTGGAAACCTCCTCCCTGAGATAATAGGTGAAAAGAGCCCCGAAGGGCGGATTACCGGCACGGTAATCGGAGGCGCCCTGTGCACTGACGATGTTATCGGGGATATACCACCAGGCATCCCTGACCGGAAACAGGGCCGCCTCCTGATCCAGGAACTCCGGGGTAGCCTGCCGCAGGGGGGTATAATCATCCAGGATGTAAAATCCCCTTCCGAAGGTGGCCCCCACCAGATCGTTCTCGCGCCGCTGAACCGTGATATCCCTGAAAGCAATGGTGGGAGTCCCGCCGCCCAGTTCGATCCATCTCCTGCCTCCGTCGCGGGTGAAGTAGACCCCGAATTCGGTGGCCAGAAACAACAGATCACTCACCTGGTGGTCCTGTACCAGTCTCCACACCAGCAGACGCTCCGGCAGATCGCCCGTGATCATGCTCCAGCTCCTCCCGGCATCGGTGCTTTTGACCAGGTAGGGTTTGAAATCCCCGAATTTATGGTTGTCCAGGGCGGCATAAACCGTTTGAGCATCGAACAGGTCGGCCCGGATGTCGTTGACGAAGGCAGTGGAGGGAATTCCGGGGATGCTGCCCACCTCTGTCTTTCGCCAGTTCTCTCCGCCGTCTTCGGTCACCTGGATGATCCCGTCGTCGGTCCCGGCGCAGATCAGTCCCTCCTGAAGGGGCGATTCGGCCAGCGAAGTGATGGTATTGTAGGTCGACATGGCATAGAAATCCCAGGGGTTATCCCAGCTCTGCCGGCGTCCCATGACCGGCAGTTCGATCCGCTCCTGGTCCCGGGTCAGATCATCCGAGATCGCCCTCCAGCTGTCGCCCCGGTTGTCGGAACGCCAGACGCGGTAGGAGGCGGTGTAGATGCGTGCCGGATCGTGAGGACTCACCAGGATGGGGGTATCCCAGTTGAAACGTTCGTGGGGCTCTCCCTCTCCCGCCTGGGGCTGCACGTAAACCTGGTCGCCGGTCACCCGGTCGATCCGGTGGATCCCGCCCTGCTGCGATTCGGCGTATACGATCCCGGGATTCCCGGGTTCTGTGGCAGTCTGGTGACCGTCGGCCCCCAGGATCTTGAACCAGTCGGCATTCCTGATCCCGTGCACATTCGTAGTCCGTGAGGGTCCCCCGTGGGAGCCGTTGTCCTGGGTCCCCCCGTAAATAAAATAGAAGGGCTCGCTGTCGTCCACGGCCAGCTTGTAATACTGGGTGATCGGAAGATTGGCGACGAACCGCCAGTGTTCGCCCAGATCGTAACTCTCGTAGATACCCCCGTCGGTCCCCACCAGAAGATAGTCGGGATCATCGACACGGAAATTGAGAGAATGGTTGTCGGAGTGTTTGTAATCCTCCTCCATGCGGCGGAACGTCTTTCCATGATCGTCCGATACCTGCATCCGAACGTCGGCCAGGTAGAGGGTTCCTTCGTAATGGGGAGAGACATAAAGCTCCTGGTAGTAGTGAGGACCGGTTCCTCCCGAGACTATCTCCGACTGTTTGGACCACGATGCTCCACGGTCCCTGGAGATGAACAGGCCTCCCCTGCGCCGGTCCAGCTCGATGGCAGCATAGATCACATTGCGGTCGAACGGGGAGACGGCCAGTCCGATTTTCCCCATGTTGGAGTCCGGCAGCCCCCTGCTGAGCTTCTCCCAGGTCTCCCCGCCGTCGCTGCTGCGATAAATTCCTGTACCTGGCCCCCCGCCCATATAGGCAGCCACGTTCCGGTGACGCTGCCAGGTAGCCGCATAGATCCAGCCGGGATCGGCCGGATCGAACACCACCTCGGTCGCGCCGGTCCACTCGTTATCCCCCAGAACCTTCTCCCAGCTTCCGCCGCCGTCCAGGCTCCTGTATAGGCCCCGGTCTCCCCCTTTGTTCCAGAGGGGTCCCTGTGCCGCCACCAGGATGAAATCAGAGTTATCGGGGTGAACGAGGATCCGGGAGATGTGCTCTGAATTCTCCAGGCCCATCTGCTTCCAGCTCTTCCCTCCGTCATCGCTCCGGTAGATCCCGTCGCCGAAACCCACATGCCGGCCGCCGACATTTTCCCCGGTACCCACCCAGATGGTGCCGGGGTTCAGCGGATCAATGGTCACACAGCCGATGGAATAGGAGGGCTGATCGTCAAAAATGGGCTTCCAGGTGATCCCTGCGTTGGTGGTTTTCCATACCCCCCCTGAGCCAACCGCCACATACCAGCAGTTCTCATTTTCGGGGTGAATGGCGATATCGGCGATTCGCCCCGAGGTGAAGGCGGGTCCTATATTTCTGAACTCCAATCCTTTGAATGTTTTCGCGGAGAAAGGCTCCGCCGATTCCTGTGCACCGAGCGGCAGGGCCAGAAGAAGCAAGGCAATGAAAGAATATCTCATGTGATGATCATTTGGTGAATGGGTAGAAACGTCCAATATACAAATTAAGCCCGTTTTATGTAACTTCGCGTCCGCCGGAATGATCCTGCATGAACTGATCATAGCGCTGCTGCTGGGGCTTATCGGGGGAGTGATCCCCGGACCCGTGATTACCGCCATCTTCACCGAGGTCCTGCAAAGAGGATTCACCAGGAGCCTCAGGATCACCTTTCTGGCCCTGCTGGTGGAGAGCCTGGTGGCGGTCATCAGTCTCCTGATCCTCTCCCTGGCCGGTCTCCGGGAGGGATTTTTCCACGGCCTCTCCCTGGCAGGAGCAGCCATCCTGGTCTGGATCGCCGTTTCAATCTGGAAGGTGCGCTCCCTGGACAGCCGCCGGCAGGTCCGCTTCGGAACAGGAAAACTGATCCTGATGATCCTGACCAACGGGGTGCTCTGGACCTACTGGATCACCATATGCATTCCCAAAGCGATGCTGCTGGCCCGGGAGATCCCATACGGAGAATACCTCTTCATGGGCTCCGTGCAGCTGGGATGGCTGATTTCAACACTGGCGCTTTCTTACACATTTTCCAGGTTCCGGCGGATCCTTTCCCGTCCTGCCGTTATTCCCTGGATGATGAAGGTTTTTTCCCTGGCTTTTTTCTATTTTGCCGCCGATATGATCTACGGAAGCATCCGCTATTTCACAGGTTAATCCGTCAAACCATGATCCCCTTCGACCTGACCATACTCACCGATTCCAGGCTGACCGGCGATCCCGGCAGCAACCCTTACCTCCGGAATGTGCTGAAAGAGGACGGACTGGTGAGAATGGCCCTGGAAGAGCGGGGGTGGAGAGTGAGAAGGATCCACTGGGACCACCCGGAGGTTCCCTGGAACGATACCCGGTACATTCTCTTCAGGAGCACCTGGGATTATTTCGACCGGTTCCCCGAATTCGCGCCCTGGCTGGAACGAGTCAGTCACCTCACGAAAATGATCAATCCCTATGAACTGATCCGGTGGAACCTCGACAAGCACTACCTGAACGACCTTTCCGGGCAGGGGATCCCCACTCCTCCCACGGTGTTTGCCGAACGGGGTGAACGGCGCACCCTATCGGCCCTGATCGGGGAAACCGGATGGGAGGAGGTGATCCTGAAGCCGGCCGTATCGGGTGCCGCGCGGCATACCTACCGCTTTCCCTCCTCAGGCCCGGAGCCCTACGAACCGGTCTTCCGGCAACTCATCTCCTCCGAATCAATGATGATCCAGCAGTTTCAGCCCGCGGTCCTCACCCATGGTGAGGTGGCCTATATGCTGTTCGAGGGACGTTTCTCCCACGCCGTTCTGAAAAGGGCGAAGAAAGGGGACTTCCGGGTACAGGACGATTTTGGAGGGACCGTCCACCCTTACGATCCCGCTCCGGAGGAGATTGCACTGGCAGAAAGGGTCGTGGCCTGCTGCCAGCCTCTTCCGCTCTATGCCCGGGTGGATGCCATTTTTGACCGTGAGCACCGTCCCCTGATCTCCGAACTGGAACTGATCGAACCGGAGCTCTGGTTCAGGTTCGAACCCGCAGCGGCCGGTCTTCTGGCAGATGCGATCCTGCGTCACGACGGCTGACGCTGCGCCGAGCCAACAGATTATTGTTTACATTCGTGATATGACCATGCAACCATCCAATTTCCGTAACGATGCCGAAGCGGTCCTGCAGTGGATCGACCACTACCTGAATCATCTCCGGGAGCTGCCGGTTAAATCGCAGGTGCCACCGGGTGAAATCTGCCGGCAGATTCCTGCCCGGGCGCCGGAGCAGGGTGAAGAGATGAAGGATATCTTGGAGGATCTGTCGGAGGTGATCCTCCCCGGCATGACCCACTGGCAACACCCCAACTTTCATGCCTACTTCCCGGCCAACCATTCGGTGGAGTCGGTGATGGCCGAGATGATCACCGCCGCCATGGGGGCCCAGTGCATGATCTGGGAGACCTCACCGGCAGCCGCCGAACTGGAGCAGCGAATGGCCGAATGGCTCAGGGATGCCATGGGACTTCCCGGAACGATGGAAGGGGTGATCCAGGACAGCGCCTCCTCGGCCACCCTGGTGGCCCTGATCACTGCCCGGGAGGCGAAAACCGGGTTCCGTTCCAATAAAGAGGGGGTCCCGGCGGGACTCCGGGTATATGCATCCGCCGAAACCCATTCCTCCATCGAAAAGGCGATGGGCGTCTGCGGGATCGGCAGGCAAAACCTGGTAAAGGTGGAGGTGGACCGGGAATTGCGGCTCGATCCGGCAGCCCTGGAGAGACAGATCAGAGAAGACCTGAAGAAGGGGTACCTCCCCTGCGCGGTGGTGGCCACCATAGGGACCACCGGAACCGTGGCGGTGGATCCGCTGGAGCAGATCGGACGGATATGCAAAAGGTACGGACTCTGGCTCCACGTGGACGCAGCCTATGCCGGGACCGCGTTGATCCTGCCCGAGTACCGCTGGATGGCCCATGGAATGGAGATGGCCGACAGTTTCGTCTTCAATCCCCATAAATGGATGTTCACCAACTTCGACTGCTCCCTCTATTTCGTGAGGGATGCGGAGCTGCTGATCCGCTCCTTCGAGATCCTGCCCGAATACCTGAAGACCTCCAGCAGGGGGGCGGTGAACGATTACCGGGACTGGGGGATCCCCCTGGGACGGAGGTTCAGGGCGCTCAAACTCTGGTTCGTGATCCGCAGTTACGGACTGGAGGGTATCCGGGAGCGGATGAGGCACCACATTGCCCTGGGGGAATACTTTGCCCGGGAGGTGGCCCTGATCGATCAGGTGGAACCGGTCACCGGACCGATCCTGAACTTCTGCACCTTCCGGCTGCATCCCGAAGGGATGAATGATCCCCGGGAGATCGACCTGCTGAATGAACGTTTTCTGAGTGAACTCAACCGGAGGGGCCGAGTGTTTCTGAGTCATACCAGGGTCGGGGGACTCCATACCACCCGGATGGTGATCGGACAGACCTACGCGGAAAAAGAGGATGTGGACCGGGCGCTGGATGAGATCCGGCAGGTGGCCGGGGAGGTCATCCGGACCCACTCCCCTGAAAAAACGGGTGGATCATGAACGCCACCCCTTTGCAGCGGGGCATCCATCTGCTGACAGGGCCGGTACAGGGGGGGAAAACCACCTTCGCCGGCAGGCTGGCCGGCATTCTGGAGGCACGCGACACCCCCGCCGGCGGTTTTCTCTGTCCGGGATGGTTCAGCGAAGGAGTGCGGGCCGGCTTTCACCTGGTGAATATCCGCACCGGTGAGAGACTGATCCTTGCAGGGACCCGGCAACGAGCGGGCTGGATCCCTTTTCGCCGTTTCTGGTTCCACCCGGAAGCCTTCCATGCTGGCGAACAGTGGATCAGGGAGGCGGTCCACAGCCGGCCATCGCTGCTGGTGGTGGACGAAGTGGGGCCCCTGGAGCTGGAGGGCGGCGGATGGAGCGGATTGCTGGATGAGCTGACGGGAAAAAGGGAGATCCTGCAGCTGTGGATCGTCCGGCTGCCGCTGGCAGAGGAGGTGGCCGTCCGATGGGGCATCTCCCGGGAACGGATCATTCGGACCGGCAGGGAGACTCCGGAAAGCCTCTCGGAAAGGATCACTTAAACCGATAGCAGAGATGAAAGAAAAACTACCAGAACAGATGCGGGCCGTGCGGCTCAGTGAACCGGGTGGCCCTCTGAAAGTGGAGAATGTGCCGGTCCCCTCCCCCGCCAGGGGAGAATTATTGATAAAAATGAAGTTCTCTCCGGTGAACCCGTCCGACCTGGCACTGATCCGGAGGGGATACCTGGATCGCACCTATCCGTTCACACCGGGACTGGAGGGCAGCGGAAGGGTGATCGCTTCCGGCGGAGGAGTAATGGGAAGAGTCCGCCTGGGGAAAGAGGTGGCCTGTTCGCCGGGAACCAAAAATGACGGCACCTGGGCAGAATACATGGTGACCACGGCATTCAACGTGGCTCCCCTGCCCTCAGGGATCTCCCCGGAGCAGGGCTCCATGATGCTGGTGAACCCGATGACTGCCATGGCTTTCCTTCAGATGGCCAGGGAGGGAAGTCACCGGGCGGTGATCAATACAGCTGCCGCCAGTTCGCTGGGCAGGATGCTGATCCGTCTTTGTAACCACTACGGGCTGCCCCTGATCAATATCGTCCGCAGACCCGGCCAGGTGGAGGAGCTGAAGCAGGCGGGAGCCACCCATATCCTCGATTCGGGAAGTGATTCGTTTCCGGACGACCTGGCTTCGGTGGCCCGTGATCTGAGGGCCACCCTGCTGCTGGATGCCATCGCCGGGGAGCAGTCGGCCCGTCTGCTTGCCGCCGCTCCCGAGGGGGCGGTGATGGTGAACTACGCCCGCCTGTCGGAGGATCCGGTCACGGCCGAACCCTCCGACCTGATGATGAAAGGCAAACAGGTGAGGGGATTCCAGCTGGGGGCGTGGCTTTCCGGAAAATCCCTTCTTTTCAAACTGCGGTTCATCCGGAAGGTCAAAAAACACATGAAACGAGAGCTGCAGTCGGAGATCCGGCAGGTCTTTCCCATGGAACAGGTAAACGAAGCGATCGACCGGTACACCCGTCAGATGACAGGCGGAAAGGTGATCCTGCAACTATATGAGGAATAAGCTGCTCACAGGTATCAGCTGCTGGCTCCTCCTCCTTGCCGCCGCCGAAAGCCCGGGCCAGGATTACTCCTGGTGGAACCGGAAGCACCGGTGGGACGGCACTACTCCCTGGTCCGCCTACCTGATCCTCTCCCCCGCCCATATGGGGCCCAACGCCCTTCCCGTACCTGAAGTCAGGGACGGTTCACCCCCTGCGGCGCCGTTCATTGAAGCGGGTCCGGAGCTTCATCTGAGTGAAGGGGACCGGACCGGCAATCTGTATACCAGGATCTACGTTCCGCTCTTTTCGGACCGGGCAGGGATCGATCTCTCCTACGTGCCGGTGGAAGTCTACCGGACCGATACCCTGACCCGCGACCGGAGGCGCTCCAGGGAGTATGACGGGAAGGGAACCAGCCTGGGAGATCTCTATATCGGCACCTTTATCCATCTGTTGCGGGAAAGAGACCTCCTCCCCGACCTGATGCTGGCCATCAACCTGAAAACAGCCTCGGGCACCGGATTCCAGGCAGCACGGCATACCGATGCCCCCGGATATTTTTTCGATCTCTCGGCGGGTAAGGCACTGTACAGGGGAACAGGGACCATACGACTGATCCGTGCCCATCTGCAGGCCGGGTTCTATGTCTACCAGACCAACCTGGAAAATTACCGGCAGAATGATGCCTTTCTTTACGGAGCAGGCTTTCAACTGGAAACGGAGAGGTTCCGGATCGAGCCCCATGCGGGGGGATATATGGGATACCTGAAGTTGGGTGACCGTCCCCTGGTGGGCAGGCTCGATCTGACCTTTGACCCGCCTTCGGCACTGCTCTGGAAGCTGAGGATCCAGCAGGGATCGGCCGATTTTCCCTATACCTCGTTCCGGTTCACCGGCAGGTACTGTTTCTAGTTACCAGATCATGCGCCTATGACTATTTTAGCTGCATTGATGGACCAGGTGACCACCGGAATTGCTGTACTTCTGTTCTCCATCCTCTGCATCTGGAGGGGAACCGTCGCTCACCGGAGCGGAAGGGAAGCCCTCCCGGTCATATGGCTGATGGTGGCGGGACTCGCCCTGAGGATCTTTGTGGCGGCCGATCCGTTCCTCCATGAGTGGGACGAGCGCTTCCACGCGCTGGTGGCGAAAAACATGATGGAGCATCCCTTCCGCCCCACCCTCTATGAGACTCCCCTGCTCGATTACGATTACCGGAGCTGGTTGTCCAACCATATCTGGCTCCACAAACCTCCCCTGCCACTTTGGTCCATCTCACTGAGCATGAAAGTTTTCGGAGTGAACGAATGGGCCCTGCGGATCCCCTCCATCCTGCTTTCGACCCTGGGAATTCTCCTCACATGGTCCATCGGGAACGAACTCTACAACCGGAGGGTGGGATTCATCGCCGCTTTCCTGTTCACGATCCACGGATTGATCATCGAGCTCACCGGAGGCCGGGTCACCACCGATCACTACGATGTCTTCTTCCTCTTCTTCATCCTGGCCTCCATCTGGGCGGCCCTTCAACTGAGCAGGCAGAAGAAAACTGTTTACCAGCTGCTTTGCGGGATCTTTCTGGGAATGGCGCTGCTCTCGAAATGGCTCCCGGCAATGATCATTCTCCCGGTGGCTCTGCTCATGATGGCCGGATCCGGCAATTTCACCCGCCGTGAAACTGCCCTGCACCTGGGGGGGATCCTGCTGACTGCCCTTGCCGTTGCACTTCCCTGGCACCTTTATATCCACCGGGCATACCCTCTGGAGGCGGCATGGGAAAGCAGCTATAATTTCAGGCACCTGACCGAGGCCATCGAGGGGCATGAAGGACCCTTCTACTATCATTTCAACAACCTGAGGATCATATACGGAGAACTGGTATACCTGCCTGTGGCCTGGTTTCTCTGGAAAACGGTACGTAAACCCGTTGAAACAAGGAGACTGCTCCTGACCACCTGGTTCCTGGTCCCCTTTCTCTTCTTCTCACTGGCCGAGTCAAAGATGCAGGCCTATACGCTTTTTACCGCCCCTGCCATTTTTATCATTACAGGCGTGTTCTGGCACTATCTGAAGGTCTGCCGGTCCCGTTTCCGGCTGAAATGGATAGTGAACCTGATCCTGCTGCTCCTGCTGGCACTGCCGGTGCGCTACTCCCTGGAGCGGATCAAGCCCTTCTCCGTGCGCACCGATCCGACCGGAATGACCCGCCGGTTAAAAGAGTGGGCGGAAACGCACCGGGGTGAGGAAAAAATCGTTTTCTTTAATATGCCCTACCCGATCGAAGCCATGTTCTATATCGACTGTGTGGCTTACCGGGACCTGCCCCCGCCCGGGGTGACCGTGCGGATCGAAAAGCAGGGATACCGGGTGGTGATCTGGAAAGAGGGCCGGTCCGAAACAGATAACCATGAAAAGAAAAATGAGATTCCGTAGCGGATCCATCTGGATCCCGGTCCTGGCAGGATTTATGTTTTCATGCGGTGGAGCTGATCCAACTGCTTACCGGTCGCAGGGTCCGCCCAACATTGTGATCATCTATGTGGACGATCTGGGATATGCCGATGTGGAAAGCTACGGGGCGGTGGGAGTGCAGACTCCCCATATCAACGAGCTCGACCGTATGGGTATCCGGTTCCAGGACGCCCACAGTTCGGCAGCCACATGCACACCCTCCCGCTACACCCTGCTCACGGGCTCGTATGCTTTCCGGAACGATGCCCGGATCCTTCCCGGCGACGCCCCCCTGCTGATCACTCCCGGCACCCCCACTCTGCCCGGAATGCTGAAGGAGGAGGGATACCGGACAGCGGTGATCGGCAAGTGGCACCTGGGACTGGGTGACGGGCAACTGGACTGGAACGGGGAGATCCGTCCCGGACCGCTGGAGATCGGTTTCGACTATTGTTACCTGATCCCTGCCACGGGTGACCGGGTTCCATGCGTCTGGGTGGAGAATCGCCGGGTGGTGGGGCTCGATCCGGACGATCCCATTCAGGTCAGCTACCAGGAGAAGGTGGGGGATCTTCCCACCGGAGTCACCCATTCCGGTCTGCTTAAACAGCAGGCCGACCCGCAGCATTCACAGACCATCATCAACGGGATCAGCCGAATCGGATACATGTCCGGGGGAGAATCGGCCTGGTGGAAGGATGAGGAGTTTCCGGATATTCTCACCGGAAAGGCCAAAGCGTTCATCACCGAGAACCGGGACCGTCCGTTCTTCCTCTATTTCTCTTTCCACGACATCCATGTTCCCCGGGTGGTGAATCCCCGCTTCGAGGGGGCCAGTACCATGGGCCCCCGGGGCGATGCGATTGCCCAGATGGACTGGTGCACGGGCCAGATCATGGAAATCCTCGATGAACTGGGGCTGAGGGAGCAGACCCTGATCATCTTCACCTCCGACAACGGACCGGTACTCAACGACGGGTATATGGACCGGGCGGTGGAGATGGCAGGAGTGCACCGGCCCCCGGGCCCCTTCAGGGGCGGGAAATACAGCAACTTCGAAGCAGGCACCAGGGTACCGACCATCGTATCCTGGCCCGGCACTATCGAACCGGGGATCAGCGATGCCCTGATCGGGCAGGTGGACCTCTACGCCTCCATCGCCCAGTTGCTGGGACATCCGCTGAAGGAGGGCGAAGCACCCGACAGCTGGGCTCTTCTGGAGACCTGGACAGGGAAAGATCCCGAAGGAAGGGAATACCTGGTGGAGGAGGCCCTCTCGCTCTCATTGCGCACAGGAGAGTGGAAATACATCTCGCCGCTGGAGGGAGGGAGCCCTGCCTGGATGGATGAGATCAAGCGCATCGAGTCGGGAGCATCCGAACTACCACAGCTCTACCACCTGGGTGAGGACCTGGGAGAACAGCACAACCTGGCGGAAATCTATCCGGAAAGAACGAAGAGTATGGCTGAAACCCTGAAACAAATCATCGAAAATAAATGAAATACACGCATTTGATTTTCACAACACTCCTGACCGCAGCCCTCGCCCTGGGGATCGCAGGAGCCTGCAGTTCGCCAGGTGCTGAAGCAGCATCGGGAGAAGAGGTTCCCTTTCTATGGGAAAATGCCACCATCTATTTTCTGCTGACCGACCGCTTCCTCAACGGCGACCCCTCCAATGACGTGAACTTCGGGCGGACCGGACCGACTGCCACAGGGAGGGGATTCGAAGGAGGTGATTTTCAGGGGGTGATCCGGAAGATCGAGGAGGGCTATTTCGACAGTCTGGGGGTCAGCGCCATCTGGATGACCCCTTTCTTTGAACAGATCCACGGCTCCACCGACGAAGGCACCGGGAAAACCTATGGCTATCACGGCTACTGGGCAAAGGACTGGACCCGGATCGATCCCAACTTCGGTACCGAAGAGGAGCTGGCCAGACTGGTGGAAGCCGCCCATTCCCGGGGGATCCGGGTGATAATGGATGTGGTGATCAATCATACCGGCCCGGTGACCGAAAAGGACCCGGTCTGGCCGGATGAGTGGGTACGCACCGGTCCGCCCTGTACCTACCAGGACTACGAATCGACGGTGACCTGCACCCTGGTGGAAAACCTTCCCGATATCCGGACCGGATCGGACCAGCCGGTGGAGCTCCCTCCCCGGCTTCTGGAGAAATGGGAATCGGAGGGACGGCTCGACCGGGAACTGGCCGGACTGGACAGCTTCTTTCAGCGTACGGGCTATCCCAGGGCTCCCCGTTTCTACCTGATCAAATGGCTCACCGATTTCATACGCCGTTACGGGATTGACGGATACCGGCTCGACACCGCCAAACATGTGGAGGAATCGGTCTGGAGTGAACTGGGAAAGGAGGCCGCGATCGCCTTCCGGGAATGGAAAGAGGCCCATCCCGGAAAGTTGCCCGACGACCGGGACTTCTACATGGTGGGAGAAGTCTATGGTTACGGGATCTCCTCGGGCAGGGATTACTGGTTCGGGGACCGGAATGTCGATTTCTATTCACACTCCATCGATGCCCTGATCAATTTCCAGTTCAAGGAGAGTGCCGGACAATCTTACGAAGAGTTGTTCTCCTTCTATTCCGATCAACTCCATGGCCCCCTGGAAGGGGTGGGGGTGCTCAATTATCTCTCCTCCCATGACGACGGCGGGCCCTTCGACAAACAGCGGGAAAGGCCGCTGGAGGCGGCCACCAGGCTGATGCTCTGCCCCGGAGCCGTCCAGCTCTATTACGGCGATGAGACCAGCAGGAAGTTGGAGGTCCCGGGGGCCGTCGGGGATGCGAATCTGCGGAGCAATATGAACTGGGAGGAGCTGGAGCAAAATGTGAACCGCAACGGCTTTTCCATCCGGGAGGTGCTGGAGCACTACCGTAAACTGGGGCAGTTCCGGAGGGACCACCCGGCGGTGGGGGCGGGAGTACACCGGATGATCAGTCCGGAACCTTATCTTTTTTCCAGGGAGCTGTCGTCCGGTACGTACAGCGACCGGGTGATCGTGGGACTCGACCTGGATGCGGGACCCAAGGAGATCGCTGTCGGGCAATTGTTCGAAGAGGGCACCGAACTGCTGGAGTATTACTCCGGAACCACAGTCGAGGTCCATAACGGAATGGTGACCCTCCGGAGTGAACACCCCCTGGTCCTGCTGGGCATAAAACCCTGAACCCATGGCCCGGTACCATCCTGATCCGGCCCGGATACCTCTGGAACAATTCTTTGTATTATGCCTCTCCGGAGAGAGACCGGAAGGCAGCAACAGGTTCCCGGATGACGGGAAAGACCGGCTGGAACAGCTCAAAACTTCGGGAATAGGGAACCTGAAGGATCTGGTCCGCTCCCTCCAGACTACGGAGGTCCTGGAAGAACTTGCACAACGCTCGGGATTACCCTCCGGTTACCTGAGGGACCTCCGCAACCAGGCCGAGAGGTGCTTCACAGTGCCCTACCCCCTTTCCCGTTTTCCGGGCATTCCCTTTGAATATACAGAGGCACTGAGATCCAGGGGCATCAGTGACACCATGGATTATTACGAAATGGCATATTCACCCGCATCCCGGGATGAACTGGCCCTCCGCACAGGGATCCCACGGGAAAGGCTGAAGGAGCTCTGGGAACTCTGCGACCTTTCCAGGATCCCCGGTATGGGAGGGGTACCGGCCAGAGTGGCCTGGGAGGCTGGCATCCGTTCGGTGGAGCTTTACGCCGCCACTGAAGCGGGTGAATGGTATGATAAATATAGTATCTCCATGGCGGATATCGGGTTCGGTATTCGATATGCCCGGATGGTAACCACACTAGACCTGTATAATGAGGGAGATCCATAGTTTCAGGTTCTGTATGGACCGGGGATTGTACGGACCGGGGATTGTACTTATTCACGGAGATAAAGACCACACCATTCCGGTCAGGAATGTGAAAGTTGATTATCTTGTTCCCGGAGGATCCCGTATGATGATGCTGACCAGACCGGAGGAGATCAACCGGCTGATATATCAAATCCTGAAAAGACCCCACAAAGAGCGTGAAGATCATTGACGCCCATATGCATATCGGTCTTTCAGGCCAGGGAGCGGAGGAGATCATCAGCCATATGGACCGCAGCGGTGTGGAGCTCACCTGGCTGCTTACCTGGGAGGAAAGGGATCCCCCGGTTTCAGATCTTTACCAGCCCTTATCCACCGGGCCTATGATGGAAGCGGTGGAACGCTACCCCGGCCGTTTTGTGCCGTTTTACGCACCCGATCCCGCATCGGAGGATCTGGACCGGCTGCTGGAAACATATACGCGGAAAGGGATCCGGGGATGCGGGGAACTGAAGGTCTCCCGCCGGTGGGACGATCCGCTCATAGAGAGCTACCTGGAGAAGGTGGAGCTGCGGAGATGGCCCCTGGTTTTCCATATGGAAGAGCCCAGGTGGCACTACATCCAGGAAAGGGAGGGCTACCTGGAGTGGATCCTGGAGCGGTTGTTGAATGACAAGTTCAACGGGATCACCCGATACTACCTGAACCGGCTGGCTGAATCCACCGGGATCCTGCGGAAAAAGATCGGCAGGAACCGGGTCTGGTTCCCCGGCATTCTGTTCGATTTCCAGTCGCTGGAGAAAAGGATCGGTCAGTTCCCGGGGATCCGGTTTATCGGTCACGGGCCTGATTTCTGGAACCATATTGCCGAGGAGAGACACCCCCGGTTCATCCACCAGAAAGGAACCATTCGTTCATTCGGTATCATCGACCGCCTGCTGGAGCAATACGACAATCTGTACTGTGATATTTCCGGGACCAGCGGATTTAATGCCCTCCGCCGGGACCGGGAGCAGGCACGTATCTTCCTGGACAAACACCACAGGAAGGTGCTTTACGGGACCGACAATACAGGGTTTCCGCTGCTGGACCTCCTGCACTCCATGAAACTTCCGGATGGATCACTGGAGCGGATCCTCCACCGGAACGCAGAAGAAATTTGCTAGATTTGTCTGTTCATATCATATCACTCAATACCTTTTTCATGAAAAGAATCGGTTCCCTTGTTATCCTGATCCTGTTATCGATCAGTCTTGCGGCACAGAAGAAACAGTACAGTTCCCTGGTCGAGGCCCTGTATGCGGGGTCGAGCCTGAGAGGCGACGGTGGCCCCGCCGGGGTCCGCTGGATGGCCGGGGGCGAGAGTTTTTCATTCACCAAAAGGGAGGCCGGTGCCCAGGAGATCTGGGTCTACCATCCGGACAGCCAGAGCGAGGAGAAGGTCTTCACCAGTGAAGGACTGACCTTCCCGGAGAGCGAGGAGGCGTTCCGGTACCGTTCGTTCGAGTGGACCGCAGATAACAGTCATATGTTGTTCCAGACCCGGTTCCGTCCCATATGGCGCTACTCGGGCAACGCCGATTATTACCTCTGGTCGCTGGATCAACAGTCGATGCAACCCGTGGTGGAGGATGCATTCACCGCCGAGGTATCGCCCGACGGCACCAAAGTGGGTTACGGGAAAGAGGGCGACCTTTTCGTATTCGATCTGGCTTCACAGACGCACCGGCAGCTCACCTTCGACGGGGCCGATAAGTTCTACAACGGGCGGTTCGGATGGGCCAACGAGGAGGAATTCGGTCTGGTACAGGCCTGGGAGTGGTCGAACGACAGCCGTTACATCGCCTTCTGGCAGACCGACGAGCGGGAGGTTCCGGTATACCGGCTGACCGATTTCGAAGGGCAGCATCCCGATTACATGGAGATCCCCTATCCCAAGGTGGGCGACGACCCCCCCAGAGAGAGGCTGGGAGTGATCGACGTGGAGACGGGTGAAAAAAAGTGGCTGAACCTGGACCCCATGGGTGGCTATATGCCCCGGATTTACTGGACCTCCGGGGAGCATACCCTGGCAGTGGTCTGGATGAACCGTCCGCAGGACCATATGAAACTCTATCTGATCGATGTGAAAAGCGGAGAGAAACAGGTGATCCTGGAAGAGAGATCCGATGCGTGGATCGATATTTTTGATTTCTTCGCCGGGGAACTGCACCTGCTCTATTTTCCAAGGGAGACCGACTCTTTTTTCTGGGTTTCCGACCGGGACGGTTATTCTCACATATACCACTATTCCTACGGGGGTGAATTGCTGAAGCAGGTGACCTCCGGTAACTTCGAAGTGATCGGGATCAAGGCGATCGACCCGGAAAGGGAGAAGCTCTGGTACCTCTCCACCGAGGTCTCGCCGCTGGAAAGAAACCTCTACACGGTCCGGTTCAACGGCCGGAAAAAAGAGCGGATCACCGGTGAGCCCGGAAATCACCGGGTCGATGTCTCTCCCTCGGGAGCCTACTTCATCGATACCTATTCCGATACGGAAACCCCCTCCCGGACCGACCTGAGGAGTGGCAACGGAAAACTGGTCACCCGGCTGGCAGGTAACGAGCGCACGACCGCCCATCTGGAGGAGTATGCCTATGCCGGCAGGGAGCTGTTCACCTTCACCGCCAGCGACGGACAAAAGATCGACGGCTACCTGGTAAGACCCATGGATTTCGATCCCTCGGCCACATACCCGCTCCTGCTGAGCGTTTACGGAGGTCCGGGATCACAGGGAGTTTTCAACTCATTCGAATCGGGCGGATGGACCCAGTACCTGGCCCAGCAGGGATTTGTGGTGGCCAATATCAATAACCGGGGGAACGGGGGGTACGGAGCCGGCTTCGAGAAGGTCGTCCATGGCCAGCTGGGCAAATGGGAAACCCGCGATTTTGCCGAGGCTGCGCTCCACCTGGCAGAAAAGCCCTGGATCGACCGTGAGCGGATCGGGATCATGGGCCATAGTTTCGGAGGGTTTTCCGCCGGAACAGGTCTGCTGAAACACCCGGAGGTCTTCCGTGCCGGGATCGTCACAGCGGCTATCACCGACCACCTCAATTACGACTGCATCCTCACCGAAAAATATATGGGTCTTTACGGGGATAACCGGGAGGGATATCAGGAGAGTTCGATGGTACAGCATGCCGGGGGACTGGAAGGAAAGCTGCTGCTGGTCCATTCGCTGATGGATGATAACGTCCATCCGCAAAACACTTTTCAGTTTGTCAGGGCACTGATCGACAGCGGAAAAGAGTTCGATCTGAAAATTTTTCCTCCGGGTGACCACGGGGTCGCCTGGGATATGAACAGCCAGATCTATCTCTATACGGAATATCTTCGCTGGCTGAAAGAGAATCTCATGCAGGCTGAAACAGAAAAGGAACCTGCGGAGTGATTACCTTTTCCCTCCCTGAGTTTTCGGAGCCTGAGTTTTCGGGGGCCGGGGTTTCCCGGATGCCGGCCGGCCTGCGCCTGCTCTCTTTTGTGCAGGCTTCCTGACCACATTGCCCGGCTTCGGAGCCTCCGCCTTTTCCCGGGCCGGATCAGCAGTGGATTTGCCCTTTGCAGCCGCTTTGCCTGCGGAAGCGGGTCTGGCGGTCGTTGCTGATTGGCCTGCGGAAGCGGGTTCGGCGGTCGCCGCCGATTTGCCCGTTGCCGGGGGTTTACCGGCTTTTACCGGCGCTGTTTTCCTTGCTTTCACCGGGGCCTTCCCGCCTCCTCCTCTTGCCTCCTGGTATTCCGTATAGAAGACAGGCGCTGTATCCCTGAATAGGTGGATCATACGGTCTATCCTCCTCTTTAAAAGCTGATCATTCTCCCTGATCGCTTTTCCGAGTATACGCGAATTCTGTTCCCGGTCGGACTTCAGCTGCTTCACCGAGGCGCTCTCCCGGGCAGAAGCCTCCCGGGCACTTCGCAGACGCTCCAGATGATCCTGCGTGAGTCCGTATTCCGTAATGAGCCGGCCGGGTGACTTCTTAGAATCCTCTTTTTTCATTGCCATCAGCTGACCGGCCTTTTTCAGGACCCTTCCGCTGTATAGGTCCAGTGCCCCGGATTTCATCTCCTCCATCTCACTGAATTTTCGATCGGCCAGCTTCCTCAGTTTTTTATCGCCGGTATCATAAGCATAAACACCCATAACACCGGTGACCGGAAAGAGTTGCTCCACCAGCTTCTTCCTGGAATCAGCCCTCTTTTCTTTCAACGGACTTACCTCCTTGTCCAGAACCCGGACCGCATTTTCGATCTTCTGAAGATTCTTTACAAAAAGATCATACTTCCTCTGCAACTCGGTGACCTCCTGCCATGAAACCAGATGTTTTTCCATCACATTCATGACAGCCTTCTGTGCTCCGAACTGCTTTTTTTGTTTTTCAGTCATTATTCCTGATCTAGTTATTTTGATGCGTTATTTCCCAGTACGATTCAAGCCTTTTAACAAACTGTTTCGGTTTTTCGGCAAATACCAGAGGTGATTTGCGGAGGATTTTTTTCAGCCGTTTTCGCCGTTTCAGCCGGATCAGCCCCATCAGTTTCTCTGTGGCCTGTGGCCGGATCAACCCCTCCGGCTGCTCCATCAGAAAGAGTTCCAACCGGTCAAGATCACGTGTATCGCCCAAAAGTTCAGCGTGTTTGTCGAGAGCCCCGGTGTAGGCATTCAGGACATCCGGAAAAACCGGACTGATCAGCTCCATCTGATAAAGCAGGTACTTGGTCTGTTTCCGGTATTCGTGAAATCCCTCCATCGATTCCCTGATACGATCCTTTATGCTGAACCGGTATCCCTTCCTGTATACTCTTTGCATCCCGGATTTCATGGAGGCAAAATTATTTCTCAGCCGGCAGTAATGGTTGATCCTTTCCTCCGCAACTTCCAGATCCTCCAGCACCTGCTCGAATCCTCCATGTGTTAGCGAAAACTCTGCGATCCTCTCCTCGATACGTTCCGATAGGAGTTCCTTCAGGGGGGTAAGAGTTTCCTTCCCGAACACCCCCGGATTTTTCAGCTCCAGCTCACCCACGCTCTGAAGCAGAACAAAATCGTCCCTCGGACCGGACATCCGGCGGCTGAGATCCCGGTAAAACCTGTTCTCCCTGAAGTAGTTACCATAACCGGTCTCGTCTCTGATCATCTTCAGTGCCGCCCTGATCCTCTTGCAGGTCCTCCGGCACTCATGAATGGAATGATGAAAATTTTCCGGACCACTGATCTGGTCCTTCATGTAACCGATACTGCGACCGATCACATTCCGGAAGCCCTCCTCCACGGGAAGTTCCATATCGAGTTCAAATCCTTTCAAGAGAATCCCTAAACCGCTGATGCAAGTTAAGAAAACGTGAACTATTTACGTACAGTTAATGATAAGTTAATATAAAGTTAACACGCGGTGATTTTCGGTGATTCGCCGGATGCCGTTTGGGAGTTGGCGTCACTTTTTCCATCTTTGTACCTGCATATCCTTCACATGAATATCCGAATCGCCCTCGGGATGCTCATTCCCTTAACTGTGGCCTGCACCACGCTGGATATATGCGGAGATACCGGTCAATCGGAACTGGTGGCGAGATTTAAGAACGGTGGGGTGGCCACGGCCCCCGATACCGTCCTTACAGGGCTGACCCTTTTCGGACTGCGTGGTCAGATGCCCGACAGTCTGCTATACGACTCCGTTTCAGCTTCCCGGGTGGTGCTTCCCCTCAATCCGGAAAGGGAGTTTTCCAGTTTCGTGATCAGGACCGGAACCGGGAGCGATACACTGACCATTCCCCATACCAACCAGTATTATCTGATATCCTATAATTGCGGATTTGCCACCCTTTTCACCATCGGACAGGTACGGTTCGCCGGAACTCTGATCGACCGGGTGGAGGTGGTGAAGGCCGAGGTGGATGCAGAGATGGAACAGAATGAAGAGCATATCTGGATATATTTCTGAAAAGGCGGTGATCGGTATCCTGCTCTGGTTGCTCCCGGTGACCGCGTTCGGTCAGGATACCCTCCGGACTTACGGTCCGAGGCTTTCGCTCGATCTGGCCCGGGTGGGTTACCTTTTGTCCGACCCGGCCGAGCTGGGGGCGGAGGCCTCGGTCGATGCGGAAGTATACAGAAACCTATACCCGGTGGTCGAACTGGGATACAGTACCATCTCCGAGGAAACGGAGACTTTCAATTACAGCTCCGGGGGAGTGTACCTCCGGGCCGGTGCCGATTACAACCTGCTTCCCCGGAAAGACAGGTCGGTACATCATGACATTACCGGGGGACTCCGGTACGGGGTTTCTTTCTTCACCCACCGGGCCGGGGAGGTGGTGATACCCGGGGAGTACTGGGGAGATTATCTGCTCGATTCCTACCGCCGCACACTCACCGGTCACTGGATCGAACTGGTGGCTGGGATCAGGACGGAAGTGCTGACCAATTTTTTTCTCGGCTGGAACCTCCGCTACCGGATCCTGATCAATCCAGCCATGGATCCGCTGGTGACCCCCCAGCTGATTCCCGGTTTCGGGTCGGGCACCACGAACCGGGGGGTCGGTTTCACCTATTCGGTGGGTTATAAGATCCCGGTTCTGAAACGATGATCCATATTCGATGATATTGTTCCACCAAAACTCATAACCTATGTCTTATGTTGCATCGGGTAACCGATACCAGACCATGAAGTATAACAGGTGCGGGAACAGCGGATTGCTGCTGCCTGCTTTATCCCTGGGACTCTGGCATAATTTCGGGGGGACCGGAGACCTGAGTAAGATCCGTGAACTCCTTTTCAGGGCTTTTGACCTGGGGATCACTCATTTCGACCTGGCCAACAACTACGGCCCCCCGCCGGGAAGCGCTGAATCCAATTTCGGCAGGGTACTCAGGGAGGACCTGGGTGGCTACCGCGATGAACTGGTCATCTCCACCAAAGCCGGATACCGGATGTGGGAAGGGCCATACGGCGAATGGGGAAGCCGCAAGTACCTGCTTTCCAGTCTCGACCAGAGCCTGCTGAGAATGGGCCTTGAATATGTGGATATCTTCTATTCCCACCGGCCCGACCCCGAAACTCCCCTGGAGGAGACCATGACGGCCCTTCACTCGGCGGTTCAGCAGGGGAAGGCACTTTACGCGGGAATCTCCAATTACAGCGCAGCGCAAACCGAAAAGGCCGCAACGATCCTCCGTGAATTAGGGACGCCCTGCCTGATCCACCAGCCCAGGTACAACATGTTCGACCGGTGGGTGGAGGAGGAACTGCTCGATGTGCTGGATAAAAAAGGAATGGGATGCATCCCTTTCAGTCCCCTGGCCCAGGGACTGCTGACCGACAGATACCTGAAGGGGATTCCGGAAGACTCCAGGATGGGCGGCAGCAGCATTTTCCTCAGAAAATCCCATCTCGATGCGGAGACCCTTGTGAAGATCAAGGCGTTGAACCAGCTGGCCGGACAGCGGGGCCAGAAGCTCTCCCAGATGGCCCTCTCCTGGCTGCTGAGCCGTCCCCGGGTCACCTCGGTCCTGGTGGGTGTCAGTTCGGTGGAACAGCTGGAAACGAATGTGGCCACCCTTCAGAAGCTGGAATTTTCCAGGGACGATCTGGCCGCTGTGGACAACATTCTTCTGGGATAGACGAATTCTCAGCGGTTACCGGTCTGCTCCGCCTCCTGCATGGGATTGGTCTGCTGCCGTTGCGTCCGTCGTTTGTAAAGTTCAAAGCGGCTCTCCTGTATCTTCCTGGGCCAGTGGTTATTGGACACATCACAATCGGCGGTTTCCAGGAAGGGATCAAGCGTCACGGCCCGGACCTCCCGGTCGAACCGGAACACTTTGGAGGTTTTCAGGTTGTTCCGGCTCCAAATCCGGGCGGGAATCCGCACCAGTTCAGCCTCTCCTTCATGAAATTCGAACCGGATGATCAGCGGCATCACCAGCCCTCCCAGATTGGAAAAATCGAGCTGGTAGAAATATCCTCCGGCGGCGATCCACTTCTTCTCCTGTGGCGTAAGATCGTCCAGGAACCGGAGGTAGGCATCTCTGTCCTCCGGCGTCTCATCAAAGCGGTCGTAGCTGTTGTAAAAATCGCGCATGGAGGGATCAGCCTCCACAACCGATTGAAGCGATGCCCTGTTGCGCCGCACGGCGATCTCTTCCGGAATAGCCTCCTCACGGGCCCCCTGCCACTCCTTTTCATCGGCCGGATCACCCGAAGCAAGTTCAAAGCGGGTCACCCGGTCCAGCGAGATATCCACATAGTCGGTGGTATAAAACCATCCTCTCCAGAACCAGTCCAGATCGATGGCGGAGGCATCCTCCAGGGTACGGAACAGATCTTCCGGGGTGGGATGTTTGAACATCCAACGCCGGGCATATTCCCTGAAAGCAAAATCGAAAAGCTCTCTTCCCATAATGGTCTCTCTCAGAATATTTAATCCGGTCGCTGGTTTCCTGTATGCATTGGCGCTGAACTGCATGGTGAGTTCCCCGTTGATCATAATGGGTGCGATCATCGACTGATCCCCCTTCATATAATCGACGATATCCCGGGGCCTGCCCGAAGGAGAGGGATGGTCATGGTCCCACTCCCTTTCGGCGATCCCCTGAAGAAAGGTGTTGAGCCCCTCGTCCATCCAGGTCCACTGGCGCTCGTCGGAATTCACGATCATGGGAAAGAAGTTGTGTCCCACCTCATGGATGATCACCCCGATCATTCCCCACTTTGTCCGTTCCGAATAGGTTCCGTCGGGTTCGGGTCTGCCCCCGTTGAAGCAGATCATGGGATACTCCATGCCGATGTAATTGGAATGCACGGAATAGGCTACAGGATAGGGGTAATCGAAGGTGTGCCTGGAGTAGACCTGCAGGGTATGGGCCACCACCCGGGTCGAATATTTTTCCCAGAGCGGGTTCCCCTCTTTCGGATAGAGGGAAGCGGCCAGGGCGGTCCGGTCGCCGATCTTCACCGCCATGGCATCCCAGATGAATTTCCGGGAGCTGGCAAAGGCAAAATCCCGCACATTTTCGGCTCTGAATTTCCAGGTGGAACTCTTTTTCGATTTTCTTTTCTCCGCCGCCACGGCCTCCTCCTCCGTGACGATCATCAGGGGTTCCCCGAAATGTTCCCGGGCCCGGTTGTATCTTTCCAGCCTTTCCCCCGCAAGGACCTCCTCCGGATTGACCAGCACACCGGTGGCCCCCACCACGTGATCGGAGGGAACGGTGATCTCCACCTCGTAGTTCCCGAAGGGCAGGGCGAACTCGGTTCTGCCCAGGAACTGGTTGTTCTGCCATCCCTCCACCTCACTATAGACTGCCATTCTGGGAAAGAACTGCGCAATAATGTATATGTAATTGTCATCCTCCGGAAAAAATTCCATTCCGGATCTCCCCCCTCCGTCCTTCATGCGATCATTGATGCGGTACCACCAGCGGATCTCCAGCTGCTGCGTACCGCCCGGCGGGAGGGAGGCCGGCAGATCCACCCTCATCATGGTGTAGTTGATCGTATGGGGAAGTGCCCGGCCCTCACCGTCGCCCAGGTATTCAATGTGAAATCCGCCATCAAAAGGTTCCAGGAAAGAACCCAGGCTGCGTGCACTGATCCGTTCATCCAGGGTGGAGGGTGATGCCAGCCGGGTGAGACTCTCTTTCTGCCTCACATTCTGATCCAGCTGAACCCAGAGGTAGCGGAGCTCGTCCGGCGAGTGGTTGATATACTCGATGGTCTCCCTGCCCCGGATGATCTGCTCTTCATCGTCCAGCTCCAGATGGATCCTGTAATTGGCCTGCTGCTGCCAGTAGAATTGTCCTGGAGCACCCGATGCGGTGCGGTAGGCATTCGGGGTGGAAAACTCGGTCCTCATCTGCCTGAACTGGTTCTCGGCGGGAACAAATTCTTTTTCCTGGCCCCGTAGGACCGGCATCAGAAGAAGGCCAAGAAAGAAAGGGGTTGCTCTTTTCATTTTAATGGAAATAATCAACCTTCTAAAATAAAAAGAAATCTCATCTTTGCAGAGAAATCCCGGTTCACCTTGACGTACATGGTTAAAAAAAAATGGACCATCCCCTTGCTGCTGGCCGCAGCCATACTCGGAACCGTCTCATTCGTCCATGAATTTTACGTGAGTCTGACCGAGATCCGCTTCAACCCCGGCTCCTCCAGGTTCGAGATTACCATGCGCCTCTTTCCGGATGATATCGACCGGGCCCTTTTTCACTCCTACGGATTCTCCACCCATCTGGGCACTGAACTGGAGAGCGAAAGAGATGACAGCCTCTTTCATCTCTATATGAAGGAACATTTCTCCCTCTCGGCAGACGGGGGCCTTCTTCCGCTCACTTACCTGGGGAAGGAGAGGGAGGGAGAGGCCATCTGGTGTTACCTGGAATCGGAGCAGACCGCAAAACCCGTGACCCTGGAGATCAGGAATACCATGCTCACCGATCAGTTCGAGGACCAGGTAAACATCATCCAGGTCTATGCGGACGGATGGAACAGGGGAATGCTTCTGGACCGGACCACCCCGGAAGAGATTTTCCGGCTTGAGGAATGATTCCCGGCGGAGGTTACGGCGGCAATTCAGTTCAGGTCCAGCTCCAGTCGGTCCAGCCTCTCATTGATCAGGTCCATCTCCTGTCCGGAAAGAGTCACATTCAGCGCACCGGCGTTCTGGGCCACCTGGTCCGGATTCCGTGCACCCACCAGGGCAACGGTGATCCCCGGCATCTGCAGGGTCCAGGCAATGACCAGCTGCGCCAGGGTGATCCCTTTTTCGGTGGCAACCGGCCTGATCCCGTCCAGGAACTGGTTGATCTTGATCAGATTGTTGATCCTGAAATGAGGGGTCTCGGGCCTGGAATCTCCCGGGGCGAAGGGATAGTCGGGAGTGATCTTCCCGGTGAGCAATCCTCTCTGAAGGGGACTGTATGCCAGTATGCTGCAGTGGTTCTCCCTGCACCACGGAACGATATCCTGTTCGATCTCCCGGCGGACCATGCTGTATGGTACCTGGTTGGAGCTCAGGTCCACCGCACCTGCAGCACGCTTCATCTGCTCCATCGTGTAATTGCTGACCCCGGCAGCCCGGATCTTACCCTGATCCAGAAGGATCTGCATCGCCTCCATGGACTCTTCAATGGGGGTCGTGGGATCGGGCCAGTGTACCTGGAATAGGTCGATATAGTCGGTGCCCAGCCGTTTCAGACTCTCCTCGCATTCGCTGATGATGCTCTCCTTACCCGAATACCGGTAGATATCGGTTTCATTCCCCTCGTTGTCGGTGGTGGTGAAATAGAACTCACCGCTGGTACCTTCCCACCTGAGCCCGCATTTGGTCAGCAGCTCATAACGGTCGCGTTTTCCCCGGATTGCCTTTCCGACAATCTCCTCAGATGCTCCAAAGCCGTATACCGGAGCCGTATCGATAGTTGTGATTTTATGATCCAGGCAGGCATCGATGGCCATCAGGGCCTCTTTCCGGTCAGAACCGCCCCACATCCAGCCTCCGATGGCCCAGGCTCCGAATGCAATGGGGGAAACCATCACCCCCGATTGTCCCAATTCTCTTTTTTCCATATCAGTTCATCCACTGTTTTTAAGTACTTTTATCTGAATCCGAGCCGCCGACAAACTGTGCGGCTATCTCCCCGGGCAGGTAATTTTCGTAACTCAGGCAAACCTCTCTGGAAAACCGGACCGCCATTTCGATCAGTTCCTTCCAGACATCTTCACTGAGCAATTCCAGATCTGACCGGGCAATACCGTTCCTCCAGATCCCGTATGCAAGTCCTGCATTGAAGGTATCACCTGCACCGATGGTACTCACCGGATCGATCCGCTCCACCTCCACCTCCAGGCTGACCTTCCCGGTCCTCAGGTGGACGCCGTGCGCATTGGCAGTGTAGACCAGAACACCACAGCAGGGCCGTATCTTCTCCCAGGCTTCCTCGGGGCTTCCGGTCCCGAAAATGTGCAGCAGGTCCTCATCGGAAGCTCTGACTATGGAAGCAAATTCCAGGTTCTCGCGGATAACCGGTAGAAGCAGCTCCCGGTTGGGAAGGTGGTTCCGCCGGAAATTGGGATCGTAGAGAAGGGTGGCGCCCGCACCGGACGCCTTCAGCAGGAGCTCCCTGACCCTGGGCCTGATCCCGGGATTCAGGGCGTAAAATGATCCGAAAAGCAGCAGGTCGTTCTCGGTGAACTGCGGAAACCCGACCTCCAGACGCTGGTAGGGATAATCCTTATAGAACATATACTCCGCGTCGCTTTTCTCGTTCAGAAAAGCCAGGGAGACAGCCGACTGACCCTCCTCATACCTGGAGACATAACGGGCATTCACGCCGTTTTTTTCCATGAATCTCTGAATGAGGTCCCCCACCCTGTCCTTCCCCATTTCGCTGATAAAAGTGATGGGGGCACCCAGCCTTCCCAGAGTGATGGCAGCGTTGAAGGAGGACCCGCCAGGCTTGGCGGTCTGCGGCTGGTCATCCCTGAATATAATGTCGAGTATGGTTTCCCCTACGGCAAAGATCTTCGGCATCGAAACCCCCTATTTCACCAGTTTTGAAATAGCCTTGAATGTCTCATTTCCCGCTGCCCTGGTCAGCTCGAACAGGATCGATTCACTGGTGGTGATAACAGCCCCTTCCGATCTCATTCGTTCCAGAGCGACCTTTTTATCCTCCGCACGCCGGGAGGAGATGCAGTCGGCCACCACCACCGGAAGGAATCCCGCGGCGATCAGGTCGGTCACGGTTTGCAGGACACAGACGTGGGCCTCTATTCCGCAGATAATCACTGTTTTTTTACCCGAGCGCTCCAGTTCCAGCAGGATGGAGGGCTCATCGCAGCAGGAGAAAGCTATCTTTTCTACGGGCGAAAGGGAGGGGAGTACCTTTGCCACCGGTTCCAGCGTGGGCCCCAGCCCCCGGGGATACTGTTCGGTCATCTGGACAGGCACCTCAAGGATCTTCAGTCCTTCCAGCAGCACCAGGGTCCGCTGCAGAAAATCTTCCTTATCCACCATATGGGGGAACAGTTTCTCCTGAATATCGATGACCAGGGCTGATGAATCACTTTTTTCTATTCTCATAATCGATGATTTCTTGATTTTTCTCCCAGATATCCGCCGTGATGCCTTCTGGCATAATCCAGGGCAGAAAACCGGATTCTCTTCATCATCAAAACCACCAGCACATCCCCAATTACCGCCATGGTGGTGGCTGAGGTGGTGGGCGTGAGTCCCAGGGGACAAACCTCAGGGGGATTACCTGTGAAAAGGACCAGCTGGGTGGCCCTGGCCAATGAACCCTCCGGGTTCCCGGTAATGATCACCAGCGGGATCCCCGGATGAAGGGCATGGGTCAGCTCGACCAGCTCCAGGATCTCCCTGGTCTTCCCCGAGTTGGAAAAAAGGAGCAGCACATCGTTCTCCCGGATCACTCCCAGGTCGCCGTGCTGCGCTTCGCTGGGATGAAGAAAGAGTGCGGGAGTGCCGGTGGAACTGAGCGTGGTGGCCACGTGATTGGCCACATGCCCGGCTTTTCCCATGCCGCTGGCAATCACCTTTCCCCCTTTGGTATGCACCTTCTCGTGGATCAGCTCCACCACTTTTCCATATTCGGGAGTTACGGGGATCGAACGGATCGCATCCGCTTCTCTCTCCAGCACCTCTCTGATCTGATCCTTTAGCTCTTTAACCATCTTTCTTTCAAATCATTCTGGAACCCACCCGTTCCTCCAGTTTCATGTGATCGGCAGTGAAGCGGCGGATGCCGTCCGAAAGCTTCTCCACGGCCATCGGATCTTCATTATGCATCCAGCGAAACTCCTTTTCATCCAGCGAAATCTTCCGGATCTCCATTTCCCGGGCCAGGGAAGGATCCAGCTTCCTCTCCACCTTCTCCTGCGAACCTTCCAGTTCAGCCAGCAGCCGGGGGGAGATGGTCAGAAGATCGCAACCGGCCAGTTCAATGATCTCCTCTGTATTCCTGAATGATGCTCCCATCACTTCGGTACTGAATCCGAACCTCTTGTAATAATTGAAAATACTCTTCACCGAATGAACCCCCGGATCCTCAGTGCCCGGGATATGATCCACACCCCGCTCTTTCCGGTGCCAGTCATAGATCCTTCCCACAAACGGGGAGATCAGCTGCACATTCGCTTCTGCACAGGCAATGGCCTGCGCCATGCTGAAAAGAAGAGTCAGATTACAATGAATCCCCTCCTTTTCCAGTTCCCGGGCTGCATTGATACCCTCCCAGGTCGATGCCACTTTGATCAGAACCTTTTCCCTGGGGATGCCGAATTCCTCGTACATCCCGATCAGCTTCATTGCCTTGGCAATGGTGGCATCCGTGTCAAATGACAACCGGGAATCCACTTCGGTGGAGACCCGTCGGGGTACGATCTTCAGGATCTCCAGGCCGAACAGCACCGAGAGCATATCCATGGCATCGGTCAAACGGTGCGCACTGTCACTTCCTGATCTTTTCCCGAAATCGACGGCCTTATCCACCAGGGGGGCATAGGCCTCCTTCTGGGTGGCGGCATAAATCAGTGACGGATTGGTGGTGGCATCGACCGGACGGTAACTCTTCATGGTTTCGAAATCGCCGGTGTCCGCTACCACCTGAGTGAATTGTTTCAGTTGTTCCAGGGTATTCATGGGGTTCATCTTTGATCAGTGACCAAAGATAATACAATTGAATAGGATTAATAGGATTTAGATTCCCGAAGTAGCTCAGCCGTGGTGATGATCCGGGCATATCCGTCTGCGAGGCTTGTCAGGGTGGAAAAATGGACGTACCTGGCCGGAATGATATGTTCCTCGAACTGAAGTGACCTGGTGGCGCAGGCATCGGATATGAGGGTGCAGCTGAAGCCCAGGTCATGAGCAGCTCTTACTGCGGCTTCCACACACAGGTGGGTCTGCATTCCGCAAATCACCAGCCGGTCGATCGAATCGGCACGCAGTAATTCCTCCAGCCGGGTCGACAGGAACGGATTGATCTCCTGTTTGGAGATAACCGCCTCTCCTGCCTGCGGTTTCACATAGGGATGGAAATCCCCGCCCTTTTCCACGCTATGCCGGATATGATAGACCTTAAGCCCGTGACTCCGGAACTCCTCCAGCAGTATACCTGCATTCATGCCTGCACTCTCCGGATCCTCCAGCTGCCACTGGCCGCCTGGAAAATAGAATTGCTGGATATCCACCAGTAAAAGTCCGGTTTCCTGCGCTTTTACCGATGGGGCTGCAAGGATTAGCAGAATGAAAAGAGGCCATTCTGCCAGGGGGGCAGATTTCATTTTCATATCGGAGAGGAGGATTTTCGGTTTCCAATTTAGGGAATTGAGTGATATAAATCAACCGGAAGAGTACATGTCAGGAAAAGAATAAAAGGGGGTATTTTCTATTATTTTATATTTTTTTGTACACCCCCCCCCATATATATAGGGGTATAATATATTTTTGCATATTTTTTTGAACATTTACCCCCTGTTTTGTGAGGGTTTGAAATTTAATTTCATACTTTTGCTTCGAATTGTTATTCAACTAACCCAAATTCTTACAGCTATGAAGAGGACAGATTTACACAGAGGCCTGGTGGCCATCTTTGTTGCCACATTGATCGGAATCCCCGCCCTTACGAAAGGACAGGATGATTCTTCCTCCCCGTTCAGTGCGGGAGGAGACCTGGTGAGCAGCTATCTCTGGAGAGGATCGAAATTCGGAACGGGCCCCGCCATCCAACCTTATGTCGAACTGGCCCTGGGAAACTTCACCGTTGGGGGATGGGGTTCCTACTGTTTCACCACCAATGAGGCTGCCGAGGCCGATCTGTACCTATCCTACGGGTTCGATTTCGGACTCAGCGTCGGTCTTACCGATTACTACTATCCCGGTACACAATACTTCGATTTTTCCGATTCCACCGGGGCACACGGTCTGGAGGTGAACCTGGGTTATGAGATCGCCGGCTTTTCGGTCGGGGCCAACTATATGATCAACGAGGCGGGCGGTGCCGGAACATCAGGAGGAGACTTGTATTTCGAACTGGGATACTCCTTCGACAATTTCGGAGTATTCGTGGGTGCCGGTGACGGCTGGCATACCACCGACGGAGAATTTGCAGTCTGCAATATCGGAATCACCAGTTCCACAGAGATCGAAATCACAGACTCTTTTTCGCTTCCGGTGAGCGGCGCTCTGATCCTGAACCCGGAACAGGAACAGTTCCATGTGGTGGTGGGGATCTCCTTCTGATCAAAAAGGCTGCACCATCTGAGAGCACAATCTATCCCATAAAAATCTGAAAACCATGAAAAAGATTGAAGCAATTGTTCGAAAAACCAAGTTCGAAGAGGTCAAAGAGGCCCTTCATGAAAACGGGATCGAATTCTTCTCCTTCTGGGAAGCCAGAGGAGTGGGAATGGCCCGGGAAAGCAGAGTCTACCGCGGAATCGCTTACGATACCAGCACCATAGAGCGGCTCTACCTGCAGATCGTCGTGCGGGACATCAACCTGGAAAGAACCATTGAGGCGGTGTTGAAATCGGCTCGTACCGGGGAGGTGGGTGACGGTAAAATATTCGTCTCCACCGTCGACGAAAGCATCCGGATCAGGACCGGTGAGAGGGGCGATGAATCGCTGTATATCAAAGATTGACAACAAATTGTACAAAGAAAAAATTCGAAATCATGGAAGAATTGACTACAGCTGTATCGGAATTCACGATCTCGATCGATACCATATGGATATTGGTGGCCGCGGTACTGGTCATGTTCATGCAGCCGGGGTTTGCCCTGGTGGAAGCCGGCTTCACCAGGTCGAAAAACACAGCAAACATCCTGATGAAGAACCTGATGGATTTCTCCATCGGTTCGATCATCTTCTGGCTCCTGGGCTACACCCTGATGTATGGAGAGGACGTGGGCGGATTCGTTGGAAAGATCTCTCTTTTTTTCTCCAGCGATGAAGTGAACGGAGTGCCCGACAAGGCGTCCCTGATGTTCCAGACAGTATTTGCAGCCACTGCCGCGACCATTGTCTCCGGAGCCATGGCCGAACGGACCAAATTCAGTGCCTATCTGATCTTCAGCATTGCCATCACTGCCGTTATCTATCCCATATCCGGTCACTGGGTATGGGGCGGCGGATGGTTGTCGACCCTGGAGACACCCTTTCACGATTTTGCCGGATCCACGGTGGTCCACTCGGTAGGTGCCTGGGTAGGGCTTGCAGGATCGGCGGTGATCGGTCCCAGGATTGGTAAATACGGACGGGATGGAAAAGCAAAGGCCATTCCCGGACAGAACCTGGCCCTGGGCGCCCTGGGAGTCTTCATCCTCTGGTTCGGGTGGTTCGGTTTCAACCCGGGTTCCCAGCTGGCTGCGGCAGGAACGGAGAACGCATCGGCCATTGCGCACATATTCATCACCACCAATCTGGCCGCTGCGGGCGGTGCAGTAGCCGCCATGGCTGTCACCTGGATGAAATACAAAAGACCCGGGCTCTCCATTACCCTGAACGGTGCGCTGGCCGGACTGGTGGCCATCACTGCAGGTTGCGACGTGGTGAGTCCCGGCGGAGCGCTGATCATCGGTATCCTTGCAGGGATTCTGCTGGTATTCGGAGTGGAATTCATCGACCAGGTGCTGAAGGTGGATGATCCGGTGGGGGCCATATCGGTGCACGGTCTGAACGGAGCCCTGGGTACGATCCTGGTGGGATTGTTCGATACCACCAATGGACTGTTCTACGGCGGCGGGGCAGCCCAGCTCGGATCCCAGCTGATCGGAGTGCTGTCCGTCGCCGGCTGGGCGCTCGGTCTCGGATTCCTGTTATTTATCATCCTCAAGAAGTCCCACGGACTGAGAGTCACCCGCCGAATCGAGGAGGAAGGGCTCGATGTGTATGAACATGGTGAATCTGCTTATAATTAACCCTGAAGCAGATCTATGCGGTGCCTGCCAGAGAACCTGGCTGGCCGGGGGGGTTGTCTCATACGGGGCAGCCCCTTTTTCGTTTCTCCTTGCCAACATCCATTCGGGCAAAAATGGCATTGAAAAGAGAACAGCCAAAAAGCAAAAACGGGATTTTCTGATAGAGCCCCTCTCTTTATAACTTTCACTTTGAAAGTGGAGTACCTGATTTTGTTGAAAAAATAAGCTAAAAGTCAGGCAAGCGCTTTGAATCGTAATAGAATTATGTATATTTGCCTCCATGAATTACCCCTCTCACATGGTTTTGGGATTATATTTCAGGAGGATCCTTCGATCCCCGTGAGAATGGTATAGAATGATACTGAAGAAAGCCGTTCTCCCAAAACCTGGAGGACGGCTTTCTTCACATTAACAGTACCTGCACTAACTCTGTTGACGATGCAAAGACCCACGAAAGAAGGACTTTATAGATCTGATTTTGAGCATGATAACTGCGGAATTGGTTTTGTGGCCCACCTGAAGGGAAAAAAATCACACGACATTATTCGCAGGGGTCTTGAAACACTGATCCATATGACCCACAGAGGCGCCGAAGGAGCCGACAGCAAAACCGGTGACGGCGCGGGGGTAATGATTCAGATCCCCAGGGATTTCTACCTGATCCAGGGCTATTCCATCCCGCCGGAGGGGCAATTCGGGACCGGGCTGGTCTTTCTTCCCCGGGACCCTGCCGAGGCCAGCCAGTGTGAAGAGATTCTTGCACAGATTGTCAGCGATGAAGGCCTTGACCTGATCGGGTTCAGGGAGGTCCCCAGAGATAACAGCACCATCGGGGACATAGCCAGAGGAGCCGAGCCCCATATCCGGCAGATCCTTCTGGGTTCGGACCTGCCGCAGGATGAGATGGAAAGGAAACTCTATATCATCCGGAAACGGGCCGAAAAGTATGTATTCGACTCCCGTCTGAAGCAGAAGAGTTACTTTTATCTGCCCAGTCTGTCCACAAAGGTCATTATTTATAAGGGAATGCTGACCTCCGAACAGCTGGGTGAATACTTCCTCGACCTGCAGGATGAACGGATCCAGAGTGCCATCGCCCTGGTCCACTCCCGTTTCAGCACCAACACCTTTCCCAGCTGGGACCTGGCACAGCCGTTCAGGATGCTGGCCCACAACGGGGAGATCAACACGGTGAAGGGAAACCGGTTCTGGATGGAGGCCAGAGAATCGATACTGAAGTCCGATGTGCTGGGTGAGCTCGGTAAAATATACCCGGTCATCGAACCCGAAAAAAGCGATTCCGCATCACTCGACAATGTGCTGGAGTTCCTGATCATGAGCGGTAAGACTCTGCCCTACGCCATGTCGATCCTGATCCCCGAGTCATGGAACGACCGGAATCCTATCTCCCCGGAACTGAAAGCCTTCTACCAGTATCACTCCACCTTCATGGAACCCTGGGACGGACCCGCATCACTGATATTCAGCGACGGCAGGTATATCGGCGGAATGCTCGACCGCAACGGTCTCCGGCCCTCCAGGTACGTGATCACCAAAGATGACCTGATGGTCATGGGCTCCGAGGTGGGTGTTCAGACCTTTCCCCCGGAAGCCATCCGTGAGAAAGGCAGGCTGAAACCCGGCAAGATCATGCTGGTGGATGTTCAGGAGGGTAAGATCTACCGGGATGAGGAGTTGAAGCATCAGCTGGCATCGGCCCACCCCTACCGCCAGTGGATCGAAAAAAACATGGTGAGTCTGGAGAAGATCCGGACCGGTAATATCATTCCGCCCGGCCTGGGAGAAGAGTATGACCGTTACCTCGGCTCTTTCAATTACAGCCGGGAAGATATCGATGCCATCCTTCAGCCAATGGCGGAGGGTGCCAAAGAGCCCATAGGCTCCATGGGAAATGATGTACCCGCCGCGGTCCTCAGTAAGAAGCCCTACCGGTTGTTTTACTATTTCAGGCAGCACTTCGCACAGGTGACCAACCCGGCCATCGATCCGATCCGGGAGGAGCTGGTAATGACACTGACCGGCTATCTGGGTTCGCTTCAGACCAACCTGCTGGATGAAACGCCCGACCATGTGAAGATGATCAAATTCACCAGCCCGGTGATCAACAACACCTATTTCCAGGTGGTGAAAAACCTCCGGTACAAAGGATTCTCCAACAGGGTCATCTCGATGCATTTCGATGCGGAACAAGGGCCTGAAGCTCTGGAATCGGCCCTGGAAGAGATGTGCCGTCAGGCCGAGGAGGCGGTGGATCAGGGAAACAACTATATCATTCTGACCGACCGCGGGATCTCCAGGGAGAAGGCTCCGGTGCCCTCCCTCATGGCTGTTTCAGCCGTACACCACCACCTGATCGACCGGAGAAAAAGGATGCAGATCGACATCGTGGTGGAATCGGCCGAACCGAGGGAGGTGATGCATTTCGCCCTTCTTTTCGGGTACGGAGCAAGCATTATCAATCCCTACATGAGCTTTGCGGTGATCGAGCAGCTGGTGAAAAACCGGATTATCCAGCAGGATCTCGAAAAAGCTCAGGAAAACTACATCCGTGCAGTAAACAAGGGGTTGCTGAAAATCCTTTCGAAAATGGGAATCAGCACCCTGAGAAGTTATCGCGCAGCCCAGATCTTCGAAGCAGTGGGACTCCATCCCACTCTGGTGAACAAATACTTTAAAGGGACCGTTTCGCGGATCGGCGGGATCGGGTTGGAGGAGATCGCCGAGGAGGTGCTGATTCCCCACCGGAAGGCGTTTGAAGAGGACGTACATGCCACCATTCTCACAGAAGGGGTCTATCACTACCGGAAATACGGGGAACATCATGCATGGAATCCCGAATCGGTGGCACTCCTGCAATGGAGCACACGGAACAATGACTACAGCAAGTTCAAGGAGTATTCCGCGCTGGTCGATTGCGAAACCGCGCGGCCCGGTTTCATCAGGGGCCTGCTGACCTATAAAAGAAATCCGATCCGGATCGGGGAGGTGGAACCGGAAGAGGAGATCATGAAACGGTTTGTCACCGGCGCCATGTCGTACGGTTCCATCAGTAAAGATGCCCATGAAGCACTGGCTGTTGCCATGAACCGCATCGGCGGCAGAAGCAATACCGGCGAGGGAGGTGAGGACCCGGAACGTTTCAAACCCATGGAGAACGGGGATTCACGCAGGAGTGCCATCAAACAGGTGGCCAGCGGCCGCTTCGGTGTCACCACCGAGTACCTGGTCAATGCCGATGAAATACAGATCAAGATCGCCCAGGGGGCCAAGCCCGGCGAAGGAGGGCAACTCCCGGGTCACAAGGTGGACAGGATTATAGCCAGGACCCGGTATTCCATCCCGGGCATCACTTTAATCTCCCCGCCACCCCACCACGACATTTACTCCATTGAAGATCTGGCGCAGCTGATCTTCGATCTGAAGAATGTGAATCCGGAGGCCAAGATCTCTGTGAAACTGGTCTCTGAGACCGGTGTGGGAACGGTGGCGGCCGGGGTGGCCAAAGCAGCTGCCGACCTGATCACCATCAGCGGCTCGGAGGGGGGTACGGGCGCCAGTCCCACCTCCTCCATCAAACATGCCGGTCTGCCCCTGGAGATCGGGCTGGCAGAAACTCAGCAGACCCTGGTCATGAACAACCTTCGCCGTAAGGTGGTGCTGCAGGCCGACGGACAGATGAAAACTGGAAGAGATGTGCTCACGGCCGCCCTGCTGGGTGCGGAAGAATTTGGATTTTCCACCAGTGCCCTGGTGGTCCTGGGTTGTGTAATGATGCGGAAATGCCATTTGAATACCTGTCCGGTGGGAGTGGCCACCCAGGATCCGGAACTCAGGGCCAGATTCCGCGGCCAGTCCGATCATGTGGTGAATTATTTCCGGTTCATAGCCCGCGAGATCAGGGAGTATCTGGCCGAGATGGGATTTCGCAGCTTCAGCGATATCATCGGCCGGTCCGACCTGCTGGAGAGGGACGAATCGATTACTCACTGGAAGATCAGGAACCTCGATTTGAGTGATCTGACGGCCTTTTACCCGGCGGCGAAAAAGAACGCCCTCCACCGGACAGAATCACAGAAACATAAGCTTGGAAATGTGCTGGACCTGCAGCTGATCGCCCTGGCGGAAAAGGCGATTGAGCACCGGGAACCGGTAACCACACATCTGCCGATAAAAAACACCGACCGTACCACCGGAGCCATGCTGTCGGGAAGGATCGCCAGGAAATACGGAAGTGCGGGACTTCCCGAAGGTACCATCCGGACAAGGTTCGCAGGTTCCGCCGGACAGAGTTTCGGGGCGTTCCTGGTGCCCGGGGTGGAATTCTACCTGGAGGGGGACACCAACGATTACCTGGGAAAGGGCCTTGCCGGAGGACGCATCATCGTGGTCCCGCCCGAGGGCTCGACCTTCGAGCCGGATAAAAACATTATCATCGGTAATACGGTACTCTACGGAGCAACCGGCGGGGAGATCTTCATTTCCGGTGTGGCGGGAGAACGGTTCGGGGTCCGCAACAGCGGCGCCATCGCCGTGGTGGAGGGTGTGGGAGATCACTGCTGTGAGTATATGACCGGAGGACGTGTGGTGGTCCTGGGCCGGACGGGAAGGAACTTCGCCGCGGGCATGAGTGGCGGGATCGCCTATGTACTGGATGAGGAGGGCGAATTCGACTATTACTGCAATATGGGAATGGTGGAACTCTCCCTGGTGGAGGATGTGAATGACAGAAAAGAACTCATCGAATTGATATCCAGGCATTTCGAATATACCGGAAGCAAAGTGGCCGAAAAGGTCCTCAGTGATCCTGATCACTACCTGGAGCGGTTCATCAAGGTGATACCCTATGAATATAAGAAGGTTATGAAGGAGCTCCAACTGGAAGAGATCCGCAAGAAGCTGGCCAGGGTTGAGAAGGATGTGGAGATGATCGGAGACATTTAACGGAAGAGCGATGGCAGATCCAAAAGGATTCATGAAGATAAAAATGAAACCGGCAGGGAACAGGCCGGTTTACGAACGTATCAGGGATTACAGCGAGGTAGAGCAGGTCCTTAATTCGGAGGACCGGATGCTGCAGGCCGCCAGATGCATGGACTGTGGCATCCCTTTCTGCCACTGGGGCTGTCCGGTCGATAACCTGATTCCCGAGTGGAACGATCTGTTGTACCGGGGCGACTGGAAAGGGGCCAGTGACCGCCTCCACTTCACCAATAATTTCCCTGAATTCACCGGCAGGATCTGTCCGGCCCCCTGCGAGCACTCCTGTGTGCTCAACATCGAAGGGGAACCGGTTACCATCCGGGAGAACGAAGTGGCCATCGTGGAAAAGGCATTTGCGGAAGGGTATATCCGGCCGCAGCCTCCGGCAGTAAGGTCCGGCCGTAAGGTGGCGGTGATCGGCAGCGGTCCTGCCGGTATGGCAGCCGCCGACCAGCTGAACAGGGCCGGACATCATGTGACACTTTACGAGAAAGATGAGAGGATCGGAGGGCTTCTGAGATTCGGGATTCCCGATTTCAAGCTTAACAAGAGCACCATCGACCGGCGGCTGGAGATCATGATCGCCGAGGGACTGGAGGTCCGTTCGGGTGTGGAGGTGGGAACCGACATCACCGGAAAGGAGTTGCTGGAGAAGTACGATGCAGTCTGCCTGGCCATCGGTGCCATGAAACCCCGGGATCTGCAGGTGGAGGGCCGCCAGCTGGATGGTATCCATTTCGCCATGGAGTATCTGACCCAGCAGAACAGGGTCAATGCCGGAGCCTACGTATCCTATGATAACCGGATCACGGCCGAAGGGAGAAAGGTGCTGGTGATCGGCGGAGGCGACACCGGCTCCGACTGCGTGGGGACCGCTATCAGGCAGGGAGCGGAAAAAGTGACTCAGATCGAGATCATGCCCAGGCCCCCTGCAGAACGGGCCCCCGACAACCCATGGCCCTACTGGGGGAAAACACTGAAGACCTCCACCTCACACGAGGAGGGATGCGACCGGATGTGGAGCCTCGCCACCGTGCGGTTTATCGGAAACCAGCAAAGGGTTTCCCATGCCGAGGTGGAAGAGGTCACCTGGGAACGGGTCGACGGACAGTTCCTGATGAACCCGGTGGAGGGATCCCGGCAGCAGATCGAGGCCGACCTGATCCTGCTTTCCATGGGATTTCTGCATCCGGTCCATGAAGGCCTGGTCAGTGAACTGGCACTTGACCTGAACAGCAGGCGGAATATCCAGGTGGACAGCCGGATGGCCACCAACGCCGATAAGGTTTTCGCCACCGGCGACGCAGTCAATGGTGCGAGCCTGGTGGTCACCGCCATTGCCTCGGGAAGGCGCACCGCCCGGAAAATCGACGAATTTCTCAAAACGTTGAAGGGATGACTCCATGGTCAGAATGAAGTGCAGACCCGGATGCGGAGCATGCTGTATCGCCCCCTCCATCTCCTCACCCATCCCCGGAATGCCCGATGGCAAACCGGGCGGTGAACGATGCATCCACCTCTCGGATAACTTCCGGTGCCTGATTTACGGCCATCCCGGCCGGCCCAAAGTTTGCAGCGACTTCCAGGCTGATCCGGAGGTTTGCGGAGAAACCAGGGAGGAGGCTATGACGCTCCTGGGCCGGCTGGAGCAAGGAACCGCTCCATAAGGAGTTTTTTGAGACGTGACCGGACCGCTTCCATCTCCACCTCTTCTCCCAGTTCCTTCGACAGGGAGGTAACACCACGGGTATCGAATCCGCAGGGATTGATGTAACTGAAATAGTCCAGGTCGGTCGCGACGTTAAGGGCAAACCCGTGCATGGTCACATACCTGCTCGAGCGGACCCCGATGGCACAGATCTTTCTTGCTTTGACAGGATGATCCGCATCCAGCCATACCCCGGTGGCTCCCTCCAGACGCGCGGAGGAGATCCCGTACTGTTCCAGAAGGTCGATGATCGATTGCTCAAGGACAGAGATATACTCTTTAAGTCCCAGTCCCAGCGAATCCAGGTCGAGGATCGGGTAACCCACTATCTGTCCCGGGCCGTGATAAGTGATATCACCTCCCCGGTTAGTTTTATAATAGGTGGCCTCTATCTTTTTTAAAAACTCCTTATGGATCAGGAGGTTCATCTCATCTCCACTTTTTCCCAGTGTATACACATGGGGGTGTTCACAAAACAACAGGTATTGGGTGGGCGGCTCCACCGGCTCCTGATTTACGGCTGCACTCTCCCGGTCCCTCCCGGGGAAATTGCGCTTATACTCCACCAGGGCGTTGAATCGCTCCTCCTGCAGGTCCCAGGCTTCCATATAATCGATCAGACCGAGGTCCTCAAATACAATCCTATTCTCCATGGGAGGGCTCCGGTTGAATACGGCTGTGTTTTTCGGCATGGTAGGAGGATCTTACCAGGGGACTCGATTCCACCGCACGGAAACCCTTTTCCAGAGCAACTTCCCGCAACGATTCAAACCGGTCGGGATGAACATACTCCTCTACCGGCATATGGTTGACGGTGGGCTGAAGATACTGGCCCAGGGTAAGTACCTGGCAACCCGATTCCAGCAGATCGTCCATGGCTTTCACCACCTCTTCCGGTGTCTCACCCAGACCCAGCATCAGACCCGATTTGGAGACCATTCCCTCGCCCGAGATGAGGCTGATCACCTCCAGGCTCCTGCGGTAGCGGGCCCTGGATCGAATCATGGGGGTGAGCCGTTCCACTGTTTCCAGATTGTGCGAGACCACTTCAGGATTCTCCCCGGTCACCCGGCCCACCAGATCGGGCCGGGCATCAAAGTCGGGGATCAGGGTCTCCATGGTAAGGCCCGGCAATCCCTGCTTCAGTATCCGTATGGTATCGGCCCATGCTCCGGCTCCTTTGTCGGGAAGATCATCCCGGTCGACCGAGGTGATCACCGCATGATGTATCCCCATGGTCCTGATGGTCTCCAGCAGTCTTTCCGGCTCCCCTTCATCGACCGGCAGTGGCCTTCCGGTCTTCACTGCGCAGAACTTACACGACCTGGTGCAGATCTCTCCCAGGATCATAAAGGTGGCGGTTCCGGCACCCCAGCACTCACCGATATTGGGACAGTTGCCGCTGGTGCAGATGGTATGCAGACCGTGAGCGGCTACCTGTTCCTTCACTTTCAAATACCGGTCTCCCCCGGGCATTTTCATCCGCATCCAGGAAGGCAGCCGCTTCCTTCCCCTCAGCTCCACTTTCATCTTCTCGATTGCCATGGGACAAAGATAGCGAGAATAAGCGCTCCTTCTACAGGCTGTTCAACACCTCTGACACCTCCTCCTCGGTCACCTCCGGGGCATTGTTCCCAAAGGAGCTCCGGACGTAGGTCAACACATCGGCGATCTCCCGTGGAGAGAGGTGTGCCAGCGGCGCCATAATGGAGTTGTAGACCTGGCCGTGCACCTCGATCTCCCCCTCCATACCCTCCACGACGATCCGGATCAGCCGCTCCTTGTCACCGGTCACCCAATCGGTTTGTCTGAGAGGCGGATGCATGCCGGGAACGCCGTTCCCGTCGGCCTGGTGACAGGGGAGACAGGCCATGTCATATACTTTCTTGCCCGGATGATCGGCCAGCACTGCCTCGGGTTCCTGCTCACGGGCGGTGGCCGGCATCAGCTGCTCCTCGCCCGTATAGATGACCCTCCAGATGGTCCCCTTGCGTGAGTCGGAAATATAGAGTGAACCGTCAGGGCCGGTGGCCAGGCCCATGGGACGATGCTCGGCATCGCCGGGATTGTAAATCTCCTCAAGCCCGGTGAATCCGTCAGCGAACACTTCCCAGTCGCCCGAGGGAAGCTCACCCTCCATGGGTACGAAAACCACATTGTATCCCTCCTGCGGCAGAGGCGCCCTGTTCCATGAACCGTGAAAGGCAATGAACGCGCCGCCCCGATATCTTTCAGGAAACTGATCTCCGTCATAGAACAGCAGGTCATTGGGGGCGATATGACCCGGGAAAGCCATGACCGGATCGGTCTTCTCGCTGCAGCGTCCCACCTTTTCCCCGTCACCCCCGTATTCCGGGGCGAGAACTTTCTTCTCCCTGAACTGATCGTAATAACAGTAGGGCCATCCGAAATCGGCTCCGTCCGACAACATCAGGAACTCTTCGGCGGGCAGTTCAGCACTGGCTTGCTGGTCATAAAGTTCCGGAAAAAACTGGTGCAGCTGATCCCTTCCGTGCTGCACCACGTAGAGGCGGTTAATCAGGTCATTCCAGCGGATGGCCACAGCGTGACGGATCCCCGTAGAATACCTGTATCCGTCGCTGAGTTGATCCTGGCCGGGAGTATCGGCATCGAAGCGCCAGATCCCGCCTGCATACCGCAGTATCGGACAGGGATCCATTCCGGGTGATCCTTTGGTCCTCATCTGTTCCATGCATGCATTGGAGGGTGCACCGACTGTTACATACATATTCCCCTGCGGATCAAAATCGAATGGTTTCGCCGCGTGCTGGGATTCATCGGGAAAGCCGGAGGCAATGATCTCGTAATTCTCCTCCGGGAGAGGTGATCCGGGAATCATGGGGTACCGGACAACCGCCGTATCGCTCCCGAAATAGAGGAACGATCCCCGGAGCTTGATCCCGGTACCGGCCAGGGATCCGAAATAGGTGATCTTGTCGGAACGCCCGTTTCCCGTGGTATCCTGCACCAGGGCAATACCTCCGCCCCCGGTTATCCGGCGCAACGCCACATAAATATCTCCATTCTCCGATACCTCCAGATGCCGTGCGGGCCCCAGTTCCTCCACCACCCTGATGGCAGCAAAACCAGGTGGAAGCATCAACCCTCCGTTATCGGGATCAGGCTGCAACTCTGTTTTGGTTGGTCCGGGGCTGCCGCAGCCGGCCAGAATGCCTAGCGACAGGAACGCGGAAACGAGAACGGGGTAAGTAAATCTTCCTTTCTTCATCATATGAGCATTAAAACCTCAAGTTACCATTTTTGTTACATTTATTGTCCTGTTCCGCTCATCTTAACATTTTCGCATGAACGATACAAATGAAATCCTGATGCTGGCCAAGAGAGTGCAGGCAATTGCCGAGAACGGCCTCCACTACACTGAAAGTGATTACGACCAGGATCGCTACTCCGATCTGGAGGAGATTGCGGTCAGAATGATCTCGCTTTTGACCGGCATGTCCCATGAAACCATCCGGGTGGTCACTACCGAAAGGTATGGTTACCGGACTCCCAAGATCGATGTGCGCTGCGTGATCTTCAACGACCGGGATCAGATTTTGATGGTGAAGGAACGGGTCGACTCCTGCTGGTCCCTTCCCGGGGGCTGGTGCGATGTGGGGTACTCCCCCACTGAAGTAGCCGAGAAAGAAGCATTTGAAGAAGCGGGTATCCGCGTTACTGCCGGCCGGCTGCTGGCTCTGTTCGACAAAAAATGCCATCCCCACCCCGAAGACCTTTTCTATACCTATAAGATCTTCATGGAGGGTATCCCGGAAAACCTGGAGGTAACCACCGGCATGGAAACCCTCGATGTGGGGTTCTTCGGGCAGGAACAGCTTCCCCCGCTCTCCACCCCGAGAAATACCAGGGATCAGATCGACAGGATGTTCGATTTCCGGTATGGAAGGGTGGACTGGCCGATCGTCGATTGAACCCGTGTTTACACTGGCCTAACCTTAAATTAATTATTAATTAACATTTCCCGTTCCTGCCGGCAGTAAATTGCGGCCCAAACTCCGCCTCAACTATGGAGCCCCTTTTTCTCGCCATTGTCATTATCATGTTTCTCACCGCTGCAACCGACCTGGTGGTGGGTGTCAGCAATGACGCTGTCAATTTCCTCAACTCCGCCATCGGCGCCCGGGCCGGCAGCCTCCGTATGATCTTGATCATTGCCACCGTCGGCATCCTGTTCGGCTCGGTCTTTTCCAGCGGGATGATGGAGGTGGCCCGAAGAGGGGTATTCAATCCGCAGTTCTTCACCATTGAACAGATCATGTTCCTCTTCGCGGCGGTCATGCTCACCGATATTATCCTGCTGGATTTTTACAATACTATTGCCCTGCCCACTTCCACCACGGTATCGATCGTATTCGAACTGCTCGGTTCCGCTCTGGCCATCTCCTTCTTCGCCACCCTGGACAACGGCCATTCAGTCAGTGAATGGGGACATTACATCAACGGCAGCCGGGCCCTGCTGATCATAGCCGGGATCTTCCTTTCGGTAGTGGTGGCCTTTGTGCTGGGGTGGTTCGTTCAGTACATCACCCGGGTGATCGTCTCCTTCGATTACCGGAAGACCATGAGGAGCTTCGGATCGGTTTTCGGTGCCGCTTCGGTGGCCCTGATCCTCGATTTCATGGTGGTAAAGGGTTTGCAGGGGATTCCCTTTATCGAACCCGAAAACCTGGCAATCATCAAATCCAGGGCCGGCTGGATCAGCCTGGCCGGATTTTCGGTCTCCTTTATTCTTTTTCAGATCCTGATCAGCAGGAATAAACAGTTCAGCGTATACCGATTTGTCACCCTGCTGGGGACCTTTGCACTGGCCATGGCCTTCGCCAGCAACGACCTGGTCAATTTCGTGGGGGTGCCGATCGCCAGCTATGATTCATTCATGGCCTGGAAATCCTCCGGGATCCCGGCCGGTGAGTATACCATGGAGGCTCTCTCCAGGCCGGTCCAGACCAAACAGATATTTCTGCTGGGAGCGGGGATCATCATGGCTGTCACTCTGTGGTTCTCCAAAAAAGCGCGATCAGTGGTGCAAACCTCAGTAAGCCTGGGCCGTCAGGATGAAGGAGCCGAGCGGTTCCAGTCCAACGCCATTTCACGGGGGATAGTAAAAGGTGCCATGTCGCTCAGCACAGGGATGAGTTCGATCCTGCCGCAGCGAGCCAGGGAGTGGATCGCTCTCCGATTTGTGAACACCCATCCGGCCGAATCGGATGATCCCATGGACAGACCGGCCTTCGACCTGGTAAGGGCGTCGGTGAATCTGATCGTAGCCGCGGGGATCATCCTGCTGGCCACCTCCTTCAAGCTTCCTCTCTCGACCACCTTTGTTACCTTTATGGTATTGATGGGCTCCTCCCTGGCCGACCGGGCATGGGACCGTGGAAGTGCAGTATACCGGGTTTCCGGGATGCTGACGGTGATCGGCGGATGGTTCCTGACGGCCATTGTCGCCCTGACGGTCTCCATCATCTTTGCCTCCCTGCTGATCGGTTTTAAGGTGTACGCCCTGGCCGTGCTGGTCCTGCTGGCCATTTTCCTGATCTTCCGGAGCCAGATCTTTTACCGGCATCACCGCTACAAAGAGGAGGTGAACCTGGAACTGGCCGATAAGTGGTTCAAGACCGATTTCTTCGAGATCGAGGGCGAAGTCCGCGAGAAGCTCTCCACCATACTGGAGCGGATCGATACAATTTACGGCCGGGTACTGGATGCGCTGGTGGCGGAAGACAGGCGAACCCTGAGACAGATCAACGGCCTGCTCGACGACGTGGAGTCCACCAACGACCTTTACAAAGTGAAGCTCACCCAGCAGATCAAAGGGGTGCCCGAGGAGTACCAGGAGGGTGGCAAGGTGCTGATGCTGGTGTATGACCTGGAGGACGATCTGCTCTATGCCCTTGGAAATATCATCCGCTTCAGTGAAAGGCACCTCACCAATATGCACCCGGACCTGTTGCCGGAACAGTTGGATCTGCTCATTTCGATCCGGGAGGAGATCACCAGGTTTATGGACCAGATCCTGGAAAAACTGCGTCTGGATGCCATCAGCGAAGAGGATTACAAGAGTTTTAAAAAATCGCGCAAGGTACTGATCAATCATATTGAAAAAGGGATCTCGAGCCAGATCTCCCTGGCTACCTCCCGGAAACTCAGCGGAAAGAACAGCGAGTTGATTCTGACCATTCTTCTTTCCAGCAAGAATATGGTGGCTGTCTGCTCCCGCCTGGTCAAACTTTTCTATAAGGTCAAGTCGGAAGACATGAGCGATATGCTCGATAAACTCATGGAAGAGTAAATTCTCACATTATTCCGCTATTTTTGTGGGAATATCTGGACCATGAGAACCGAACGTGACTTTCTGGGCGAGGTATCCGTACCATCCGACGCCTTGTACGGGATCCACTCATTCCGTGCCCGGGAGAATTTCCCCCACCCCTCTCCCTTCCCGGTGGAATGGTACAGGGCCACCGGCCTGGTCAAGCTGGCATGCTACCGGACCATCCGGAAACTGGGGAGGGCCATCCAGAAAGAGTATCCCGAGCTGACCGGACATCTGAGGATCCCTGATGAAAAGGTGCTGGGGGCGCTGGAGGCAGCCGCCACGGAGGTTTCCTCCGGTTCACATTACGACCAGTTCATCGTACCGGCCACCCAGGGAGGTGCAGGCACCAGCATTAACCTCAATGTCAATGAGATCATAGCCAATGCCGCACTGAGGTCTCTGGACCGGAAGCCGGGCGAATACGAAGTGATCGATCCCATCGAGACGGCCAACCTGTTTCAGTCGACCAATGATGTGATCCCCACTGCCCTGACCGTGGCCGCCATGCTGCTGCTGAATCAGCTGGAGGATGAGATCAACGGGCACCGGGCACGTTGCGAGCAGCTGGAAAGCAGTCACCGTCAATCGCTGAGGCTGGGGTATACGCAGATGCAGGAGGCGGTCCCCTCCACATTCGGACAACTTTTCAGCACCTACAGTGAGGCTCTCTCACGCGACTGGTGGAGGGTTTCCAAAGCCTTTGAGAGGATCAAAGTGGTCAACCTGGGCGGAGGAGCCATCGGCACCGGGATCTCCCTGCCCCGGTTTTACATTATGGAGGTGGTGCCGGTACTGAAAAAACTGACTTCACTGCCCGTCACCCAGGGAGAGAATCTGGCCGATGCCACCGCCAATCTCGACCGTTGGGTAGAGGTCCACGCCATCCTCAAAACACATGCCGTTAATCTGGAGAAGATCGCCTCCGACCTGAGGTTGCTGGCCTCTTCAGCAGGCAGTGGGGAGATCACGCTGCCCGCAAGGCAGGTGGGCAGTTCCATCATGCCGGGGAAGATCAACCCGGTTTCGGCCGAATTTATCATCACCTCGGCCCACCGGATCTACGCCAATGACCAGAAGATCAGCTCCCTGGCGGCACAGGGCTGTCTGGATCTGAATGCCTACCTCCCGGAAATCGGAATAGCCGTGATCGAAACTCTCAAGCTGATGATCAGTATGAACCAGGCCATGAGGGAGGGCATGTGGAAGGGATTGAAAGTTAACACAATACTGGCCAGGAAAAGGCTCTTCATGAGTCCTGCGGTGACCACCTCCCTCTCGCCCCTGGTAGGCTATCACCGCGCGTCAGAACTGGCAGAGAGGATGAAAAACGAGGAAGAGGATATTTTCACCGCCAACCGGAGCCTGGAGATCATTGATCCGGAACGGATGGAGCGGCTGATGGAACCGGACCAGCTGTTGAAGAAAGGGTTTACCATGAGGGAGATAAAGGAGTTGTAGATGAGGGGGAGAGACGCGAAACCACATATCGGGATCTTCGGCAGACGGAACAACGGGAAATCCACCCTGATCAATGCCCTGGCCGGCCAGGAGGTGGCCATCGTTTCCGCTACGCCCGGAACCACCACCGACCCGGTGAAGAAATCGATCGAGATCACCGGGATCGGTCCGGCCGTCATGATCGATACGGCCGGCACCGACGATACCGGTGAATTGGGCAAAAAGCGGGTGGCCAGGACCAGGGAGGTCGTCCGGACCATCGACCTGGGAATCGTTGTCCTGGCCCACAACCGTTTCGATCAGGAGGAAGAACAGATCATCGGTCAGCTTGAAAAGTGGGAGGTCCCCTGTCTGCTGGTCCACAACAAGTCGGACCTGGAACCGCTGCGGACCGGAACCGCCGAGTCGATCAGGAGAAGTGCAGGGAGAGAGATATTCGAATTTTCCGCTCTCCACCCGGAGAGGCTGGAAGAGCTTATCCTGCTGATAAGGGGTGCCATCCCCGATTCGGCTTACCTCTCCAAATCCCTGGTGGGGGATATCATCTCCCAGGGCGACCTGGTGCTGCTGATCACTCCCATCGATGAAGAGGCCCCCGAGGGCAGGCTGATCCTTCCCCAGGTGCAGGCCATCCGTGATATCCTGGACAATGATGCGATTGCAGTGGTGGTCAAGGAAAGGGAGATCGATACCCTGTTGAAGCGGCTGCAGCCCCGGCCCGCACTGGCCATTACCGACAGTCAGGTGTTTAAGAAGGCCGACGCCTCCATACCCGACGATATTCCGCTGACCAGCTTCAGTACGGTGCTGGCCAGGTACAAAGGGGACTTCGAAAGCTATCTGCAGGGAACTCCGCATCTCTCGGAGCTGAAAAACGGCGACCGGATCCTGATTCTGGAATCGTGCACCCACCATGTCTCGTGCGATGATATCGGCAGGGTGAAGATCCCCCGCTGGCTCTCCCAGTTCACCGGTAAGGATCTGGAATTCCAGGTGGTGGCGGGTCTCGACCGGATCCCCGGAGAGATCACCGATTACAGCATGGTGATCCAGTGCGGCGGCTGCATGATCACCCGCAAACAATTGATAAACAGACTGAAACCCGCCATAGATAACGGAATTCCCGTTACCAACTACGGAATGGCCATTGCCTACATGCACGGAATCTACGACCGGGCCGTCGCTCCCTTCGTGAAAATGGACGAGGGAGCCTCCACCTATCTATAATCCCGAAAAAAGATCATTGAACATTGAGCCGGATCGAAGATATACTTGAAAATAATGCTCCTCTCAGCCGGGATGATCTGATCACCCTCCTCCAGGCACAGGGGGAGGATAAAGAGCGCCTTTTCCGGAAAGCCCTGGAGGTAAAACGGAAAGAGGTGGGCAACAAGGTCCATTTCAGGGGACTGGTCGAATTCTCCAATATCTGCGGGAAGGATTGCTACTACTGCGGGATCAGGAAATCCAACAGAAATGCGCGTCGCTACAATCTGACCGATGAGCAGATCCTGGAGGCGGCCAGATTCGCCCATGAAAAGAGATACGGTTCATTCGTCATGCAGTCGGGGGAGCTGGAATCGCCGGGATTTACTGAACGGGTGGAACGGCTTCTGAGGGAGATCAAGAAGCTTTCCAACGGGGAACTGGGGATCACCCTTTCGCTGGGCGAACAGGAAATGGAGACCTACCGGAGGTGGTTCGAGGCCGGTGCGCACCGCTACCTGCTGAGAATCGAAACTTCCAGTGAGGAACTCTACCGGCTCTACCACCCGGCCAACGCCCTCCACAACTACGAAAGGCGCCTCCGCTGCCTGGAGAGCTTACGTTCCATCGGATATCAGACAGGGACGGGCGTGATGATCGGGCTCCCCTTCCAGGATGCCGGTCACCTGGCCGATGACCTGCTTTTCATGCACGGGTTTGATGTGGATATGGTGGGGATGGGCCCCTACATCGAACATGCCGATACCCCTCTGTTCCAGTACCGCGACAGGCTATGGCCCATCACCGAACGATTCTCCATGGCCCTGAAAATGATCGCCGCCCTGAGGATCCTGATGAGGGATATTAACATTGCTGCTGCCACCGCACTGCAGGCCATCGATCCGCTGGGGCGTGAAAAAGCGGTCAGGGCGGGTGCCAACATCATCATGCCCAATATCACCCCCGGAAAGTTCCGGAACGATTATGCCCTCTACGAAAACAAGCCCTGTGTGGACGAAGAGCCCGAGGAGTGTCTGAACTGCCTGGATGTGCGGGTTCAGCTGACCGACAGCGAAATCGGGTACGGAGAGTGGGGGGATTCTCTGCATTTCCGCCGGCGGATGAGCAATGCATCCTGATTCACTGAGCTTGGAGAGGGGGTCGCGGTTCCTCCGGAAAATGGCTTACAATTGCCTTATAATTCGTATCATTATTAAAATACCGATTTCTGATGAACCTGCGCCACATCACCAAAAAAGAGCTGGAAGGAATGGAACGGGTCCACCGGCTCAATCTGGTCAACAGCCTTCCGGGATACAAACCCGCCAACCTGATCGGTACCCGTTCCGCCCATGGGGCCCCCAACCTGGCCATCGTCAGTTCGGTGCTGCACCTCAGCTCCTCCCCCGCCACCATCGGCTTCATGCAACGCCCCACCACCGTCCCCCGGGATACCTACGCCAACCTGACCGCAACCGGGTACTTCACCATCAACCATGTGCACCGGGAGTTCATCGACAGGGCCCATTATACCTCCGCAAAATTTGCACCGGAGGAATCGGAGTTCCAGATGGCCGGTCTGACCGAAGAGTACCTGGGAGGCTTCCAGGCACCCTTCGTTGAGGAGAGCCGGCTGAAAATGGCGGTCCGCTATCTGCGCACCTATGAGATCGAAGAGAGCAACACGTTGCTGGTGGTAGGCTCCATCGAATCGATTTACCTTCCCGGAGAATCGGTGGGCCCCGACGGCCAGCTCGACCTGAACCGGATGGAGACGGTCAGTATTTCCGGGCTCAACCAGTACCATGGCGTTCACAGGCTGGCCGCTTTCCCCTATGCCAGGCCGGGCACATTTCCGGAAAATCTTTTAGACGGACCATAGGGCTATCCGATCTCCTTCTGGCTGTGGGAATTGACAAACAGGATATTCCCCAGCTCATCATAACCGTCGAAAACCCGGGTTCCCTCATGGCGCATCATCTCGCTGTGGAACCCGATGATGGTCAGACCGGCAAAGGCCGAGTGCCGGTTGATCAGCGACCTTGAATGGAGGTCGGGGGTTTCGGTCATCACCTGGATATTCTTGGAGGTGATCGGGAGCCTGCCGGTGCGGACCAGCTCGGAGAGGCTCTCCTGAACCTTCTCTTCCTCCCCTTTTTTACAGATGTCGAAGACCGAGATCTCCGATTTGCTCCAGCTGGGATGCCCCTGGATAATGAAGCTCAGCAGGATCATCAGGTGCGAGTTCTCATAATCACTGCTCCGTATCCAGACATGGATTCCATTCCGGAAGTTCAGGGTGCGTTTCGAGCTGCCGTAGATGCAGACGTCGAACCGGCCCGCATTGACCAGGGAGAAATTCTCCACCACCTCTTTCAGGTTGTCGGGATGCTCCCGGTCGTACTCGAACAGGACCATATTGTTCTCCATCCCCGAAATCCCCGGCAGCTGGATGGCCTGAGCCACTGCCGAGGTGTAGGAGGGCGAGATCATGGTATCCAGGTATACCTGGCTGTTTTTGCCCTTGAAACTGAGAATCAGTTTCTCCAGCTCCTCCTCCGCCCTGGACCTGCTGGCACGTGAATAGTAATCCTCGATCAGGTGGATGTAGGTGCCGAAACCATATTTGTAGCTGATCCAGTTCAGCAGCTGGTAAGCACCGTGGCGCTTGAAGGAATCCCTGGAGATACAGATAGCACTGGGCCTCCAGTCGGAAGAACTCCCCGATTTCCGGGTCTGCTGCAGGTACACCTGCAGGCTGCGGTTCAGCTGGAACAATGCATTGGTGAATATGGATACCAGCCCTTTCCGGTTCCGGTGGGCACGGTTCACATAGAGGTAAAGCAGCGCCATGATCACGATGGCCAGAACCGCAAACAAACCGTTGATCTTGAACATGACCCAGATGGATGCCAGAAATCCCAGCAAAGAGAGGTACCATCTGGAGCGGAAGGAGGGCCGGTAGGAAGGGGCCGATCCGAAGTGGTGCAGGAAGGAGATCAGGCAGAGTGATCCGTAGGTCACCATGAAAAACATACTGATGATGCCTGCAACCTTGTTCACATCACCGATGATGACAAAGACCAGCGCGATGACCACCGTCACCAGGGTGGCATTGAAAGGCTCGTTGGAGTCACCTCTCCCCTTTTTCAGAAATGCATTCAGCCAGGCCGAAGGGAAGGAGCGGTCGCCGGCCAGGGCCTGAAGGGTACGGGGAGCCACCAGGATGGACCCGATGGCCGAGGAGAACGTGGAGGCGGCCAGGCCCAGGGGAATGACGATTGCTCCGGCAATGGCGATATCGCCCATGACCAGCTGATTGGCGGGATCGGCCAGTGTATCCAGACTGGCCGATGATGCCAGCTTGTAGACAATGAAGAAATAGACCACCATCCCTGTGAAGGTGGCCAGAACAGTTCCCAGGGGGATCGACCTGCCCGGTTTTTTCAGATCCCCTGAAAGCCCAACTCCGGCCGTCATTCCGGTGAATGCAGGGAAAATGATGGCAAAGACAGTGAAGAACTCTCCCATATCGCCCCGTTCAGCAGTGAGTATGGAAAAAGGCTCCGTTTCCCCGTAGGTGGTATTCCCCAGAAAAAACAGAACCAGTGAGATCACCAGGATGGCCACCACCACGTAAAGGGTTTTCATTCCCACGGCGGACCCCTGCCTCAGTATCAGGACCGAAAGAGCGATCATCGCCGGGATACTGATCACCTGCCGGGGGAGATGGATCGCCCATCGGTCGCCGACCCATCTGAAAAAGAACTCGAATGCCTCGGTGAAGGCGATGATATAGAAAGCCACGCTGATCGCCTGGGAAATGAAAAGGGCAAACCCGATGGTAGCGCCGATGTTCATGCCGAAGGAGCGGGAAATGATAAAATACTCCCCGCCTCCCTCCACCCTTTTGTTGGTGGCGATCTCAGAAATGGCCAGGGCAGTGGGAATAGTCACCAGGTGTCCCAGCAGGATCACTCCGATGACCCCCCAGAATCCAAGGGTGCCCACTGCGAATCCGAACCTCAGGAAAAGTATGGCGCCCAGGATTGTGGCTATGGCCGTAAAAAATACCGGGGCGGTACCGAAGGAATTCTTGGAAGGAGTTTGCATGGGGGATGTGATATCGTCCTCCAAAGATAATAGATGATCCTGCCAAAAAGATGGATGACGTACACCAAAAAAATAAAAAAATACACTCTATATGGTGAACGTATCGGAGATTAAGCGGTGTCTAAAAATAGAGATCCCTCTCTCCCAGTTTCACCCGCTCGAGACGATCTTTCAACCTGGCCTTGAATCCGTTGTCCTCCATCTCCTCCAGGTTCCTTCTTATCAGGTCGTAACCCTTCTCCCGGGTACCATTCAGGGCATAGTCCTCCAGGTATTCGGCCAGTGTGAGCATGGCGTTGGGCGTGCAGTACCTTTTGATGAAACCGGGGACTGAAAACTCCATGAAATGTTCCCCTGTCCGTCCGGCCCGGTAACAGGCCGTACAAAATGAAGGAAGATACTCCTTCTGGATCAGTTCATCCATCACCTCGGCCAGCGACCGGTTGTCGTTGATCTCGAACTGTTCGGCGTGGATATCCTGTTCCGCTTTCCCTCCGGAATAGGATTTCAGCTCGATCCTGGTTCCCCCGTCGATCTGGGAAACCCCGAAGCCGAGGATCTCGTCCCTGATCTGTGCAGGCTCCCTGGCGGTCAGGATCAGCCCCGTATAGGGCACTGCCAGCCGCAAAATAGCCACCATCCGGGTGAAATCTTCATCGCTTACAGCCCATCTGGGATCATCATTCACGTTGGAGGCCCGTTTCAGCCTGGGGAAAGAAATGGTGTGCGGACCCACGTTGTAGACCGCCTCGAAATGATTGACATGCCTGATCAGCCCCAGCACTTCGAATCGCCAGTCGTACAGACCGAAAAGCGCGCCGATGCCCACATCGTCGATCCCTGCCTCCTGGGCCCTGTCCAGCGCGGTGATCCTCCAATCGTAATCTCTCTTGATTCCGCTGGGGTGGTTCCGGGCATAGGCCTCCCGGTGATAGGTTTCCTGGAACACCTGATAGGTGCCGATCCCCGCCTCATGGACCTTGCGGTATCCTTCGATATCGAGCGGAGCGGCATTGATATTGACGCGCCGGATCTCCCCGTTCCCTTTCTTCACCTGGTAAACCGTACGCACGGTATCGGCAATGAAATCGGCATTGTATTTCGGATGCTCCCCGTAGACCAGGATCAACCTCTTCTGCCCCATCTCCTCCAGCATCTCCACCTCTTTGATCAACTCTTCCCTGGAAAGGGTGGAACGCTTCTGATCCCTGTTCGAGACCCGGAAACCGCAGTATTCGCAATTATTCACACAGTAATTACCCACATAGAGCGGTGCGAACAACACGATCCGCTTTCCGTAAACCGATTCCTTCAGCTGCCTGGCCCCCTCCTTGATCTCTTCCACCAGCCCCGGATCGGTGGCGTTCAGCAGCACGGCGGTCTCCTGCATGGATAGACGCTGCTTGCTGAGCGACTTGGCAATGAGCTCCCGCACTCTGGATGGTTCGGGCTCGGTTCCGGCAAGGATCTCTTCGATCTCCTTTTCCGAAATGAACGGGACCATTGGCCGGTCCTCAATGGCATATTTCTGTGGATCGTAAATCATAGCTGTTCCGATGAACGACCCGATGAAAGCAATGCGGTACAAGAGTAAGCTGGATGGCTCTTTCCCTTCAGAACTTCCTCCGGATCAGATGTTACCTGAACCCTTGAAACCAGTCTCACCAGTTTCTCAGTGGTTGCAAACTTACACATTGTGATTCGAATAACAAAATCTATATCTGCATTTATTTCTATTTTTACAGGCATGAAGGCCCGTCTGTTCCATATCATATGGCTATGTTGCCTGCTGACAGGCCTGCCGCTCCAGGCACAATTGCAGAATCTCTCGTTCAGACTTGAATCCGGGGAAACCTACCGGCTCAGGTTCGAACTCCAGCAGGAGACCGAATCCGAATCAATTTACAGTGATCAGATCAGCCTCTCCAGCAGGGCCTCCCTCCTTTTCATGGTGGATTCGATCACATCAGAAGACATCTGCCATATGACGGTGAACTATGGCGATCTGATGTTGTCGTTACTGGCGCCGGGGATGGGTCTGGAGATCTCGTCGGAATCCGGAAGGAATCCGAAACTGACAGCTATGGTGGACTCCCTCGAATTTCAGCCCTTCCGGCTTTCCATAAACCATCGGGGGCAACTCCTCTACATTGAAGGACTGGAGGAACTTTTCCGGTCGCTGAGTGCTGACCGGGAGGAGCAACCGGAGGAGCAGGTGATCCGGGAAACACTCTCCGAGGCTTTCGGGGTGAATGCCGTGAAAAGCCTGCTGGGCCTTTTCGTAAACATCTACCCGGTGCTGCCTTCCATGACCAACTGGACCAACGATGTCACCTATTATTTCAACACCAGGCCGGTGGGAATGGTCAACCGGTACACTCTGGCCCGGCAGAACACCGATCGTACCATTATTCAGGGGCTGGGAATGCTTCAGAGCGACTCCGCATTCCTGGAAACTACCCGGATGGGGAAGGTCAGTTCCCTGGTGTCAGGAAGCCAGACTTATGACATTAAGGTAGATACCAGGACCGGCTGGCCCCTCGAATGTCTTTCCAGGCAGCGGCTTCTGGTGGAGACCACCATCCTTGACAGTGGGAGCCTTCCGGCCGGATTGAAGATTCCCTCCTATACGGAGACCCTATTTGAAGTCACAGGAATGAAGATCGAACAGGAATGAGAAAAACTGGATTGCTGATTTTTGCCATCACAGTCTTCACCGCCATCGAACTGGCTGCCCAGCCCTATGAACACGCGGCCGGGGTCAGGGCCGGATACTCCAGCGGGATCACCTACAAGGGATTCTTCCGCTATCAGATGACCGCAGTGGAGGCCAATCTTTACTATAACCGTCATGGGCTCAGCCTCAACGGGCTTTATGAATGGCATGTGGAGCCGTTTCAGAACAAAAGATGGCTCCTATTCGGAGGTGCCGGTGTATTCGGCGGCAACTGGGCAGGTGAATTCTCGGCCGGTGTGGCTGTGATCGGAGGAGTGGAATTCATGGTCCGGGACCTGCCCCTCAATTTCAGTCTCGACTGGAAGCCGATGTTCAATGTGTACCGGGTCAGGGAACTGGATCTGCTCGATGCGGGGATATCCATCCGCTACCGCTTTTCCCTCTAGATTTTACTTTTTGATCAAAGTCCCATATATTTAGGTTATGATACCCACACTGAAGGATGTCCAGAAGGCCGTCAGGCGAATAGCACCCCATGTGCACCAGACTCCGGTTTTTACCTCCACCACCCTCGACCGGATGACAGGTGCCTCTGTCAGCTTCAAATGCGAAAACTTTCAGCGGATGGGCGCATTCAAGATCCGGGGAGCCACCAATGCCATCCTGCAGCTATCAGAAGAGCAGCGTGCGCGCGGGGTCATTACCCACTCGTCGGGAAATTTCGCAGCCGCCCTGGCCCTGGCAGCACGAACCCTGGGCACCAAAGCGATCATTGTCATGCCTCACACCGCCCCGGCAGCCAAAAAGGAGGCAGTGGAGGGTTACGGGGCACGCATGGTATTCTGCGAGCCCACCCTGAAAAGCAGGGAGACCGTCTGCGAACAGCACCGGAAAGAGACGGCTGCCACCTTCATTCACTCCTCCAACGATATGGACGTGATCCTCGGCAACGCTACGGCCGTCTGGGAACTGGTCCACGAAGTAGAGAACCTGGATGTGGTGATCGCTCCCGTTGGCGGAGGGGGGCTTCTGGCCGGCACCGCCCTCGCGGTGAACCATCTGAACTACTATATCGAGACCATCGGGGCCGAACCATTCGGAGCCGACGATGCCTATCTTTCCCTGAAGACCGGAAAAATCCAGCCCAGTATCAATCCCATGACCATTGCCGACGGATTGAAAACTCAGCTGGGTGATCATAATTTCCCGATTATCCAGAAATTTGTCAGCAAGATCATCCGGGTCGAAGAGAAGGAGATTATTGAAGCCATGCGGCTTATCTGGGAAAGAATGAAGATCGTGATCGAGCCCTCCAGTGCGGTGGCAGTGGCTGCACTGCTCCGTACCTCTTCAGAGTTCCGGAACCGTAAGGTGGGGGTGATTCTCACCGGAGGGAATGTGGATCTGGATCATCTCCCCTTTTAGCCTCTTCTGTTCATCTTCCGGGACGGGGTTTTCCTGCTAAGACGAGATTGTTGCCTCACTGGAGAACATTTTTGTTACCCCGTGAAATGCCAGAAAGGGAATCCCGGTGATCCCGGTGATCCCAATAATTCTGATATGACAACACCCCTCGCAAGCGACTTCATATCGGAGCGAACGAATTTTTCGGAGCACACTTACCATGGCGATGGGTTTTTTCGCAATGCGCCTGCAATTCGCAGAATTTCAGTCAGCGAGAAATAATTCCGAGCGCCCGAATTGAAAAACTTTACCGGGAGTCCCG
>CAZOHA010000001.1:268724-277035 GCA_964579515.1 uncultured Bacteroides sp. | reverse complement strand
CCCAAAGAGAAAGGCATGATCCCCTGTCAGGCGAACTATGGGTCTGCAATGCCGATTTAAGCGGCCACAAAAAAATCACTGAACTTCACAATTTTGGCAATCATAATGGTGTGAATGCGCAGTGGGTCGGCAACAAGACCATTGCATATTACGATGATGGGCATATACGGGTGGTGAACTTAAAGGGTGAAGAGCTGATTCCGGCTATACCTGCCTCAAGTATAGGACATGCCCCGCATGATGACAAAATTCTCTATTCCCGCATTTCCGGAGAAACAGGTTATTACACCATTTATGAATACGATATTTCAAACCGGGAAAAAACCGAAATTGCCGATGTGTTGACATTCAAAGATATTGTCAGTCATTTTTCATCTGATGATTTTGAGGAAATGACTGAATGGAAGATCATCCACCTTATGTACAGTCCTGATGGTTCAAAAATTGCCATGCGTTTGGATGTAGGTTCCGGCGGTGAGATCCACAAACATTTGGTTACCATGGATAAAAGCGGAGGAGACATACGTTTTTTCGGACCAAAACCCATGCACTTTGCCTGGTATGACCATACAAGCATCATGGGGCACGACAACCAGATAAACGATGGTATGCCCAACGATAAAAGCGCCAGACGATGGTCGCTCGATACAGAATACCTGGAAACCCTTGCCGGTCCGGGAAATCATCTGGCCGCATCCTTCAGCCGCGAATTCGTGGCTTCTGAATCATGGTATGGTGAGCTGCCTGTCATTCTCAAAGTCTTCATAAACGGGGAAACTACCCCCTTCTGGCATGATACTGTTTCAGAAGATGAAATTACCGTATGGGAATTGGGCAACCATGTTAATCCTTCCTTTTCGAGAAATGACAAACGCTTGTATTTTCATAAAAATACAGGGCTCCGTCAATCACAGGCCTGGATGGTTGTTTTGCCTGGAATCCAACCGGATTGATTCAGTTTCAAAATCTCGATAGCCTTTTTCTGTAATATTTCTGTCTCATCTGCCCGACATAATGAATAGCTTGTCAATTCATCAATTGAATAGACCATTCCGCGGCTTTTTACATAGAAATTAAGAAAATAAACCAGAGGGATATTAGTTAGCTATGAAAATCCGTGGTAAACAGATATTCAGACCCAATTCAATACTATTCTTTTGCGCTCAATATTATTTCACATACTGACTTAACGCTCATTTTTCTTGCACTGCGCTCATTTTATCCCTACATTGCACTTAATTTTTCTAAGAATGAAGAATAACGCCCATTTTTCTCGAGCAACGCCCGTTTTTCATGGAAAGCAGCGTCCGGAAGAGGGATATATCGTTGGTTACTCTGCAATTATAGATAGACTAAGTCTTAAAGTTCCCATTCCATGTCAAATTATGCTGGTTTGCAACCAAAACAAAAATTACGAAACAAAAGAATGGAAAATCCTGCCAAAATCATATTTACCGCAGGATAATTCTGAATTGACAGAAATTGAAGCTCTATATAAACATTTAGTTTTTGCTCTCAAATATGAGGGAATCAATCTTCTGGTATATCGAAAGCTAACTGAATATTATACAACAAAACAATTAGTTGAACTTGTTAATGTAGAGCCTACTGGCCAGTACAGTAGGAGAATCTGGTTTCTGATAGAATGGATTATAGGTAAAAAGCTGGAAGGAAAAGAAGACCTTACCAGAAAAAGTTATATCCCTTTGATTGATGAAAGGCTCCAATATGCAATAGCAGGAGAAAAATCATCCCGTCATTTGGTAATCAACAATCTCCCTGGCACACCAGGTTTTTGTCCGTTAATCAGAAAAACAAAAAAGCTCGAAAAAAACATTGAGGCACAGTTTTCTGAAAAAAACAAATTGTACCTCAAAGAAATACCTAAAGAAATTCTACAACGTGCATCATCATTTCTCTTATTAAAAGATTCAAAAGCATCATTTACGATTGAAGGAGAAAGTCCAAAAGCCAAACGTGCTGCACGTTGGGGGCAGGCAATTGGACAAGCCGGAACCAAAAGTTTAAGCATTCAAGAACTTATCAGATTACAACAGATCGTAATTGAAAATACCCGGTTTACTGAGATGGGATTGCGCAAAAAAGGTGGCTTTGTGGGTGAACATGACAGAACCACAGGAGAACCTTTACCAGAGCATATTTCAGCAAAATGGCAAGATGTTGAATCATTGATGAATGGTTTAATAGTAACAAACAACCTGCTATTAAAAAGTGAATTTGATGCTGTGTTGGCAGCTGCCATCATTGCTTTTGGATTTGTTTTCATCCATCCATTTGAAGATGGAAACGGAAGAATTCACCGGTATTTAATTCATCATACCCTGGCAAAAAAACATTTCGCAGAACAAGGCATAATTTTTCCTGTTTCTGCGTCCATCCTTAACCATATTGACGACTACAGGGTTGTACTGGAACAATATTCTCATCCACTTCTTGATTTTATTGAATGGGAAGAAACGAAGGATCATAACATAAAAGTATTAAATGAAACCAATGATTATTATCGATACTTTGATGCCACACTTCAGGCAGAATTCCTTTACGATTGCGTAATTGATACAATCGTAAATATCATTCCGGCAGAAGTTACATATCTTGAACAATACGATGAATTCAAGCGCTTTGTGGATGATGAATATGAAATGCCTGACAAAATGGTCGCCTTGTTAGTTCATTTCTTAGAACAAAACAATGGTATACTTTCAAAGCGGGCAAAGGAAAAAGAATTTGCTGCTCTAACCGAAACTGAGGTAAATCTGATTGAAATCAGGTATAATGAAATCTTTAAAATGCAATAAATAAACCGATTATTTAACGCATTTTTTGCAACGAAAGAGTATCTATATATATCAAAAAGATAACTGGCCACACTTTACCTGGAACACAGAACTGATTATCAGTCTGCTTAGTGAGGCAAGAAACCTTCAGGGACGATTGATAGGAAAAATGGGATTACTGGGATTTGACTTGAGAAATGAAGCGCTCCTGGTAACCTTAACACTGGATGTGGTAAAATCATCTGAAATCGAAGGAGAATTTTTAAATCCGGACCAGGTTCGTTTATCAATCGCCAGGAAATTAGGAATGGATATTGCAGGTTCGGTAGATTCTGACAGAAATGTTGATGGCGTTGTGTTGATTTTTAAAAATAATGCTTATGCGACGGTAAGAAGTACATTATAAAGAAACGCACCATTGCTGGTGCGTCGAACCAAATATGCTATCTTTAGCGCTGTTTGAATATATATTTTTTTTGCATTAAATGCCGTATTTCGGTAACTTTCGCAAAACTAATATAGAATACATGCCAGGAGCACCAAATCTGAAAATCAGGGACTGGATTGAAAATCTGGAAAACAGAGGTCGTATCTCATTCTCACTAAGCAAACTCCAAGATGAGAATCCTGAGATTTCAGGAACTGCCGTTAGGAGTGCATTAAGCCGTCTTTCTAAAAAAGGGAAAGTTGTACCTATTCACAAAGGCTTCTACTTGATTATCACATCAGAGTATGCTCTCAGAGGAATAATTCCCCCTGTCCAATTCGTGGATGATCTGATGAAATATTTGAAAAGATCCTACTATGTGGGAACTATAAGCGCGTCTGCATTATATGGAGCAGCTCATCAGGCCCCTCAAGAGTTCTTTGTAGTTACCGAATATCCAGTAATGAGGCCAACTGCGAAAAAAGGAGTAAGAATAAATTACATCAGCAAAAACTCTATTCCAGAGAGTCTATTGCATGAGAAGAAAACTCAATCTGGTTATATAAAAGTCTCATCTGAAATCCTTACTGCCGTTGACCTGGTGCAATACCAAAACCGGTCAGGAGGCTTATCACGTGTAGCCACAATACTATATGAGCTAATGGAGGAGATTCGTCCGGAATCCTTTTCGGATGAGCTGTTTGAATATTCAACTACTACCGCCATTCAGCGGCTGGGGTATTTATTAGAATATGTGCTGAACAATCAATTATTGGCGGATCAACTGTATCAAAGGTCAGGGGAGTTTGGTTTAAGGTTCCAAAGAATACCGCTGAGACAATCTATTCCTTATAAGGACAGCTCATCCGATAATAGGTGGCGAGTAGCGGTAAATGTTGAAATTGAGTTGGATGACATATGATACCTTTAAGAGATATAATCGAATGGTCAGACTTTGTCCCCTGGACCAGTAATGAACAAGTTGAGCAGGATTTGGTCATTAGTCGTTCACTGGTAGAATTATTCACAGATGATATCATTCTTGAAAACCTTGCTTTCAGAGGAGGTACAGCGATACATAAACTATTTCTCCTTTCTCAACCAAGATACTCCGAGGATATTGATCTCGTTCAGATAAAACCAGGACCATTTGGTCATATCATCGATAGAATAAGGGATATTCTATCCTTTATTGGGGAGCCAAGAAGATACCAGAAGAATAGAAACAATACCCTGTTATATAGATTTGATTCCGAAGGTGAACCAGTCCAACGACTCAAATTGAAAGTTGAAACCAATTGCCGTGAACATCGCTCATTATTTGATCTTGAGCATAAACAGTTTGAGGTTAAGTCCTCGTGGTTCAATGGCAAGTGCATGATTCCGACTTATCAAATCGAAGAACTGTTAGGTACTAAGCTCAGAACCAGGGATCTCTATTGATAAGATTATTCAAGCATACACTTTTTACATGAAGAATGAACCCAGTGAAATCCCAGAAACAAATACCTACTTAAAGAATATTGAACTAAAACTTAAGGATCCGGAATTCCTATCAGATACTACCATACTATTACATCCTGAGGAGGACTATGATCCCGAAAAAGCATTTGACTTTCTAACAGACCTATTGTTTTTGAAACTATAGAACCAAGACAATTCCCCCTAAATATAAATCGCTAAACACCTATATTTCTGGCATTTAGCGATATTCAGAGGTCGGTAGCGGATTCGAACCGCTGTAACTGGTTTTGCAGACCAGCGCCTAGCCACTCGGCAAACCGACCATTAAAGTATCTTTCAAGAACGAATCCGCAGCGGGTTACCTCACTTCGTTCGGTGAGCTCGCCGCTTGCAGCGGCTCGGTTCGAACCGCTGTAACTGGTTTTGCAGACCAGCGCCTAACCACTCGGCAAACCGACCATTATCGTATCTTTCAAGAACGAATCTTGCTTGCGATCACAAAATTAGTAAAAAATCATGGTTTTTGCAGCAGCCACCCGATCCGTTTGTAAGAAAGCGCATAGTGGAGAATAAGCAGTGCTCCAAGGACCAGGCCGAAGGTCCGGTGATCAAGTCGATAGAGCATCCACACCGCTGCACCAAACAGGAAGAGTTCCAGTATCAGCCGGATCCACCCGGGGGTGTTGACCACCGTTTTCCCTGAACGGCTGGGGTCGTCACGAACTGCAAAAATCCCCCAGAGGGCAGCAAAGACCAATGGAAAAAGGATCGCCCAGAATACCCCGGCCCATCCTTCCGCCACCCGGGCACCCCAGATGGCGAAGGTTACCAGGGCCGCCACCTCCAGCAGGAAGCGCAGACCGGCATTCAACGGATGTATTTTAACAGCAGCAGCCAAAAAAGTCACGATGGGTCCCAGGTAGATGAAGTTACTGCATCCGGTCGAATATTCACCCAATTAAAACACAAAATTCGTCAATCAGTGCATGGATGACCGGAACAAATCTGCTGCCTGATGGTTAATGATTTCGTATCCTAAAACTTGAACCGATGGAAAACATTCAATCCGTATTACAAACCATTTACGAACTGGCCATCAAGTATGGCTTACAATTGATTCTTGCCGTTGTCGTCCTTCTTCTTGGATTTATGGTGATCCGGTGGATCAACCGGGGTGTCGTTAAGATGCTGAAAAGATCCAATGTGAACGAATCCCTGATCCCCTTCCTGCGCACTTTGACCAGTATCCTTCTGAAGGTGATGCTGGTGATCAGTGTGATGAGCATGGTGGGGATCGAAATGCTCTCCTTTGTGGCTGTTCTGGGTGCTGCCGGTCTCGCCATTGGCCTGGCCCTCCAGGGATCCCTGCAGAATTTTGCCGGAGGCGTGATGATCCTTATCAATAAACCCTACGAGGTGGGTCATTTTATCGAGGCGCAGGGTTTTATGGGCACGGTGCAGGAGATCCAGATCTTTCACACGGTGCTGCTATCTCCCGATAACCGGAAGATCATCATTCCCAATTCACCCATGGCCACCGGTCCGGTGACCAATTTTTCGGCCATGCCCACCCGGCGGATTGATTTCTCTTTCGGGATCGGTTACGGGGACGACATCGATAAAGCCAGGGAGATTCTTTTGAAGATGGCGGAAAACGATGAGCGCGTGCTGAAGGCGGAGAATCCTCCGCAGGTGATGGTGGAGGCCCTGGCCGACAGTTCAGTGAATCTGAAACTAAGGGTATGGGTGAACGCTTCTGACTACTGGCCGCTCTTTTTCGATATCACCGAAAACGTTAAAAAGCAATTCGATGCCCGGGGGATTTCCATTCCCTTCCCGCAGCGGGATGTCCATGTATACAATCACCAGGCTTAAAACGGGAATCCGATGTTCAGGTACCAGATCGGGTTCCAGACATCGGTGCGGGAACCATAAAATGCGGAGACGGGTCCAAGTGGGGTCCGGTAGGTGAACCCGGCGCCCACACCGATCAGTCTCCTATCACTGTTCAGATCGAGGATGTAACCGGGAAAATCCTCCAGTACATCCGAATGGAAAACAATATTGACCAGTCCGGAAACATAGAGGTCGGGGACCGCCTCCCACTGAAGGGCGATTTTTTCGGAAAGGTAGTTGCCTACCAGCAGTTCGTGGCTGCGGAGCCCCACGAAAGGGACCTGGTTCATCCGCTGGTTATATCGGTACCCACCCAGATAGTAGTTGTCTACAAAAGGTTTATCGTCCTTCGACAGGCCCAGGGCAAGTTCTGTATTCAGTGACACCTTCTCACCGATAGGAAAGAAACTCTCGAAAGAGGCCGAAAAGTGCCAGTAGGGGTCCTGTTCGTCGACCACTTCCCGGTCCTCTTCGGCGACTTCCAGTGAATCGGCGAAATCGAACCGGTACGTCTCCAGGGTATTGAAGGCCTGCATGTAATGAATATCGAAGCGGTAACCCCTGGTGGGGTAGAGGTTGTGATCGAAGGTATTCGCCTCGTACAGCAGCTTCAACTCCGGCCCCCGGAAAACGATCTTATCCAGCCATTCGAGGCTGGGCCTCACCTCCTTGATATTCCTGGAGAGCTTCAGGAGAGCATGCTGATAATAAAATTCGAAACCCACATGGCGGTTTGTACTCAGGGTCTGCCGGATCCCCATACCTCCGGCAGCCACCTGGTGGCTGTAATCTCCGATATCCACGTTATTTTCAAAGAAAGGCAGTTTTTCCCGCTCCGCGTTCAGAAATAGCGATCCGATGAACCCCCTGTTCTTGCCCATGTGGAAATCAAAATAGCCTCTGAATTGCGGTGCTTCGCTGATGTAACCCGTCACCCCGAGCCTGGATCCGTTGACCAGCGAGTTCAGACGGGTATAGTTCAGGATCAGCCCCGGACCGAACGTGTTGTTGTAATGAAGGGCCGTTTTGACCGATGCGGGAGGTTTCTCCTTGATCCTGAACACCAGACGATAACCCTCATCCATCTGCTCGAAGTAATATTCGATCTTCTCGAAGAAAAGAGTCCCGAAGAGCCGGTCGATCCCAGAGTTCAGAGCTTCGGGTTTCAGCCACTTTCCGGTATCGATGGCGGTCTTCTCGATCACGAAACCGGCCATAGTTGGGCTTTTCGTCAGAACCCGGATATCGGTGATCCAGATCGAATCATTGTCCGGAAGGAAGGGTTTCTTCTCTGGCTGGCCCAGGGCATTCACAGAATCGGCCAGTGCCCGGAGCTGATCGATCATTTCTCTGGCAGCCTCTTCGCCCCGGTTCATGATAGCCACACCGTCGCTGAAGCTGGATGGGGAGAAACCTTCCAGATCGGGAACGATCAGATGGTCCACCAGCGGGATCTGGGACTCCACATCGTGCGCCCCCGAAAGGAGAGAAGTACGCGTGATCACACTGGTCAATGACCTCAGCTGCTCAGGTGTCATCTCGCTCTCAAAACCCACGTACACACCGATAATGATATCGGCCCCCATATCGAGTGCTTCCTGCACCGGAAAATTCCGGACCACACCGCCGTCCACCAAAACATGAGAGCTGTCCCTGATCACGGCGCTGAATACACTGGGAATGGCCATGCTGGCCCGCATGGCGGATGAGAGATCCCCCGAATTCA
>CAZOHA010000001.1:244052-268624 GCA_964579515.1 uncultured Bacteroides sp. | reverse complement strand
ATCAGGCTGGAGATCTCCCCGGCGGAATAACCGATGGAATAAAGGCCCCCCATAATGCTCCCCATGGATGTACCCGTGATGTAGTCGGGCTGCAGCCCCACTTCCTCCAGCACCTTCAGGACCCCCACATGGGCCATTCCCTTGGCCCCGCCCCCGCTCAATACGTATCCGATCTTCGGACGCGTATTGATGGAATCCCGACTTTGTCCGTGCACCATATTCGACGCCAGCAGAAGGGACAGGAAACAAAGGGCTGTCTTTCGCATTATTCCGGTAAGTGTGATCAACCTGCTGTGCTATTACTTTTTCGCCCATGTATCCCTCAGGGGGACGGTGCGGTTAAAGACCAGTTTCTCCGGGGTGGTATCGGGATCCACGTTAAAATAGCCCAGTCGCTGGAACTGAAAATGGTCCATTGGACGGACGTTTTTCAGGGAGGGTTCCACGTATCCGGTGATTACCTTCAGCGAATCGGGATTGAGGAATTCCACCGGATGACGGCCTTTGTGACCTGCGGGATCGGGATCGTTGAAAAGGCGGTCATAAAGCCGGACTTCCGCTTCGATGGCATGTTTGGCCGAAACCCAGTGGAGGGTCCCCTTCACCTTCCTGTTGGCTTCAGGTCCTCCGCTGCGGGTGGCCTCGTCGTAAGTGCAGTAGACTTCGGTGATATTCCCCTCTTCGTCCTTTTTAAAATCTTCGCACCTGATGATGTAGGCCGATTTCAGCCGCACCTCGCGTCCCGGTCCAAGCCGGAAGAATTTCCTGGGCGGGTCTTCCATGAAGTCGTCCCGTTCGATGTAGATCTCGCGGGAGAAGGGGATAGTGCGGCTTCCCATGGAAGGATCCTCCGGATTATTAATGGTTTCCATCTCCTCGGTTCGGTCTTCCGGGTAGTTGGTGATAATCAGTTTCAGGGGGTTGAGGACGGCCATGACCCGGGGGGCCCGCCTGTTCAGATCCTCCCGTAAGGCGAATTCCAGAAGTCCCACATCGTTGGTGGCCATCACCTTGGTATAACCGATGCTCTCATTGAAATTCCGGATCGATTCAGGAGTGTAACCCCTCCGGCGGAGTCCCGAAAGGGTCGGCATCCGCGGATCGTCCCATCCCTTCACGTGGCCCTGTCGGACTAGCTCCAGCAGCAACCGCTTGCTCATCACGGTGTAGGTAAGGTTCAGACGGTTGAACTCGGTTTGCCGGGGCCTGTAGTCGCCGGTCATCAGTTTCTCTACCAGCCAGTCGTAAAGAGGCCGGTGCACTTCGAACTCCAGCGTGCAGAGGGAATGGGTCACTCCCTCGAAATAGTCACACTGTCCGTGGGCGAAGTCGTACATGGGGTAGACCTTCCAGGTATCACCGGTCCGGTGGTGCGGAGTAAACAGGATACGATAGATCACCGGATCACGCATGTGCATGTTGGGAGATGCCATATCGATCCTGGCCCTCAGCACCCTCGACCCTTCCGGGAACTCTCCCTCGTTCATCCGGCGGAACAGGTCCAGGTTTTCTTCCACCGGACGGTCGCGGTAAGGGCTGCTTTTTCCCGGTTCATTGGGGGAGCCCTTCTGGGAGGCGATCTCCTCGGAATTCTGATCATCCACATAGGCGTATCCCCGCCTGATGAGATCGATGGCGAAGTCATACAGTTTACCGAAATGATCGGAAGCGTAATACTCCCGGTCCTCCCAGTCGAATCCCAGCCATCGGATATCCGCCTTGATGGAATCCACGTACTCCACCTCCTCCTTGGTGGGATTGGTATCATCGAACCGGAGGTTGCATTTGCCCCCGTACTTCTCGGCAATTCCAAAGTCGATACAGATGGCCTTGGCATGCCCGATATGCAGGTAGCCATTGGGCTCCGGGGGAAACCGGGTATGCACCCTGCCGTTATCCCGGCCGGTACGGAGATCCTCCTCCACGATTGCCTCGATGAAATTCAGCCGTTTCTTTTCGACAGTATCCTCCTTTTTATCAGTCATAATGGGGGCGTTAGAAGTGACAAAAATAACAATTATGGCGAAGCGGTGAATACCACGTTCGGACTGAATTCATCCAGTATTTTCACACCCGGTGGAGGGAAGGGAAGGGTCCAGACCAGGACCTCCTCCAGGGTGGGCATATTGTCGATGCCGATCAGGAGCAGTGCCTCGTTATTTGAGAGATCGAGCTCTGGAAGCTGGTTTCCGCAGCTGATCAGGGTATCCAGCGAGTAATTGGAGGTGGCCTCCAGGGAGGTGATCAGGTTATTGTTGCAGATAACCCGGGTAAGCAGCGGGCAGGAGGTCAGGTCCAACCTTTCCAGGTAGTTCCGTCCGCAGACAAGTTCCTGAAGGTTTGAGTTGGCCGATAGATCCATCTGGTCCAGCAGGTTTCCGGAGCAGTCGAGGTACTCCAGACCCTTGAGGAGTGACAGATCGAGCTGCTCCAGACGGTTAGCCATCACCGCCCCTCCGGAACAATTAAGGTGGGAGAGTTTGAGAAGACCGGTAAGTTCCAGAGAGGTGAGCTCGCAGGAGCTGCAGTCCAGATAGCGTAGTTCCGGATTAGCCTCCAGGCTCAGTGTCCCCAGGGGATTCCTCATGATCACCAGGGTATCGAGCTGTGTGAAAGCCTCGATGCCGGTCAGACCGGAAATACCCTTCGATCCGATCCGGAGGGCATTCACCTTTTCCGCCTCCGGGATACTGACCGAACCGTCACCGTTGAGATCCACCCCGGCCTGCAGCAGGGCCGAGAGAAAATCCCCATCGGGTATCTCCACCAGCTCTTCCGTTTCGGAGGGAGCGCAGCTCCAGAAAACCATCATCCATCCCAGGATGATGACTGGAAAAGGTCCGGAAAGCCGGAACCCTGTGATTTTGAACTTCTCCACCCGGCAAAGGTAGTATATTCAGGGTTCACTGTAATATTCATTAACTTTGAGGACATTTCACGCAAAATCCTTCGCACATGGGAAAAATAACGATCGATCAGATGGAATTCTATGCCTTTCACGGTCATTTCCAGGAGGAGCAGATTGTAGGGAACCGTTTCCTGGTCGATCTGGAGATCGAGTCGAACCTCGATACACCTGCCCGTTCCGACCAGCTGAAAGATGCGGTGAATTACCAGCAGGCCTACCAGATCATCAAGAAGGAGATGCAGCACACCAAGTCGAAATTGCTGGAACATATTGGCAAGCGGATCCTGGACGCCCTCTATAAAGAGATGAAAGGGATCGACCGGGCGACTGTCAGGATCCGGAAGATGCACCCTCCCCTGGGCGGATCGGTCCAGTCGGTAAGCGTGACCATGAGCAGGTAACCGGAGGATGAGTCATGGCCCTTAAAAAATGTCCGAAATGCAGGGCCTCCTTTCGCTGTGAGGCCGATAGCGACTGCTGGTGCGAGCAGGTACCGATCCACCGTGCACAGCTGCAGGTAATCATGGAGAAGTACGACAACTGCCTCTGCCCGGAATGTTTGAAGCAGTTTCAGGCACGGGAGTAGGCCAGAAGGCCGGGAACGATGCTGCATACCGGCGGATCGTTTCCGCCAGCATAATTGCGGAGGTTAACAGAATAAAGCTTATAGGGATCATGATCAGATAGTCATATAAGAGTAACGGATAATGCGGGTATGGGCCGAACCCACCTTTTCATATACGATCTCTGGATATCCCTCCTCGTTGAGCCTCATTTCATAGCTGTAATCGAGACCGTGCTCTCCGCCCGAAATACTCATCGGGTTATTCACATATGATTCGCCGTTGAAATAATATTCCAGTCCGGTAAAAGGATGTTTATTGGTATCGTAAGTCAGGATCATCTCCTGCTCCTCCTTCGTCCTTGGATCGAACGCCCTGCTGGAAATGATGTTTCCGTGAGAATCGTAGCTGTAGTCCACCTGCCAGACCAGTATCTGCCCGTTGTCACCGGGGGATACCTCATAACGTTTCTCCTCCACGATCCTGTTCCCTTCATAAAGGAACTCCACCGAGCCGGTGCAGACCGAATCGGTGGGCTCCAGGTATATATAGTCAAGATGCCTTCTGACCAGAGTGATCCGCTTCACCAGCTCGTCCTCGTAATGAAACCAGCGCTCTTCGCGGACCTTGGCGTCGACAAGGACCTGGCTGACCACCGACATCCGGTTCTGCCCGTCATACTCGAAATAGTCGGTTTTGTGGTTGCTCCATGTGATGTGATCGAGTCGGGCGGTGCCGGGCAGGTAGTGAAAATCGGCAATGATCTTCTGAGTATCCTCCCCCCGGACAATGGTGGCTGTCATGTTCACCGGCAGAAGCAGGGTCTCGTTTTCTTCGAAGGTCTCGCAGGCGAAAAAGAGCGGTACCGGCAGCAGGAACAGAAATGGACGGATCAGTTTCATCGGGACTGTGTTATCGTTGGTTAACAACTACTTTAACGACAAGCGCTACGACCGGTTGGAGGATTTCCATCAATGACCGGGACCCGGTGACAGGAGGGTGGGAAGAAAGGACCGGAGAACCAGTTCATACTATCATCCGGGGACTAAACTGTGCAATTATTTGACGAATAGGCAGAATTATTACACGAACTAACCCTCTTTACGGATGATGCAAATATCCTGGTAATTGTTCAGGGCCGTTTTTGGCCGCCCCGGCCAGAATCCGTAGTGTACCCCCTCAACCTTTAATCCGCTGCGCGGGACCATCTCTCCGGTCAGGTACTTCTCGTCATAAGCCACATTGGCCTCTTTGACCTTCGGATGAAAAAGGTAGTGGTGCTCCCTTTCATTGGGGAACATTTCACGGCCCGACTTTCTCATCATCTCTCTGGCCTCCCGGTTGATGAGAAAAAAGGTGGCCATGCAGCAACCTCCGGGCTTAAGCACCCGGTGGATCTGAGAGAGATAGTTCTCCACATCTTTAAGCATCATATGGGTGAACACCGAAGTGAGGAAGACCAGATCGAACTCACCGTCATTATACGGGAAGACAAAATCCCTGGCCTCGCGATCGGTGCCCAGATTGTAAAGATCGTTCTTCAGATCGGTGTGGGTGAACCGGAACCTGGGATGGCGGGGGGTGATCCGGCCGGTACACCACCGGATGGCCGACCCCACAATATCAAAGCCCTCGTAGGAGCCCTCTTCATTCAGATAGGAGGTGAGCGGCACGGCTACCCTTCCGATGCCGCAGCCCACATCCAGCACCCGGTGATGGGGTTCCAGCCCCGCCAGTTCCGCCAGCTGGTCCACGATCTCCTTTCCGGTGCGGACAAAATCCCCGCTGCCGATAAAAATCCTGCCGCGGGGAGGGACCATGGGGTCTCTCCTGCCCGACAGGGAGTCAAATACATCCAATGGAAAATAGTAAATCCTCCTGGAGATGCGCCTCACCACCGGAGGTAGTGCGTAATAGATCGATCGGGCCGGTCCCATTGCACTCATCAGAACTGCAGGGTAACCAGTACCGGGAGATGGTCGGAAAAGAACGCCCGGTCTCTGGAATCGGTCAGTGCTCCGTAACGCTTGACTTCGATAGCGTCAGAGACAAACACATAATCGATCCGCTTCTGCGGAAGATCATCGTATGTGAATCCATGAAAAGTGGCCACCGACCCGTATGGAGGCAGTTCACTGACCTTGTACGCATCGTTGAGTTTCTCCCCGATCATCTGAATGGGATCCGATTCGGGAGGCAGGTTCAGGTCGCCGCTCAACACCACATGGCCGTCAAAACCGGCAATATCACTGATCCTCTTCAGGATCAGTTCGGCCGACTCTTTGCGGGCAGTCTCCCCCACATGATCGAAGTGGGTGTTGAATACATGCAGCCTCCGCCCCGTGGCCCGCTCTTCCAGCTCGACCCATGAACAGATCCTCCGGCATGCGGCATCCCATCCGAAACTGCAACTCTCGGGCGTTTCCGATAACCAGAAGGTACCGCCGTCCAGTTTCCTGAACCGCTTTTTGCTGTAAAAGACCGCCGAGAATTCACCTTCCCGGTCTCCGTCATCCCTTCCCACACCCTCGTAGGCGAAACCCGGGAAAGCCGCCTGCAGATCATCCATCTGATCCGGCAGTGCCTCCTGCACGCAGAAAATATCGGCCCTGTGAAATTTGAACAGGGCCGCCACATCCTCCCTGCGGTGCGGCCATGCATGTTCCCTGTCGCCCGGAGTATTCATCCGGATGTTATAGGTGATCAGCTCCACTGGCGGCGGTTCTACCTGATAACCAGGGGCCTTCCACCTCTCCGCATCCATCACCGGCCCCCCGGCCCTCACCAGACCCACCCCACTCACCATCAACAGAATACCAAATATATGTACACTCCTCATTTTCATCCCTTTACGACTTTACAGACAGACTTTACAGACTTTACAGACTATTACGGACTTTACAGACTTTACAGACTATTACAGACTTTACAGACTATTACAGATTTATACCGGCATATCCAACCAAAAATACTGCCCCATTCCCACCAGGAACACAATCAGTCCCATGGCACCGTGAAGCAGGGAGGAGAACAGAACACTGTGTGTATCCAGGTATACCTTGGCAAAATAGAGTCCCCCGATCAGGGTCAGGATCATGGAAACCGGATCGTAGTATACGATGTGAAGAAAAGAGAAGGTCACTCCGCTGGCCAGGATAAAGTGCCAGTCTCTTGGAAACAGGACCCGGTAGCGGTGCTGCAGGAACGTTCGGTAGATCAGCTCCTGCCCGTATGCCGAAAAAACCGGATAAAAGAAACTCATCGCCAGGAAGATCATTGGATTGTTCCTGATCAGGTTGAACATGTTCTCCTGTTCGAACTTCAGGACGTAGCCAAGGAACAGAAAAAATACAGTGACCACGATCGCCCCGTGCTTCAGCAGAGTGGGCCAACCGATATTCCAGAATATGAGCTCTTTCCACTGGAATCCGGTGGTCCGGCGCATCACGATGAAAATAAAGGCCAAAACCGGCAACACCAGAATGCTCGGGTGGATAAAGTCTTTGTCCAGATAGACCCAGAGCGGAATACCGAAGAACAGGACCCCGAATTCCAGGCTCCTCCAGGCTAAGTTCCGCCGTGCAGTGACAACGCTCATGGTCAAATTTCTTAACTTGACGACAATTCCACCGCAATGTACAAATACGAGCGCTATTATTTCAGGATGTTCACCCCTTTAATGGGAATCATGTTCCTGATTTTTGCGATATACGGGGAATGGATCGGAGCCGTGATTTCCACGGTTCTGGGAATCCTGGTCTCCTTTTCCTACCAGGGGATCATAGTCGACGGAGAACAGGAACGTTACCTGAAATACGACCGGATCGTGACCTGGAAGATCGGACGGTGGGAGCCCCTCTCCACTCCGCTCTACGTAACCATCGTCCGGGTGAATCTCAGCGCACTGCGGACAATTCCTTCGCCTCTTCCGTTGCCGGATAATAAAAAAGGGGCGAAAGCGTACAAGGTCAACCTGGTGGTGGAGGGAAACAGTCGCTATGTGACTATCTGCCGGGGAGGCTTGGAACCGATGAAAAAAGAGGCACTCAAGCTGGGAAGCGCCTTAAATATCAGGGTGCTGGACTACACAACCCACCATAAGCACTGGATACTCTGAAACCAGTGCAGCGGAAAACAAGACTCTTACCACATTTCTCGTCTGGGGAATTGCCTCAGAAGCGTATTTCCCGCCGGGTCATCAATCTGGCTACAACCAGATTCCCAGGGAGATCAGCCACTGACGGGGCCGGGCATCGAAAGCGAAATCGCCCCCGTCGAAATTGAACTCCTCTCCGATCTTCACCAGCGAGCCCTCATAGCGGGCATCGATGCTGATCCTTTTCATGAGATCTACTCCGATCCCTGCCTGGAACCCCCAGGTCATCGATTTGGTAAAGAGTTCGTAATCGGGCTGTATCTTCGTCAGTTCGGTCGTCTCGCTGATCACATAAGAACCCACGGGGCCCGCATTGATCCGGGCCGGACCCAGCTTGACTCCCACCAGAATGGGCACGTCGATGCGGTTGAACTCCACATTGAGGACTTCGTTGGCACCCCCGTCCACAATTTGCTCCACGGTTCCGCCGCCGGCATTGAAATAGACCTCGGGTTTGACCACCAGTGCGGTCAACTTGATCTGGGTCTGTACACCAATGTGGTAACCCATTACCCCATCACCGGTCGCCAGGTCGTACACATCCGAACCGTCCTGGATTCCCGTAATCTCTTCGAAATTCAGGGAAGAAAAGCCTATTCCGGCTTTGATCCCGTAACTGAAGATCTGAGCCTGAGAGATTTGTACAATAAAGATAGAGGCTAATGCTAATAAAACTGTTTTCTTCATGGCATTTGGTTTAGTTTGAACATGACAACCATGCTATTCAACGGCAATTTACCCCAATTGGTTGCATGTTTCCCGGAATTTCATTCAATTTTATCCACCGGAGGAAGATCCGGCCAGCTCCCTGATTACAATGGATGCCAGGGTACAGCCGAAAATTGCGGGAATGTATGAGACCGTGCCAACAGTCGATTTCTTGTTGGGTTCGTCCTCCACGGGGATCACCACCCGAGGGTCGACCTGTTCGGTGGAAAAGACCACCCGGAATCCGCCGTGCACGCCCATTTTCCTGAGCTTTTTGCGCAGGATATAGGCCAGCCGGCAATTATAGGTCTCGCTGAAATCAGCTACCCTGACCCGTTCGGGGTCGAGTTTTCCCCCCGATCCCATGGAACTGACCAGAGAGTGACCCAGCCTGATGCTGTGGTAGATGAAGTAGATCTTGGGGGAGAGTGTATCGATGGCATCCACCACGTAATCGTACGGTTCCGCCAGGATGCCGGGAATCCGTTCATCCCTGATAAACTCATGGTAAACGGTCAGTTCCAGCGATGGATTAATATCGAGGAGGCGTTCGGTCATCACCTCGGTTTTCGGGCGGCCCAGAGAGGAGTGAAAGGCGGGAAGTTGCCGGTTAATGTTCCCGGGCTGAACGATGTCTCCGTCAATGATCGACATGCTCCCGATCCCGCTCCTGCAGATCATTTCAGCCGCCATGGATCCCACACCACCCATTCCGGCCACCAGCACACGGGAGTGGCGGAGGCGGTCGAGGGCCTCCCCTCCCAGGATCTGTTCAGTGCGCAGCTGCCACTGAGGATGTGGAGAGCCCGAAGTCATGAGCAATCAGAGAAGCTCCGCGAACCGGGGAATGTGGGTCCTGGCATTCTCAAAGATCTGCATCCGCAGGTGCTCGGTGGAGATTCCCTTCACTTCGGCGGCAAACTGGTAGATCTCCCGGATATCCAGATCACCCTCATCGGTCTCCAGGAACATCCGTTCGGCAGGAACCAGCGCCAGCGATTCCACGATCTTAGAATGATCGGCGGCGACGGCCTGCCCAAAGGAAAGCAGGTAACCTGCCTTAATGAGTTGCTCGGCCATCTCGGGACTGCCGTTGTAGCCGTGAATGATCATCGGAACCACCGGTTTGTGGTTTTTCATGAACTCGATCATCTCATTGAAGGCCCTCACCACATGCAGGACCACCGGCAGTTCGGCGAACTCGGCGATCTCCACCTGACTCCTGAAGATGCGGAACTGGTCATCCATGGGGGCTTCGATCGATTTATCGAGCCCGATCTCCCCGATGGCCAGCACGTGTGGATTTTCAGTGGCCAGCCTGACTTTGTTGAGGGTCTCCTCCTCCTCCACCTTCCCCACATTGTAGGGGTGGAAACCCACCGAATAGTATCCGTTCTCGATATCATCGGGAGGATACTGGCTGGCCATGAGGTTCATCATCACCCATTCCTGGATGTTGTTGGCCTGCCTGTGGCCGTGAATGTTGATGTAGATCTTTTCGCCCTCCTGCATGATATTTCAGTTATTAATTCTTTTGGCTAATCTCCTCTACTCCGCGTTCCATGCGCCTGATCACCTCCTTTTTTCCCAGAAAAGCGGCCAGATCAAACAGACCGGGACCCCTGGCCGCTCCCACCAGCAAAAGTCTCCAGGCATTCATAACTGCACCCATGCCCCACTGGCTGGAGGCGATCAGTTCCTTCACCTCCTTCTCAATGCTTTCAGGGGTAAAGGGATCACAATGCCTGAGAAATGCGGCCAGTCGGACCATTTTCTCCGGGGTATCGGCTTTCCAGCGCTTTTTAACTACCCCGGCCTCATAGCTTTCAGGTGCGCGGAAAAAGAACCAGGCTTCCTCCCATATTTCATGTATGAAACTGATCCTGGGTTTGATAATTGGAACCAGTCGGGCTGCCCTGCCGGGATCAATATCCACCCCCTTTGCTTCCAGCGCCTGTTGAAAAACCGGGATCAGATCGTTATCCGGGATGCGTTGCAGATGCTGGTGATTGAACCATTTCGATTTTTCAGGATCGAACCTGGAACCGGATTTTCCCACCTTCTCCAGCTGAAAATGCTCCACCAGTTCGTCCAGTGAGAACAGTTCCTGCTCGGTACCGGGATTCCACCCCAGGAGCGCCAGAAGATTGATAACCGCTTCGGGCAGATAGCCCTCCTCACGGTACCCTGCAGAAACCGCTCCTGAATCAGGATCACGCCATTCCAGCGGGAAAACGGGAAAACCGCCCTTTTCGCCGTCCCGTTTGCTCAGCTTACCCTTGCCGGTGGGTTTCAGGATCAGAGGCAGGTGGGCGAATACGGGCATCAGGTGTTCCCAGCCGAAAGCCCGGTAAAGCGATACATGCAGGGGAAGAGAGGGAAGCCACTCCTCTCCCCTGATGACATGAGTGATGGCCATCAGGTTATCATCCACCACATTGGCCAGATGATAGGTGGGCATGCCATCGGCCTTGAATAGAATTTTATCGTCCAGAGTGGAGCTGTTCACACTCACCTCTCCGCGGACCATATCATCCATCACGATCTCCCGGCCGGGTTCGAACTGGAACCGGATCACGAAGGGAGTACCATCGGCAATGAGCTCCTGAACTATTTTATCCTCCATAGTGAGTGAGTTCTTCAGGGAACCTCTCACCCGGGCATCGTAAACGAACGTCTCTCCGCGAGATTCGAACTCACTCCTTAAATGATCCAGCTCCAGGGGAGTATCGAAAGCGTAGTAGGCATGCCCCCGCTGAACCAGTTCTTCGGCATATTGCCGGTAGAGGTGCTTGCGCTCCGACTGGCGGTATGGGCCGAAGCTGCCACCGAATCCCGGCCCTTCATCCGGCAGCAGACCGCACCATTTCAGCGACTCGATGATGTACTCCAGCGCGCCCGGAACAAACCTGGCCTGGTCGGTGTCCTCGATCCGGAGAAGGAAATCCCCATGGTGCTTTTTGGCGAACAGAAAATTGAACAATGCCGTGCGTAAACCGCCAATGTGTAAAGGCCCCGTGGGACTGGGGGCAAATCTGACCCTGACGTTCGGATTCATATGAACAAATATAGAAATTTGGATCTGTAGTACAGATCATTTCCCCGGATGGTTTTTCCTGAACCGGGGATAGAGATCATCCCTGACCCACAGGAAGTCCGGTTCGATCCTGAGGATCCTCCGGTAGAGATCACCGGCCTTACCGGTACTGCCCGTATTCTCGTAGGCCATGGCCAGACCGGTCATGCAATTCAGGTATAACCAGTAATGGTGCGATCGGGATTCATCCGTTTCATATAACCTCACAGCTTTCTCGTAAAGCGGGACCGCTGCCTCCTTGGATCCTCCGAAAATGGCCGGTTTGTAGTATTCGATATTTGCTCTCTCCATCCAGGCCTGGGGCTCATTGGGACCCGCCTCCAGGGCAGCCTGGTTGGCCTCCTCCGATTTGGGTCCGTAAACCGGTGCCCTCAACGGTTCCAGGCCCACCCTGTACCCGAAATATGCCCCCAGAATGCTATAGGTCCTGGCTGTTTTGATATTATTTTCAAGAAGCAGTTCGATCCGCTGCTCCGATCTTTCCAGCATTCGCCGCGCTTCCCTTTTCTCCTTGCCCGAGATCAGCCAGCCGATATAACCATATTCGGCCTCGGCCAGATCATAGAGAAGCTCCAGGTTCCCGGTGGAGCGGTAACGCCGCTCCATCTCTTCCATGATCTCTTTCCAGCGATCCATCTTTCCGGAAATATATGCTCTGTAGATCTGTTCCCGAAATTCATTCCCCGGAGTATGGTGGTTCCCGGTCTCTCCCGGAACGGCAGCCCCTGTGCGAATCCCTGAGTTGATCAGGAAAACCAATAACAACAATATGCCGATCCTTCGGCTGGCAGAACTGATGATCATCACAGTAAATTTTAAATACCCCGGAACCTGATCTCCCTTCCTTTCCATGTGTTCCTGCCCCGGATCTTCATCATAAACGACCGGATCACCATCCAGACAAAGGAGAAATGGATCAGCGGTGTGATTACCAGCAGGCTCAGCACAGGCTGGTAACTCATCCATGCTACGAAGATACGCAAAAACAAAGCCAGGATCAGGTAAACCAGGGCTGCCCCGGGAAGCATTCCTTCCCACACGAACCAGACCCCGAAGGTGGTGAACAGAGTGAACAGGATCATGGTCAGGCTGCTGCCCCCGAAAAAAGCGAACATGCTGCGGGTGAACCCGAATATCGCCTCCCTGTAGGAGGTGTACATACGGCACGACACTTCACCCCGGCTCAGCAGGGTCTGGGTCAGGTATCCCATCTGCTTCATCTTACGGATGATATGGATGTCTTCCACATTGATATCCCTGACCATCCGGTGGAACTGGTGATGACGGTATTCCCTGGCCCGGAAGAGCATGAACTGACCGTTGGCAGCCGCAAGGGACGGGTAGTGGCTTCGGCTGATCAGCCTCAAAGGCAGGAGGCTCAGCAGTATCCAGTTCATGGTTGGTACGGTGAGCAGCTCACCGAATGTACGCATCAGCTGCCGGGGAAAAATGGACAGCAGCGAAAGGTCGTACCGCTGGGCATATGCTACGGCCTTTCGTATTAAATCCTGAGCTACCTGCACATCGGCATCCAGGAAGAGAAACCATTCTCCCCTGCCATTCCGGGAAAGCTGGTGACAGGCATTGTTCTTTCCGTTCCATCCATCGGGTACCCCGCTTCCCTGCAACACTCTGATCCGTTCATCTTTCCGGCTGTACCGGTCCAGTACCTCCGCTGTCCCGTCGGTCGATTCATCATTGTAAACCAGGATCTCCAGGTGGTCATACTCCTGTCGAAACAATCCCTCCAGGAGCAGAGGAAGGTTCTGCTCCTCATTTCTTGCTGGGATCATCACTGATACGAGTGGGTGGCCCGAGGGGGTGCCTTTCCCGAGGTACTGCCTTGAAAGCAGATTCACCAGGACCACAGCCAGCCTCACGGAAAGAATGACAAATGCAGGGAAAGCGAACCAGATCATGCCAGGGTCTTTTGGTAATCGATGCTCTGCTGAAGCCGTGCATTGAACTCATCATTCAACTCTTCCGGGGTCCTCCCTTCGTAGGGGCAGTCGTAAAGGTAGAAATGAAGCTCCGGTTTCCGGTGGGAGAAATAATCGAACAGGGTGATAAAAAAGATCACCTGAATGGGAGACTCCAGGTATTTGAAAAGACGGAACCAACCCTTTTCGAAGTGAACGGGGAAATCGGTAATACTATGGATCCTCCCCTGAGGGAAAAGGATGGCCATATTTCCCGGATTGGAAAGTATTTCTGCGGTGTAACGGATCGATTCCAGGGCACTGCGGTGGCCTCTCCGGATCGAATAGGCGCCGGTCTTGTTGAGAAACATCCTCTCAGAGAGCTGTTCCTCCAGCATCATGATATGCAGTTTCCTTTTGTAAAACTCCAGATTGATATACTGGGCAAAAAATCCATCCCACCAGCTCACATGGCTGCCGATCATCAGAATAGGCCTTCCCGTGTCGGCCGGTTCATGGTGGAGGACCACCCTGCGGAAGTCCTTCCTGGGCATCCATCGGGAATAATATTTGAAGAAAGGGTAATAGAACCAGTGGTGGCGCGCTTTAATGATCATAGGAAGGGGCGCTTTGATTCTTCATCTTATGGAGTTGCCACCAGGCGGTACCCGGGGAAGCGTGGTGCTCGTAATGATAGCCGAAGAAGTAGCAGGAGAGCATGGCCCAGAGGTGGTTCTTCCGGAGGGTCCGGGCCCTGTGCCTGCCCATCGCTTCGGTATGCGGCCGGCGGTGAGGTACGAATGTTCCGAAATAGAACAGCTGAAAGGTCGCAATGAATGCGGGAATGACCCAGAATATGATCAAAGCGGGCACCCCGGCTCCAGCCAGATGGTGTAGAGCATTGAATATCAATGCCATGACTACAATCTGCAAGATTGTGGTGTAGCGCTTCATAAAGGTGAACCACCAGGCGAAGAAATTTTGTGACTTCACATAAAAATCAGGATCCTTCTCCGTGCCGGGATATCGATGGTGGTCCCAGTGATTCTTGATCAGGCGCCTGTAGGACATTCCGGCAAAGAGAAACACCGATACATAACCAATCAGATTGTTGAGCCATTTGATTTTTGATACCGACCGGTGCATGGCATCGTGACCCGTGATGAAAAGCCCGGTGTAGAGGTAAGCCTGTATAAGTATGTGAAGGTACATCCATGGGTTGTCCCACGCCACATCCACATGGAAAAGGATGTAATAGAGGTGTCCTCCCCAGAGTCCCATAACCGTCAGTGCAATGATCAGCCCCATATCCTTTCCGCAAAAATCCAGATATCCAATAGGATAAAAAACAACAGCTGAATAAAAAACAAGGGAGCGGCCAATTTGTTTTCGGGAGGAGTGAGTCTGAACCGCTCTCCCACCCAGTTGAAGACGAAAGCGATCACGAACCATGCGATATAGTTCTGAAGCGGAACCGGACCCCCGCCCCAGTTCCACATATCGAGATATATGGCGGCCGGTTCCAGGGCAAAGTCATAGATCACCATCAGAGCGGAAGCCGCAATGACCCTGAAGTAGGAGTGTTCGATGAACCGGCCGGTGATATAGAGGCTGCAGTAGACCAGCATCAGCCAGTTGATGCCTATGATCAGCGGAGTGTCGAAGATCTTCGGGCCCAGCGTTCCCCCGTAGCTGTATTCACCGAAGATCAGTCCGGTGGCTGTTCCCACGGCCTCCACCGCCACCCCTGCTGCAAAGACGAAGAGGGAAACCAGCCAGAACCGGGTGTCGAACCTTTCGTGATGCAACAGAACCAGGGCGAAACTCATCAACAGCGATAAAGGGGTCAGATCTTTAAACAGCTCCCTGGTAGCCGGAAGGATCATTCCTGCCACTCCCACTGAAAAATAAATGGCCACAATGGGTACCAGATTCCGGGACCTGAGATAGGAGATCATTTTCATCTTGAAGAGATTTTTTCGTCCACGATTTTTGCCGAGGCCAGACAGAGCGGAATTCCCCCGCCGGGATGTACACTGCCTCCCACAAAATAGAGTCCTTTATACTTCCGGAGGAAGTTGGGGTGACGGCTGAATGCCGCGGTCCGGCCATTGGAACTGTTCCCGTAAAGAGCCCCCCGGTGAGAAAAGGTCTCCGCTTCAATGGTGCGTGGATCGGCAATGAATTCTTTCAATAACATTGGCTCTACATCGATCTGCAGGATCCGCCGGATCTTCCTGATGATATTTGTCCTTGCCTGCGAAACCAGCGTATCCCAGTCCTGTCCCAGGTTTTCAGGGACGTTAATCATGACAAACCAATTCTCTTTGCCTTCGGGAGCATCCCCCTCCACCTTTTTGGAGGAGATAAAGATATATATAGTGGGGTCCTCATAAATCTCCCTCTTTTGCCGCAGTACCCTGAACTCCTCCCGGTAATCGGCCGAAAAAAGAATGTTGTGCAGATCCAGTTCGGGGAAGGTTCCGTCGATGGCCCAGTAAAAGATCAGTGCGGAGGTGCTGCGCTCCTTCCTGAACTGCCTGACCGGGAAGGGTACCTCCTCCATCAGGTCGCGATAGAGATAGAACACATCAACATCACTCACCACCAGGTCCGAAGGGTAGATCCCCCCTTCCACCACCACGCCACGCACCCTCTTCCTATCCATGGAAATCTTCTCCACCGGCTGGTTGAAATGATATACCACCCCCAGTTTGTCTCCCAGCTCTTTCAGGCCGGTCGCCAGCGCATACATTCCTTTCTCGGGGAAATAAGCTCCCAGATTATGCTCCAGGTGAGAGATCACATTCAGGGTGCCCGGAGCCCGGTAAGGATCCGAACCGTTGTAGGTGGCATAGCGGTCGAACAGCTGCACCAGCTTTTGGGACCGGAACCGCCTGGAATTGGCATCGTGCATGGTGACCATCGAATCGAGCTTCCAGATCTGCAGGAGCGCCTTCAGGAATTTCTGCGACACAAAGGTACCCATTCGAAAAAAGTGATTGAAGATAAAGACATCACCGGTCAGTTCATACACCCGGCGGCTGTGCTCCAGATAATTCAGCACATGTTCGGCCGGTTCTCCGAAGATCCTGGAGGCCTCCTCTGCAAACTGCTCCGGATCGCCGAACGCATTGAGTACCTCTCCGGTCTCATAGAAATACCGGGTGATGATATCCAGTTTTTCATACCGGATGGATTTTTTCATCTCCTCCCCGCCCATCACGAAGAGCTCCTCCACCAGATCGGGAAGGGTAAAAAGGGAAGGCCCTGTATCCCAACGGAATCCCTCCCACTCCCTGTAGTTCAACTTCCCGCCGGGCCGGCCTGACCGCTCAAACACCGTGACGCGGTGGCCCCTGCTCGCCAGCCGGATCGCCGTTGCGAGTCCCCCGATACCCGCACCTATCACATTGATGTTGTATTTCATGACAGGAAATCCTAAATTTAAACAAAAGGTCCTGTGGTTTGTTTAAAGTTTCGGCTTCATTGGTAAACAAACCTGGATGCCCATACAATCTACTGATTTTTTTGCCATCGATCCAGTCAATCATGAAAAAGAAAGTTCTCATCGTAGGCACCGGCCTTGCAGGCCTCACTTCAGCACTCCGGCTCTCCAAAATGGGTTACCAGGTGGAGATGGTGGAGAAATATCACCAGGCAGGCGGCAGACTGAATCAAATGAAGAAAGACGGGTTCACCTGGGACCTGGGTCCTTCCTTCTTCAGCATGACCTATGAATTCGACGAGTTTTTCAGTTTCATGGAAATGGATCCTCCCTTCGAGTTCGTGGAACTGGACCCGTTATACACCGTACAGTTCAGTGCGAGCAAGAATAAATACACCATTTACCGCGATCTGGACCGGCTGGCAGAGGAGTTCCGGAAAGTGGAGCCCGATTTTAAACCGAAAATGGAGCGGTTGCTCCGGTCGGCCGGAAAGTTCTTCCACGATACGGAGGATAAGGTGATCAAAAAGAATTACAACAGTGTGGCGCATTGGTTGTTCACCCTGGCTACCGTTCCCATGGGTCATGCCCCGAAATTGCTGCGGTCGGTATGGCAAGAGCTGGATCGCTACTTCACCTCCGAGGAGGTGAAACAAATCTTTTCACTGGTGGCCTTTTTCCTGGGTGCCACTCCCTACGACACCCCCGGAGTATACACGTTGCTCACCTACACTGAACTGGTGCACGACGGTTACCACAACGTAAAGGGGGGGATGTACAGAATCGTGGAAGGTCTGCTGAAAGAGATGGAGAAGCGCGACATCAAGATCCATTACAATACCGAGATCCTCGGTTACAAGGATGTCAAAGGTAAACTGGCCTTCCTGGTGGATCAGAACGGGAAGCACTGGAGTTCGGATCTCTTCCTGATAAACAGTGATGCAGCGGGTTTCCGTCACCACATCTTCAAAAGGCCCCGGTTCTCCGAGCAGCGGCTCGATAAGATGAAATGGACCCTGTCTCCGTTCACCATGTACCTGGGGGTCAAAGGCAAGATCGACGGGCTGGAACATCACAATTACTTTCTGGGGGACAACTTCGAGGAGTATGCCAACAAGATCTTCAAGAATACCATCTCGCTGGATAAACCATATTATTACGTGAATGTGAACTCCAAGTTCAATCCGGAGATGGCTCCCGGGGGACACGAAAACCTCTTCATTCTCTGTCCCGTCCCCGACCTCCGCTTCAAGCCCGACTGGAGTGACCGCGACAAACTTGCCGGAGATATCATCAGCGACCTGTCGGAAAGGTCCGGTTATGACATTGCTTCTAACCTGGTTTCGAAGACCGTCCTGGATCCCATCCAGTGGGGCGAAGCATTCAACCTTTACAAGGGAAGCGGCCTGGGTCTGGCTCATGATCTGAACCAGATCGGGTATTTCAGGCCCAGGAACAACGATGAAAAATTCGGCAATGTCTATTATACAGGTGCCTCCACTATTCCCGGAACCGGATTGCCCATGACTGTGATAAGTTCAAAGCTGGTAACCGAAAGAATTGCAGCTGACTATGGAACTCTATGATGTTAACTCCCTATACATCAGTAAACTAACTACCCGGAATTACAGCACCTCCTTCTCCATGGGAGTGGGGATCCTGCAGAAGGAGTACCGCCTGCCTATCTATGCCATCTACGGGTTCGTAAGGTTTGCCGACGAGATCGTCGATACCTTCCACGATCATCACCAGGAGGAGCTTCTGAAGGATTTCCGGAAAGAGACATTCGATGCCATCGAACGAGGCCTCAGCACCAATCCGATCCTTCACAGTTTTCAGTGGGTGGTGAACAACTACCGGATCGGGCATGACCTGATCCATGCTTTCCTCGACAGCATGGAAATGGACCTGACCGACAAGGAGCATGATGAGGAATCGTTTAAGAAATACGTATACGGTTCGGCCGAAGTGGTGGGATTGATGTGTCTACGGGTTTTCTATCACGACGACGATGAAGGCTATGAATCGCTGATCTACCCCGCCCGTAAACTGGGCGAAGCGTTCCAGAAGATCAATTTCCTCCGCGACATCCGTTCCGATTATACAGACCGGGGGAGGTTCTATTTTCCAGGAGTCAACCTGAAGACCCTGAACGACCAGTCGAAAAAAGAGATCGAAAAAGACATCCAGTTCGATTTCGATGAAGCTTACAAGGGGATCCGCCGGCTCAACGATGCCTCCAGGCTGGGAGTGCTGGTCTCCTATACCTATTATCTGAAGCTGTTTCGTAAGATCAGGCGCACCAGTGCCGGGAACATATTCAATAAACGATACCGGATCCCCAACTGGAGGAAGGTCCTGCTGCTGATCGGACTCTGGACCCGGTATAAATTGGGACTCGCCTGATGGAACGCGCACCATGGACCTACCTGATCATCCTCGCGCTCTCCCTGCTCTATCCCCTGGCACAGAGCTTCGAGAAGAGGATCTACATGTACCGGAAATTCCGGTTCATTCTTCCCGGCATTCTGGCCACGGGAGTGGTTTATATCCTCTGGGACATCTGGTTCACCGCCGAAGGGGTCTGGGGATTTAATCCCAACTACACCCTGGATCTCTATATCCTGGGTCTGCCGCTGGAAGAGTGGCTTTTCTTCCTGGTGGTGCCCTACTGCTGCATCTTCCTCTACGAGGTGCTCCGATACTTTGTAAAAAAATTCCACTACCCTGAAGCGTCCCTGGCAGTTATCATCCTACTGCTGGTGATCCTGTTGGGTTCCATTCCCTTCATCTATGACCGGCTCTACACACTGGTCACATTTTCGTTCACCGCTCTGATGCTGATCCTGCAGCTGGTGCAGAGAACCTATAAAACCTGGTTTTCGGGATTCATGATCACCTATGCACTCTCCATGATCCCCTTCATAGTGGTCAACGGGCTGCTCACCTCCATTCCGGTGGTCTGGTACGACAACATGGAGAACCTGGGGATCAGGATTTATACCATCCCTGTGGACGATTTCATCTACCTGATGGGGTTGCTGCTTCCCGCCATCAACATCTACCAGATCCTGCTGCACCGGTATGCCTCCCCGCGTCTGCGCAGGGATATGAACCTCGATGAGGTGACCGGATTCTGACATGTTATGTATCATTGTTTGGGGGGCCGGAAACCCCTAATTTCGCATCCTACCCATAACCCTCTGCAACATGGAGAATATCCTGGTGATCGGAGCAGCCGGACAGATCGGCTCCGAACTGGTGACCGAACTCAGAAAGATTCACGGAAATGCCCGGGTATTTGCCACCGACATCAAGCAGGCACCGACCGACATCATGGAGGGCGGACCCTTCCAGATCCTCGATGTGATGGACGACAAGCAGCTGATCCACTTCATTATCCGGCATAAGATCAGTCAGATTTACCACCTGGCCGCCGTGCTCTCGGGGAATGCAGAAAAACTGCCGATCCAGGCATGGAAGATCAATATGGACAGCCTGATGAACATTCTCGAGGTGGCCAGGATGGTCGACGAAGTGAAAAAAGTGTTCTGGCCCAGTTCCATTGCGGTCTTCGGCTCCACCACCCCCAGGTTGAACACCCCACAGGTATCGGTCATGGAACCGGTCACCGTTTACGGAATCAGCAAGCTGGCCGGAGAGCGCTGGTGCGACTACTATTTCAACAAATACGGGGTGGATGTGCGAAGCCTTCGCTACCCGGGCCTCATCAGTTATAAGACGGAAGCCGGCGGGGGGACCACCGACTATGCGGTGGAGATCTATTACGAGGCCATCCGCAACGGCAGCTATGACTGTTTTCTGGATAAAAAGACCGCCCTGCCCATGCTCTTTATGCCCGATGCCATACAGGCCACCATCCGCCTGATGGAAGCCGAAAGGGTCCGCCTTTCGGTGCACAGCAGTTATAACCTGGGCGGAATGAGCCTGACCCCCGAAATGATGCATCATGAAATACGTAAGCATGTTCCCGGCTTTTCCATCTCCTTTCATCCCGATTTCAGGCAGGCCATCGCCGACACGTGGCCCCAGAGCGTGGATGATTCGGTCGCAAGGGCCGACTGGGGATTTCAGCAAACCTACGACCTGGAAAAAATGACCGGGATCATGCTCGGTGAGATCCGGAAAAAACTAAAAAACTGATTATGTACGGAAAGTTAAAATCACATCTCGAGAAAGAACTGAACGCGATCCGGGAAGCCGGACTATTCAAGAACGAACGCATCATTGCCTCTCCCCAGGATGCCGAGATCGTCCTGCAGGACGGAAGTAAAGTGCTGAACTTCTGTGCCAACAACTACCTGGGCCTCTCGAACCATCCCGAGCTGGTGAAGGCGGCCAGGGAGGCACTGGACTCCCATGGTTTCGGAATGTCTTCGGTGCGCTTTATCTGCGGGACACAGGACCTGCACAAGACCCTGGAAGAGAAGATTGCCTCTTTTTTCGGGACCGGGGACACCATCCTCTATGCCGCCTGTTTCGATGCCAACGGGGGAGTGTTCGAACCCCTCCTGACCGCCGAGGATGCCATTATATCCGATTCATTGAACCACGCCTCCATTATCGACGGGGTACGCCTTTGCAAGGCTCAGCGCTACCGTTACCGGAACGCCGACACGGAGGATCTGGAAAAGCAGCTGAAAGAGGCACAATCGGCACGGTTCCGCATCATCGTAACCGACGGGGTGTTTTCCATGGACGGGAACGTGGCTCCCGTGGACCGGATCTGCGAGCTTGCCGAGCAATACGATGCCCTGGTTATGGTCGACGAATGCCACTCGGCCGGAGTGGTGGGAAAGACCGGGCGCGGTGTGACCGAGCTGTTCGACATCAGAGGTAAGGTGGACATCATCACAGGGACCCTTGGCAAAGCATTCGGCGGGGCCATCGGCGGATTCACCACCGGAAGGAAGGAGATCATCGAGATGCTCCGTCAGCGTTCCAGGCCTTACCTGTTCTCCAACTCCCTGCTTCCTGCAGTGGTGGGAGCAGGCATCCGGATGTTCGACATGATGGATGAGACCACCGAGCTGCAGGACAGGCTTCACCGCAACACGGCCTATTTCCTGGAGAAAATGACCGGGGCCGGATTCGATATCAAACCCACCCAGTCGGCCATCTGCGCGGTGATGCTTTACGATGCGAAACTTTCCCAGGAGTTTGCCGCAAGGCTTCTGGACCAGGGGATCTATGTGATCGGGTTCTATTTCCCGGTGGTTCCTCGTGAACAGGCCAGGATCCGGGTGCAACTTTCAGCGGCTCATGAGCAGGAGCATCTGGACCGTGCCATCGAGGCCTTTATTCATACCGGACATGAACTGGGCGTGATCAGGTAAATCTTCTTCTGCTGAGTCCGGCATCCGACAAAACCAGTATAAACAGGGCGACCACCGTGGCCAGCAGCCAGGTGGAAATGTTGAGCTCTGAGAGAAACTGAAGGTCGACGGTCCAGGTGGCCCATGGCCATTCCATATCCCGCATCGATCCCGCCGATGAAAGAATCCGTCCTCCGGGTTGCGAAAAGGCCACTGAAAGGACAATGATACCCACCACAAAGAGCAGGATCAGCACCCTCCCGGTTTTCCCGATCAGGGGACGGTAACGCACCTGTCCGGGTATTTTGCCTATCTGATCCATTACGCGACCGGTGAATCCTTCAGGTGCCTTCTTTACGCCCGATTCCCTGATCATTTTCGTTAGTTGCGGGTCCCTTTCCATGTTACAAAATTGAAGATACTTCCGACTTCAGACTTTTATGGATCACCTGGTACATCTTTTTTCTCGACCGGTGCAATTTGATCCGGATGTTGCTGCTGGTAAGCCCGGTGATCTCTGCAATCTCTTCCAGCGATAACTCCTCGTAGTAAAAGAGGGTGACCACCAAACCGTCGGTTTCGGGCAGTGAATCGATGGCCATCTGAAGATGGCGGCTGCGATCCTCCCTGGTGAGGCGGTCGATGGCACTGATATCTCCTTCATCTCCGGTATCGGCAGGAGGTTCATCCACCAGGTCGATCACTTTCACCTTTTTCCGGATCACACTGATGCAATGGTTATAGGTGACCCGGTACAGCCAGGTGGAGAACTTCGATTTCCCCTGGAATCCCTGAATGGAGCGGTAAGCCTTGACAAAAACATCCTGTGCAGCCTCAGCCGCATCGTCTTCCGATGTGAGCATCCGGAGACACATGGTGTACACCAGGTCACGGTACCGATCCACCAGCCAGCCAAAAGCAGCCGTATCTCCTTTCTTTACCCGGTCGATGTGGATCAGTTCCTGGTTGGACTCCATTGATTCCTCGTTTTTGGAGACATACTTGCTCCCAATCGTTCATAAGACGCCGGCGAACAAAAAACGTTACAAAATTGAGGAATATTTCACAGATCTGTAACATCATCACTCCCGGCAGCGTCCAAACGGCAACAAACAATTCAACCAAAACACTGATATCATGGCGGAAGAGATTCTTATACCGTTGATTGTCATGGCCACCCTTTTCGGGATCGTCTTTGTGGTGATCACTGCAAGGAACCGCGAACGAATGGCTATGATCGAGAAAGGGGTCAATCCCAGGGATTTCCTGGCCCCGCAAAAAAACCAGAGTCATGGAGTGCTGAAATGGGCCCTCCTGCTGGTCGGGCTCGGTTTCGGTCTGTTCATCGGCAGTATTCTGGAGACCTATACCAGGATCAACGAAGAGCCGGCCTATTTTGCCTCGGCTCTCTTTTTCGGGGGCATCGGACTGGCCATTGCCTACCTGATCGTCAGGAGATCCGAGGAGTCATAAGAGGTATGCCGGGTACTTCCGGTTTTTGTCCGGCCTTTATCCGGTTTTTGTCCGGCCTTTGGATTTTTTCGTATGTTTGGTGTACTAACCAACCAGTTCACGGACAGATGAAAAAATTAACGATCCTCCTGGCACTGGCCCTTCTCTCTGCTTCGGCTGCCGCTCAGAAGGCCGATTTCAACGGCGAGTGGAAACTCAACAGGGAAAAGAGTCAGCTGGGTTACGAATTCAGCCTGGCTTCCAGATCAATCGTCATCGACCAGAAACGGAAAAGTGTTGAAATCACCAAAACCGGAGATTTCAACGGTCAGGAAATAGTGAACGGGGTGAAGTACACCCTCGACGGAAAGGAGGTGAGCTACACCGCCTATGACATCCTGGAAATGACCGGAAGCGCCAACCTGGACAAGAAAGCCGGAACCCTCCGGATCATCACCAAAACCTATACCAATGATATGGGGGATGTGCAGGTCGATGAACTCTACTCCCTGAAAGAGGGGCAGATGGTGGTGGTTTCCACCGGATCCTCCTCCTATGGGGAGATGGTCGAAACCTTCGTCTACGACAAACTTTAGCCTCCCCTCACCCCGCCAGAGAAGCGTCCGGCCAGCCCCCCACTGTTGCGAGGGGATACCCCTACGGGCACCTACAAGACGCGCCAGCGGATTTCAGTGCCCGGCGGGGTATGCCGAGCATCCCTGATTTCAGAGACGAACAGACATGCCTGCCCCAACTAAAGGGACAGTCCTTCTGCACTGTTCAATACGGTGCGCCGCAGGGGGGGTACAGGCATGACTGTGAGGAACCTACAATGTGCGCCAGCACATTTCAGAGACGAACAGACATGCCTGTACCCATCAAAAGGGACAGTCCTTCTGCACTGTTCAATACGGTGCGCCACAGGGGGGGCAGGCATGACTGTGAGGAACCTACAATGTGCGCCAGCACATTTCAGAGACGAACA
>CAZOHA010000001.1:0-243952 GCA_964579515.1 uncultured Bacteroides sp. | reverse complement strand
GGAACCTACAATGTGCGCCAGCACATTTCAGAGACGAACAGACATGCCTGTACCCCCCAAAAGGCTCTAAAAAAAAGGGCGCCGGTCGGACGCCCTTCTCAACAAACAGTGAACACCCTTATCCGCATTTGGAGGAGCCGCATTCGGTACATATGAGGCACCCCTCCTGATAAATGAGATTCGTGGAGTTACAATCTTCACACTTCTGACCCGGCTTGGCCTTGGTGCCGTTGGGAATATATTTTTTCAGGGCCCTCACCACCCCTGCACTCCAGGTATTGATCGACTCGTTGTCGAGCCTCAGGGAGCTGATAAGGTTAATGGCGTCAACCACCGGCATGCCGTGACGGAGCACTCCCGAGATCAGCTTGGCATAATTCCAGAACTCGCTGTTGAACTGGTGGGAAAGACCCCCCATGGTCACTTTGTACCCGTACTTGTCCACGTACTGGAAATCGTACCTCTTGGTGCCGTCCTCATTCCTGGTCTTGATAATCTTACCCTTCTTTACCTTGACAGGGATGGGAAAGGTATCCTCTTCCTTCCTTCCGGTAAAAATCTCATACGGCCTTCCTTTCAGCAGCCCTATAAAGGCGATCCAATCCTCCTCGTTATTCTTGAACCGAAGGATCTCCGCATCCAGTTCCCTGGGCCTCTTGATGGGAAATTCCGTATCCCCGTTCTTTCTCTTTTTATCCGATGATACCAGCACACCCGAGCGGGATCCGTCGCGGTAGACGGTAACGCCCTTGCATCCGCTCTCCCAGGCCTTCACGTACAGATCGCCCACAAGTTCCTCCTTCACATCCCCGGGAAGATTGATGGTGACGCTGATGGAATGATCGACCCATTTCTGGATTTCCCCCTGCATCCTCACTTTCATGACCCAGTCCACATCGTTCGAAGTGGCTTTATGGTATGGGGAGTGCTTGACCAGTTCCTGTACATCGGCATCATCCAGATGCTTCACCTCTTCGGGATCCATGCCGTTTACCTTCAGCCAGGTGAGGAAATTGTGGTGGAATACATTGTACTCCTCCCAGCTGTCGCCCACCTCGTCCACAAAAGTGACTTTGGCATCCTTATCACTGGGATTCACCTTCCGGCGGCGCTTGTAAACCGGCAGGAAGACGGGCTCTATGCCCGAAGTGGTTTGTGTCATCAGGCTGGTGGTCCCGGTGGGGGCAATGGTCAGCAGGGAAATGTTTCTGCGTCCGTGCTCCTTCATCTCCTCGATCAGCCCGGGATCCTCTTTCGCCAGCCGGTTGATGAAGGGATTATCCTTCTCTTTATTGAAATCGAACACACCGAACGGCCCGCGTTCCCTGGCCAGATTCACCGATGAACGGTAAGCTTCCAGTGCGATGGTCTTATGCACCTCCACCGAAAAATCGATGGCATTTTCACTGCCATAGCGAAGCCCGAGAGCGGCGAGCATATCTCCCTCGGCGGTGATCCCCACACCGGTCCTTCTGCCTTGGAGTGCCTTTTCCCGGATATTTTTCCAGAGGTTGATTTCGACCTGCTTGATCTCCTCATCCTCCGGATCAGCATAGATCTTTTCAAGGATGGTATCCACCTTCTCCAGCTCCAGATCGATGATGTCGTCCATGATACGCTGGGCCAGCCCCACATGCTCCCTGAATTTCTCCCAGTTGAACCTGGCCTTTTTTGTAAATGGATCCTCCACGTAGCTGTAAAGGTTGATCGCCAGGAGCCTGCAACTGTCGTAGGGACAGAGTGGAATCTCTCCGCAGGGATTGGTGGATACAGTTTTAAACCCCCTGTCGGCATAACTGTCGGCCACCGATTCCCGGGTCACTGTATCCCAGAACAGGATTCCGGGTTCAGCGGACTTCCATGCATTATGCACAATCTTTTTCCATAGGGCCCGGGCATCGATCTCCTTCACATAGGCCGGGCTGTCGGAATTGATGGGATATTTCTGTACATACTTTTTTCCCTCCACAACGGCCTGCATAAACTCATCATCGATCCTTACAGAAACATTGGCACCGGTTACCTTGCCGGTTTCCAATTTTGCATCGATGAAGTGTTCCGAATCGGGATGCTTGATGGATATGCTCAGCATCAGGGCTCCCCTGCGGCCGTCCTGAGCCACTTCCCGGGTGGAATTGGAGTAGCGTTCCATGAATGGAACGACCCCTGTGGAGGTCAGGGCGCTGTTGAGCACGGGGCTTCCCGTAGGTCTGATGTGCGACAGGTCATGGCCCACACCTCCCCTTCGTTTCATCAACTGGACCTGTTCCTGATCGATCTTCATGATACCGCCATAGGAGTCGGCATTTCCGAAGTGACCGATCACGAAACAGTTCGAAAGGCTGGCAATCTGGAAATCATTCCCGATCCCGGTCATGGGCGACCCCTGGGGAACGATGTATTTGAATCCCTGCATAAGCCCGAACAGCTCGTCAAAAGATAGGGGATTGGGATATTTTTTTTCGATCCGGCTTACCTCTGAAGCCAGCCGGCGGTGCATGTCGTCCGGTGTGCGCTCATATATGCGGCCCCTGGAGTCCTTCAGGGCATATTTATTGACCCAGACCCTGGCTGCCAGCTCATCACCCCTGAAATAGTTTAGCGAGGCTTGAAAGGCTTCGTCGAAACTGTACGTCTGTTTCTGTTTTCCCTCTCCGTTACCCTTCTCCTTCTTCATACTTGCAAGATCACTCTCTACAAACGTCAGATGCTTCTGTGGTACTGCCTTTTCTGCCATTCTTTTCAATTTAGGGGATTCTTCTCAAAAAGCGGGGTGTATCTATAAACCCCAAAATACTCATTGGGTTCCTCTCTTTCAGTCATAGTTATCAACCGATATCAACATTGTATGTAAATGCCATTTAACCTGTAATATACCACAAAACCAGTGCCATCTGTTCAGAGCAAACAAATCCATTTCCACAAGACGCAGATCCGATGAATTAACCTGGCAGAAATTATAAAATAGGGTCCTTCCTGATACAGATTACGGAGTATGAAATTAAGAAGAAATGACTGGGCGGGTCCGGCTTCCTGATTCGTTTTTATTAACAAGAAATCAACCCGGAGGCTAACTGAATTACAGTCAACAACATCACAAAAGTCATGGGAAGTCTAAGATGAGACATGTCAGGTAAAATATTGATCTGAAGCCTCTTATATAAGTGGTTCGATTTGGCAGGCCTGGCCGGATCTTTTTCAAACCTGTTTCCGGGGTATCCGGCCGATGTGATTTGCAATCCTTTCGGTCGCTCCCACCCGCCGAGAAACAAAACGGGAAGCAATGGTCGAACGTTCTTCCAGCAGGGCGGGGTCTGTGAAAAGGGAATAAAGGGTCGATACCACTGTTTCCTGATCCTTCACCGGGAAGGCACCGCCCTCTCCCGCCAGCTCCACCGCTTCAGCAAATTTTCTGAAATTCGGTCCGAAAAGGACCGGCAGCCCGTAAGTGGCCGCTTCAAGGACGTTGTGAATTCCACGGCCGAATCCGCCGCCGATATAGGCCACTTTTCCGAACCGGTAGAGGAAAGAGAGCTGACCGATGGTATCGATCAATACCACCCGGGAATCCTTCGGCACTTCCTGCCCCAGCCGGGTGAAACGAACCGCTTCCGGGAACCATCTTCCGAGCCGTTCCAGATGGTCCTCGCGGATTTCATGGGGTGCGATGATCCAGCCTGTTTCCCGGGGAAGCTCCCGAAACGCATGTCGGAGCAACTCCTCGTCCCGTTCCCAGGTGCTGCCTGCCACCACCACATTCCTGCCCTGGCCGAAGGTATCCAGGGCCGGATGGTGATATTCCGACCTGGCGACCTGTGAAACACGGTCAAACCGGGTGTCTCCGGCCACAGTGACACTGGTAATGCCTATGCTTTCCAGCATGGTGGCGGAGGAGGGCTGCTGTACGAAGATATGGGTGAAAAAACGCAGGAAGCGCCTGTACCATCCTCCATAATCTCTGAAGAACAGCTGGCCGGGTCGGAAGATGCCGGCGGCCAGAAAGAGGGGGACCCGCTCCCGGTGCAGCCTTTTCAGGAAATGATACCAGAATTCATATTTAATGAAAACGGCCATCTCCAGGTCCAGCAGCCGGAGCATACGGCGTGCATTCCGGGCCGTGTCCAGTGGAAGATACATGACATGGTCGGCCCCGGGGTAGCCTTTCCGTTTCTCGTAACCAGAAGGCGAAAAAAAAGTGAGCAGGAACCGGTGACCGGGAAACCTTCTGCGCATCTCTTCCAGCACCGGCCGGCCCTGTTCGAACTCCCCCAGAGAGGCGCAGTGGAACCAGATTACTTTCCCGCCTATCAGCGAAGATGATTCCAGCCTGCTCTTCCAGTTTCTCCTTCCCCTGATCCACAGCCGGGCTTTGGGATTCCAGGGGGAGATGATCCGGGCGGCCAGCCAGTAGATCCTGATCCCTATGTCGTAGAGGATGCGCATGGATTCATCGAATGGAACCGGAGGAGGCTGTACTGACCGGGACCGGCGGGGTCTCCTTCCCGTTCGTCAACCGGCTGGTGATCCAGACAGCCAGCAGGGCAAGAATCCAGCTGACAAACCTTACGCTCAGGGTCTGATCGAGCAGGGGGAACTCCGACCAGACCACCGTGGTGACGAAGCCGGTGAGAAGTCCCGCGATCACCCCCTGGTGAGTCACCTTCTTCCAGATAAGGATCAGGAGGATGAGAGGACCGAAGGAAGAGCCGAGACCCGCCCAGGCGTAGGAAACCATAGAGAAGATCAGCTTGTCGGATGTAAGGGCGATCATAAAACCAGTGAGGCCCACGATGATGGTGATCCACCGGCTCCCCCGCAGCAGAGTGGCATCGCCCACCTCTCTGCCCAGGGTACGGTGGTAGAAATCCTCGATAATGGAGGAGCTGATGACCAGCAACTGGCTGTCGGCAGTTGACATCATGGCGGCGATTGCTCCACTGACGAAAATCCCTGCCAGCCAGGCCGGGAGCAGTTCATTGGCCATGTGGGGCATGATTTTTTCAATATCATCGAACATTCCCTGACCGTACATTCCTGCACCCACCAGACCGATCACAACCGCACCGGTAAAGGCCGGGATCACCCAGGCAATGGCGATCCTTCTGGAGATCTTGATCTTCGCAGAATCTTTAATGGACATGAAACGGGTTAGCAGATGAGGCTGTCCCATATATCCGAGAGCCCAGCTCAGGCCGCTGATGATCAGTGCCGCCGCCGCCCAGCCGGTCTCCCCGCCGGTCAGCGACATCAGGGGGTACCCTCCCTGGGAAGTTATACCCGAAAGCGGCCGGGCAGATTCGTGCATCTCCTTCAGCTCCACCAGACCCACCAGGGGAAGCACCACCAGGGTACCGATCATGATAATCCCCTGTACCATATCGGTCCAGGCCACCGCGAAAAAACCGCCCATCATGGTATAGAAGATGATCACCATGGCCCCGATCACCATTCCGGTGCTCTGTTTGATCCCGAAGGTGACATGAAGGATCTTACCGGCTCCGTTGAACTGGGCTGAAAGGTAAAATATGAAGAAGAATACGATAATAAAGGTGGCCAGCACCCGGATCGCCTGTTGCCCCCGGTCGAATCTGGCGGCCAGAAAGGTGGGCAGGGTGATGGCGCCCAGCCGTTCGGTTTCCTCTCTCAGACCCCGGGCGATGAAAAACCAGTAAAAGATGATCCCTGATACACACCCCAGGGCAGTCCAGAATTCGAGCAGGCCAGCCGCATACGCTGCGCCGGGAAGACCCAGCAGCAGCCAGGCGCTCTCCCCGGAGGCGCGTTCTGAAAATGCGACCACCCAGGGATTGAGCCTTCTCCCGGCCAGGAAAAAATCTTTATGTGATTTGTTGATCCGGAAGGTGATGAACCCGACCACCAGGATCAGCACCAGGTAGACTATGAATCCAAGCAAGGCGAAATTCATGCCCGAATATAGAAAAAATCAATCGGAAAAGGTCCTCGACCCGTCAGGCTGATAGGTATACTCAATGGTGACCTCGTTGTACATAGCGCCCGTTTCTCCCGTCATGGTGGCAATGTCCCTGATGAGCATCTTCACGTAATTGTTCTCGGAGGTCTTCTGGATCCAGACCTGATAGAGCTCCACCGTATCGCTGATGGTCTCATATTGCAGGTCGTCCTGGACTGTCAGATAGGAACTGTAAAATTCATCCGCCTCCTCCAGGCTCCGGAACTCCCCCAGCAGCGCGAACCCGTTCACCTGCGAAGGAGTATTGAAACCGGGCAACAATCCCACCTCGCCACCCTGGATTACCCGGAACGCTTCATTGATGATATCCGGAACAGGCTCTGACCGGAACGGATAGCGGTAGAAATCACTATCCTCATACTTATACCCGAAAAGGTAATAACTGTCTGACCCGAAAAGCTGTGAACTCAGTTGAAACTCACCTGTCCGGTCGGGTCCTCTGAAAACCTCGCATCCTGCCGAAAGCAGCATGATCGCTCCTGCGACTGCCAGTGCTTTCCACCCTCCTGACCATCTAAAATTCCGGAACATGCCAGCCGGCTCCATGATTTTCATCTATTTATCGGTCCTCTTCTCTCTTTACTCTATACTAATAAAACCTCACTCTGCCGAGGAATGTTCAAACGAGGGATCGATTCAGGCCTAAAAAGCCGCCATCAATAAATCCAGATCTTTGGAGGGAAGGCCCAGCTTCTTCCCGATACTCTCGTTGACAAGGATTCCGTTATAAAGATAGACTCCGTTCCTGAGTCCCGGGTTCTCCTTCAGATGCCTGCCCATCCCCCCTGCAACGCCCATTCCTGTGATCAGCGGACCAAACACGTTGCTGATGGCGATCGAGGAGGTCCTGGCTACCCTGGAGGGAATATTTGGCACGCAGTAATGGACCACACCGTGTTTCACGAAAACAGGATCAACCTGCGAACGAAGCTCCGAAGTTTCGAAGCACCCGCCCCGGTCGATGCTGATATCGACCACCACCGATCCCTTTTTCATCTCCCTGACCATCTCCCCGGTGATAAAAAAGGCAGGTTGATTATCCTCCCGGCGGATGGCACCGATCACCACCTCAGCCGACCGGAGCGCTTTGGCCACCACTTTTGGATGGAAAATGGAGGTGGGGATCTGCTGACCGACGGCACTCTGCAAGCGCCTCAGGCGATGGATCGACTGGTCGAACACCTTGACCTCCGAACCGAGCCCGAGGGCCGCCCTGACTGCAAACTCGGCTGCCGTTCCTGCCCCCAGAATGACCACCTCGGTGGGAGTGATCCCCGTGATGCCTCCCAGCATCACTCCCTTCCCGCCCCGCATATTACTCAGGTATTCGGCGGCGATCAGGATGCTGGTGGTCCCTGCGATGGCACTCATGCTCCGCACCGCCGGATAGCACTTATGTTCATCCTGGATCGTTTCAAAAGCGATGGCGGTTACTCTTTTCTTCATCAGTTCCCTGATGTATTGATCGTTGCAATGGGTAAACACATGGAAGGAGGAGAGAAGGGTCTGACGCTCTTTCATCCATCCGATCTCGGGAAGGGTGGGCGGACTGATCTTCAGAAGGACATCGCAGGTGGCGAAGATTTCTTTCCGGTTCTCGTAGATCTGCCCTCCTCTCTCCGAATAGTCGGTGTCCAGGTAATTGGCTGCTTTTCCGGCACCGGCTTCCAGTAAAACTTCGTGTCCGTGGCCGGTCAGGATCTCCACCGCTTCCGGGGTAAGCGGAACCCTGCTCTCCACATCGTGCTCCTCCGAAGGGATGCCAATTTTTAATTTGCGCTGCTTGTTCCCCACTTCAAGCATCTCCTCCTGGGGCAACAAGCCCACTTTCCGGACACTGAAAGGGGCCGGTTCACCTTTTTCCATCACGGCATTTAACTTTAGGGAAGCCTAAAATAAGACAATTAGGGGGGATTGTCAAGCAAAACCGGCCGGTCGCTCTCAGTAACAGATCTCCCGTGTACCATCGGTTTTCACTCTGATCTCGGCCAGCAGGGCCTCCGGCGGTATCAGCCCGCTGGCCTTTTCCGGCCATTCAATAAAACAGCGCCGTCCGGAATAGAAGTATTCTTCGTATCCCAGGTCATACAGTTCTGCGGGATCGTCCATTCTGAACAGGTCAAAATGATAGACCGGTTCCCCTTCAGGAGTGAAATACTCGTTGATGAGTGCGAACGTGGGACTGGTCACATCGGCTTTGACTCCAAGCTCGCGGCAGAGTGCCTGGATAAAGGTGGTCTTACCCGCTCCGATTTCTCCCCGGAAGGCAATGACCGGTACCTCGCCTGCTTCCTTCATGAATCTGGCGGCTGCCTGGTTGATCCGGTCCAGGGATGGTATGGGAATACAGTCCATGTCAACGGTTGGGTGACAGCTGTGCCACGGGGATCAGTATCTCTTCCAGGGAGATCCCTCCATGCTGGAAAGTGTTCCGGTAGAGGTTCACGAAGTGATTGTAATTATTGGGATAGACCATGAAATCGTTGTTCATGGCAAAGATGTAGCTGGTACTCACATTGGACCTGGGGAGCAGGACCGATTCGGGGGTCTGAACTTCGAACACCTCCTTCGGGTTGAAATTGAGGTTCTTACCCTGTTTATAACGTAGATTGACCGACGTCTTTCTGTCACCGATCACCTTAACCGGGTTGGTCACCCGGACCGATCCGTGGTCGGTGGTGATCACCAGTTTCAGGTCGTGGCCGTTCAGCTGCTTCAGCAGCTCGTAAAGATAGGAGTGCTGGAACCAGCTGTGCACCAGCGACCGGTACGAAGACTCATCGAAGGCCAGTTCACGGATCATATCCATCTCTGTACGGGCGTGGGAGAGCATATCCACGAAATTATACACCAGGATATTGAGGTCGAAATTCAAAAGGTCTCTGTAATGATCCACCAGCTTTTTACCCGCCCGCTGGTTGCTGATCTTTTCGTAGTTCATCGTCGCGGATATCCCCAGCCTCTCCATCTGTGCCTTACAGAGTTCCTCCTCGAAGGTATTCTTCCCCCCCTCGTCCGCTTCATCCTTCCACATCCTGGGATACTTCTCCTGGATCTGGAGCGGCATCATCCCTGCGAACATGGCGTTCCGGGCATACTGGGTGGCAGTGGGAAGAATACTCAGAAACATCTCTTCCGATTCGGTGTGAAAAAGGTCCGATATGGATTCCTCGATGATCTTCCACTGATCGTAGCGGAGATTATCCACAATCACAACCACCACCTGGCTCTCACTGAGCAGAGGGAATACTTTTTGTCTGAACAGCGAAGGCGACATCATCGGAACTTCCTGCTCCCGGCCGGAGAACCAATCCGGATAGTGCTTCCTGATAAAACGGGCAAACTCTTTGTTGGCCTCTCCCTTCTGAAGCCTCAGCACATCATCCATCCCGCCGGTCCCGCTGTTGTCCAGTTCTCTTTCCCAGTAGACCAGCTTTCCGTAGATCTCCTTCCACTGATCGATCGATCCGGCGCTGTTGATCTGCATACCGAGCTGACTGAACTGGCTCTGGTAAGTGGAGGTGGTTTTCTCACTGATCAGCCTTTTGGTTTCAATGTTCTTTTTAATGGTCAGAAGTATCTGCTTGGGATTGACCGGCTTGATCAGGTAGTCGGAGATCTTGCCCCCGAGTGCTTCATCCATAATATCCTCCTCCTCGCTCTTGGTGATCATGATCACCGGAGTGGAAGGAGTGATGCTTTTGATCTGCTCCAGGGTTTCCAGACCGGAAAGTCCCGGCATATTCTCATCCAGGAAGATCAGGTCGAAGTCGTTCTCCTGGACCAGTTTCAGGGCATCCGCACCGTTGGTAGCGGTAGTAACGATGTAGGACCGCTCTTCCAGAAACAGAACATAAGGTTTTAGAAGATCCATTTCATCGTCGGTCCATAGTATGTGGATCTTGCGGCTCATTCTTCCAGGTTCAGGTATGCGTTTCTGTAATAGATATAATAAGGATTATGCGCCTTTTTTTCCGAGAGGGTCCGATAATTGTCCTGAGAGATGACCATCATCCGGTATACCGATGGAGCCATATCCGGCAGGATCACTTCGCTGTCCTGTTCGATCACACCGAGATATCGTTCTGCAGCCTCTGCATTATTGAAACTCTTGACCACCAGCATCTGATAACCGTCAGTCAGTTCAAGCCGGTCGATCTGCAGATCATACTGGTTGAAATGGTCCAGGTTATAATTTAACAAATCAAAGCTCACCTGGTTCACATTCACCCCCTGGCGGAGTGCCAGCATAAAATAGTGCTCCTGCTGCGGGTCAAATCCAGTATAGGTCACCTCTGCCTCCCTTTCTTCTGCCGCTTCCCTGATCTCCGGAAACTCCACAAACATGTAGTCGACCAGCTCCTGCGCCTGGTTCCCCTCCTCCGTTCCGGGGTGCCGGGCGATCAAAGTGTCCAGCACCTCCTTCATCTCCTCTCTTCCCTGAACTGCACCGGTTGACAGTGCTTTGATGTACATGAATTTGGGAATCAGCGGATCCCCCTCGAACCTCACCATGGCCGTATCGGCCCGGTCGATCACCCTCCGGTGCTGTCCGTTCCGGTATTGTTCATACACTCCCTCGTAGTACCTGACCACCCGGTTCTCTTCCTCTTCCAGCTCCTGCAGGTAGTTGGGGTTGGTCAAAAGCATGGCGTAATGAGATTCGGGATAGTCCGAGATCAGTTTCTGTTTGTGAAATTCGGCCGAGGAGGGGTCCTGGATGCTGTTGTAAAGATCGTAGAGGTAATAATGCGCCGACGGTGCATGGCGGGTACCGGGATAGCGGTCCAGCAATTCTGTGAATGCCGCGATCGCCTCTTCGTAATCGAGCAGGTTTTCCCGGTAGATCTGGCCCATCTGGAACAGGGCCTCTTCCAGCCTCAGGTGGGATTGTTCCATTGCCGAGTCGGTCAGTGGGATCTGAGCCAGGTAAAACTCCCTCGACTTGTTGTCGAATATGGCGGTTCCCTCCCCGTTCGTGGCGGTGTCGCTCTCGGTCCCTCCGTCAACATCGCCGCCGGAGATCGTCTGCTTGTTCCGCCTCCGCCAGTTATCCTCCAGCTTCCGCTGCCCCCATTTCATACGGAATTCAGGCTGACCGAAGCTTTTGGCATTCAGGTTGTAAAAATACCATGTGCCGCCCTGCTGGCCCGAACCCCCTTCCCGGGGATTGTTGCTCATCATGGTCTGGTTGAAGGCCCGGTCCTGCATGGCCTGCTGTTGCGCCTCCCTTTCCTCTTCTTCCTTCCTGCGCACCTCCTCGATGATCCCGTCGATCACCGCCAGGCGCTCCGGTTCCGGCAGGGACGCCAGGATCTGTACACTGTCCTCCAGTTCGTAGGTCTGCACATGCCCCACCAGTCCGCTCAGGCTCGCCGAAAGTGTGGCCAGTCCCCGATACCCCGGGTAATCCTCATCGAGAAACGAAACAGCCGAATCGTAATAGGCGGCCGAGAGCAGATAGTCGGGTTCCTCGTAGAAAATCTTAGCGAGGGTGAGGGAAGAATTCCCTTTCTGATAGTCGTTCTGAACACTGGTGGAAACCGATAACTGGTAGTACTCAATGGCCTCCTCCCGTTTGCCCTCTTCCATCGCTATATTCCCGAGTGCAAAGTATATCTGGTCTTTGTACTCCTCGTTTTTGCTGTCTTTCAGCATCTTATTCAATAACTTCTTCAAATCCTCGCTGTTGCCGGTTCCCGATTCGAACACCCCGGCCATATTGACCCGGGCATTGAAAGCCATCTCGTAGGGCGGGTTGTAGCGGGTAACTCTCCCGTATCGCTCCAGGGCCAGCTCGTTCTGACCACTCTCTTCATAGACCTGGGCAAGGATATAGGTGTACCGGATCTTATCCTCCTTATCGACCCCCCTCAGCTCCAGAGCCTGTTCGAGTTGGTCAGCGGCCTTCTCATAAGCATCCCGGGTGATGTGGTAATGGGCCCAGGTAGTATGGTAGGGGACCAGGTACTCTTCGGGAAATGCCGACTCATCGGAAAGAGTGGTCAGGATCCTCTCCGCCTCCCTCATCTCGCCGGTCATGATATGGGCCCTTGCCAGCCAGGTCAGAGCCAGGAACCTGACGGGTTCTGCAGGAAAAGTGACCAGCACATGCTTGAATGTTTCAGTGGCCATAAAAAACTCCCCCTGGTACATGTATGCCTTTCCCATCAGCATGTAGGAATCGTCGACCCACTTATTGTATTCGTTCTTTTCGAAGAACGCTTTGTCTTTGGCCGACTGGTTCCCCTCTTTTACCTTGGGTTTGGCTGTGATGGAGTGGAAGGTGATGACTTTGGTGGCCTTGTCAATGGCTCTCTTCATATCTGAGCTAACCGCCGAATGGACCGGCTCTTCCTGGTAGAGAAAAACCGGAAGTGTATTGTTGTAGTCCAGCTGAACCGACTCCCGGGCCTTGTCGATGCCTTTCTTGTAACTTTCGTGCCCGTTGAAGTAGATGTTGTAATGGGAAACCAGGTTGTGGTAGTTCCTGCTGAGCGAAGTATTCTTCTCCACGCTGCAAGAGGCCATTAAGCAGCATAGCATGACGGGGACGGAGGCCCTGGATATGGAATTCAGACGAAACAACGCAATTATTATAGATAACTGGTTTTGAAAATAGTTATTTCGTCCGGTCCTGAAAAAACTCACACAGAATGAATATCCACCACTTCTTTGATCTCGGGGACCTCATTCTTTACCGCCAGCTCGACTCCCGCCTTCAGGGTTTGCATGCTGAAGGGACAGCCGTGGCAGGCTCCTTTCATCTCCACCCGGACCACCATATCGTCGGTGATCTCAACGATGGAAATATCACCTCCGTCGGCGACCAGGTAGGGCCTGATCTTCTCCAGGGCCTTTTCCACCCTTGCTCTGATAGCTTCCATTGTATCTGTAATATCTTCTTCCTATTTGTATTTGATCTCTACCTTTTTGGTGGGGCCCTGCTTCTCGTTCCGGATCCGGACGCTCTCTTCCACAGCATCCGCCAGCTTCAGGAACGCCTCAGCCATGGGATCGCCGGATTTCAGCGCGGCCGGCCGGCCGGCGTCACCCGATTCCCTGATACCCTGAACTATGGGGATTTGTCCCAGCAGCGGAATCCCCATCCTGTCGGCCAGCTCTTTGCATCCCTCTTTACCGAAGATATAGTACCGGTTATCGGGCAGCTCTTCGGGTGTGAACCAGGACATATTCTCCACCAGTCCCAGTACCGGGACGTTGATCTTCTCGCCGGTGAACATATGGATCCCTTTGATTACATCGGCCAGGGCCACCTCCTGAGGGGTACTGACGATCACCACCCCCGTCACGGGTACCTCCTGCACCATGGTCAGGTGTACATCCCCTGTCCCGGGAGGGAGGTCGATCAGCAGATAATCCAGTTCTCCCCAGTCGCCCTGAGAGATCAGTTGCTTCAGGGCGCTGGTGGCCATAGGGCCTCTCCAGACCACCGCATCCTCCGGTCTGACAAAAAAACCCACCGACAGCAATTTCACCCCGTAATTCTCGATGGGAACGATCCACTCTGTTCCATCCTCCGTACGTCCTGCCGGCCGCTCGTCCTCCATGTGAAACATCTTGGGAATGGAGGGTCCGTATACATCGGCGTCGATCAATCCCACCCTGCGGCCCTTTTGCGAGAGGGCTACCGCCAGATTGGCCGCCACGGTCGATTTTCCGACCCCGCCCTTCCCCGAAGCGATGGCGATAATGTTTTTCACGCCGGGTAAAACCTCCTTCGCCTCCGGTGCCGGAGGGACCTCCGACTGAATATGGCCGGGTTTCAGTGTACCTTCGCCGAAAGCGGTATTCAGGGCGCGCATGACCGCCTTTTTGATCGATTCGATAAACGGGTCGTTGGGTTTCCTGAACCGGAGTCCGATCCAGAGCTCCCCTTCCCTGTAATTCACATCCCCGACTATTCCCATGGTAACGATGCCCTCCTTGGTTTCGGGATGGCGGATCCGGTCGAGTACTTCCAGAATTTTATCTTTCTCCTGTTGCATAAACGGGGTCATTTCTGTCAACAGGCAAAGATAACCATTTTTATTTAGATTAATTCCGGTTGATCCAGCTCCTTCAACGGGTCCCAGAAAAGCTCGGTGAAGTTTAGTATTCGGTCTTTTTCAACGACAGCACCCTCGTTTTCAAGCAACTCCTGCATCACCCTCGCTCCTCCGAAATGATGCTTGCCGGTCAGCAGTCCATTGCGGTTCACCACCCGGTGGGCCGGCACGTAAGGGTGGTGCGTGTGTGACTGATTCATGGCCCACCCTACCATCCGTGCGGCTCCGGGAGATCCCAGGTAACGGGCAATGGCGCCATACGAGGTGACCCTCCCCCCGGGTATTTTCCTGACCACGTCATACACCCTTTTGAAAAAGGGATCAACCGGTTCCATAGGCAGGTTCATTATCTTGATTTTCATAACTTTCCGGGTCTCTGATTTCCCATTCCGGAGGCAGCCGGAACTTCAGATAATGAATCGGGGCGCCAGCGGCCCGGAACTTCGATTCGTAATAGGTCTGGATGTACAGGGCTTCATCCTTCCAGTCCTGCCTGTAGAGATCCTCTGTGAATCGTTCAACCGGAAGCTGATTGTATCTGGCCAGCGCCAGGGTGTCGTTGTAAAGGGAAGCGTTATCTGTTTTCAGGTGCACCACTCCTTCGTTCATCAGGAAACGGCGGTAACTGTTCAGGAACAGGGCCCCGGTAAGTCTTTTTTTCCGCCTCCGTTGCTTCTCCTGCGGATCGGGAAAGGTGATCCATAATTCACTCACCTCTGCGGTATCGAAAAATGAACCGGTGAATTCGATGCGGGTCCTCAGAAATGCCACATTCCCGAGTCCTTCGTCCCGCGCGGTGGTGGCGCCTTTCCAGATCCGGGCCCCCTTGATGTCGATCCCTATGAAATTGATCTCCGGGTGACGGCGGGCGAGCTCCACTGTGTACTCCCCCTTCCCGCAACCGAGCTCCAGCACCAGGGGGTGATCGTTTCCGAAAACCTCCGTCGCCCATCTTCCCTTCAGCCGGTAATCCTTCCTGAAAACCTCCTCGAAGGGCGGCTGGTATACCCGCTCCAGGGTCTCCATCTCCCTGAACCTTCGTAACTTCTTCTTCCCCAACTTATTCCGGTTTGATCTTTTCGATCCTGATCCCCAGGTCGGTCACCGGCAATTCCGGGTTTCTCATCCCCTGTTCCAGGATGAACCGGTAGGGGCCCGGCTTGCTGAACCGGGTTTGCTTCCTGTAGAGCAGACTCAGCTGTCTTAAATGGCCTGTGCCGCTTCCGATCCACTCTCCGCCGGGCTTTGCCAGGATCATCTCCACCGTGTCGGTCATCTGTTTTCCCGCCGGACCCTCCAGATGGACGAAAAGATAGAGATTGCTTAAAGGGTACTCCACCGTATGGCGGAGCTGAAGATAGATGTTGTGCAGTGAAACCGTATCCTCCACCTGTACGGTGAAGGTTTTCTGATCGTCCCAGGTCCAGCTCTCTCCTTCCACATGACGATACTGATCATAGACCATCTGCGGATCGCAGGAGGCAATAATAAACAGCCCTGTCAAAATGATCCACTTAAGAACCGGGTATCTCATGACTGGTCCCTGTTGTGTTTGGGGGGACGGCGCTTCTTTTTATTCTTATGCCGCCCGGGCTTTTCCTTCTCGAACCGGGTCAGGCTCCCCTCTCCGGCAGCATCTGTATATTCCAGGGTGAGGTTGGATCCGGTCTGGGTGAGTTCGATCAGGTTCTCGGGCGATTTGTCCTTCCGGTTCATCGCCATGATCACCTTCACCCGTTCCACCGGAACCGGGACCAGCGACTGCGCCCCGCTGCCCTCATATCCATACCACATGATCCCTCTGTAGACATCGGTCTTCAGATGATGGGCATCTCCCTTCCCGGTCTTCAGGATCACTCCCGAATCGGGGAACTGTTTACGGGCATCCTGGTAACCTGCCAGTTCATAGTTCAGGCAGCATTTAAGCTTTCCGCACTGGCCCGCCAGCTTCTGGGGATTGAGTGCCACTTCCTGGACCCGGGCCGCATGAGTGCTGACCGACACGAAATTGGTAATAAAGGTGGAACAGCACAATTCTCTTCCACAGGTGCCGATACCCCCGATCTTCCCGGCCTCCTGCCTGGCACCTATCTGTCTCATCTCGATTCGGATGCGGAAAGTCTCGGCGAGTACCTTGATCAGCTCTCTGAAATCGACCCGCTCATCGGCGATGTAGTAGAAGATGGCTTTGGTATTGTCGCCCTGGTATTCCACATCCCCGATCTTCATGTCGAGTCCGAGTCCGGCAGCCAGTTTCCGGCTTCTCAGCATGGTGTCCACCTCTTTATCGAGGGCCCTCTGCCATTTCTCAATATCCACCTCTTTGGCTTTCCGGTAAACCTTCCTCAGCTCTTCCATATTGCCGTTGAACCGGCTTTTGGCCATTTTCATATCGATAATATCGCCCGCCAGGGTGACAATCCCGATATCATGCCCCGGGGAGGCTTCCACAGCGATAATATCCCCTCTTTTCAGGCGCAACCCGTTCACATTCCTGTAAAATCCTTTGCGGGTATTTTTGAACCTGACCTCCACCACCTCGGGAATATCCATGTCCGACACTTCCCGCAGCCAGTTGAAGGAATCCAGCATGGCACAGGTGCTGAAGTAATGACCGATCCGGTCTGAATTCTCCTCGTTGATCTCAAGCTGCCTCTCGTGGCAGCATCCTCTCGCCTTCAGGCTTTCCATCTTGCAAAAATAGGTTTTAGGCGCTCTTTTTCAAAACGCACGATAATACCTTTATACCTCCTCGGGAGCCTTCTGAAGCAGGAGCCTGATGACCTGAATGGCCATATCCATCAATACGATCCGGGAATTACCGTTGGCCTCGATATGGTTCCCTGCTTCGCTGAATGAGCGTACCAGGCCTTCGATATTGTCCCCGTGTATGAAACGGCTGAACTTTTCTGCAAACTCTTTCTCTCTCTGGCTCATGTAGGTCAGAGCCTCTTCTCCCTGATGAAGAACAAAACTCTCTCTCAAAAGTCTGAGAGAGTGTTCGATCAGCTGTTTCTGCCTCTCCCTGCCTATACCCGAAACCTGTTCGACCCAATCGTTGATCCGGAGGATGTCCCGCTTGTAACAAAGGCGCATGAGCCCGGTGAACAACTCGAAGTAGTATTGCTCCTGCTCATCCTCGCGGAGGGTCCGGAGCGCCATGTTGTAATCTCCGTTCGATTTCCGGACGGCGTCCTCCAGCAACTGCCCCTCCTCCGCCCCCTGATCGAGCAGACCCTCCCTGATCATACCGGGGGCCAGAGGTGGAACGTGCAACAGCTGGGTACGGCTCAGAATGGTGGGAAGGATTCGTCCGGTATCTTCCGAGGCCATCAAAATCACCGTATTTTCCGGAGGTTCCTCCACCAGCTTCAACAGCTTATTGGCCGCCGCCTGATTCATCTTTTCAGGCAGCCAGATGACCACCATCCGGTAGTCCGACTCGTAAGGCTTGTAACCCAGCCTGGAGATCAGCTGCTGGCTCTCTTCCGTATTGATCACCCCCTGCTTGTTCTCGGCACCGATGGCCTCGTACCACTGATTATCGGAGAGATACCAGTTGGAAAGGAAAACCTCCCTCCACTCCTCCATGAAGAGAGAAGTGACCGGGTCTTTTGTTACCGAACCTGTTTTCAGTACGGGTACCACAAAGTGCAGGTCGGGATGGACCAGCCTGGCAAATTTGACACACGACGTGCAACTTCCGCAGGCATCCTCCGGGTGACGGTCGAGGCAGGAGAGATACTGAGCAGTAGCCACCGCCAGCGCCAGTTTTCCGGTACCTGCAGGTCCGAATAGTAACATGGCATGCGGCACCCTTTCTCCCTGTACCAGGTGAAGTAGTTTTCTTTTTACCTCCGGCTGTCCTATGATCTCCCTGTACAACATTCCCTGTCCGTCCTGCAAAAGTAGAATTTCTTTTTTACCTTTGAGATTCCGATCCGGAACTGTTTTCATTCACTTAATTCATATCCAAATGCAAACAATTGATAACTACAATTTTAGCGGAAAGAAAGCGATCATCAGGGTGGACTTTAACGTACCCCTGAATGCCGAATTAGAGGTGACCGATGACACCCGCATACGGGGAGCCCTCCCCACCATCAATAAGGTGCTGGAAGATGGCGGGTCCGCCATTCTGATGTCCCATCTCGGCCGGCCGAAATCGGGGCCCGAGGAGAAGTTCTCCCTGAAGCATGTCATACCGGTGCTTTCCGGTCATCTGGGAAAGGATGTACAGTTTGCAGAAGATTGTGTGGGTGAAGAGGCTGCGGAAAAGGCAGCCGGCCTGAAACCGGGACAGGTGTTGCTTCTGGAGAATCTCCGGTTCCACAGTGCCGAGAACAAGATCAAGACCGAGGAGGAGCGTGCTGCCACCCGGTCTTTCGCCGAAAAACTCTCCGGCTTTGCCGATGTATACGTGAATGATGCATTCGGAACGGCCCATCGCGCCCACGCATCCACCGCCGTCATCGCCGATTTCTTTGCGGAAGATGCCAAAATGTTCGGGTTCCTGATCAAAAAGGAGATCGAGGCGATGGACAAGGTGCTCCACCACTCGGAGAGACCTTTTACCGCCATCATGGGAGGAGCCAAGGTCTCGGACAAGATCCAGGTAATCGATAACCTGATTGATAAGGTCGACAACCTGATTATCGGAGGCGGTATGACCTACACTTTCGTGAAGGCCCGCGGAGGGGAGATCGGGAACTCCCTCTGCGAGGAGGATAAACTGGATGTGGCCATGGAACTGGTCAGCAAAGCCGAAGCGAAAGGGGTGAACCTGCTGCTTCCGGTGGACCAGGTGCTGGCCGATCAGTTCGAGAACGATGCAGCCACCGAAACTGCCCCGATCGACGAGGGAAAAGAGGAGCACATGGGGCTCGATATCGGTCCGGAGTCGATTAAAGCATTCAAAGAGGTGATCATGAACTCGAAGACCATCCTATGGAACGGCCCCATGGGGGTATTTGAGATGTCCAACTTCCAGAAAGGGACCGTGAGCATTGCCGAAGCCATTGCCGAATCGACCGGCCGGGGAGCCTTCAGCCTGGTGGGGGGAGGCGATTCGGTGGCAGCGGTCAATAAATTCGGATTTTCCGACAGGGTCAGTTACGTCTCCACCGGCGGCGGGGCGATGCTGGAATACATCGAGGGCAAGGAGCTTCCCGGCATCAAGGCCATCAAGGGATAGTCCCCGCCCTCTTTTTCAGTCCCTATGGAACCTGCACTGAAAAAGAAAATTTTCGCGATACGCGATGAACGGACCTTCAGGGAGACTGCCCTGGAGGTCTTTTCATTTCAGGCGGCCCGGGTTCCTGTTTACCGGGAATACCTGCAAAGGCTGGGAACCGTTCCCGGCCGTATCAACTCTGTCGAACAGATCCCGTTCCTGCCGGTGGAGTTCTTCCGGACCCACCGGGTCATAGCCGAAGGATACACACCGGAGATAACCTTTATAAGCAGCGGGACCACAGGAGATAGCAGCGGGACTACCGCGACCCCCTCACCGGCCCGCTCCAGCCACCATGTGGCCAGTGCCTCTTTGTACCGGGAGAGCTTCACCCGGTCGTTCACCCATTTCTATGGCGATCCGGAAGGGCTCTGCCTGCCGGCCCTGTTGCCTTCATACCTGGAGCGTTCCGGCTCCTCACTCATTTATATGACTGAACAGCTGATCGGTCTTACCGGGAATGCCGACAGCGGTTTCTACCTGGACGACCTGGAAGCACTGGCCTCGCTTCTCAGAAAGCGTACTTCCGACGGGCAGCGCACCCTTCTTCTGGGAGTCAGCTTTGCCCTTCTCGATCTGGCCCGGCACTTTCCCATGAAGCTTGGGCCGAATGTGACGGTCATGGAGACCGGCGGCATGAAGGGCAGGCGCCGGGAGATGATCCGGAGCGAGCTACACGCGCTCCTGACGGACGCCTTCGGGGTGGATCAGATCCACTCCGAGTACGGGATGACCGAATTGCTTTCCCAGGCCTACTCCGGGGGGAACGGGATCTTCCGCTCCCCCCCCTGGATGAGCGTGCTGATCCGTGACCCGAACGATCCGTTCACCCTCCTGGAAAGAGAGCGGCCCGGTGGCATCAACATCATCGACCTGGCCAATCTATTCAGTTGCTCCTTTATCGCCACGGGTGACCTGGGCAGAAAACACCCCGACGGCAGCTTCGAGGTGGAGGGACGTTTCGATCAGGCCGAAGTCAGAGGCTGTAATTTACTTGTTTCCTGAACCGGGAGCTCGAAAGAGCGTTGCTCCGTAACGCTGTTTTTCATAACTTATCCGGACAGAGACCCTGGCATCAAATGAACCGGTCCCTTATTATTGTTGTGCTCCTCGTCACAGGAAGCGCCATTCATACCCTGGATGGACAGGACATCGATTCATTGCTCCGGAATAAACGGGTGTACCATTCCGAACCGCTGGGAAACCGCACACCACCGCAAATAGACGGTGTACTCGACGATTCAGTCTGGTCGCTGGGCCGGTGGCAGGGGAAGTTCACCCAGCAGTTCCCCCACGCAGGCATGCCGGCCACCGAACAGAGTAAGTTCAAAATTCTTTACGACCGGTCCAATCTCTATGTGGCGATCAATTGTCTCGATAGTGAACCGGGAAAGATCAGGAACATCCTCAGCCGCAGAGATTCCAGGGGAGGGGATATGGCAGGGATCGCACTGGACAGCTACTTTGACAAACGGACCGCCTTCGAGTTCAGCCTCACCGCGGCAGGGCAGAAGATGGATTTGAAGCACCTGGGCGATTATCATTTCGATATGAACTGGGATGCGGTCTGGGCCGGTGCCTCTTCGGTTTCCGATTCGGGATGGACGGCCGAGATGCAGATCCCGCTGAGTCAGATCAGGTACGCCGGCCGGGAGGAGCATGTGTGGGGACTTCATATCTACAGGCTGATCAGTCGAAAGCGTGAGTCGGACAGCTGGCAGCACATTCCCCGTGAGGCTCCGGCCATGGTATATCTCTTCGGAGAGCTGCACGGAATCAGAGACATCCGCACCTCCCGGCAGGTGGAGTTGTTACCTTATCTGCTGGGGTCATACACAAGCCGGTCCGACAGGGAGCCCCCCGGTGAGCCGGCAGGGAATGCCGGTCTCAATGCCAAAGTCGGTATCAGCAGTGACTTTACCCTCGACCTTTCAGTCAACCCCGATTTCGGACAGGTGGAGGCCGACCCCTCGGTCCTGAACCTGACTGCCTACGAGATCTTTTTCCAGGAGAAGCGGCCCTTTTTCATGGAAGGCAACGAGATCTTCGATTTCGAAATGAATGGTGACATCCCCTACTACTCCAGGAGGATCGGGAGCACTCCGGCCATCCCGTCAAAAACCGGTGATGTGATGATCACGGACGTACCCGGTCAAACACCGATCCTGGGAGCGGTGAAACTCACCGGAAAGACCCCGGCGGGCTGGTCGGTGGGAGTGGTGAACGGGCTGACCGCCAGAGCGCAGGCAACAGCCACCGGAACAGGCTCCCCCGGCGACGGAACCGAAGAAGATCAAAAGGTGGAGGCGGCCCCTCTGAGCAACTACCTCTCGTCCCGGATAAAGAGAGAGTTCAGGGAAGGCAACAGTTCCGTGGGCGGGGTCTTCAGTCTGGTGGAGCGGATCTCCATGGATTCTCTGACCCGCCTTCTGCTCCCTTCCAGGTCGGTCAGCGGGGGACTGGATCTGCTGCATCACTGGGACAACCGGAACTACTTCCTGGAGGCAAAGACCATCGCCAGCCGCATGCAGGGTTCACCGGAAGCGATCCTGCAAAAACAGCTGGCTCACATCCACCGGTTCCAGCGACCCGATGCCACCCACCTGGGGGTAGACAGTCTCAGGGAACATCTCTCCGGGCACGGCAGCCTGATCCGGGCCGGCAAGAAGGGGGGAAAATGGAATTTTTCCCTGCAGGGTGAATACCGCAGCCCCGGACTCAACCTGAATGACATGGGGTTTATCCGCCAGTCCGATTTCCTGGCCGAACGAGCCGAAGTCTCGTTCGATCAGAACACTCCCGGCAAATGGTACAGGGATTATAGAGCCGGTCTCTACCAGGAAGCCCGGTGGAGTTTCGGCGGAGAACATACCTCTCATGTAATGGGATGGGAGGCTGCCCTCACCTTCCCCAATCTCTGGAGTGCGGCGATGATCGCCGAAAATGCCCTTTCGGCACTGGATACCCGGGAACTGAGGGGCGGCCCTGCACTTCGTTACGACGGAGCGGTGAGCGGGGGATTGGCGGTCAGTTCCAATACTGCCAGAGACCTGTACGGCAGTGTGGAAATGTTTTACAGTCACCTGGGACAAAAAGGTTCTGATGAGCAGATGGCCGGACTGGAACTGACCTGGCTTCCGGTCAGGCGGGTCAGGCTCAGCGGCCGGGCCGATCTGGAACACCGCAACTACCACCAGCAGTATGTGACCACCATCCCGGCCGCTGTCTCGCCGGAAAACGGATCCGTGGAGTATGTTGTCGGGCGGATCGACCGCCGTACCTTTTCGTTTACATTCAGAGGCGAGTTGTTCGTCACCCCGGTTCTCTCCGTCCAGTATTACGGCAATCCCTATTACTCCGTGGGAAAGTATGACCGGTTCAGAAGCGTCGGTCAACCGGGATCGAGGCAGGTCGGGGAGAGGATCCCCCTGCTGGAGGTCACTCTGGATCCGGTGGAGGAGTGTTATCAGTTCGAATCGGAAGGAACCCTGCTGAGTTTCGGAAATCCCGATTTCAGTTTCATGCAGTTTCGCTCCAACCTGGTGTTCCGCTGGGAGTACCAACCGGGTTCCACCCTTTACGTGGTCTGGTCCTACGACCGGACCGGCATGGACCGGGTCCACCGAAATCTGTTCGATGTCATGGAGGAGCCTCCTTTCATCTATGGATCCCACGCGGTCATGATCAAGCTCAACTACTGGTTTCCGTTCTGATCCTGTTAAAACCCCTTGACCACCTGGATCATATTGACGTCGGGAACCCTGATGCTGTAGGAGCCATCGTCCGTCTGACCTGTGAACCGGATATGTTTCACCATTTCGTAAATCCCCTTTCTCCCGTCGTCAAAGATCAGCTCCACGCTCATGTAATTGTTCGGGTCGCCGGCAGGAATATCATGCCTGACATACAGCTCGGTCAGCTCGCCGAAATCCACCTCCACCTTTTCCGTGCCCATGTAAACAGGAAAATCGGAGGTCATGCAGGAGGAGGATGAAGAGGTGGAAGCCCGGTGAACGGTCACGGTCTCCCCTTCAACCGGGGTGATCTTCGCGGTCACCGCCTGCTCATCCTGGGCAAATGCATGGTTGCAATAGGTAAGGGTGAAAAAAGCAGCGAGCGCATATGGAAAAAATTTCATGTTTAATGGTATGAATTCAAGTTTTTATCAGGTATTGCTGCAAATATAATATATATAATTCCCTTTTTTTTTATATTAGCCCCTTGAGCGTCGGTATTTACCGCAATGAACCATTAACTCTGAACCTGAATATTGAGATTATGAAAAGAATTGTATTCAAGAGCACCAGCGTAATGATGGCGCTGGTATTGCTGGTTTCGCAGACACAGTCTCTTTCTGCAAGAAGCCTCGGCACGGCGATCCCGAGCATCGACGAGTCTGTTCTGGTCCTGGATGAAGAAGCACTGGACCTGGCCATGCAGGAGCTGAATGAATTGGATGAATTTGTCGCACAGAACGAGGGCATTACCTATGACGACATGCTTGCCGGGGGCAGTGACCTGATCGTCAATGTGGACGCCACCTCCGCCCCGCTGGGTGTGGATGGAAGCGAAGATCCGCCGCTGGGTATCCCCTCCTTCCTCTGGGGGTGCATCCTGGGAGTGATCGGTATTCTGCTGGTCTATATCCTGACCGACGGTGATGGCGATGAAGTCAAGAAAGCGCTCTGGGGAATGCTGGTATGGGTCGGCGTATGGGTGATCCTGTACGTGGGGGTATTCTCGACAGCAGCTCTCTGGGCGTATTAACGCTTTAAACGACAAAGTGATAAAAGGGGCGGTCTCTCACGGGGACGGCCTCCTTTTATTTTATAAACCATACGGACCATGAATACCACAAAGTACCTTATCAGACCGGCTTCAGGAAAGAAACCGGGTGCGGGGATGCGAATGGGTGCGGGGATGATTATGATGGTGCTTTGCTGTTCCCTCTCCCTTTCAGGACAGTCCTATTTCAGGATGAGCGCCGATTTTACCGTTAAGGTCAAACGAAGCGACGGTTCCATGAACCTCACCAAAGGGGTGGTCTACTACGACAAGAACATTCAGGATCTCATCTACCGGGTCTCCTTCCCCAGGGAGGAAAACTGGGTGGTTCGTGATACTTCCATTATGAAGTTCAGGAACGATACTCTGATCGACCGGCAGGGCATTCCGTCCATCAATGAATTCACCGTGTTCCATCTGACCCTGAATGCCGGGTTGAAGGACTTCGGTTTACAGCAGTCCAGGTTCAAGGTCTCCAAGGTGGAGAGAAGGGACGGGATGGTGCTCTCCTACTGGAAGATCCCGAAACAGATCAGCGAGCAGATCAGCCATGTGGTGGTGGCCAAAAAGGAGAACAGGCTGGAGAGTGTGATCATTATGGGACCTGATTCCCGGGTCATCAGCCGCCAGTTCTATCGGGAATACCACACCGACGGAGCCTTTGAGTTCCCGAAGCAGATCGTACAGATCCTGTATGATGAAGAGGGGAATGAGACATATCAGGTGACGGAGTTTGACCAGATCCGTGTCAATGACCTGGACCACGAGGAGCTTTACAGGTTTACCCTGCAGAGCTGAATCATCCAGAACATACAACAAGCTGGAACAATGAAGGGTAAAGCTTACAAGATTGCGATAATCCTGCTGATCACGGCCACATCGCTCACGAAACTGACAGGTCAGGCGGGAAATTCCGCCCTCCATGCCGATCCGGACCTGGAAGCACTCTTCCCGGCCAGGGAGTTCCATTCCCATTCCCATTCCCATGCGGAACCCCTTCTTCAGTCGGACGATGATTTCTCGATCCTCGCCTCGACCGGTTTCCTGATCTATAAAACGTTTATCTCTTCCCAGGACAAGCCCTCCTGTGTCTTCACCCCCTCCTGTTCGGAATATGCCCTGGAGTCGGTCAGGCAGAAAGGGATCATCAGGGGCTGGGTGTCTGCATTCGACCGCCTTCAGCGATGCCATGGTCTGGTGAATCCTGCGAATTACACCTTCGACCCCGAAACCCAGAGGCTGTATGATCCGGTTCAATAAAGGGCCACTGAAACCTGCGGTTTTCCTGACCGGGGTGCTGGCTGCCCTGGTCGGCTGCCAGGTGTCGCTGAGGGCCCAGGAGGATCTGATGGACTTCGACCATACCCTGCAGTTCGCCCGTTACCTTCACTCTTCCAATCAGTTCAATTTCGCGGCGCAGGAGTACGAAAGGCTGCACTACCTTTATCCCGCTCACTCCACGGTACTCTATGAACTGGTAAGAAACTACAGGTACGGAGAGAATTGTGAACAGCTGGGCCGATCCTACGATCTTTTCAGCCGCTACGGACAGCTGAAGCAGCCGCTCTACACGAAAGAATACCTCAATTTCTGCCTGACCTGCAGGGCCCTCAGGCCGGAATTTCAACCACTGGCCGGGGGACTGGATGAAAGCAGTGAAACTTTTTACATGTTGAGTTATTACTGGAGAACCGGCCGTTACGATTCTGTGTTTGCCTACAACCGGCAGCACCGGCCGCTGCTGGAAAGTGAATATGAGCCGCTCTATTCACTGACCGTCCGGTTCGAGGAACAGAATTACAAGAGTCCGGCCCTCTCTCTGATGATGTCCGCCGTTGTGCCCGGCAGCGGAAGGGCCTATTCGGGCCGCTGGAGAGATGCCGTCATATCTTTTGTGATGATCGGTACCACGGCATTCACTTCCTACAGGGCTTTCAGCAAAAAAGGGATCCGGAGCTTCAACGGATGGTTCCTGGGAGGAATCTCCCTCAGCTTTTACATCAGTAACCTCTACGGCTCCTTCAGGGCTGCCCGGAGCTACAACCAGCAAACTGTGAACCGTTACCAGAATGAGGCAGGGGATATTATTCGCAGGTATTATTAGCCTTCTTTGCCTTTTGCCGGCTCCGGGAACGCATGCACAATCCCTGCAGGAGGTGAAACGTTTTGCCGACCGGCAGCTGGAGGCCGGGAACACGCAGGCGGCACTGAAGGAGTACCAGAGGGTGCTGCTTTTCGACGAGGGGAATAAATTTCCCGGGCTGTATGAGCGGATCGCATCCATCTACTTCGAGCAGAAGAATTTCGATGAAGCGATCCGGTTTTACGACCTGGCATGGAGGGCGGGCAGGACCGACTCCGCCCGGTTCGAAATGACTTTCCGGAAGACCCTCTGCTATTTCCGCCAGGAACAATACCTGATGGCGCTTGCCCAACTCTACGATATGCCGGAACAGCTGCCCCCGCGGTTTGAATTCCGGCGGCAGATTTACATGGGCATCTGCCGGTTCGGTCTGAACGAGATTCCTGCCTCTCTGGAGCATTTCGCGTCCATCCTCGATTCTTCCTCCTACCACCAGGTGGAGGAGATGTTTACGGATTATTCGGAGTTCCGTGAAAAATACGATCCCGACCGTCTCCAGACCATGAGCATCGTGCTTCCGGGGCTCGGTCAGCTCTACGGGGGAGAACCGGCGGCGGCACTCAATTCAGTGGGACTGCTGACCGCCATCGGATTCTACTCCTATTACACTACCCTGCAATACAGTCTTCTGGACGGCTTTCTGGTCTTCGGATCGCTTTTTTACCGCTACTATACCGGGGGCCATAAAAAGGCCTATGAAATCGGCGAAAGGCTGCTTGAGCAGAAACAGAGTGAGACCTATCACCGGCTTTTTCAACTTTTGCGCTGAAAATATCCTGAATCCTGACCGGGTATCCTTCAGGCGTTTTCCCCTGAAATTCAATAATATCATTCCTGTACGAACTATTGTATAGCTAACAATGTTTAGTTATAGTTAACAGTTAATTAACATTTCCTTGTTTCTCAATTTTTTACGCGTTCCTTTCCCGATATAGCCATGGTAAAATTTTGCTATATAAGCCTTTTTATGTTGTTTTGCAGCATCTTTTATTTGGTACAGAAACTAATTACCTAAAATTAGTGATCATGAAAGTGTTTACACCTGTTTTTACACCTAAACAACCTGTTTTCCTGCTGATCTTGCTCTTCTTTTTTACAGGCAACCTCTGGGCCCAGCAGGAGAGGACCATTACCGGGACCGTACAGTCGAAAGACGGCACCCCTCTTCTGGGGGCCAACGTAGTGGTAAAGAACTCCACCAGGGGAACCATCACCGATGCCCGGGGCAATTTTACCCTGGATGTCAACGAAGATGATGAAACCATCGTGATCTCCTATGTGGGCTATGAATCACTGGAAGTCAATATAGTCAACCAGCAGCGAATCATGGTTTCGCTGGTGGAATCGGCCGAACTGGAGGAGGTGGTGATCACCGCCCTGGGGGTGGCCCGGGAGGAGAAGGCGCTGGGTTATTCGGTCCAGAAGCTGGACAAGAAGGCCATCAACTCCATGCAGACTCCCAACATGATCAATAATATTTCGGGAAAGATCGCGGGTGTTTACATCACCAGCGGTTCTGCAGGACCCGCCGCCTCGGCGAATATCACCATCCGGGGGGAGTCCTCCCTGACCGGCAACAGCCAGGCATTGTTCGTAGTGAACGGGATTCCCATCACCAACGGGCTCTACAGTCCGGGAGACGGTCTTAACGGATCCACCACCATCGATTTCGGGAACGCCGCCCAGATCGTCAACTCTCACGACATCGAAAGTGTTTCGGTGCTGAAAGGACCTGCAGCCGCGGCGCTTTACGGTTCGCGAGCAGCCAACGGGGTGATCCTGATAACCACCAAAAAAGGAACCCAATCGGACGGTTTCGGAGTGGAGCTGAACACTGCCACCTATTTCGAGTCCCCTCTGAAACTCCCCGATTACCAGAATGAATATGGATTCGGCGGCTACGGCAAATTCAGTTACAACGACGGAGCCACCTATACCGGGGATTACTACGATGCCTTCGGTGAGAACTGGGGCCCCAGGATGGACGGCACGCCGATCAAACAATGGAACTCCGGCGGAGAACCGGTTCCGTTTACTCCGGCCGAGGGAAATGTGAGGAACTTCTTCCAGACCGGGGTCCTGACCACCAACAACGTGGCCATCAACCAGTCCTCCAGCCAGGGCAACTTCCGGCTCTCCTACACCAACATGTACCGGCGCGGGGTGGTTCCAAATACCAACCTGAAAAGGAATACCCTCTATTCCAACATCTCCAGGAATCTGTTCGACGGGAAACTGGAGGTATCTATCAACACCATGTATGTGGGCAACAACTCCGACAATGTCCCCAACGCAGGGTATGATGAAAGCAGTTCGATCATGTATGTGTGGCTGTGGTACCCCCGCCAGGTGGGTGTCGACGAGCTCACCGATTACTGGAAAGAGGGCCGGGAGAATGTACAGCAGCGCTATGTGGAAGAGCTGTGGGGCAACAATCCCTGGTTCATCGTCAACGAGAACACCAACTCGTTCCAGGAGCAGCGGCTGATCGGGGATGCCAGAGCCACCTATCACTTCACCGATCAGTTCAACCTGAGGGTCCGGTACGGACTCGATCTTAAGAATGAACAGCGTCAGTTCCGGAGAGCCACCTCCACCAAAGGGGTGCCTTTCGGCAGCTACCGAGAGGACGAGATCACCTTCACTGAATCCAACGCCGAGTTCCTCCTCTCCTACAACACCTCCCGCGACGGGGGCAGCCCTCTGACCCTCGATCTGAAAGCGGGAGGGAACATCATGCGCCAGGAGAGCAATATGCTGATCGCCAACAATCCCCAGCTGCTTCAACCCGGGGTGTTCACCCTGACCAACAACCGGTCCAATATCCTGGTAGATAATCCCAGGGCACGGAAAGGGATCAACAGCCTCTACGGAATGGCCACCCTCGCCTACCAGCGGTTTCTCTATCTCGATGTGACCGCCAGGAACGACTGGTCGAGCACCCTGCCCCCGGAGAATAACTCCTACTTTTATCCCTCGGTTTCGCTGAGTGCGGTGCTTTCGGAAGCGATGGACCTGCCCGCCAGCTCATCCATCTCCTTTCTGAAGGTCCGGGGGGCATACGCCCAGGTGGGGAATGATACCGATCCCTACCTTCTCCGCAGTTTCTACAACCCCCGGGCGCTGTTCGGCAGCTTCCCGGCCTATTCGGTCAGCAGTTTTGCGGCCAATCCGGATCTGAGGCCCGAGCGGACCAACTCCTGGGAGATCGGTCTCGATTCCCGCTTCTTCGTGGGCAGGTTCGGATTCGATGTCACCTATTATGACATGCTCAGTAAGGACCAGATCATCTCTCTGCCGGTGGCCTTCACCACCGGAAAGGATACCCGTCTGGTCAATGCCGGGGAGATCAGCAACAAAGGGATCGAGTTCCAGCTCTACAGCGAACCGGTGCGCCGCTCCGATTTCGTATGGACCAGCATCCTCAACCTGGGGCACAACCGGGCCATCGTGGAATCACTTCCCGAAGGAGTGAAAGAGAGCTACCCCCTGGTGGCTGATGTCTACCCCGGGGATGAAGGTTCGGCCGATATGGAGCTGGTCGCAGCAGAGGGACAGCCGCTGGGTCTGATCAGGGGACTGATCTTCGAGAGGGACGACCAGGGAAGGATCATCCACGAGGACGGTCTGCCGGTGCTGACCGAGGATAAGCATTCGGTGGGTACCTACCAGCCCGACCTGCGGATCGGATGGCAGAACACCTTCTCCTACAGGAACTGGACCCTGAATGTGCTTTTCGACGGACAGATCGGCGGGAAACTCTATTCCCGTTCCCACGCCATGAACAACACCGGGGGCACGATCACCAATTACGACGATCCCAAACTCGACCGTTCCACCCTGGAGGGACGGGAGATATATGACATTACCTATGATACCAACGGGGAGCCCGTATACAGCCTGGTGGAGGAGGGCGGTATCATCGGCGAAGGCGTGATGTATGACGGAGACGGCAACCTGACAGAGAACAGCGTCAGGGTTCCTGTGAGAGATTACTTCTACAAGTACTACGGGAACTGGTTCAACCGCGATAACGTGGAAGCAGCCACCTTCGATGCCACCTACATCAAGCTGAGAGAACTGAAACTGACCTACCTGCTGCCGGTGGGAGTCACCGACCGGATCGGCATCAGCCGGGCCAGTGTCTCCGTTGTGGGAAGGAACCTGCTGCTGTTCAGCCAGTACCCCACTGTGGACCCGGAAACCTATTCGATCCGCAACGGCCGCTTCGTCAACGGGTACGAGAGCACCCAGCTCCCCTCCCTGAGAAGTTATGGGTTCTCCCTGAATCTGATGTTTTAATCATCCAAAAGACCACACCGATGAAATCGTTTCACAAATATATCATAGCAGCTTTCCTGACAGCCGGATTTCTTTTTTCGGGCTGTGAGCTGGAAGAACTCAATGAAAATCCCAATCAGCCAGAGGAGGTCTCGAGCGATGTGCTGATGACTTCGGCCATACGGAGTTCGGTGAACGCCATGGTCACCGAATCCTACCTACTGGGAAACAATATTGCCCAGCTGACCGCCAAAACACTCCGGACCGAGGTGGATGTCTATTCCTGGAACTCCTTCCCCACCGTCTGGGAGGAGATGTATGGGGCCCTGGCCAACATTTCCGAAGTGGAGATGATCGCCAGGGAGAACGGCAACCAGCTCATGGAAGGAGCGGCCCTGGTGATGAAATCATGGGTCTTCTCCATTCTGACACTCTCCTACGGGGATATCCCCTACTCGGAGGCCATTGCCGGAGTGACCGAAGGTAACTGGTTCCCCGCCTATGACGGTCAATCGGAAATATTCACCGCCGAAGGAGGGCTTCTGGACAACCTGGAACAGGCTGATCAGCTGCTCGGGTCGGGTACCGGCTCCATCGGGGGCGACATCCTCTACGGAGGGGATGCAGAGAAATGGCAGAAATTCGCCAACTCCCTCCGGCTCAGACTCCTGATGCATCTTTCGGTGAAACAGGATGTTTCGTCCGATTTTGCCGCCATTGTCAATAACCGGCTCTTGATCTCCTCCAATGACGACAATGCCGTTTTGGTCTACACCGGCACCTTCCCCAACGAATTCCCCACCGTTCCGCTGAAACAGGGGGATTTCGATGCGGTGGTCATGAGCGAAAGCGCCGTTGGGGCCATGGAGGCTTACGGAGATCCGCGCCTGGGCGTTTATGCACGCCCGGTGAATATCCGGCAGGTGACCGAAAACCCTGACCTGGAGCCGGAATACGACGGAGCTGTCAACGGACTGGAAACCGGCGGATGCGACAAATCGGGATCCAGGCTGGGACTGATCTATTACGATTATCCCAATCATCCCACCAGTTCGGATAAGGCCGACGGGATCATCATGACCCATGCCGAGGTGGAATTCCTGCTGGCCGAAGCCAGTCAGCGGGGATGGATCGGTCACGATCCTTCCACCCATTACAGGGACGGCATCGCCTCATCGATGGAATATTACGACGTGAGTTTTGAGGAGTTCGGATGGGACGATTTCGAAGATTATTACGCCGGTTCAGGCGTTGAATTCGACAACACTCTGTTGACCATCACAGAACAGAAGTGGCTCTCTCTTTTCTTCCACGGCCTGGAACCCTATTTTGAGTTCCGGAGGTGGATGCACGAAAACGATTACCAGTGGGAGGCCCTTCCCTTTGTGGCTCCTCCCTGCCTGAATACCAACGACGACATGTTACCGGTCAGGTTCCCCTATCCCGGGAACGAGCAGAGCCTCAACCCGGATAATTACGCCGGAGCGGTCGACGGGCTCGGAGGCTCCAATTCCCAGAATGCAGAGATGTGGTTGTTGAAATAGTCTGACCTGTTATCATAACCCATGGCCAAGAAGCTGAAGAGGAGTGATGAGAAGACATTTCTGGGGATCCATGCCAATGGCCCGGTCTTCTTCTCCTCCCTTTTTGTCGTGGCTCTTCTGATCGCCGTCACGCTTATCGTCGGCGAACCGATGGAGCAGTGGTTCGTCAGGGCCCAGGACCTGGTCTCCAGCAATGTGGGCTGGTTTTATATCCTGCTGGTGAATGCCCTGCTACTCTTTGCTATTTTTATAGGGGCCAGTAAATACGGTAAGATCAGGCTCGGGGGACCCAATGCCAAGCCGCAGTTCTCCCGCACCGCCTGGTTTTCCATGCTTTTCAGCGCCGGGATGGGCATCGGTCTGCTCTTCTGGAGCGTGGCCGAACCCATCACCCATTTTAAAAGCAATCCGCTGAACAGCGTGGGATCGGAACTGGAGGCCGCCAGTTCGGCCATGGGAATCACCTTCCTCCACTGGGGGGTGCATGCCTGGGCTATCTATGCGATCGTGGCCCTGGCCCTGGCTTTTTTCACCTTCAACAAGCGGTTGCCGCTCACCATCCGTTCCATCTTCTACCCCCTGTTCGGGAAAAAGATCTACGGCTGGGTGGGGGACCTGATCGATATCATTTCGGTGATCGCCACGTTGTTCGGCCTCGGAACTTCCCTGGGATTCGGAGCTCAGCAGGTCAATGCGGGGCTGACCTACCTGTTCAACTTCCAATACGGCACCTGGGTGCAGATCGTCGTGATAGTGGTCATCACCGCTCTTGCCACCATCTCCCTGGTGCTGGGCCTTGATAAGGGGATCCGCAGGCTGAGCGAGTGGAACATGCGGCTGGCTCTGGTTCTGCTGGTCTTCGTGATTCTGCTGGGTCCCACGCTCTTTATCTTCAAGTCGTTCGTCCAGAACATCGGCCACTACATCAACGAATTTTTCGAACTCAGCTACTGGACCGCCTCCTACCGGAATGCCAGGGACATCACCTCCTGGCAAAATCAGTGGACCGTCTTCTACTGGTCGTGGTGGATCGCCTGGTCGCCTTTTGTGGGGATCTTTATCGCCCGGGTCTCCAAGGGCCGGACCATCAAAGAGTTCATCCTGGGCGTCATGCTGGTTCCGACCTTGCTTACCTTTTTGTGGATCAGTGTGTTCGGCGGTTCAGCCATCTTCCAGGAGCTGAACGGATTCACCGGTATATCGGAAGCGGTTCAAAACAATGTGGCCACCGCCATCTATTATCTGCTGGAACGCTTTCCCTTCTCCTTTTTTACCTCCATCCTGGCGGTTTTGCTGGTGGCCAGTTTTTTCATCACCTCCTCCGATTCGGGCTCCATGGTGGTGGATACCCTCACCTCCGGTGGCAGGCACGATGCCCCCACCGGACAAAAGATCTTCTGGGCCTCCATGGAGGGGACCGTGGCGGGCATCCTGCTGATCGGCGGAGGGCTGACCGCCCTGCAGACCGCCACGGTGCTCACCGGGCTTCCCTTCGCCATCGTTTTGGTCGTCATGTGCTTCAGTTTTTATAAGTCGCTCACCAGCTACTACGATAAAAACTACCGGAGGGGTGAAAAGGATGGCCCGGACCGCAAAACGCCCCCTAAAGAACCGGTGGAAGCAGAAAAAAATGTACTTTAGTTGGTAGGTCAAATCCAGCTGAATCTGCATGAAACTATTCTGCCTGTTACCAGCTGCTGTCGCTTCTCTGCTCATATCAGGCTGCTCCGGGCAGGGAGATCCGGATCAAACCGCTGAGAAAGTGCCGGTGGTCCTCTGTTTTGACGTGGAGGATTACACCTCTCCTGAAGAGGCGGGAATGGACAAAATCCCCGGCTGGCTGGCGGAGATCATGACCGGGGAAGGGGTGACAGGCTCCTTTTTCGTCATCGGGGAGAAGGCCCGGTCCATGGAAAAAAGAGGCCGGACCGATGTGATCGAGGCCATGGCCCGGCACGATATCGGCAGCCACACCAATTACGGTTCGATCCACCCCACCGTTACCGAGATCCTTGAATACGCTTCCTGGCGGAATGGAGTCTCTGTCATGCTGGAGAATGAGGGCGCCGGGTTTGACGATCTGGAACGGATCTTCGGTCAGCGACCGGCCAACCTGGCCCGGCACGGAGGATCATATGGTCCCCAGCTGGTATACGCTCTGGGGCGGCTGGGCGCAGGATATGTTTATTCTCCTGTTCACCTTCCCGGGCACAATGCGGTCTGGTTCTGCAACACGCTGAATTTCCACGGAGAGGGTGATTTCGGATTCTTCGATGATGCATACCACGATGACGATCTTTTCGATCCCATGCTGGAGGCACTCGATTCGCTGGTCCCTGCCACCATCCGGGGGATGGATGCGGTGGCCTTTTTTGCCAACCATCCCAGCAAGATCCGGAGCATCCAGTTCTGGGATTTCAACTACTACCACGGGGCCAATCCCGGACCGGAACAGTGGCAGACACCGGAGCTGAGGCCCCGGGAAAGCATGGAGACGGCCAGAAAAAATTTCCGCAGGCTGGTCCGTTACCTGGCAGGTCGGGACGATATCGAACTGACCACCTACCGGGAGCTTGCCTCCAGGTTCTCATACCAGCCCGACTCCATCACCCGGAACGATCTGGAAAGAATTGCCGGACGGATCCTGGAGGAGCATAAGGTGATCATCGACGATCACTATTCACCTGCCGAGGTTTTTGCTGCACTGGCAGAATCCATCCGTACTCGCCGGGAAGAAACCGGGCGGCCCCTCAAGCTGGCCGTACAAAGGCCGCTGGGACCGCTGGATATGCCGGAACAGGCCCCCGGATGTGAACGGGTTCCGGTGGAAGGGGTTTATGCACTGGCCGATTCGGCTCTGAGTTATATGAAGCTGACAGGTCATCTGCCCGCCGGCCTGCCTTATAACGGTCACCCGATAGGAACCGGGTCCCTGCTGGCTCTTTTCAGTGATCTGTATCTGCGGACCGGCGAGCGGCAGATCCCGGAATCGTTGGAGGTGATCCCCATGGAACCCTACCCTTCTCTGAATGCGGAGAAGATTTCCCGCCAGGTGGCCTCCATGAAGGGATGGCCCGTGCACCGGGAGGACCTGGAGATGGATCATCTGGTGGAAATGACCATGCTGCAGATGTGGACCCTGAAACCGGCCACTACAAACCCCAAATTATAGGAACATGAAAACCGACCGAAGAACGTTTATCAAAACCGCCTCGGCGGCAGCTGCCACCATCACCGTTATCCCCCGGCATGTGCTGGGAGGTCCCGGGTTCGTAGCCCCCAGCGACATGGTTCGTATCGCCGGTATCGGTGTGGGCGGGAAAGGGACTTCCGACCTGACCTCCTGTGCGGAGAGCAAGCATGCCTCCATCGCCTTTCTTTGCGATGTGGATGACCGGCAGGCTGTGAGGTCCAGGGAGAACTTCCCCCAGGCACCCTATTACAAGGATTTCCGGAAAATGCTGGAGAAACACCGGAATGAAATCGATGCCGTGGTGGTCTCCACCCCCGACCACACCCATGCAGTGGCCGCCATGATGGCCATGGAGATGGGTAAGCATGTATACGTGCAGAAACCCCTCACCCACAGCATCGGCGAAGCCAGAGCGCTGACCGAAGCAGCCAGGAAATACAACGTGGTGACCCAGATGGGAAACCAGGGCGCCAGCAATGAACCGGTGCGACGGATGAAAGAGGTGGTGGATGCCGGACTGATCGGCGAGGTGACCCGGGTTTATGCCTGGTCCAACCGGCCGGTCTGGCCCCAGGGGATCCCGGCCCCCGCCGGTGAGCATGTGATCCCAACCGGACTGGACTGGGACCTCTGGCTGGGTCCGGCCGGATTCACCGAATACAACCCTGCCTACCATCCCACCGACTGGCGCGGATGGTGGAAATTCGGCACCGGGGCCCTGGGCGATATGGGCTGCCACATCATGGATCCGGTATTCCGCATCCTTCCCATCGACTATCCCATCGACGTGGAATGCAGTGTGACCACCAACTGGGAAGGGTTTTTCAGGGTGGCCCATTACACCGAAAGCTGCCCTGCCTCTTCCATCATCCATCTGACCTTCCCCCGTACCGACGGAAAGGGGAACATCCTGCTGACCTGGATGGACGGGGGATTGCGTCCCCGGATGCCCGATGAACTGCCGGCCGATCATGAACTGGCCCGACTGGACAACGGGGTGATTTTCGAAGGGACCCGGGGAAAACTGATGGGGAGCCACGGTCAGGAGCCCACCCTGCTGCCGCTTGAACTGAATGAGCAAATCGCGGATGTTCCGAAAACGGAAAAACGGGTCCCCGAAGGACACTACGTGGCCTGGGTGGACGCATGCATGAAGGATCCTTCCGAATCGGACCTGAGTTCGAAATTCGATTATGCCGGACCCTTCACCGAAGCGGTGCTGATGGGCAACCTGGCCATCCGCAGCTACCAGTATGCGGGCACCGAAGCGGGCGATCCCTATCCCGGCCGTAAGAAACTCCTCTGGGATGCAAAAAACATGAAAATCACCAACTTCAACCCGGCCAACTCCTTTGTGATGAGGAAGTACCGGGAAGGGTGGAAGCTATAGAGATGGTCCATCTAATATCTCAGAAGAATGATAAACCTCCTGCCATGAGAACAACTTTTGTGCTGATCGTCCTGCTGCTTACCGGCTGCTCCGGAACTCCGGACCCGGCCTTCCAAACCTTTCCGAAGATCGATGCCCATGTCCACCTGGAGACCTGCGATGAATCGTTCGTGGAGGTCATCGGGGAGAACCATCTGCGGCTGATCACCCTGGTGACCCGCGCCAATCCCTGGCCGGAGATCGAACAGGAGTATGCTTACGCCAGGAACTTGCACGACCATCACCCGGATCAGATTTTCTATGCCACCACCTTCTCCATGGATGGTTTCGGAGAGCCCGGCTGGGAAGAGACCACCCTGGACTGGCTGGAAAAGAGCTTCGATGAAGGTGCTGTCGCCCTGAAGGTCTGGAAGGATATCGGGATGACCTTCCGGGATTCCTCCGGCGAGTTTATCCTGATCGACGATCCCCGGTTCGATCCCATATTCGATTACGTGGAAGCCAGGGGAAAAACCCTGGTGAACCACAACGCCGAACCGAAGAACTGCTGGCTGCCCCTCGGCGAGATGACCGTCCGGGGCGACAGCTCCTATTTCGCCAGCCACCCCGAGTATCACATGTACCTTCATCCTGAATACCCCTCCTACGAAGAGCTCATCGCCGCCCGGGACCGGATGCTGGAAAAGCACCCCGGGCTGAAATATGTGGGATGCCACCTGGGAAGCCAGGAGTGGGACGTGGAATATTTGGCCCGGTCACTGGATCAGTACCCGAACATGACGGTCGATATGGCCGCCCGTATTTCCCATTTCAAATACCAGGACCGTGATAAGGTCCGGGACTTCCTCATCCAATACCAGGACAGGCTGTTGTACGGCACCGATATCGGGATCCGCGGCAACGGAGAGCCGGGATGGAGTGCTCAAAGGGCCCGGCAGATCCTCGGGCAAACCTGGATGGACGACTGGCTCTATTTTACCACCGACCGGATGTTCACCCAGGACGACAAAGTGAAGGAGTACCGTGGCCTGGATCTCCCGCTGCCCGTGCTGGAGAAGATCTATTACAAGAATGCGGAACGGATGTATGCGCTATAATAAATTCATGTGATGAGCTCCAGGAAAAGTTTTTCGGGCAGGCTGCCGCTGGGATCCACCGTGTTCCAGTGCTTCTTGTTAAAGTGGTAGGCCGGTGTCACCTCCGGGTATCGGTCACGCATCTCCACAGCCATCTGCGGATCACATTTCAGGCTGATTCCCCGGCTGTTTTCTGAGAGATCCAGCAGGGCAAACATTTTACCCATGACCTTAAAGACCAGGGCCGTATCATTGAATGGAAATCCTTCGGTGACTCCGGGCCTGGCCAGGCAGTATTCGCGGATCTCTTCGATGTTCATGGATTCAGTCAGGTTATCTTCCTGATATACTCTTCACAGGCATTTCTCAAAACTATCATGATCTCATCCCAGCTTATGCTTTTATTCTTAATCATTACAGGCCAGTCGTTTAAGTTCACATCTTCAAAATAAACCAAGCTTTTCAATGCATGCAATGCATTCCTTTGGGAATACTTTGCTTTGAAGTTTTCAAGTAGTCTATCGATAGTGAACCCTCGTTCAGTAATCAGGAAGTACAGGTCGATGAAATCTTTGACTCTGGTACCGTCATTGGCCACAGAATTAATCTTCATCGCAGCTATATCATCCATAGAAGCAATTCGGAATTTCTCCATCTCTATTGTGTCACCAATAAGGGGATATTTGCGAGCCAGAAGATCCACTTTAATCCCTGCTACACTTCCTTTGATGGTATTCCCTCCCAAATAATCCATGTGGAAGGCAAAATCAGATTCAAGCTTTTCGAGAATGTGCTCCGCATCAAAATCCTTTGATGTGAAAAGGTCGATATCCACTGATTTCCTGTGGCCGATAATCAATGCGAGTCCGGTTCCACCTACCAGATAGAAATCTTTCAGATACTCCTTCTCCTGAAGGGCAAAGATCGAATCCAGAACTCTTTTATCTACAGATTCTCTTTGTAACATCTAAAGTCGGCAGGATTTATATGATAGGTTCTTGAGATAAAATTCAGAGTTTTCTTATCCAGAAAGCCAATCCTCTTAACTGTTTCTCGAATCTCCTCCTTCGTATAATGCTGATTTATTGAAATGAATTCCTCGATATTTCCCCTGGAAAACACTCTCTCAAGAATCAATCTTTTATTCTTTTCCAAATCCAGGGCATGTGCAGGTACATCCCAGAATAGTGATCTGCGCAATAGCAATTTGTTCTTCTTTTTGCCTATTTTAATGTACTGTTTTTCCACCTTGATATATTATATGTACAGTAAATATACCAAATATCGGTGCGCGATATTTAGTATGAACTCAGGATTACACAGTGTTTCCCAACACGGAAGTAACCGCTTCAACATAAAACAACCCCTTTATGACCCTGCTCGAATAGGAGCCTCGCTTCACTTCCTCGTAAAACACACGCAACTCCACAGCATCTGCGGATCACATTTCAGGCTGATACCCCGGCTGTTTTCTGAGAGATCCAGCAGGGCAAACATTTTACCCATGACCTTAAAGACCAGGGCCGTATCATTGAATGGAAATCCCTCGGTGACCCCGGGTCTGGCCAGGAAGTAGTCGACGTCTCCATTTTCCGGAAATTCACAGCGGAGCCCTGATTGTAGAATAAATTACTCAAGGTGTGGAGGAAGCGGTTCAAATGGAGAGATCATTCCATCATATTCTTAATTAGAATCAATTCGAATTCAGGGACTGTCGATTCTAATGCCCTTGTATGTCATGCTTTTAGAGCCTTCTCGTTTAGTTGATACCTGCTTGTATTCCAAATAAGCACCACTGAGGTACATGTTTTGGCCGGGGATGGGTATGAAAACCTTCCACACGATCTCAGGCTACCTGTTCCTTGGAGGGGTCACTCTCACAGGCCTGTCGTTCGGACTGCACCAGGAGCAAAAGAAACAATACCAGTACGGGGACTTCCAGACCCCCGAATATTGCAACCAGTGCCATAAACTGTTCTATCAGCAGTGGGACCAGGCAATGATGTCCGATGCCTATAATCATCACTGGGACGAGATCGAGTATTTCGATCTGGCGGTGGCCCATTCAGAAAATGATGAGAACATGAAAGGTGTGCATGAAGGATGCAACGGGTGCCACACTCCCATGGCCTACCTGACCGGGGATATGCCTCCGCCCGACCCTTCCGGAAATCCAAGGGCCAACGAATCGGTGTCGTGCGAAATCTGCCACAATATCACCGGATACACGGGCGACACACCATTTAATCACAACTATGAAATGGATGTCGGGAAAACCAAGTACACCACCCGGAAAGGAAAAGAATCCTCTCCCGTTCATGAGATCGATACCTCCTCATTTTACCGGACCGCTGAATTCTGCGGGATCTGTCACAACGAAAAGAGCCCCTTCGGCACCTGGGTGAAATCCACCCACCTGGAGTTGAAAGAAGGTCCCTATTATGAAGAAGGGGTGGTCTGCCAGGATTGCCATATGCCCGATGGCCCGGGAAAAACCGCCATCATGGGGGCTTCCTACGAGGATGCCCGGATGCATCTGTTCAATGGCGCACACGATCCCGGGAAACTGAACGGGGTGGTCGAGATCCGGATCACACCCGACCAGCAGGAAGCATTACCAGGCACTCCGGTTGTTTTTACGATTACTTTGTTCAATCAGAAAGCAGGGCACAAATTTCCCACCGGTTCCGTGGAAGACCGGATCGTATGGCTGCATGTGGAAGCCGTTGATGAAGATGGGAAAACGTATCACCTTCCGGTCGATAAGAAAGGATTTAAAGGGGAGGAATATACGATTGCCAGTGATACGCTTGCCTACCAGGACCTCGGTGTGCCTCTCGGCATCGAAAACTTCGAAGGAATTCGCAGGGAGGAAGTACCCATCGGTGACCGCATCTTCCGGATGCCGTTTTTCGATCCCCAGGGACGAATGACCATCATGCAATGGAACACCGATTCGCTGGGGGTGGACTACCGGATAGGCCCCCGGGAGACCAAAGTGGAGACCTATACATTCGATGTCCCTTATGATATCGCCACAGGAACGCTGACCGTCTCGGCCGTCATGAACTACCGGCTGCTGGTGAAACCGGTGGGTGAATATCTCCAGGTACCCGAGGAGGAGTATCAGGCCATGATCGTCAATACACAAGAAATTGATATACAAATACTTCCTTAAAGATCAACCTCATGAATATCAAACGATTTCTGATCATTATCCCGGTGGTATTTCTCATCCACTTTATTTTTCTGATGGTGAATGATAAAAAAGCCCGGGCGATCCCGGCATTTGCACGGAAATACAATATCAGCTGCATCACATGCCATACTCCCTCCATTCCGAAACTGAAACCCTATGGGGATAGTTATGCCGGAGATGGATTCAAGCTGACGGAATACCAGGCTCCGAGATATTTCGTGGAGACCGGCGACCAGAAGCTTTCCCTGCTCAGAAACCTTCCCGTGGCAGTCAGGATGGACGGTTATCTCCAGGCCAGAGTGGCCGAAAATGGTAAAACGGATCTGTCGGCTCCCTATTTGATCAAGCTACTGTCGGGCGGACAACTATCTGAACATTTCAGCTATTACTTCTATTTTTATCTGAGCGAGCATGGCGAGGTGGCCGGAGTGGAAGATGCCTACCTGATGTACGACCGGCTCTTCAACACGGGTATCGATGTGGTCCTCGGACAGTTCCAGGTGTCGGATCCGCTTTTTAAACGGGAACTGAGACTCACCTTTGAAGATTATCACCTATATACAAGTCAGATAGGCGTTTCCGACATCACCATGAAGTACGACAGGGGTGTGATGGTGACCTATGGATTACCCACCTCAACCGATCTGGTGTTCATGATGGTCAATGGGAACGGACTGTCGGAAGCAGGAGAAAACAGGTTGTTTGACAAAGATCCCCATAAAAGCTTCCTGGGCAGGATTTCCCAGAGTGCGGGAGATTATCTGCGAGTCGGTGTGGTGGGATATTACGGCAGAGAAGATCTGATTCACCCTGCAGAACAGACGATTACAAACGCTGCCGCCTATATGGGTGCCGATGCTACCATCAGCATCGCCGACAAGATGGAGATCAATATGCAATATCTGTTCAGGAACGATGACCAGGTGTATCTCTCTGCATCAGACGCGACCACCGTGAATAATATCCATACACACGGTTTATTGGGAGAGTTGATATACAGCCCGAACGGAGATCAGAGCGACTGGTACGCGGTGGGACTGTACAATTATGTGAATTCCGGATTCAATCCTGCCGACTATCACTCTGCCACTCTTCATGTGGGCTATCTGATACGAAGGAATATCCGGCTGGGGGCAGAGTACACTCAGATATTCACGGATCCTGAAAACCAGGTCAGCAGGTTCTCCCTTGGATTTACATCTGCTTTTTGACAACTCACATAATACTTCACCTGATTGACCTTTCAAATACACTGGTTATCCGTATTGCTCTTTGCCGGCATCACTGCTGTGGCCACAGGTCTTGGTGCCATTCCCTTCCTGCTGGTCAGGAGTATTAAGAAGAAATATGTGGGTTATGCCAATGCCCTGGCGGCAGGCTTAATGCTGGCGGCCAGTTTCATGCTGGTAGATGAAGGATTATCGTTTCACCTGTGGAAAACCGCCGCAGGATTCGTGGCGGGTCTGATCCTGATCCATCTGGTGAACCTGAAGCTGGCGGACAATCATGGGGTGCAGATCGGTGAGCTGAGAGGGGCCGATGCATTGAAGGCCCTGATGATCGTGGGAGTGATGACCCTGCATTCCTTTGCCGAAGGTATCGGGGTGGGCGTCGCTTTTGGGGACGGTAACAGGTTCGGGGTGTTCATCTCGGTGGCCATTGCCGTCCATAACATTCCCGAAGGGATCGCCATCAGCATCGTGCTCCTGCCCATGGGGATCCGCTGGTGGAAAGTGTTTCTCTGGGCGGTGTTCTCCAGCATCCCCCAACCGCTCCTTGCCGTGCCCGCCTTCCTGTTCGTCGATTCATTCAAACAATACCTGCCCGTGGGACTGGGCCTGGCCGGCGGAGCCATGATATGGATGGTGGCCTCCGAAATCCTCCCGGATGCACTCGGCCATGCTAAAAAAGAGAATGTGGCCCTGATCGTAGCCATGGCGGCCATCCTGATGGTGATATTTCAATTCATAACCAACGGATAGGAAAGGATCTTCCTCATTCAGATGGGGGTACATTTCTTCCTGTTGACAGCTCTCATTGCGATGATCTTCGCCATGGTCACCGTCTATTTCCAGGGAAGAAGGGCAGCCCGCCTGAATCCCTCCGATGCACTGAGGTATGAATGAAAGACCCGGCTAGCGCATCCAAACGATCCTCGCCGTATCCACCCGGACGGAGCTGGTCCCGATCATCAATTCGAACTCGCCTGGCTCCCACTCGTGGATGATCTCCCTGAAACCGGCGTCTTCATTGTAGCGGTGGTATTTCAGGAGCTCCGGGGTGATCCCGAAAGTGACCTCCACACTCTCCCCGGCAGGGATCCTCACTTTCCGGAATCCCTTCAATTCTTTATCGGGCCTTGTGGCGGAAGCCACCACATCGTGGATATAGAGCTGCACGATCTCATGGCCATCGACAGGTCCGGTGTTGGTGACCACCACCGAAGCGGTGAGGGTCTCTTCGCCGGTGGCCCGGGTTTTATCGAGCCGGATCTCACCATATTCAAAACTGCTGTAGCTGAGCCCGTGGCCGAACGGGTAGAGCGGGGTATTAGGAATATCCAGGTAGTTGGAGCGGAATTTCTGGAACCACTCTCCCTCCAGCGGCCGGCCGGTCGATTTCATGGCATGATAGATCGGCACCTGTCCCAGGTTCCTGGGAAAGGTAACCGGGAGTTTTCCCGAAGGATTGACCTTTCCCAGCAGGAGATCTGAGATGGCATTCCCTGCCTCCGTCCCCCCGAACCAGACGTTCAGAATGGCCGGCACATTCTCTGCCGCCCACGGAATGGCCAGGGGTCTTCCGGAGAACAGGACCAGGACCACCGGTTTCCCTGATTTCACCAGTGCCTTCAGAAGGTCCATCTGGACATCGGGGATCCCTATATCGGAACGGCTGGAACTCTCGCCCGACATTTCGGCCGCCTCGCCGATGGCGGCGATGATCACATCGCTCCGGGAGGCCACCTCCAGTGCCTCGCTCAACATGGCCTGTTCGGACCGTTCATCCCGGTAAGTGGGTTTTCCGAACACACTGATCCGGGCATCCAGATCCGGATCTCTTACGAAATTGGACCCCCTGGCATAAAGGATCTCAGCCCGGTCGCCCAGGGCCTCCTCCAGCCCGTCCAGCAGAGAGACACATTTGCTGAACTCGCCCGCCACACTCCACGTGCCGGCCATATTCTCCCGGTTGTTCCCCAGCGGGCCGATCACTCCGATGGTCCCGTTGCCCTCCAGGGGCAGAAGATCACCCTCATTCTTCAGCAATACACACGATGCGGCTGCCACCTCGCGGGCAAACTCCCTGTTCTCCGTGGTGAATACCTCTGCGGCAGCCCGCTCATGGTCGCCGTAGCGATAGGGATCGTCGAACAGGCCCAGTTTGAACTTGGCGGTCAACACTCTCCGGCAGGCCTGATCGATCTGTCCTTCACTGATAATGCCCTGTTCCACCGACCGGGCCAGTGTGGTCAGAAAACCCTCTCCCACCATATCCATATCGATGCCCGCCTCCAGGGCCAGGGCCGAAACAGCCAGGAGATCCTCTCCAACACCATGGTCGATCATTTCATTGACCCCGGTATAATCGGAAATCACAAATCCGTCAAAATTCCATTGTTCCCGGAGCACCCCGGTCATCAGCCATTCGTTACCGGTGGCCGGTACCCCGTCCACATCGTTGAATGCAGCCATCACACTGCCCACTCCGGCATCCACCGCGGCAATGAAAGGAGGAAAATAGTCATTGTACATCCTGGGGCGGCTCATCTCTACCGTGTTGTAATCCCTCCCCGCTTCCGCTGCCCCGTACAGGGCAAAATGCTTCACGCACCCCATCAGGGTCCGCGGATCGGAAAGGTCCCCCTGCTGGTATCCGTTCACCATGGCCCGGGCCATCTCACTTCCCAGGAACGGATCCTCCCCGGGTCCCTCCGCGATCCGGCCCCACCTGGGATCCCGGCAAATATCCACCATGGGAGAAAAGGTGAGGGCGATCCCTTCCGCAGAGGCCTCTTTAGCGGCCATCCGGGCCGATTTTTCGATCATTTCCATGTCCCAGGAGGCGGCCATTCCCAGGGGAATCGGGAACAATGTTCTGTGACCGTGGATCACATCCATGGCGAAAATGAGGGGGATCCCCAGCCGGCTCTCTTCCACGGCGATGCGCTGAACCTCATGGATCCTGTCGATGCCCCGGATGTTCAGCAGGGCCCCCACTTTTCCTTCTTTCACCTTGGGAACGATCCCTGTATTGTTGGCCAGTCCGGTGGTGATATCGCCGGCCCCGGGCGCATTCAGCTGACCGATCTTTTCCTCCAGGGTCATCAGGGCCATCAGAGAGTCGACCCTGGCTTCGATCTCTGCACCGGCCGTGGAAACTTTTTGCCGGGAGGTATCGCACGCGGCGGCCATCCCCATAATCATGGTAAATACCAACAAGGTAGTCTGATGAGTTTTCATGATCTTCTAATTGGTGGTGAATCCAAGTTTCTTTAATCCTTCCTGTACCTCCGGGACCTTCATGAACAGGTCCCACAGCAATCCGCTGCGGTGGTTCTCGATCATTACCGGGATGGGGCCCTGGTCGATGGCCAGGTAGCGGGGGAGATACCAATCGTGTTCATGGCTGAATGCGTCGTAGGGACCATACTCCCCCACCAGCGAGTCGGCTTCAAAATAGAGGTATTTCAAAAACCGCATGCTCTCCTCCGGTGTGTAAGGAAAGCTGGAAAGAGCAGCCGTGGGTGAGATCACCCCCGGATCCTCTCCGGGCCGGTGACCGGCATATCCCCGCATGGAGTAGCTGGAGGTCAGTCCCCAGATCTTCTCCCCGTACCCTTCATGGTTACCGGGATTATTCACGCAGTACCGGTAATGGATCAATGCATGATTCCGGTTCAGCTTCCAGTAGTCGCCATAACGGTCTGAGCTGCCCCTGGGATCGAATCCCAGGTAGGAATAGTGCGCCCAGAAAAGCGGCCCCACAGGAGCGTCACCACCGGCATAATGATCCAGCTCGGTTTCATAGCCCAGGTAAGTGGTATCGTCGGCAATTGCCCCATTACGCGCCCACCCCTGGTGGTATGGACCCGGATCGATGGGATAGGTGGGAGAGGAAGCGGCCAGGATATACATGATCAAACATTCATTATATCCCCTCACTCCGAAATCCATCTCCCATCCGTAATTGGGCGACCAGTGCCAGTAGAGGATATCCTCCCCGCCTCTGGTATGCCAGTTCCACTCCACCTCCTCCCAGACCCGGGTGATCCTCTCCACCAGTCGCCGCTCCCGGTCGTTTCCGTTCCTGAAATACTCCCTGACAGTGAGCAAACCCTGCATCAGAAAGGCTGTCTCCACCAGGTCGCCGCCATCATCTTTCCGGCTGAAGGGTTTCACCTTCCCGGTTGTTCCTTCCCACCAGTGGGGATAAACCCCATGAAAACGGTCGGCACGCTCCAGGAAGTCCATGATATGGTGGTATCGGTCCACCGCCTCTTCCCGGGTGATAAATCCCCGTTCGATACCAACCAGGATCGCCATCAGCCCGAATCCCGAACCACCCGAGGTAACCACTGTGGAATCATCCTGGGGATAGATCCCGTCCATGTGGGTCCGTTCCGGAGCCAGCCCGGAGGTGGATTCGGCATTGTCCCAGAAATACCGGAATGTCTGATACTGGACCAGGGTGAGCAGGGAGTCCCCGGAGATCTTCTGCGGATCGTACGCCCCTGAAGTGCCGGTTTCTTCCCCCGTACCTCTTTCCGGACCGCACTGAGTGAGCAGAAGGGTGGTGAATCCTGTAAGAATGATGGATATTCTCATGCTGATCAGATGATTGGATTAATAGGTGAATCCCAGCTTATCGAGCCCCTCCTGTATCTCCCTGTCCGACATGAAAAGATCCCAGAGCAGTCCGGTCCGGTAATTCTCGATCATGCAGATGATGGGTCCCTGGTCGATGGCCAGGTAAGAATCGGCGAACCAGCCGCTGGTGAGGTTGAAGGCGTCATGAAATCCATACTCCCCCCAGAGCTTATCGCCCAGTACATAATAGAAGAACCGGGCCGCTTTCATCGATTCTTCCGGTGTATAGGGGATGGAGGAGAGGGCCGCTGTTGGAGTAATAACTCCCCGGTCGTTACCTGGACTGTGCGCGGAATAGCCTCCGTTGCCATCGCTGGCGGTCAGTCCCCAGCAGCGGGAGCTGTAACCGATGTACTGTTTGGGATTGGCCACACAGTAGGCCCTGTTGATCAGGGTATGGATCCTGTTCTGTTCCCAGTAGTTGGCATACTGATCTTCCAGGTTCCGTGGATCGAGCCCCAGAAATGAATAGTGGGCAAAAAAAAGCGGTCCCCCCATATCACTTCTCAGGGGCAGCTGATATCCATAATAGGTGTTCCCGGCATCGTTCCGGATCCCTCCGCTCCGGGCCCAGCCCTGCTCGTAGGTCTCCCGGTCGATGGGATGGGTGGTGGAGGAGGCTGCCAGCACATAGATGATAAGGGCTTCGTTCCAACCACGGATGGGAAGGTTGATCTCCCACTGATACTCGGGCGACCAGTGCCAGTAAAGTACATTTTGTCCTCCCCGGGTGTACCAGTCCCACTCCACCCCGTCGATCAGACTGTTGATCCTGGCGATCAATGAGTTCTCGGAAGGTACCGAATCGTCCAGGTACTGCCTGAGGGTATAGAGGCCATGGATCATAAAGGCGGTCTCCACCAGGTCGCCCCCGTTATCCTTGCTACTGAACGGTATAACGCTCCCCGTAGTACCTGACAGCCAATGCGGCCACACCCCGTGGAACCGGTCGGCCTGGTTGCCCAGGAAATCGACGATGGTGTTCAGCCGCTCCACTCCCTCTGCCCTGGTGACAAATCCCCGCTCGATTCCGACGATGATGGCCATTACCCCGAATCCCGATCCCCCGATGGTGACCAGGTCGCCCGAGCTGTTCCGTTCCCGGGCCAGGCCGCTGACAGGGTGACCGAAATCCCAGAAATACCGGAAGGTATACTCCTGGATTTTTGTGAGCAACTCCCCATCCGTTATCTCCGGGAATTTGTAGGTGGAATCCCCATCGGTAAACAAATCCAGCTCGGCACCCGGGAACGGGCGCCCGAAGGTGGATTCCAGCTCCTCCGAGATGAACAGCCTGTAGTTGGCGAATCCCTCCAGGTCACTCTGGAAAGCCATCCGGAAAGTGGCCGGATCCTCCTGACTGACGGAGTAAGCAGCTGGGGAGCCCGGACCTGCCAGGGAAACAGCCCGGCGAAAAGCATCCAGAGGCACCTCATCGGAGAATTCGACAGTAATCTCCGGCTGCACCCCCAGTCCGCCGAGACGTCCGGAGAGAAGATTGGCCTCGTTGTCCCCTGAACGGACCGATACCAGATCCATCGGAGTTATGCGGATGGAGAACTCCTGCTCCAGACCCTCAAATCGCCCGCAACTTCCATTCAGTTCACCCGAAATGGAGATGCGGTAGTCGCGTCCCTCCAGAAGAGTGGTATCCAGCACCAGTATAATCGACTGGTTGTTGTCGAGGGTTTGTACGCTGTAGGCTTCGGGCTCGTTCTCCCGGGTGAGTCCGATCTCATTCCGGATCCCTGCGGTGTCGACCGGACACGAAAAGGTCAGGAAGATCCGGTCATATGCGGGGACATCGGAAGGATCGCCCGTAAGCAGGTCATAGCCCCCCACCCGCAGGGTAAGCAGGTTCATCCCTTCCCCCTGCCCCGGTGAAGGATCATTGTTGCAGGATCCCGCGAACAAAGCGAGAAGGATGAACAGCAACAGATGTCCGGGAAATCTCATGGCGGTCAGGCAGTTTTAAATGCCATGCATTCCCGTAAATAAGCCTGTAAATCATTGTTAACATCGACTTTCAGCAAAATAGGGGAATGCATGACAAATGAGTTCAGATTTTAATTGTCCGAGCTGATGATCTCGTCGATCTCCTCCTGTGTCAGCGCCCTGTCAAAGATCCGCAGTTCGTCCAAATAGCTTTCATCCGACCAGTGGTCCCATCCCACGAATCGCGGTGCACCGGACATGATGGACATGATGTCGCAGTCGGTCCAGTCGATTCCGGTCACCTCATTGGAAGCCACCATGGAACCGTTCAGATAGATCCGGGCCGAATCGGCGGCAACTGTGAACGCCACATGCTCCCAGTTCCCGGTGTTGGGAACCAGCACTGCATCATCGCCTCCATCGACCCAGACTTCTCCGTCTCCCACTCCCACGTTCAATTTGTAGATCTGGTTTTCCCCACGCTTTTCACGGAAAAACCGCAATCCGCTGGTCCGTTTATTGGGAGTATCCGGATTATCCGGATCCGGCGGACTGATCACCAGGATTCCCGCCCTGTCGGGAGTATCGTTCACCGTCACCCAGAAGGTGGCGCTGAATTCGGGATTCATCAGACCATCCGCAGGGAAGGTCAGGTACGAATCGGCGGCACCTGCATAGGCGTCTGTTCCGTCCTTTGCTTCTCCGGCAAATCCGGGTGTCCCCTCCACAATCGCACCCTCTCCTGAGACGACCTCCACATAATCCTCGTCGAACGGCATGTAGAAGATCTCCTCGAATTCGGTCCCCGGACCCACCGATCCGCCGTCATCGGTAATAATCTGCTGAATTTCCGACTGGGTAAGTGCCACGGTGAACATCCGCAGTTCGTCCATCCAGCTCTCGTCCGAAAAGTGGTTCCATCCGGTGAAGTTGGGCGCTCCTGACATGATCGAGAAGATCTCCACTCCGGTCCAGTCGATTCCGGGAAACTCCCCTTCACTAACCACATTCCCGTTAATGTATACCGTGGCATATCCACTTTCAATGGAGAAGGCCAAATGGACCCAATCCGAGGTGGCGGGATCCACATCCGCACTCTCCCCGCCGTCGAACCAGGTATCGGTGTCGCCGCTTCCGATGTTCAGCTTGAACCGCTGTTCCTCACCGGCAGCTTCCCGGAAGAACCGGAAGCCATTGTTGCGGTTGTTCGGTGCCCCCGGATTTTCCGGATCGGGAGGACCGGCCACCAGGATTCCGGCCCGGTCAGGGGTGCCGTTGACATTCAGCCAGAAAGAGGCGCTGAATTCGTCATTGGTGAAACCATCCGTGGGAAAGGTCAGGTAAGAATTAGCCGCTCCTGCATACGCATCTCCACCGGCAACCCCTTCACCTGCAAATCCTGGAGTCCCCTCCTCCGTGGGTAAGGTGACGCTCACCAGGTCCATATAGTCATCGTCGAACGGCATATAGAATGCCTCGCCCCTGTATTTGGGCTGGTAGGGAGGCACCTTTTCGAAGGTGACCGACCCGGTGGTGCTGTTCCCCTCCAGGTCGGTGGCGGTGATCTCGATGGTGTGCTGTCCGTCGGTCACGTTATCATAAGAGTATTCCTCCTTCACAATACGGTAGTCAAGGAACTCGGTCATATTCTCGATCTCGCTGCCGTCGAAAAGTATAGAGATGGATGCGATCTCGATGTCGTCCCTCACCTCAAAATCGATATCGATGGTGGTCACCGGCTCAAACACTTTGATCTCGGTGCCTTCTCTCGGATAGTTGATCGTTACCTCGGGTGCTCCTTCATCCGATCCCGGTTCTTTGGGGGTGATATCGTCAATATACCCGTCCTTGCACCCAAAGACAAGAACCACAAGAATCACCCAGATAACTGATTGATATATCTTCATCGCTTCTTCATTTTATTTGTTTTCCAATTGTGGTAACAGATCCTGTTGTGCCAGGGGATAAGGAAGGTAGCGTTTATCGGGCGAATAGGTCCTTCCGGCGTAGTCCAGTTCTGAAGTGCGGTCGTGCCGGACCAGGTCATAAAACCGGATCCCCCATTCCATGGCCAGCTCGGCATATTTCTCATCCAGGACATCATCCAGGGTTACTCCGTTGACGGGATCAAGTCCGGCTCTCTCCCTGACCAGATTAACCGCTTCATCGGCCGTTAAAGCCGTGCTGGAACCTCCCTGGGTGAGAGCTTCCGCATGAGAGAGCAGGATCTCCGCATAGCGGATGCAGATGAAATTCTTGTTTTCACCGTAACGGGTCCTTCCGGTGGTCAGTTCATTGGAAGGAAGGTAGTGTTTGCCACTGGCAAAGTTAGCCCTGGCATAGTCGTTCAATACATCCCCTGACCTGGTGGTAGTGGAGATCCAGTCCGGAAGGGTGGCATAATCAGGATCACTCTGGATCTCCGCTATACCTGCGTCGGTAAAAAGTACGGAGGTTTCCAGGCGAAGCTGTTCCCCCCTGTCGAGCATGAACTTAATGTATTTCTGGGTGGGCTCCCAGAATCCCCATCCTCCGTTGGAACCCTCCACGGCAGGGGTCCACCCCTGGGGACCGAAAAAGGCGTGCAGGTAATAATCTGCCTCACCCGAGCTTTGACCGTAATCGGAATACTGAAGCTCCAGGATATTCTCATCATTCAGTTTTCCGGCTGTCTTGAACAGATTGTAATAATCCGTTTCGAGCGAAAACAATCCGGAGTTGATAATTTCCGAGGTGGCTGTGGCCACTGCCTGCCAGTTTTTCAATTCAAGATTGGCCAGGGCTTTCACCGCAAGGGCCGTATAGCGTGTCATCCCCCCCGGGATATCGGCCCGCTCGTTGGGATGAACCTGCGGCAGCAACGGGATCGCTTCGTCCATCAAATCTGAGATGTACTGAAGTGCTTCCTCCGGTGTGGAGAGTTCCAGGTCGTACAGCTCCGTGGCAAGAGGAGTCTCAGGAACAAAGATTTCCCCCCACAACCGGACCATCTGCAGCAGCTCAAATCCCTTCATTACCTTGATCTCGGCAATGTACTGGTCTGCCAGTCCCGGATTCTGGGTGAACTCGCGGTATTTCATAATCTCATCCATGGCTGCATTCCAGTCGAACATATCTCCATAGAGATTCAGCCAGACCGAATTGATGATCCAGAATCCAGGATCATACCTGTATTCATCGATCTCCCAAAGGGGGAACTGATCACCGGCAGCGTTCACATCGTCGCCGCGTACGCTGATGGTCGGAAAGGTTTCCCACTGAAGGAAATAGAGATTGCCGTAAGCTCCGAGCAACACATTTTCCATCTCCTCCGAGTTGGTGTAGTCGATATCTTCCTCCAGGAACTCCTGATCGAGCGGTTCATCCAGTTTCTGGTCGCATGAGACCATTACAGCAAGCATGAACCAGGCGATCAATATCCTGCCTGTCATGGTTGTTTTCATATCTGATTCTTTTTTCTGCGTTTTCATGGTCCTTTAAAATCTCAGGTTCAAACCCACGGTGTATATGGCCGGCACGGGATAGGTCTGCCGGTCGATACCATCGGGCACTTCCGGATTGAATCCGTTGTATTCGAAGAGAGTAACAGGGCGTTCCGCAGTCAGCAGAAAGGTGATATCGGGTGACTGCATTCCGGCGATCTGCCTTCCGGGTATGCGGTAGGAAAGCTGCATGTTCTGGACCCGGAAATAGGAACCGTTCTCCAGATAGTAGTCACTCATCTGCTGATTGTAACCCTTTCTCATCCCGGCCGCAGACGGATACCGGTCGGAAGTCCCGGCCCCTCTCCAGAGGTTATTGGCAAGATCTGCATCGATATTGGTATCGGTGGTCCAGATAATCTCTCCTCTTTTCCGGTTCAGGATCACATTTCCTGCCTGACCCTGGAAACTGGCCGAAAACATCAGGTTGTTCCAGGATACATTCAGGTTGGCCCCGTATGTGATATCGGGCAGATAGGAGCCCAATACCACCCGGTCGTCCGAATCGACCACCCCGTCGCCGTTCTGGTCCCTGAAATGAAAATCACCGGGCTGGATATTGAAATTGGAGATAAACTCATCGCTGTATCCGCTGTTCTGGATCTCCTGGTTGTTATCGAAGACCCCGACCACCTCATACCCGAAAAATGCCTCAATGGGCTGACCCTCGATGGAGCGCTGACGGAATTCTGCCTGACCGGCATCCAGGTAGCCGGGACCGGGCCCCAGATCCAGCACTTCATTTCGCAGTGTGGCGAAGTTGCCACCCACAGAAAAAGAAACACTACTGGTGATCGGACGTGAATATTGCAGGGACATCTCCACCCCGCTGTTCCTGATACTTGCCACGCTGCGCCGGATAACCGATCTCTGTCCGGGTACCAGGAGCAGGGTGACCGCATCCTTGGTATCTCTCCGGTAAACATCCGCCTCCACGGAAAGGTCTCCGTTCAGTAAACGCGAAGAGAGCCCGATATTGGTCTCCTCCACCGTTTCCCACCGTGTGACCAGGTCGAAGGCATACTCCAGGGTGGTGCCCTGGTACCTGGTGTCGTTCAGTGCAAAGAAGATGGCCTCACGGGTCGGCTGCCCCACGGCAGGACTCACACCGGAGTTCCCCAGCTCTCCCCAGCTTCCCCTGAGCTTCAGGAAATCAACGAATCCCACATCGAAGAAGGCCTCTTCAGAGATCACCCATCCTGCTCCAAGGGTGAAGAAATTCCCCCATTTGGCCTGGAACTTATTGGTGCCGTCCCTGCGGTAAGTTCCGTAAAGAAGATAACGGTCGGCGTAATTATAGGCAATTCTTCCAAGATAAGAGACACCGTAAATGCTGCCACCGATATCGCCGGTATTGTCCTCGTTGATCAGGCCCACCGGAACTCTGTTGGATCCACTCATAAACCAGAGCTCCTCCTGCACCCGGTTAAGCCCCTGAATCTCTGTAGCGCTGGCGAATACCCCCTCCTGGTTCTCCGATCTGAAGGAGTAACCGGCCATGGCCGTGATGTTATGTTCACCGAACGAGTCCTTATAGGTAAGGATATTGTCCCAGATCTGATCGAAATAGGAGATATTCTGACGATAGAGGCTGTTCACATTCTCCACCTGCCCGGTATTGTAAGCAAAGTTCACATTCCTTGCATTCACCGAGGAGAAGGAGTAATTGTATGTCATTTTAAATGAAAGCCTGTTTTTAAGGATATCATAGTCGAAATAAAAGTTCCCCAGCAAACCCCCGATCTTGTTTCTGTCGTCATTGTAATGGAGAATGAAGAAGGGATTCTGGGTTCCCCTGTATCCCAGGTCCTGTGCATTGGCGATGGGTTCAGGAGACGCGGTGGCAATTCCCTCGTCATCATAGACCGGAAAGGTGGGTACCGCAAAATAGGTATTGAACCATACCGAATTGGGGGCATTGAACTGGGTGGCGCTGCGGACATTGACACTCCCTCCGGCCTCCAGGCGTTCCCCGGCTCTGAAATCGATCTTGGTCCTGAAGTTGAGCCGTTCATACTCATTCCGGATCACATTCAGCAGGCCTTCCTGTTTGAAGTAGTTTCCCCCGAGGGTATAGCGTACATTTTCCGCCCCTCCTGAAATATTCACTGAATGGTTCTGGATCGGGCCGTTCCGCATCACTTCATTGTACCAGTCGGTATTCACAGCGGGAAGGTCGGGGTTGATGCGGCTCCGCCCATACTTCTGCATGGCATTTTCTATGAAAGAGATGTCTGCCTGATCGCCCGTTTCGTTGATGTAACGGACAAACTGCTCGGTATTGGCCATCTTGATCACGTTCTGGGGGACCTGCAGGCCGTAGTAACCGTTGTATTCCACCAAAGCTTCCTGGTTATAGGAGCCGGTCTTGGTTTCGATCAATACCACTCCGTTGGCTGCCCTGACCCCATAGATCGCCGCAGCCGACGCATCCTTCAATACAGAGATCGATTTGATATCCGACGGGTTCAGGAAGGTGATGTTATTAAAGAACGCCCCGTCGACCACATATAGCGGGTCCGAATTTCCGAAACCGGGCAGAGATCCGAGTCCCCTGACCCTGACGGTGGGAGCTGCTCCGGGAGCTCCGCTGTTGACGATCTGAACGCCGGGGGCCTTCCCCTGCAACGACTGCATGGCATTCTGGCTGGGAGATCGGGAAATCTCTTCGGCATCCACTGTAACAATAGCCGAAGTAAGGTCCCTTTCCCTCTGGGTACCGTATCCAATCACCACCAGCTCCTCCAGGCCGGTGGCGCTAAGGGCAAGCTCCACATTGATCACATTGTTGTTGCCTACGGGAATCTCCGTGGTACTGTACCCCACATAAGAGATGACCAGCACGTCATCGCTTTCAGCTTCCAGGGTGAATTGGCCGTCAATATCGGTGATCGTACCACGGGCGGTGCCCTTGACCGCCACAGTGGCCCCGATCAGAGGTTCGTTATCACCGGCCGAAACCACCGTCCCGGTGATCTCCCGCTGACCGAACACTGAAAGCGTAGTCACAAAGAACAGGAAAAATAAGATCCCCATTCTTTTCATTCTTCGAAGAGTCAAATGTTCGTCCATGCTTTATCTGTTTAATTCATAAATATTTATTGGTAAGAAGTAGTATATTCCATGGCACTGAATTCGAAAGGTCCGGAAACTGTCAATAATTAGTCGGTCCATATGCTGTATTGCATCGCTTTCCCCAATGAATCGGGGCGTCTGGTAGTTTATTGGGTTCGTTGAATCTGCTCTTTTTAAAACAATCCACCATGCATTCTTGTTTAGTCAGTTGAAATACTTATTCCCTCAATCTGTATGTTTTAAAAGATTATTGTGAACGTTAAATCAACGAAAAGAATGAAAAACATCTCGAAATTATTGATCCTGATGATGGCCATGGTCTCTGCCCTTGCCATTCAGAGTTGTGAAGAGGAGGAGGATCCGGGCATTGTAAACTTTGTTGAATCCTCCATCAACCGTACCACCGATGATCTCAGCGACATCACTGTGGAGTTTTCCATCGACCCCCCTGCGCCGCAGAATTCCGAATTCACGGTGGCCCTGACCGGTGCCGAAGCCGGCACGGTCTTCAGTACCACCCCGGCGATCTCTGACGGGGAGGTGGTGGTCACTGTAAATTCAGGAGCCACCGATGCATCCTTCACCGTAAGCCCCATCGAAGAGGGGATCGGATTCGACGACGTGGTCCTCAACATGGAGCTGGTCTCTGCCGGAAGCGGTCTGACCACCGGTCTGACCACCGTCTCGGTGATCAACATCACCAACGCCAGGGATACCGGGGAAGAGCTTCCTTTCACCGAGGATTTTGACGGCTGTGCGGAGGGTGGATCCGGAGAACCCATACCGGAAGGCTGGTCCCAGGAGGTTATCCAGCAGAATGCTGAAGGTTCTGCGGTATGGTCCTGCGTGGATGCCGGTTTCTTTGGATTTGAAGCGGTACAGGCAAATGCTTTTGTGCCCGGCTCCGATGATCAGACCTCTTCCGAAGTATGGCTGGTCTCCCCGCGGATCAACCTGCTGGAAGCCACCGATCCGCAATTAAGTTTCGGAGTGGACAGAAGGTTCCCCGGTACCGGAGATTTCCCCGAGCCGCTTTATGACATCGTCATTTCCACCGACTATAACGGCCTGAATTTCGACGATGCCACCTGGACCAGATTCGAGCCTGGTTTCGCCGCCATGACTGCCAACGATCCGGGTCAGGACGATCTGACCAACACCGGTGATCTGAGCCTGGCGGATTACACCGGAGAAGTGATCGCCTTTGCCTTTGTTTACAGGGCCGGGGCACCTGCTTCGTTCGATGCCACCATCCTGAGAATCGGAAATGTGGCCGTTACCGATTAAGTAAGTTGTTTCTGTAAACCGAGCAACGAATCACAGAAAAGTGAGGCTGTCTGAAGACGGCCTCATTTTTTTTGGTCCTCTATTCTTAATTCATCCAGACGGAGAATGGTGGAGGTGAGCCTGGATCCTTCCGCGCGGTAGATAAATGCCATATGGATAGTGTCGTTGCGGTAGGCGGAAAGATCGAGCGAATGGACAGTTTCATAATTGTCTCTTCCAGGATCATTGGCTTGGATGGCATTCACAGCCGGCTGGAACACTATCCAGTTTTCCGGGTCGACTTCAGTACCGTCATAAAAGCCGCCACCCTCATAATCAGTGGAGATCCTTACATCATAAGCCGGGAAGCCGGCCGTTTCAAATCTGCGGTCAACCCTGAAACTGAGTTCCGGAGAGGTGGATCCCGTGAGATCGACCGGAGGGGTGATCAGCCAGACTTCACTGCTGTCGCCCGGCCCGCCTGAGTCGGAATAGGCGTTGCACTCGATGCCTTCAAAAGCCGGCGAGCAGACCCAGCGGGCGGTGCCCACGGAATTCTGGATGACCACCCTCTCCTCCCAGCCGGCGGGAAGTCCCCCGGTTCCGGATGGCGAATCGCACGGGTCAAAGGCTTCGTAAAACGGCAGTGTTCTCGTCTGATCTTCCCGGTTAAGAATGAAGAGAGATGAAAACACTCCCCTCAGTCCGCCGGAAACCAGACCCTCCCCTGTGGATATGATCTCCAGCTCGATGATGATGTTGCTGTAACCGATCCCTTCCTGCTCCGGGGTGATGACCAGTGATACCGCACTTTCACCGGCCTTCACCGGTATCTCGATAATACCGCCAGCTTCACCGGGTGATACGCTGAAAGCGGTTCCGGCTTCCCCACCTCTGGAAGTGAGGGAAACCAGTATATGTGAGAAATCAGAGGCAGGAGGATCGATACCCAGGGTGAGCGTTACTGGCATCAGCTCTCCGGTGGTGATGGAGCGGTAGGAATCGGTGAAATAGACGCTGCTGATTTGCTTTGACTCCTGCCGGCATCCTGCCGACAGGAGCAGAAATGCCACCGGGAAGGTGCGAAGCAGAACCATGCGATATCTTCGAGCCCGGTTACTCATACTCCAGCAGGGTGAGGACAGGGAAGTGGTCGGAGAGATAGCGGTTATTAATCACAATACTTGAAGTGAGGTAGTAATCCGGAACGAACCCGCGGATGAAGATATAATCGATCCTCCGGTCATGGGACCCGGTCAGCCGGAATCCGTTATAGGTGCCTGCCGGTCCCAACCGCAGACCGCTCTCAAAGCTGTCTTTCATCCCCCCGGCTGTGATCTCGTTGTAAGGAGCCGAACCAGGTTCCACATTGAGGTCGCCGGTGAGGATCACATGCGCCCGCTCACTCCTTTCCATGATCCGCTCCAGAATCAGCCGTGCACTTTCCAGCTGTGCCAGAGAGCTGACATGGCTGAAATGAGTGTTGTAAACATGCACCTCCTTTCCGCTCTCCAGATCGGTCAGATACACATAGGTGCAGATCCTGGGGATAGCTGCTTCCCAGCCGATGGATGGAACCTCCGGTGTTTCAGACAGCCAGAATGTTCCGCTGTCGCTGAGTCCGAACCTCTCCTCCCGGTAAAAGACCGGGGCAAATTCACCTTCACTGACACCGTCGTCCCTTCCCACACCCACTCGGGCATAGCCGGTCAGCCTGCTTTCCAGATACTCCACCTGATTCACCAGCACCTCCTGAAAACCGATCACATCGGGCTGCTCGATTCCCAGGAATACCACCACGTCTTTCCGGCGGTTTTCCCACCGGTTATAGCCGTCCTCCGGGTTATCGAAGCGGATATTGAAGGAACATGCCTTGATCCCCGCCTCTGACGGTTGGTCCGCTTCATCCTTTTCACACGAAAGCAGGAACAGAGGGAAAAAAGGAATAAGGAAGACTGGAAACCGGTGCGGATGTTTTCCCATAATATGGAGAACAATAAACTAAGGACCAGAGTTCACTTAATTATAGTATATTGAGCTCCTTACCCATTTAAGAGACGATCGATAATGAGAAAACAACGTTGCCTGCACGGGATCTTCATCCTGGTTTTTCCACTGGCTGTCCTGTCTCAGCAATCTCCAGGAGGAAGCTCCGGTATCCTATTACCGGAGATCCGTGAAGACCTTTCAGTCACATTTCGCCTGGAGGCGCCGGAAGCAGAAGAGGTGAAACTGTCGGGCGACTGGATGCCCATGGAGGGATGGGCTCCCGGATCGGTGGATATGTCACGCAATGACCGGGGAATCTGGAACTACACCACTCCACCGCTGGAGCCGGAGTTGTACGGATACTTCTTTCTGGTGGACGGGATCCGGGTCAGTGATCCCAACAACCCTTTCCTGGTCCGGGATATCGACAGGAACTCGAATATCTTTCTGATTGCCGGAGGCCCCGACAGCTTATATGCGGTGAACCGGGTCCCGCACGGATCAGTTACCCGGCGGTGGTATTCCTCCCCCGGCCTGGGCATGGACCGCCGGATCACCATCTACACTCCCCCCGGGTATGAAACCTCCGGCAGGAAATATCCGGTACTCTACCTGCTTCACGGGGCGGGCGGAGATGAAGAAGCATGGATCGGAAAAGGAAGAGCGGGAGAGATTCTGGACAACCTGATTGCCCGCGGAAAGGCGGAGCCCGTGATCGTGGTGATGCCCAACGGTAATGTGATCCAGGACGCCGCACCCGGAGAGGGAACAGAGGGATTCATCAAGCCCCGTTTTATGGTACCGAAGACCATGGACGGAACCTTCGAGGCGACCTTCCCGGATATTATCCGGTTCGTGGAACAGGAGTACAGGGTCCGTGCAGAGAAATCTCACCGGGCCATCGCCGGTCTCTCCATGGGTGGGTTCCATTCGCTGCACATCTCCCGGTACTATGATGAGATGTTCGATTACATCGGACTCTTCTCGGCCGCCATCCTTCCCCCTCAGGACCCCTCTGCGGAGGTTTACCAGAAGGTCGATTCCACACTCCGGATTCAGATGCAAAACGGATACGGACTCTACTGGATCGGGATCGGTAAAGACGATTTCCTCTACCGGAACAACGTTCTTTATAAGGAGAAACTGGAAGCCATGGGCATGCCCCACATCTGGCGTGAAAGCGAAGGGGGTCACGTATGGCAGAACTGGAGGCTTTATCTGACCGAATTTGTGCCGCTATTGTTCAGGGATCCCTCCTGAATCAGTGATCCCTCCTGAATCTGAGATCCCCCTCCTGAATCAGTGATCCCTCCTGAATCTGAGATCCCCCTCCTGAATCAGTGATCCCTCCTGAAATGAGGCAACAAAATGCCCGGGGTCGCCTCTCACTCCACCCCCGGAATGAATGCGTTCTCGGTATGGTCGAAATCAACCCCGCGGGAATGATAGATGACAGCTATCACATCGAAACGGGTGGGATGCGATAAATGATGGGTGCGGATGAAGGCCTCGGCAGCCAGGATGATTCTTCGCTGTTTGATCCGGTCCACCACTTCGGACGGATCGTTCACCCGGTTCCCGAAGGATGACTTCACCTCCACGATGACCAGTTCCCCCCTGTAAATGGCCACCAGGTCCAGCTCCTTTTTCCCCCACCTCCAGTTGGTTCTCAGGATCCGGTACCCTTCTCCTGCCAGGTACCTGGCCGCATCCTGCTCCGCCCTTCTGCCACGATCGCAACGGTTCATCCGCTTTTGCTTTCCCATAGATGTGGGATAAGAGGGTTTGATCAGCCCCTATAATCACTATCTTTGAAAATTCTTCCAAAATGCACCATGACAAAGAAATCGTTTAAGCGCCACCTGGTCACCTCTGCCCTGCCGTATGCCAACGGGCCCATTCATCTGGGACACCTGGCCGGGGTCTATGTACCCTCCGATATTTATGTACGTTACCTTCGCCAGCAGGGAAGGGATGTACTCTCGATCTGCGGTTCCGACGAGCATGGGGTACCGATCACGCTGAAGGCGAGAAATGAAGGGTCCACCCCCCAGGAGGTGGTGGACCGCTACCACGCTCTGAACAAAAAAGCATTCGAGGATTTCGGGATCACCTTCGACATCTATTCCCGCACCTCCAATCAGGTCCATCACGAGACGGCCTCACAGTTTTTCCGCAATCTCTATGACAAAGGGATTTTCCTGGAGAAGACCTCCGAACAATACTACGACCAGGAAGCGGGGGCCTTTCTGGCCGACCGGTACATCACGGGGACCTGCCCCCATTGCGGGAATCCCTCGGCCTACGGGGATCAGTGCGAACAGTGCGGCACCTCGCTGAGCCCCTCCGATCTGGTCAACCCGGTTTCGACCATCAGCGGCAGCAAGCCGGTCCTGAGGGAGACCACCCACTGGTATCTTCCGCTTGACCAGTATGAGCAGTGGCTGAAAGAGTGGATCCTGGAATCACATAAGGAGTGGAAGCCCAATGTCTATGGTCAGTGCAAATCGTGGCTCGATCAGGGGCTTCAGCCCAGGGCGGTGAGTCGCGACCTGGATTGGGGAGTCCCGGTCCCCGTGGAAGATGCCGCCGGTAAGGTACTCTATGTCTGGTTCGATGCGCCCATCGGATACATCTCCGCCACCCGGGAGCTGACCCCCGACTGGGAAAAGTACTGGAAGGACGAGGAGACACGCCTGATCCATTTCATCGGCAAGGATAACATCGTCTTCCACTGCATCATCTTTCCCACCATGCTGAAGGCTGAGGGAAGCTTCATTCTTCCCGATAATGTCCCGGCCAATGAATTCCTGAACCTGGAGAATGACAAGATCTCCACCTCCAGGAACTGGGCCGTCTGGCTGCACGAATACCTGGAGGATTTTCCCGGGAAGCAGGATGTGCTGAGGTACGTGCTCTGTGCCAATGCGCCGGAAACCAAGGACAACGATTTCACCTGGAAAGATTTTCAGAACCGGAACAACAATGAGCTGGTGGCCATCCTGGGCAACTTTGTCAACAGGGCCATCGTATTGACACACAAATATTTTGACGGAACAGTTCCGGAGATTACCTCACTCACCGGGGAGGACCGCCATGTGCTGGAGGAGATCGGGGCGACCGTGCGCAGGGTGGAAGAGAGCCTGGAAAGTTTCCGGTTCCGCGAGGCCATCAAAAATGCCATGGACCTGGGAAGGCTGGGAAACAAGTATCTGGCCGAACAGGAACCCTGGAAACAATTCAAAAGCGACCCGGAGCGCGTCCGGACCATCCTGAACGTGGCCCTTCAGATCACCGCCAATCTGACCATAGCCCTGGATCCCTTCCTTCCCTTCTCCATGGAGAAACTGCGCGGATTCATCCGGTTCAGCGAAACAGGCTGGGACAGGGCAGGTTCACCGGATCTGTTGCCTGCAGGTCATCTTCTGGAGCAGGCTTCTCTTCTGTTCGAGAAAATTGAGGACGACGCCATCCGGGCGCAGCTGGATAAACTGATGCGTACCCGCGACCAGAATGAATCTCCCGCCGATGCAGCCCCTCAGAAGGAAGAGATCAGTTTCGACGATTTCACCACCATGGACCTCCGGGTGGGCACCATCCTGGAAGCCGCGAAGGTCCCGAAGACCAAAAAACTGATCCAGATGCAGGTGGATGTGGGCTTTGAAACGCGGACCATCGTCAGCGGGATCGCCGAGTATTATGAACCGGAATCACTGCAGGGGCGAAAAGTATGTGTGATGGCCAACCTGGCCCCCCGGAAGATCAGGGGGATCGAGTCCAAAGGTATGGTCCTGCTGTCGGAGAATCCCGACGGATCGCTCTATTTCGTTGAACCGTCGGAGGAGGCGGAAAACGGTTCGCCGATCAACTGAACCGCCCCACATCAGTCCCTGCAATTGGGAAGCAGTCCTGCAGCCGGAAAACAGCCGGACTGCAGCCGTACACACCAGCCCGTTCAATTGGAAAGCAGCCACACCGATTCCAGCCCGGGCTGTTCCTTCAGGTTCCTCAACCCGGCTTCGGCCTCCGACTTCAGGGCATAGGAAGCCACACTGACACGGTACATCCTGTTCTCAGTGATCATTACTTCGGCCGGATAGCCCATGGCCTTGAGCCGGTCCTGCATTTCCGAGGCGTTGGCAAGGTTCCTGAAGCTGCCGGCAATGATGTAATAATCGGCAGCAGCCCGCTCCCGTTCCGGACCGGTCTCCACCGGCTGCTCCTCTTCACGTTCAATGGTGCCCGCGGTCTGCTCTTCTTCACCTTCAATGTCCGCCCCGGTCTGCACCTCCTCCCGTTCATTGCTTAATACAGGCGGGGCTTCTTCCTGTGGCTCACCCTGCACAGCCGGGCGTTCCGGTCCCTCCCGTTCGATCAGCGGTCCGGATGGACCTTCAGGATTGCGTAAAATATCGACGGGAACAATGATCAGAACAACCAGCAGGATGATCAGCAATCCTGTTACGATCCAGATGGCTCTCCACCGCCTGGTCCTCCGGAGGGAACCCTTCGAATCTTCCCTTTCCCAGGGTTTCAGATCCTCTGCCTTTCGTGTCGGTTCCGTTGCGGCGGGCGCTCCTTCGGCCACCGGGCCGGGGCTCTCTTCCACTACTTCCGGGACAGGTTCAGGTTCCGGTACCTCCTCTTCAGAAAGGTCTTCCAGTTCCAGGATCTCCATCGGTTCCAGGCCGAATTGTCCGGGTGCCACCACCCATCCGGGATCCGGGGTAAAGTACACTCTGCCGTCCGGATCCCTCTGAAATGTGCCCGCCTCCGGAAGCCTGTATGACTCCCCTTTGTCCAGGGCGAACCGGATGGCATCCACCAGCTCCAGCACCCGCTGCCTGGCCTCTTCCTCGTCCAGTCCCTCCCCTTTTGCATAAGCTGTGGAAAGGTGCCCGTCATCCTTGCTGTAACCGGTGTTGAACACCACCGATATCCCGGGCGGCTCGATCCTGGCCCCGGATACGGGGACACTCGATTTCCCTTCCTTCACTTCCAGATTTCCGAATCCGGGTAATACGACACGCTTTCCTTCACTGAGAAGCTGCCGAACGTATCTTCCAACGATCATAGATTACCGATTGTCAGATAAAAGTACACCTTCACGGAACGAATTCAAAACCAAATTATCAACCCGTGATTTTTACTATCTTCGTCCTGTTATCAAGAATATGGGCATCCCGGGCAACATACAGATGGTGGACCTTCATAGGCAATACCTTCAAGTGAAGGAAGAGCTGGATGCTGCCATTCATAATGTGATCGACTCCACCGCCTTTATCAAAGGGAAGCCGGTTTATGAATTCCAGGATGCACTCTCCCTCTATTTAGAAATCCCTTTCACCGTCGCCTGCGGCAACGGGACGGATGCTCTGCAGGCTGCCCTGATGGCACTGGATCTTCAACAGGGAGATGAGGTCATCACCACACCCTTTACCTTCATTGCCACCGTGGAAGTGATCCGGCTCCTCGGATTGAAGCCTGTCCTGGTGGATGTGGACCGGGAAACATTCAATCTCGATCCGGCAAAGCTTCATGAAGTCCTTACTCCACGCTCCAGAGTCATCATCCCCATCCACCTGTTCGGACAGTGTGCCCCCATGGAAGAGATCATGAAGTTTGCCCGGGAGCACAGTCTGGTTGTCATCGAAGACAATGCGCAGGCACTGGGGGCAGAGTACCTCTTCAGTGACGGATCTTCCCGGAAGGCCGGAACTATCGGGGACATGGGAACCACCAGCTTTTTTCCATCCAAAAACCTGGGGGCGTTCGGGGACGGAGGAGCGATATTTACCAGGGATGAATCCTTGAACCAGAGATTGAGTGCCGTGGTGAACCACGGTATGAAGAAGCGCTACTTTTACGATTTTATTGGAATGAACTCTCGCCTGGATACCCTCCAGGCAGCCATCCTTCTGGTTAAACTGAAATATCTGGATGCTTACCACAAAGCCAGGCAGGATGCCGCTTCCCGATACGATCACCTCCTTTCCGATATCCCCGAAATCCGGACTCCGTTCAGGGCCGCCTTCTCCACCCATGTATTTCACCAGTACACCCTGCGTGTGGAACCGGAATCCAGAGACAAGCTGAAGGATCGGCTGAAAGAACGTCAAATTCCCTCCATGATCTATTACCCGGTTCCCATTCATCTGCAGGCAGCATACCGTGACCTGGGATACGGGGAGGGTGATTTCCAGGTTTCGGAGCGATTGTGCAGAGAGGTTCTGTCACTGCCCATCCATACAGAACTGAGCGAAGAACAACTGTCTTATATCTCGGATCAGATCCATCACTTTTTCGCGGAATTCAAATGAACGATTATTTTGCACATGAAACAGCCGTGATCGACGAGGGCGTAACCATTGGAGACGGTTGTAAAATATGGCATTTCACCCACATTATGACCGGCAGCGTCCTTGGAAAAAACTGCAATCTGGGCCAGAACGTGGTGGTCTCGCCCGGGGTGGTCCTGGGGAACAATGTCAAAGTCCAGAACAATGTCTCCATATATACCGGGGTCATCTGCGAAGATGACGTATTTTTGGGTCCCTCGATGGTTTTTACCAATGTGATCAATCCGCGTAGTGCCGTGGTGAGGCGGAACGAATACATCAAAACCTATGTCCGCAGAGGGGCCACCATCGGCGCCAATGCAACCATCCTCTGCGGGAACGAAATAGGCTCCTATGCATTTATCGGGGCGGGCGCAGTGGTCACCAGGTCCGTGAAACCCTATGCCTTGGTGGTGGGAAATCCATCCCGTCAGGTGGGCTGGATGAGCCAATACGGGCACCGGCTTCAGTTTGATCAGCAAGGCGTTGCGATCTGTCCCGAGAGTAAGGAGAAGTATCGGTTGCATGAAGAACAGGTAGAAAAGATCGGTTGAACAAATGAAGAAAGCTCCGGTAAATTTCGCTCTGATCGGTGTGGCGGGCTACATTGCCATCAGGCATGTCAGGGCCATTAAGGAAACAGAAAACGAACTGGTAGCCACACTGGACCCCTTCGACAGTGTGGGTTTTATGGACAGCTATTTCCCCGGAGCCGATTTCTTCATCGAATTTGAACGGTTCGACAGGCATATCGCCAAACTGAACCGCGAAGGCACCCGGGTGGACTTTGTGAGTATCTGTTCTCCCAATTACCTTCACGATTCACACATCCGTTTTGCATTGCGCAACGGAGCCGATGCCATCTGTGAAAAACCGCTCGTGCTCAACCCGTGGAATATCGATGCGCTGAAGGATTACGAGGCCGAAACGGGTAAACGGATATGGAATATCCTTCAGTTGAGGCATCATCCGGCCATTGCCGGACTCCGCGAAAAGGTGATGAATGATCCGGCCGAAAAGGTTTATGATATCGACCTTTCATACATCACCAGCAGGGGGAACTGGTATTATTATTCATGGAAGGGAAATGAAGAGAAATCGGGAGGAATTGCCACCAATATAGGAGTGCATTTCTTCGATATGCTCACCTGGATATTCGGGAAACCGACACACCATGTGGTCCATCTGCTGACCAATTCGAAAGCTGCCGGATACCTTGAACTGGAAAAAGCCCGGGTGCGCTGGTTTCTGAGCATCGATTACAATGACATTCCGGAGGAGATAAGAGCATCCGGAAAACGCACCTACCGGTCCATCACCGTCGATGATGAGGAGATCGAATTCAGCGGCGGTTTCACCGATCTTCACACGGTCTCTTATGAGCATATTCTGAGGGGTGACGGATACGGCGTGGAGGCCGCCAGGAACTCCATCGAAACGGTCTATGAAATACGCCGAACCACCCCGGTGGGTATTCAGGGAGAATATCATCCAATCATCAACTCCATAAAATCATGATTTACGACGATTTAGTAAACAAAAAGAAGAAACTGGCAGTCATCGGCCTCGGATACGTGGGCCTGCCCATCGCCCTGGAGTTCGCCCGCAAGGTGTCAGTGATCGGTTTTGACATTAAACCGGACAGGGTGGAAATGATGAAAAACAAGGTGGACCCCTCCAATGAGTTGTCGGCCGCAGATTTCGAGGGTTGTGACATCCAATATACCTCCGACATCGCGGATCTGGAGGAGGCCTCATTTTATATCGTTGCGGTGCCCACTCCCATCGATGTGCACAAAAAACCGGATCTGCGTCCCCTGTTATCGGCCACCGAAACGGTAGGCAGGGTGCTTTCGGAAGGAGATTACGTGGTGTACGAATCCACGGTCTACCCCGGCTGCACCGAAGAGGACTGTATCCCACTGCTGAGCAGGATTTCCGGGCTCAGCTACATGGAACAATTCAAGGTGGGTTTCTCCCCGGAGCGGATCAATCCGGGAGACCGGGAACATACACTGACCAGGATCACCAAGGTCACCTCGGGATGTGATGCGGAATCGTCCGAACAGATCGCCAGAACCTACGAACTGGTCATCGAGGCCGGTGTTCACAGGGCCAGCTCCATTAAGGTTGCAGAAGCAGCCAAGATCATCGAGAACTCCCAGAGGGACATCAACATTGCATTCATGAACGAACTCTCGATGATCTTCAACAAGATGGGGATCAACACTTACGAAGTGCTGGAAGCGGCAGGCACCAAATGGAACTTTCTGAGGTTCTATCCCGGGCTGGTAGGAGGCCACTGCATCGGTGTCGATCCCTACTACCTGACCTATAAATCGGCCAAATTCGGTCACCACGCCCAGATCATCAACTCGGGCAGGGGGATCAACGACGGCATGGGAGCCTACGTGGCACGGCAGGTGACTCTGAAACTCTCCTCCAACTTTCCCAACCTGAAGGAGTGCCGGGTCCTGGTGATGGGTGCCACGTTCAAAGAGAATGTCAGCGACATCCGGAATTCCAAAGTGGCTGATGTGATCGCCGAGCTGAAGGAGTTCGGGGTTAAAGTGGATGTGGTGGATCCCCATGCATCGCCGGAAGAGATACGGGAGGAGTACGATTTCGAGCTCTCTCCTGAAATCGAAGGGCGTTATCACGGGATCGTGGTGGCCGTAAATCACAAAGAGTACGCAGAGCTGGACGAGGACTATTTCAGAAGCATCACCCACGAAGGAGCGGTATTCGCCGACCTGAAAGGGATCTTCCGAGATAAGATCAACGGATTTACTTACTGGAGCCTTTAATCTCTTATGAAAACCATACTGGTCACCGGAGGGACAGGATACATCGGTTCCCACACCGTGGTGGAGCTGCTGGAAGAAGGTTTCGGGGTGGTAGTTATTGACAATCTGTCCAACTCATCCGCAGAGGTCATCGACCGGATCGAACAGATCACCGGGAAAAGGCCTCATTTCGAAAAACTGGACATGAGGGACCGGGACTCGATGTATTCTCTTTTTGAGAGGTATCCGGAGATCGGAGCGGTGATTCACTTCGCAGCCCTCAAGGCGGTGGGCGAGAGTGTGGAGAAACCCCTGGCATATTATGAGAACAATCTGCTTTCCCTCATCCACCTCCTGGAGGTTATGAAAGTAAGCGGAACCTCGCCGGTGGTCTTTTCTTCCTCCTGCACCGTGTACGGGGAGCCTGACCGGCTTCCCGTGAACGAATCGGCCCCTGTCAAGCCGGCCAGTTCCCCGTATGGGAACACCAAACAGATCTCCGAGGAGATCCTCAGGGATGCTCAGGCATCCCACCGGGAATTACGGGTGATCTCCCTTCGCTATTTCAATCCCATTGGCGCCCACCCCTCGGCCCTGATCGGCGAACTGCCCACCGGGGTACCCAACAACCTGGTCCCGTTCATCACCCAGACCGCTGCCGGGGTCAGGGACTCTCTGAAGGTATTCGGAGATGATTACCGGACTCCCGACGGATCGGCCATCCGTGACTACATCCATGTGGTGGACCTGGCCAGGGCCCATCTGGTCGCCATCCGGCGGATGCTGGAGGGAAACCAGAAGAGTCCCTATGAAGTATTCAACCTGGGAACCGGCAGGGGTCACTCGGTGTTTGAGATCATCCATGCCTTTGAACGGGTCACCGGCCGGAAACTGCCCTACCGGGTGGTGGGACGGAGAGAAGGGGATGTGGAGCAGGTGTACGCCGACACTTCATTCGCCAATAAGGAGCTGGGATGGAAGGCTGAGTACGGGATCGGGGAGACGCTGGCCTCGGCCTGGGAATGGGAGAAAAACCTGCGCTCAACGCAAAAGCCATGAAGAAGAGCATTCTGATTACCGGAGGAGCCGGTTTTATCGGCTCTCATGTGGTCCGGAGATTTGTCCTCGGATATCCCGGGTCGACAGTACTCAATCTGGATGCCCTGACCTACGCTGGGAACCTGGAGAACCTGAAAGATGTGGAGGGGCGGTCCAATTATCGCTTCATCCGGGGCGACATTGCCGATGAAAAACTCCTCTCGGATCTCTTCAGCGAATACCGGATCGACCGTGTCATCCACCTGGCGGCCGAATCGCATGTGGACCGCTCCATTGCCGATCCGCTCGATTTCATCCAGACCAATATTGTGGGCACGGTCAACCTGCTGAATGTGTGCCGGAGCTCCTGGAAGGATCCCGGGGGAAAGCTTTTTTACCACATCTCCACCGATGAAGTGTACGGCAGCCTCGGCAAAGAGGGATTGTTCACCGAAAAGACCCCCTACGACCCCCGCAGTCCCTACTCGGCCTCCAAGGCCAGTTCGGACCATCTGGTCAGGGCCTACCATCACACCTATGGCCTGCCGGTGGTGCTCTCCAACTGTTCCAACAATTACGGCCCCAACCAGTTCCCTGAAAAACTGATCCCCCTGGCCATCCGCAATATTTTACATTCGAAGCCGATCCCCGTTTACGGGAAGGGAGAGAACATCCGCGACTGGCTTTACGTGGAGGATCACGCAGCAGCCATCGACTTGATTTACCACAGGGGAGTTCCGGGCCGGACCTATAATATCGGGGGACTCAACGAATGGAGGAATATCGACCTGGTCCGTCTGCTGTGCCGGATCATGGATGAAAAGCTCGACCGCCGGCCGGGAACTTCAGAGGAGTTGATCCGATTCGTGAAGGACCGGGCCGGCCACGACCTCCGGTATGCCATCGACAGCAGCAGGGTCATGAATGAACTGGGCTGGAAACCATCGGTCACCTTCGAAGAAGGACTCTCCCTTACCGTGGACTGGTACCTGAACCATCAGGAGTGGATGGAAAGAGTCACCACCGGAGCCTACCAGAAATACTACGAAAAGCAGTACGGCCACCGCTAACTTTACGACTTTAAGACTTTATCGACTTTAAAGACTATTACTTATTCGACTGTGACTGATTTGGCCAGGTTCCTGGGCTGATCCACATTGCATCCCCGCATCACCGCAATGTGGTAGGCGATCAGTTGCAGCGGCACCACAGAGGGCAGCGCCACCAGTGATTCATCGGTTTCGGGGATCTCGATCACATGGTCGGCCATGTTCCGGATGGAAGTATCTCCTTCTGTCACAATGGCAATCACCACCCCGTTCCGGGCCTTCACCTCCTGGATATTGCTGACGATCTTCTCATAGGAACTGTCGCGTGTGGCAATGAAGACCACCGGCATATTCTCATCGATCAGAGCGATGGGTCCGTGTTTCATCTCCGCTGCAGGATACCCCTCGGCATGGATATAGGAGATCTCCTTCAGTTTGAGCGCACCCTCCAGTGCCACGGGGAACGATACTCCCCTCCCCAGGTAGAGGGCATTGGTCGCATCTTTGTAGATCTCGGCGATCCTCTTGAATTCATCGTTCTGCTCCAGGATCGTTTCAATCTTCGCCGGAATATCGCTCAGCTCGGAGATCAGACGTGTGAAACGCTCATCGGAAAGCAAACCCTTCTCCCGGCCGATCATCATCGCCATCATAGTCAGCACCGTTACCTGTGCGGTAAAGGCCTTGGTGGATGCCACCCCTATCTCTGCTCCCGCGTGGGTGTAGACCCCCCCATCCGTTTCCCTTGAAATACTGGATCCGGCCACATTGCATATCCCGAGCACCAGCGCACCCGCCTGCCTGGCCAGCTGAATGGCGGCCAGTGTATCGGCGGTCTCTCCGCTCTGGCTGATGGCCAGAACCACATCCTCCGGCCCGATCATCGGGTTTCGGTACCGGAATTCGGAGGCGTACTCCACCTCCACCGGGATACGCGCCATATCTTCAATCAGATACTCACCGACCAGTCCCGCATGCCAGGAAGTTCCGCAGGCGATCACCACGATCCGTCTGGCATGGACCAGCCTGTCTTTTACCTGGTGCAATCCCCCGAGCCTGATCTGATTGGTATCGGGATTGATCCTGCCCCGGAAGGTGTCCTGTATCGAACGGGGCTGCTCGAAAATCTCCTTGAGCATAAAATGATCGAAACCATGCTTCTCAATTTCAGAGATGCCCAGGTCGAGGGTCTGGATATTGACCTTGATCCCGTCGCTGCCCAGGTTTTTCAGGACCAGTTCGTCCCGCCTGATAAGAGCCATGTCGTCGTTATTCAGGTAAATGACCCGGTCGGTATACTCGATAATGGGGGTTGCATCGGACGCGATGAAATATTCATTGTTGCCCAGTCCGATCACGAGCGGACTGCTTCGACGGGCAGCGATCATCAAATCGGGATCCTCGCCGGAGAGCACGACCAGTCCGTAGGCACCGATCACTTTCTGTAATGCGAGCCCCACCGCCACTTCCACGCTCACCTTCTGCGAGGTGTAGATATACTCGATCAGGTTGGCCAGTACCTCCGTATCGGTCTCACTGTAGAACTTCATCCCCTGATCGGTCAGGCTTTTCTTCAGAACGGAATAGTTTTCAATGATCCCGTTATGGATAATGGTGAACAGACCGTTCATGGAATGGTGGGGGTGGGCGTTGATATCGTTCGGCTCACCATGGGTGGCCCAGCGGGTGTGCCCGATACCGATGGTGCTGGTGGTCTCCTTTCCCCTGACATAGTCTTCGAGATCCGATACTTTTCCTTTCTTTTTATAAATGGAGGTCGCTCCGTTCAGAAGGGCCACCCCTGCCGAATCGTAGCCGCGGTATTCCAGCCTTTTCAGTCCTTTGATCAATATGGGGTATGCATCCTGGTGCCCGATATATCCGACAATTCCACACATAGGTTAAAACAATTGAGGTTCGTTCTGATTACAATCGAATGTAGACAATTTCTAACCTTATACGACCCGGGTTACCCGGAAGGTTACTCCAAAGTTTCACTTTTCTGGGATTGACGTTCCCGTCATCCACCTGGAGAATAAAATCGTTTTGATTCTTAACCCCGTCGATCAGTGCCTGATAGTGCAGCCCCACCTGGAACTTGTAATTGTAAACCGTATCGAAAAACAATCCGTCCGAATCGGCCTTTCTGAATCCGCCAAACCTGGAGCTTGCCTGGTTGGCCAGCAATACCCAGTAGTCGTAAACCGGCTCATAGTTCCCGCCCTCCAGAATGGTTCCGACCATCAACCTTCGCGGCAGATCATCATACAAAATACCGCTTTCCTCCTCCGGGACCACCTCAAATCTCAGGCTGGCAGAGTTGATCGCAACGGGCGTCTTTTCCATCCACTCTTCCAGCGCCTCGAAGGAGAAGCGGGTGTTGACCCCCCCGATCCCCTGTACATAGCAGTAAGGAATTGAAGCACTGTCTCTATCGAGGATCCCGGCCAGGTAGGTACCCGTGTAGTCGTGTTCGAAAACATTGATCTTCTGTGTGAAAAGCTCGTCGATGGGAAAATCGATCCAGCGAAACTCTCTTTCGTCCGTAGTGTCCACATCGGTGCTGTCGCTGTAATATTTCACCGAGAGGTGGGTGGAGGGGTTGGATAAACCCATCCTGGCCATGACTCCTGACTCCGAGGAGGGTTCGGCGGTCAGGTACAATCCTTTAAAATAATCCTTGAAGATCGAATCGTTGTATATAATAGTGGTGTCCTCGAGTGCCAGGAATTTATCCCGGAAATCCTGGTCGGTGATCAGAATCTCCAGCGTGGCATCTTCTTCGGGCAGAACCGATACCTCGGCCAGCGGAACCGGATCGAATTTCCCATCAGTCTCGAAGTCGGAGTAATAGACCGAATCCCTGTAGATCCTTTCATTGAATTCATGGACACGAAAGGTGATTTCCTGTTCCATATCCCCCACATAATCTCTCACGTAGAGTGACAGCACCACCGAGTCGATCTCCAGGTTAGGACCGCTCCTGAAGGAAGGATTGGTGCTGAACTGGGTAATGGCGGCTCCCCTGGAGAAACCCGTAATGGTATCGTTCAGCTCCCCTGCCAGCAGCACCCTGGTCACATCGGTGACCAGCTCTGAAGACTGAAATGGTTCACCCGTCACCACATAGGAGTGAATATCGAATACTGTATCGTGAAACAGAAAAACACTGTCTTCCGGAGGTAACAGATCCTCACCCAGTTCCCGGTCGGTGATCTCGCAGGATGATGCATAAACCAACAGGGACAGAATGACCGCAGGGCCCCACAAATTCTTCTTCTTCATTGAACGGTGTTCTGATTATTCGTTGATAAACCTGTCATAGAAAACGGAAAAGGCCTCCACATATTCTTCTTCGCCCTTATAATCCAGATAGGGCTTTCCGGTTCCCTTCAGCACCTGTTCCACCTTTTCGGGAAGAGCGGGACTTCCCTGGATCAGGCCATCGGAATAAGTGGCTGCCAGTTCGACAAGGTTTTCATAGGAGGGTTCCTCGACCATGGAGACATGCCTGGGATCGACCCCGTCGATCAGGATCTTCCTGGAGAATTCGGGATCGAGGGATTCAGTGAACCCGTTATTGTAAAATGAAAATGTCACTTTTGAACCTGAGAACAGGGGATCCTCGCGGTAAGCCTTCTTAATGTAGAGGGGAACCAGGGAGGTAAACCAGCCATGGCAGTGGACCAGGTCGGGCGACCAGCGAAGCTTTCGCACCGTCTCCAGCACTCCCCTGGCAAAAAAGATCATGCGTTCGTCGTTGTCTTTGAAAAAATTCCCTTTTGAATCGGTTACCGTTTGTTTTCGGTGAAAATACTCTTCATTGTCGATAAAATAGACCTGCATGCGGGCCGACTGAATGGAGGCGACTTTGATGATCAGCGGATGGTCGGTATCATCGATGATCAGATTCATACCGGATAACCGGATCACTTCGTGAAGCTGGTTCCGCCTCTCATTGATATTTCCGTATTTGGGCATAAAGGTCCGGATCTCCTTTCCGGTTTCCTGTATGGCTTGAGGCAAGTTTCGGCTGATCAGGGAAAGTTCAGTTTCTGGCAGGTAGGGCGTAATCTCTTGAGAAACAAATAATACCTTTTTACTTTCCATCGTGTGATCCTGAATTAGAAATCATGCAAATTTACTAAAAATTATTGATTCCTTTTTCTCTATCTTTGTGCCCACCTTGCAGGCATGATCGTTTACCGGACCAAAAATGACCTCGCCGGGCATCTGGATACCTTCCGGCAAAGTGGCAGGTCCATCGGGCTTGTCGCCACGATGGGTGCCCTCCACCCGGGTCACGCTTCTCTGGTCGAGCGTGCCGCTGCGGAGAACGATATCACGGTGGTTTCTATCTTTGTGAATCCCACCCAGTTCAACGACCTCTCCGACCTGAACAATTACCCGAGGACCCTGGATGACGACCTGGCCCTTCTTCAATCCCTGAACACCGATCTGGTATTCGTTCCTGCAGTGGAAGAGATGTACCCCGGGGAAGATACCAGGAGTTTCGATTTCGGTAACCTGGACAGCGTGATGGAGGGAAGGTACCGGAAGGGGCACTTCAACGGAGTGGCGCAGATCGTCTCCATATTATTGGAACTGGTAGCACCCGACAGGGCTTACTTCGGGCAAAAGGATTTTCAGCAGCTGGTCATCATCCAACGGCTGGTAGAGCTTCTGGGACTGGACGTGGAGATCGTCCCGTGTCCGATCATGCGCGAGAAGGACGGGCTGGCGCTCAGCTCCAGGAACAGCCGGCTGACGAAGGAGGAAAGGAAGCTGGCCCCGTTTATCTACCAGACCCTTCATGAAGCCAGGGAGAAGCGTGGATCCATGACTCCTGAGGAGGTGAAAACCTGGGTCAGGGAGCAATTCGCCGCCCAACCCGGAATAAAGCTGGAGTACTTCGATATTGTGGATGACCGGGAGCTGACCTCTGTCTCCGAATGGAGCGATCCGGGGGCCAAAGTGGGATGCCTGGCAGTCTATATCGGCGACGTCCGGCTTATCGATAATCTATTTTTTGATTAACTTTGCAGGGAGAAAGGGAGATCCATGCAAATCGAAGTCGTCAAGTCAAAGATCCACCGGGTGACCGTCACCGAGGCCGACCTTCACTACATCGGCAGCATCACCATCGATGAGGATCTGATGGATGCAGCCAATCTTATTGAAAATGAGAAGGTACAGGTCGTGAACCTCCACAACGGGGAGCGGCTCGATACCTATGTGATCACCGGTGCCCGGGGGACCGGGCAGATCTGTATGAACGGTCCGGCCGCACGCAAAGTGGCCATCGGCGATATTATCATTATTATCTCCTATGCCATGATGGAATTTGAAGAAGCCAAAGTATTCAAACCCGCCCTGATCTTCCCCGACACCGAAACCAACCGCCTCAACTGACCCTTCCGATCAAGTGAAAAAGACCATTATCCAGGCATTGAAGTTCCTCGGGTTCCTGGCTTTGGGGGTATTGCTCCTATTCTTTGCTTTCCGGGGGATTGCCGTGGATGAACTGGCCGATACCCTGCGGGGGGCCCGTTGGGGCTGGATCGGGCTTTCGCTCCTGTTCGCCCTGATCAGCTTCTTTCTGCGTGCCCGCCGATGGGTCCTGCTGGTGGAGCCGCTGGGGTATAAGCCCTCCTATTTTAACACCTACCATGCACTGATGATCGGGTACCTCTCCAATTACGCCCTTCCCCGTCTGGGCGAGGTCACCAGGTGCGTCACCCTGGGCAGGAGGGAGAAGATCCCGGTCGATTCGCTCATCGGAACGGTGATCGTGGAACGGGTGATCGATCTGGTGATGCTTTTCCTGATCCTGCTGGCCCTGATGGTGAGCTGGGTGGAGAAGTTCGGCGGTTTTTTCGGTGAACTGGTCTACGCTCCGATCCGTCAGAAAGCGATCGACACTTTCGGAGGAGCATGGCTGCTCTGGGTGATCATAGCAGCAACACTCCTGCTTTTGCTGGGGGTGCTGTACATGCTGCGCTCCCGGCTCACTCATTTCCTGGTCTACCGGAAGACCCGTGAAATTATCCTGGGCATACTGAAGGGGCTGAAGACGATCTATACCATGAAAGGCAAATGGGAGTTCATTCTCCACTCTCTGCTGATCTGGTTTTTTTACATCCTGATGACCTGGATGGTGGTCTTTGCCCTTGAAGAGACCGCAGGACTCACTTTTATCGATGGCATGTTCCTGCTGGTGGCCGGAGGACTGGGCATGTCGGCCCCGGTCACTGCCGGGTTCGGCGCCTATCACTGGATCACCTCCCGCGGACTCATGTTCGTTTATGATCTTCCCCTGGAAGTGGGCGGGGCATACGCCATCCTGGCACATGAGTCCAACTCGCTATTAACCATTCTGCTGGGCATCATCTCCTATCTGACCCTGACCATGACCCGGCGGAAGCAGACTTTGATGACCGCTTGATTGCAGCCACTGAATCATCCCCTCACCTGCCCATGATCACCTACGAAGAATTGTTGCAAAAAATCATCTCTCCCGAGGAGGCGCTATCGAGGTTCGGTCGCGGCTTCAGGAAAAGCCACCGGATGGTATTCACCAACGGTTGTTTCGACCTGCTTCACCGGGGACATGTCTACTACCTGACCAGGGCCAGGGAGATGGGAGATTTCCTGGTGGTCGGCCTCAACAATGATGAATCGGTCCGGAGGCTGAAAGGTCCGGGTCGCCCCCTGAATGATGCACGGTCACGTTCAGAGGTACTGGCGGCCCTGTCGGTGGTGGATGCAGTGATCCTTTTCGGGGAGGACACTCCCCTGAAACTCATCACCGCCCTGAAACCTGATATTCTGGTGAAAGGAGGCGACTACCGGGAAGAGGAAATCGTGGGATACCGGGAAGTTCTCTCCTGGGAGGGCGAAGTACGGACCATTCCCGTGCTGGAGGGGTACTCCACTACCTCCATTCTCCGGCGGTTTGATTAAATTTACCGGATCAGCCAGAGATTATGGCCAAATCGAAAACAGTATACGTCTGTCAGAATTGCGGCGCCGACTCGGCCAAGTGGATGGGGAGGTGTCACACATGCGGCCAGTGGAACACCTTCACGGAACAGAGGGTCTCCTCCTCACCTTCCCGTACCCGCAGTACCCGGGAAACCACTCCTGCCCGCCCCATGAAATTACATGAGGTCGAACAGGACCGGAAGATGCGGATCGATATGGGGAACGGTGAACTGAACCGGGTGCTGGGAGGCGGTATGGTTCCCGGTTCCCTGGTACTGGTGGGAGGTGAGCCCGGGATCGGAAAATCGACCCTGGCCCTGCAGGTTGCGCTGGGCCTTGATCTGCGCACACTCTATGTTTCGGGGGAGGAGAGCCCCAACCAGCTGAAAATGCGTGCCGAAAGGCTCGGGAACGACAGCGGCCGGTGTGAAGTGCTGCCCGAAACCAACCTCCAGGCCATTCTGTCACAGGTGGACTCGATCCAGCCTCAACTGCTGATCATCGATTCCATCCAGACACTCTATTCGGAGGAACTTGAATCGGCACCCGGGACCGTTTCCCAGGTCAGGGACTGTGCCGCCCAGCTGCTGAAAATGGCCAAGCAGACCCAGCTGCCCGTGCTCCTGGTGGGGCACATCACCAAGGAAGGGAATATTGCAGGTCCTAAAGTGCTGGAGCACATCGTCGATACGGTCCTCCAGTTCGAAGGGGATTCTCACCACCTCTACCGGATCCTTCGTTCCACCAAGAATCGCTTCGGTTCCACCTCCGAGATCGGAGTGTTCGAAATGACAGGTGAGGGTCTCCGGGAGATCCCCAATCCTTCCGAATTGCTGATCAGGCAGCAGCCGTCCGAACTGAGCGGATCGGCCATCGCTGCCAATGTGGAAGGGGCCCGTCCCCTGCTGATCGAAGTTCAGTCGCTGGTCAGCTCGGCGGTATACGGCACCCCGCAACGCACCTCCACGGGATTCGACACCCGGAGGCTCCATATGCTTCTGGCGGTCCTGGAAAAGCGTGCCAGTTTCAAACTGGCCAGCAAGGATGTATTCATCAATATTGCCGGAGGACTACGGGTCGACGACCCGGCCATCGACCTGGCTGTGATCGCCGCCATCCTTTCCTCCACGGTCGATATCGCCATCGACTCCTCCACCTGCTTTGCGGGTGAGGTGGGACTGTCGGGCGAAATCCGCCCGGTAACCAGGATCGAACAGCGTCTGGCCGAGGCCGGCAAATTGGGTATGAAACGGATCCTGATGTCCTCTTTCCACCGGCAACGGATCGATCCCGGAAGGTTCGGAATAGAGATCGTCGAGGTGGACCGGGTGCAGCAGGTCCCCAAATACCTGTTCGGATGAGCGACCGGTCCCTCCACCCGGAACTGCCCCTGATCAGAGAGGATTACCGTCCGGCCGTTCAACCCTACCCGGTCCTACTGCCGGAGATCCGCTCCGGGGACGGGTACTACTTCGACACCGGAAGCGGACTGCGTTACCAGGTGCTGTTCGCACGGAAGAAATCGAGCTACCTGGAACATGTGGTGAATTTCAGCGTACTGAGCGACGACTTCGAGGATGAATACAGCGAAACCAACAGGGGAGAGGTATACCGTGTGATCGCCACCGTGGTGGAGATCATCCGGATCTTTCATGAAAACCATGCCTATGCAGTCAGCTACGAGTTCAGCGGCGAGTTCAGGGAAGGAAATGAAGGGCGGCCGGCCAGCATACGCACTCTGGTCTACTACCGGAAAGCCAGGGAAATTCTTCACTCCTCCTGGAATATAGAGCTTCAGGGAAACCGGGTGATGGTCCGGCGAAAGAAGATCCGCTAGAAATCGTCGAAACCGCTGTTGGTCGATGCTTCGGCGATATCGGGGCAATCCAGGTCCACGTAGAAATCGACAGGACGATCGAATTCATCCTCCTGAGTGATCTGAAGAGTCGAGTCGGCGTAGACCCGTTTCATGAACTCGGCATATATGGGAAGAGCCATATTCCCTCCGGCTCCCATGCCCAGCATATCGAAATGGATCGAGCGGTCTTCCCCCCCCACCCAGGCAGCGGCCGTGAGCCTGGGTGCCATACCGATGTACCAGCCGTCACTCTGGTTCTGTGTGGTCCCGGTCTTGCCCGCCAGCTCACCTGTGAATTCATAGAACCATCGCAGGCGGTTGGCGGTGCCCGAATAATAGTCGCCACGGTACCTGCCCGTCATATCGACCACATTCCGCAGGAGAGTGAGCATCAGGTAGGCGGTCTCCACACTGATCGCCTCCGACTCCACCGGGTGAAATGTGGCCACCACATTCCCGTAACGGTCTTCGATACGGGTCACATAGGAGGGCTGGACGTAGATCCCCCGGTTGGAAAATGTATTGAAAGCACCCGCCATCTCCTCCAGAGAGATATCAGCCGGTCCGTAGATCATACTGGGCACCGGGTCGATATGGGAGGTTACCCCCATCTTCCTCAGTAACTTGATCACATTTTGCGGATTGAAATTCCTGAACAACCAGGCCGAAACCCAGTTGTGAGAATTGGCCAGGCCCCATTTAAGCGAGACCATTTTCCCTGCAAACCTGTTGGGTGCGGGAGCCCGCGGGGTATAGGTGGAATCGTTGACCACATCTCTGAAGGTGATCGGCACCAGCGGGATCATTTCACACGGAGAGTAGTTTTCCTGCATGGCCAGCAGATACAGGAAGGGTTTCATGGTCGAACCCACCTGACGGCGGCCCTGGAAAACATGTTCGTACTGAAAGTAACGGAAGTTATGGCCGCCCACAAATGCCTTGACCTCTCCGGTTTCTCTGTCCATCGCCATGAACCCTGCCCGGAGGAAATGCTTCATGTACCTGATGGAGTCCATGGGCGACATGACCGTATCCACCGGTCCGTCCCATGAAAATACTCTCATGGGCACCGGCTGGCGGAATACCTCCAGGATGGAGTCCCAGGGCACTCCACGGGATGCCAGGTGCTGATAGCGTTCGGTCCATCTGACCGAGCGATGGAGGATCTGCCTGATCTCATCCCTGGAGATATCCTCGAAGGGAGCATTGGTCCGTCCCTCCTTCTCCCTGAAGAACGCAGGTTGCAGGTAGTCTTTCATCTGGGTCTCCACCGACTCCTCGGCATACTCCTGCATGGAGTGGTTGATGGTGGTGTAGATCCTCAGCCCGTCCCTGTAAAGGTTATAGGTGGACCCGTCGGGTTTCAGATTCTTGTTGATCCATCCATACAGCCGGTCGTCCGTCCATCGGATCGAATCCCGCCTGTAGCGCTCCCAGGCCAGAACCCCGGCGTCCTTATGAGGAGGAACCGGCTTGGTTTCATTCATAAACCTGGCCAGGAAGGAGCGAAAGTGTTTGGCATAGCCGGTCAGGTGGCTCGCCAGGTTATAGTCCACCCGGATGGGAAGCTGCCTGACCGAGTCGGCCACCTCCGGATCGAGATATCCGTATTTCTCCATCTGGTTCAGGACCGTGTTCCTGCGAACGATGGACCGGTCGGGGTTGATCCTCGGATTATACGCCGTGGGGGCCTTCAACATTCCCACCAGGATCGCGGCCTGGTCGATGGTCAGCGAATCGGGGGTGGTATTGAAAAAGGTCCTGGCCGCCGATTTGATCCCCACGATCGACTCTCCCCCGAAAGCCACCGTATTCAGGTACATGGTGATGATCTCCTCCTTGGTGTAGCTGCGTTCCAGCCTCACGCCCGTATTCCATTCCTTGAACTTCATCACCGCCAGGTGGGCGGCTCTGCCGATACTGGTCCTCCTGAAAGTGGTGTCTCGGGGAAACAGGTTTTTGGCCAGCTGCTGGGAGATGGTGCTCCCCCCTCCCTCGTCCTGCCCCAACAGCACCGACTTAACAGCCACACGGACCAGACTCCGTATGTCGATCCCCGAATGCCTGTAATACCTCACATCCTCGGTGGCGATCAGCGCATCCACCAGATGGGGGGCCAGATCCTCAAAATCCACAAATGTCCGGTTCTCCACGAAGTATTTCCCGAGCAGTTCGCCATCCTCGGTGATCAGTTCCGAAGCAAGATTAGTCTGAGGATTTTCAAGTTGCGCAAATTCGGGCATGAATCCCATCCTGCCGGTGGCGATCAATATCATGATGATAATGAACAATGCGACGGGCAGTGCGTAGAGAGACCACAGGATGATCAAATATTTTGTAGTTTTGCCGGGCTTCCGAACCATGGCGAATCGAATTTTGCGTCAAAAATAGCAATTAATGCCTTACTTTGTAGCCAACTAATTAACGAGGGAGTAAAGGAAATATGATAGAGAATCTGGTAATTGTCGAGTCACCCGCCAAGGCAAGGACCATCGAGAGGTTCCTCGGGAAATCCTACACCGTGAAATCCAGTTTCGGACATATCCGGGACCTGGCCAAGAAAAATCTCGGGATCGACCTCGAGGGGGGGTACACTCCCAAATATGTGGTTCCGCCTGACAAGAAAAAACTGGTCAGGGAGTTGAAAGAGCTGGCAGGTAAATCCAATATGGTCTTCCTGGCCACTGATGAAGACCGGGAAGGGGAGGCCATCGCCTGGCACCTCTTCGAAGAGCTCTCTCTCGACCGGGAGAAAACCCGCAGGATCGTATTCCACGAGATCACCAAAGAAGCTATCCAACAGGCCCTGGAGCATCCGCGATATATCGATGACAACCTGGTGAATGCCCAGCAGGCCCGCAGAGTACTCGACCGGCTGGTGGGTTTCGAACTTTCCCCGTTGCTCTGGAAAAAAGTGAAGCCTGCCCTTTCGGCCGGACGGGTCCAATCGGTGGCGGTGAAACTGATCGTGGAGAAAGAGCGGGAGATCCAGCAGTTCAAACCAAAAAAGTATTTCCGTGTGACCGGGAACTTCACCCTACCCGGAACAAACGGAGAAAGCGCTACTCTGAAAGCCGAACTTACCAGGAGGTTCGATTCCCGGGAGGAGGCACGGTCATTTCTTGAAACCTGCATGGACAGCGAATTCACCGTCGATTCGGTGGAGAAGAGACCATTAACAAAATCACCTGCTCCTCCCTTCACCACCTCTACCCTTCAGCAGGAGGCCAGCAGGAAGCTGGGATTTTCAGTGAACCAGACCATGTCTGTGGCCCAGAGGTTATACGAATCGGGGAAAATCACCTACATGAGGACCGATTCAGTGAATCTATCCAAACTGGCCATCGGGACAGCTGCCGGGAAGATCAGAGACCTTTACGGGGAGGATTACCTGAAATCGAGGAATTTCAGCACCAGGTCCAAGGGTGCGCAGGAGGCTCACGAGGCCATCCGCCCCACCTATCTGGCCCAGGAAGCAGTGGAGGGCAACAGGGCGGAACAGCGGCTGTACGAACTGATCTGGAAAAGGACCATCGCCTCCCAGATGAGCGAAGCCAAACTGGAAAAGACCACCGTCCAGATATCGGTGAGCGGTTCCCGGGAACGTTTCGTGGCCACCGGAGAGGTGCTCCAGTTCGATGGATTCCTGAAGGTATACATGGAGTCGACCGACGATGAGGAGGAAGAGGAGTCCAGGGGACTGATCCCTCCGCTTAAGAAGGACGACCGGCTGCTGAGAAAAGAGATCGAAGCAGCCGAAAAATCGACTCAGCAGCCGGCCCGCTATACGGAGGCCAGCCTGGTGAAGAAAATGGAAGAACTGGGCATCGGCCGGCCCTCCACCTATGCTCCCACCATCTCTACCATCCAGCAGCGCGAATATGTGATCAAAGAGGATCGTCCGGGGAAGCGGCGCGAGGTTGCCCGTCTTCTCCTCAAAGGGGACCAGTTGAAGCAGTCGGTGATCGGAGAAAATTACGGATCAGAGAAAAGCAAACTCTTTCCCACCGACATCGGGATCATCGTCAATGACTTTCTCGAACAACATTTCGGAAATATCATGAACTATAACTTCACCGCATCGGTGGAGAAAGAATTCGATGAGATCGCCGTAGGTCGTCTCGACTGGCCCGAAATGATCGACCGGTTCTACGATCCTTTCCATGCCAGGGTGGAAGATACCACCCAGAAATCGGAACGTTCAAAGGGTGAAAAGGTCCTGGGAACCGATCCTGAATCAGGCAAGCCGGTCAGCGTGAAGATCGGCAGGTACGGACCGATCGCACAGATCGGAGAGGCCAGTGATGAAGAGAAACCGAAATTCGCCAGTCTGAGAAAAGGGCAGAGCCTGGAGACCATCACCCTGGAAGAGGCACTCGACCTGTTCCGCCTCCCCCGCACCCTGGGAGAGTTCGAGGGAGAGGAGGTGGTGATCGGTATCGGCCGGTATGGTCCTTATGTAAGGCACCGCTCAAAATTCTACAGCCTCGCCAAATCGGATGATCCCTATCAGATCGGTCTGGAACGTGCCGTGGAGATCATCCTTGAGAAACGGGCCGAAGAAAAGAACCGGAACATCAAACAGTTCGATGAGGAGCCCGACCTGCAGATCCTCCGGGGGCGTTACGGACCCTACATCTCATTCAGGAAGAAAAACTACAGGATCCCCAAGAACCGGGAACCGCAGGAACTGACCCTGGATGAGTGCCGGGAGATCATCCGGAAAGCAGATGAACGTTCCAAAAAATAGATACTCATGGACCTGAACGGTTATTTCGATCCGGTGAGCCTGGAAAGGCCCGATTTCGAGTACCTTGAAAAACCGGAGTCATTCAGCCATCACATCACGGTCCATACTCCCGACCAACCTGTCGGGGACCTCGACAGCCACCAGGTGGCTCTGTTCGGTGTCCCGGTCGACCAGAACGGGTTTATCAAAGGAAGCGGAGGGGCACCGGATCCGATCCGGAGCAAACTTTACCAGCTCCGGAAAATACCGAAGAGCATCCGTATCTGCGATCTGGGTAACCTGAAACCGGGTAGTTCGGTCAGCGACACCTATTATGCCATCAGGGACATCTGCCTGGAGCTGCAGGAGCGGGATATCAGTGCTATCATACTGGGGGGATCCCAGGACCTGGGGCGGGGAGTGCTACAGGCCCTCGAAAAATCGAACAGCTGGCAGCATGTACTGACCATCGATTCGATGCTCGATTTCTCCGGCAATGAAAAGGAAACTATCCACTCCAGGAATTACCTGAATTACCTGATCCACGGAGAGGAACGGAAAAAGGTATCCTTCACCAACCTGGGTCATCAGGCCTGTTTCGTCACCGATCAGCAGATACAGCAGATGGAATACTCCTATCTGGAGAGCATCCGGCTGGGGGATGCCCGGCGGCAGATACAGGCGACCGAGCCGCTGATCCGCGATTCTGTCTTTCTGAGCATCGACATGGGTTCGGTCAGGCACGCTGATGCCCCCGGAGCTTCGATCCCCTCTCCCAACGGTTTCTTCGCAGACGAACTATGCCAGATCACCCGGTACGCCGGGCTGAGCGAACAGGTCCGTTTTATCGGTTTTTTCGAACTCAATCCACCGGCAGACACCAACCAGCAGACCGCCCACCTTGCCGCCCAGGCTGCGTGGTACTTTCTGGATGGAATGACCCACCGGCTGCGTGAGCATCCCATCGACACTCCCGAGCATATTAAAAAATTCATTGTCACCCTCAATACTGCCGGGCATGACATCATTTTCCATAAAAGCACTCTCTCCGACAGGTGGTGGATGGAAATTCCTGTAAAGAATCCTGCAACAGGCTATAACTTTTTCGTTTCATGTTCGTATGAAGATTACCAGCAGGCAAGCAATCAGGAGATTCCTGAACGCTGGTGGCGTTTTCTTCACAGGGTAGGTAATGAAAACTGAAAGATTGCGTTTATTCACATGGAAGAGACCCCGGACAGTGAGAGTCCCCCTGTGAATAATATTTTGTGTGCGAGAACTATTTTTGCTTATTTTACAGCTTGTTGATGGCAGAAGAATGGAAGCCTGACCCAGGTATGACCGGGAGATGAAAAAAGTGGTCCTCATATGGATACTGGGAACCGTAATGCTGAGCCTGATGGCCCAGCAGGATCCCAAATTCAGTCAGAATATGTTCCTGGCACCCTTCTACAATCCGGGAGCTGCCGGAAACAGCGACAGGATCTGTCTGGCCGCGGCCTTCCGGAACCAGTGGACCGGTCTTCCGGATGCGCCTGTAACCAGCACTTTCACCGCACATATGCCGGTGAACCTGTTCGGGAGGACCCACGGAGTGGGGATCAACCTGATGAATGACAACCTGGCTTTCAACAACGATTTTCTCTTCAATGTGATGTATGCCTTCCGGCTCGATGTGGGTGTGGGCAGCCTGGGGATCGGAGCCAGTTTCGGCCTGGCCAACCAGTCACTGACCCCCACCTGGAACGGTGCAGACATCATTGATCCCGGGTCGGACGGTGCGATCCCCCAGAACGGAGGGAGCGTGTTCGGATTCGACATGGGCCTGGGAGTGCATTACTCCACCGACAATCTCTATGTGGGGGTATCCACCACCCACCTGAACCAGACCTCGTTCGATTATCCCGAGGAGGTGGCCGAATCCAGGTTGATTCGCCACTACTACCTGATGGCCGGCTACAACATACAGCTGACCAATCCCATGTTCGAGATCATGCCTTCGCTCATGGTACAGACCGACGGTCGCTCAAACCTCTTATACCTGAATACCAATCTCCGGTACAATAAAAGGTTCTGGGGTGGAGTTTCATATTCAGTGGGCGGGGCTTTAACTGCCATGGCCGGAGTGGAATTGCTCAACGGAATTATGATCGGTTATTCCTACGACTTTGAGTTATCGCCCCTGCTAAAGTATAACAGCGGATCGCACGAAGTGACGGTCAGATACTGTTTCGACCTCAGCATTGACAAGAGTCCGCAAAAGTATAAAAGCATTAGGTTTTTGTGAATTAATTAATAGCTATATTTCGATAGTTTTTTCTATTTTAAACAAGTCGTAAAGCGTTGGTTTTTTGCATCATTTAAGCGTTTAGCTATGAAACGAATAGTAGTATTGATTTTTATCGGAGTTCTCGTTGCCAGTTGTAGTTCTTACAACAGCGGCGAGCTCGTGGGAGTGCAGGGCAGAAAGGCCTATGGCGAACCAGATCCATTCGGAATGGTGCCTGTCCCCACCGGGTCGTTTCTGATGGGGCCCAGCGATCAGGATGTCACCTGGACCCAGAACGCAACCTCCAGGACGGTCGCCGTGGATGCATTCTGGATGGACGAAACGGAAATTACCAACAACGAATACCGGCAGTACGTCAACTGGGTTCGTGACTCGATTATCCGGAAAGAACTGGCCATTCAGGGCATTGAGGACTATATCCTGAAAGACGACGAGGGTACCCCCTACGAGGACCGCGACGGTGAGCCGGTCATCAACTGGGAACCCTCCATCGATCCCTCCAAGGACAGAGAGGGAAACATCCAGCAGATCATCGATGACCTGGGGATATATTACGTCGGTGCAGACCGGCTGTCGAACGTTGCCAGGGAGCTGAACGTCACCAAACTGATCTATAACTACTACTGGGTCGACCTGGTGCAGGCTTCCAAAGAGGCCAACCGTTTCAAACTGGATTACTCAGGCGGCAGTGTCGATCCCGTGGTAACTTACGGCGGTACCGTGGTCCGTCCCAACGGTGAAAGGGAGGAGGTCGCCAGCAGGGCCTCCTTCGTAAACAAGGACTGGGTGCTGGTCTATCCCGATACCCTGGTTTGGGTGCGGGATTTCACCTACTCCTACAACGAGCCCATGGCCAATATGTATTTCCGCTCCCCTTCCTATGACAATTACCCCGTGGTAGGGGTCAACTGGAAGCAGGCCAAAGCTTTCTGCATATGGAGGACCAATTATCTGAACGATGCACTCCGGAGGGACGGTCAGCCCGTCGTACAGGACTACAGGCTCCCCATCGAGGCTGAGTGGGAATATGCCGCCAGGGGAGGACTGGATCACTCCATGTATCCCTGGGGAGGAGTCTATCTCCGCAACAAACTGGGATGCTTTATCGCCAATTTCAAGCCGCTGCGCGGGAACTACACCGACGACGGTTCCATGTACCCTGCACGGGTGGGCTATTACGGGGTCCCCAATGAATTCGGCCTTTACGACATGGCCGGGAATGTTTCCGAGTGGACCATCACCGCATACGACCCATCCGCATACGTGTTCTCACACGATATGAATCCCTATTACAATTACAACGCCACACCCGACGATCCGCCGGTGATGAAAAGGAAGGTGATCCGGGGAGGATCCTGGAAAGATGTGGCGCGTTACCTTCAGGTCAGTACACGTGATTTTGAGTACCAGGATACGGCCAAATCATACATAGGATTCAGGTGCGTGCGTTCTTACCTGGGAGATCAATAATTTAAAAATTTTGGAATGGGAGTTACAGAATTAGTTCAAAGTTCGGGCTGGAAGAGCTTCACAGCCAAACTTTACGGTTTCGGGGCATCCATCGTGATCGTCGGAGCACTCTTTAAGATCCAGCACTGGCCGGGTGCAGGCGCCGCACTTACCGCCGGGCTTCTCATCGAAGCCATTATCTTTTTCTTTTCCGCATTCGAGCCGCTGCATGAAGAGCTGGACTGGACCCTGGTCTATCCCGAACTGGCCGGGATGTCAGATCCGGACGAGATCGACGAGTACCGGGAACAGGCCATCGCCGACCGGAATGTGGGGCTGCAGAAATTCGATGAGCTTTTCCAGCAATCACAGATCAATGCCGAAGATGTGCGGAGCCTGGGCAAGCACCTGAACACCATCTCCTCCACCACGGAGACCATAGGGGATATAACGGCTTCCTCCCTGGCCACCAAGGAGTATTTCGACAAAATGGGGTCGGCCGCCAAAAACATGGACAGTGTGGCCACCGCCTACGGAACCAATACCGGGGTCCTGAATGAATCGGTCAACACGCTTGCAGAATCATACAAGAATACCGCTTCTATGATCGACCAGAAAGGAAAGGATATTGCCGAACGTTTTGCCGCCTCCAGCTCCAATCTGACAGCAACCTATGAGGCCATGTCGGGCGAAGTGAAGCAGGAGCATGCCAGTATATCCCAGAGTCAGAAACAGTTCAACGAGCAATTGGCCAACCTGAACAAGAACCTTTCCGAGCTGAATTCATCCTATGGCGAACAGCTGAAGGGCAGTAAGCAACATCTGGAGGGTACATCAGGTGTCTATCAGGGACTGAATGAGATGATCAAGAGCCTCCAGACCTCTGTGGAGGAGACACAGAAGTATAAATCTGAAATCCAGAAACTCAGCGAAAGTCTTTCAGAACTCAATAACGTCTACGGCAATATGCTCTCGGCCATGAGCATCCGGAAGAGGTAAAATTCTGATCCATGGGACACGGAAAAGAGACACCGAGACAAAAAATGATCGGCATGATGTATTTGGTGCTGACAGCAATGCTGGCACTGAATGTATCGAAGGAGGTACTGGACGCCTTTGTTCTTGTGGACACGGGCCTGGTCACCACCACCGAGAATTTTGCCGCCAAAAACGCCGGTTTGTATGACCGGTTTTCCACCGCTTTTGCCCAGAATAAGGAAAAAGTGGGTGACTGGAAGGATATGGCCGACCAGGTGCAGGAGCGCTCCAACGACCTCTATAATTATATACACGAATGCAAGGTGGAGATCCTGAGTGAAAAGGAGAAGGATGCCATCGGAGAGGGGGAAGTGCTCTGGGATGAGGTGGATGCGAAAGACAATACCGACATTCCGGCTGAAGTGATGATCGTTCGGGGAAGAGGGGAAGAACTCAAAGGGAAGATCGACGAACACCGCGAATTCCTGCTCTCCATGATCGATGACAAAGAGAGATATTCCACAACGGTGGAAGCGATAGAGGGGACCCTCGATACCCACGCCCCGCACATAAAAATGGAGCACGGCAAAAAAGGAGCGGAACCCACCTGGGAAAGTACCTATTTCGAGCACCTCCCACTGGCCTCGGTGATCACTATCCTCTCAAAAATGCAGGGGGACGTGAGAAACGTGGAAGCTGAAATGCTCAACTATCTGCTCAGCCAGATCGATGCCGGTGACATCGGCGTGAATAAGGTGGAGGCGGTGGTCCTCCCCAATTCCAGTTACGTATTCAAGGGGCAGCAATACCGGGCCGAAGTATTCATGGCGGCCTATGATTCCACCAAAGTCCCGGAGGTGGTGCTCAACAACGGAACCCAGCTGGAGGTGGAAGGCGGAAAGGGAATCTACACGCAGACTTTCAATACCACCGGGATCAAGCAGTGGGGCGGTACGATCCGTTTGGAGAACGAAGGGATTGTTTCGCAATACTCTTTTCAAGCCGAAGTGGAAGTGGGGGAACCCAATGCCACCATCTCTGCCACAGGGATGAATGTATTCTACCGCGGAATCCCCAACCCTGTGGAAGTATCGGCCGGAGGGGTTTCTGAATCGGACGTGGATGTGGTGATCTCTTCCGGTCACAACATCCGCAAGATCAGACCCGCCCAGTATGAAGTCCGTCCGGGAGTCAGCGGAGATGAAGCCGTCATCAGCGTATATGCCAATATCGATGGTTCCCGCAGGCTGATGAACCGGTCCGATTTCAGGGTGCTGAACATTCCCGATCCGGATGCCCGGGTGGAAGGTGTCAGAGGCTCCGAAGGAAACCTCTCCGTGGGTAGCCTCTCCCGTCTTCAGGTGGTGGAAGCCGAGGCAGAGGACTTCGTATTTGAAGTCGACTTCACTGTGGAGTCCTTCCAGGTGGCTTTCCAGGGATCAGGCGGCATCTGGAGTTACGCGGTCTCCAACAACGATCGTTTCACCTCGGAACAGAAAGATATTTTCAGGCGGCTGCGTGCCGGTCAGAGGATCATGATAGAGAAAATCAAAGCCTCAGGACCTGACGGACAGGTCAGGACCCTGAATAACATTACCATAACTGTAATTTGACATGAAGGCAAGAAGGATTTTTTATGGAATGGCAGTATGTGCGATCGGGGCAATATCCCTTTCAGCCCAGACACCGACAACCTCCATTACTCCCGGAGGAGCTCCGGCAACTCCCTCTTATACGCCCAACACCAATGTCTATAAGGCGGAGACCATCATCCCGGAGAAAAAACCGGTTCCCTACAGTTATATCCGGGAGGCGGATGTTATGTGGGCCAAAGATATCTGGAGGTCCATCGACCTCAGGCACCGCATGAACCTTCCCCTCCGCTATCCCCTGGAGGGTACCATGAGCGACGGGGAGCGTTATAGCCTGTTTGGATTGCTCATGGAGGGGATCAAAACCGAAGAGATCACTCCTTATGAATTCGATCCGGTTTCCGGATGGAAGGATCCCTTTTCCAAAACCACCACACTGGAACATATCTATACGCTCTCCGGCGGAGACTCCATCGCCGACGATCAGGGAAATTTCCTGAGAGTGCAGCAGCGTACCAGCGCTGTCATGCAGTTCCAGCTGCAGGAAAGGTGGTTCTTCGACAAGAAGCATTCGGTGATGAAGGTACGCATCGTGGCCCTTGCACCGGTCTTCTATGAGGAGTTCAATGAATTCGGAGAGGTGCTGCCCTCCCCCCGGAGGCAGATTCCCTTCGTGGTACATTTCCCGCAGTGCAGAAGGCTGTTCGCCACTCATGCGGTATACAACCCGAATAACGATGCACAGGAGATCTCTTTCGATGATATCTTCTTCCAGCGTCGCTTTTCCAGCACCATCATAGCCGAATCGAACGTCTATGGCAACCGGATGCTGACCGACTACAAACTGGGTCAGGATATTCTGCTGGAGGCCGACCGGATCAAAAAGGACCTGTTCCGGATGGAACACGACCTCTGGGAGTACTAGAGAGCAGCAAAACATTTCAGAACGGATTGGAGGATGTCAGCCTGCGTGCGCATCCTTCTTTTTTTTTCTGGTCCCTCCGGCCGGGTGTGGTTTTCTCGGCTGAGAAATATCCCGGGCGACACGCTTTGCTGCTCTGAGCCTTGCCCTGTTGCTGAAACTCGCTGGTGCGCGGGAGATCGCCCCGGGTACTGAAATTTCTCTTGCTCGGGGTATTGTCTCGGGCTCTGAAATGCGAGGGGACCGATTTTCAGCAGAGCGTTTCTACAACTTCTCTTCGCCGATCTCTGTCTTGATCTCGTTCAGGTACTGTTTGATTTTCTGTTCGTCCTCCCTGCGGCAGATCAGGATAATGTGTTCGTTCTGGACCACAATATAGTCTTTCAGACCCTGCATGACCACTACCGTATCATCCTCCACATTCACGATGTTGCCTGTTGAATCATAGAGGAAGACATGTTTCCCGTTGACGGAGTTATCCCTGTCGTCCTTTGGGAGCTGTTCATAGAGGGAGCCCCAGGTACCCAGGTCGGACCATCCGAAATCGGAGATAAGGACATAGACATTGTCTGCCTTCTCCATCACGCCGTAATCTATGCTGATGTTGCGGCAATTTCCATAGGTCTCTTCAATGAATGCCCCCTCCCCGTCGGTTTCATAGACCTCCACTCCTTCCCGGAACAGGTTGTGTATCTCCGGGAGAAAGACCTCGAAAGAGTTCATGATCGACCGGAGCGACCAGAAGAAAATCCCGGCATTCCAGTAAAAATCACCGCTTTCGAGAAAAACCCTGGCCAGCTCCAGGTCCGGTTTCTCTGTAAAAGTCTTTACCTTACGGAGACCTGTGGACTCGTAGCCTTTGACCTTTTTTTGAAGCGACTGAATATATCCGTAACCGGTCTCGGGCCTGCCGGGCACGATCCCCATGGTCAGGAGTGCATCATTCTCACTGACAAATTCCAGCCCCTGGTTTACACTCCTCAGGAACTCTTCCTCCTTGACGATCAGGTGATCGGAGGGAGCCACCACCACCGAGGCGTCGGGGTTCATTTTCTGGATCCTGAAATTAGCGTAATCGATACAGGGTGCCGTATTCCGTCTGAGCGGTTCCAGCAGGATGTTTTTTTCGGGTAAATCGGGCAGCTGCTCCCTGATCATGCCTCCGTACTCAAGGTTGCTCACCACCAGGATCTGCTCGGGGGGCATTAGCTGCAGGAACCGATCAAAGGTCTGCTGGAGAAGCGTGCGTCCGGTACCGAGTATATCCAGGAATTGTTTGGGTCGCTGAGTTTTACTGAGAGGCCAGAACCTGCTGCCGATACCTCCCGCCATAATCACGCAGTAGTGGTCTTTCTTCATGAATGGGTCTAGTTGTTAAGAACAAAAAAGAACGCGGTCTTCATTAAAGATAATCTGTTTTTGTGAAACACCTGATGAAAAGAGGATCTTTTGCGCAATCCGTGATATATTCCATATTTTTGTCCGGGAGAGATGCAGCTGCTGGAACAAATAGGGAGATACTTCAAATTGCTGGGCAGGACTTTCAGCCGGCCGGAAAAGTTCAATATCCTTTACCGTCAAACGGTGAGGGAGATCGAGAAAGTGGGTATCAATTCATTCGGGATTGTGGTGATCATTTCGCTTTTCGTAGGGGCGGTAATCACTATCCAGACCAATTTCAATATTGAGAACCCGCTTTTGCCCAGATACCTGATCGGGGTAACTGTCAGGGACTCTCTTCTGCTGGAGTTCTCCTCCACCATGGTGGCCCTGATCCTGGCCGGGAAGGTGGGTTCCAGCATCGCTTCGGAGCTGGGCATGATGCGCATCACCGAACAGATCGATGCCCTGGAGGTGATGGGAGTCAATTCTGCCTCCTACCTGATCCTGCCCAAGATCATCGCAGCCGTGCTCTTCTTCCCGATCCTTTGTTTGCTCAGTATCATGGTGGGGCTCACCGGCGGGTATCTCGCCTGTGTGCTCGCCAATGTGATCCCCCCGGCCGAATATATTTACGGGATCCAGTATGCTTTCTATCCCTATTATGTGGGATATGCGCTGACAAAAACCGCATTTTACGCCATGATCATCACCACCGTTTCAGCCTATTTCGGCTACAACGTGAAAGGCGGGGCCGTGGAGGTGGGCAAATCCAGTACCAGGGCGGTGGTGCAGAGCAGCGTGCTGATCCTGGTGGCCAACCTGATCCTTACCCGGACCATACTCCAATGATCGAGGTCAAACATATTTTCAAGAGTTTCGAAGGAAACTACGTGCTCAATGATGTGAGCGTAAAGTTTGAACCGGGAAAATGCAACCTGATCATCGGGCGGAGCGGTTCGGGGAAGACGGTTTTGATGAAAGCGATCGTCGGACTGCTGGAAGTGGATGAAGGGGAGATCTGGTATGACGATACTCTGTTTAACGGACTGGATACGAAAAATCAGCAGAAAGTGCGAAAAAAGATGGGGATGTTGTTCCAGGGCGCTGCCCTGTTCGATTCCCTCACGGTGGAGGAGAATGTGATGTTCCCTCTCAATCTCCAGACCGACCTTTCCAGGGCGGAAAAACTGGACCGGGTCAACTTCTGCCTGGAACGGGTGCGGGTACCCGGAAAAAACGGGCTCTTTCCGGCCGAACTGAGCGGCGGGATGAAGAAAAGAGTGGCCATTGCCAGGGCCATTGCGCTCAACCCGAGATATCTATTCTGTGATGAACCCAACTCCGGGCTCGATCCCGAGACGGGAATTGTCATCGACCAGCTGATCAAGGAGCTGACCGAAGAGTTTCAGATGACCACCGTTATCAACTCCCACGATATGAATTCGGTTCTGGAAATCGGCGATTTTGTGGTCTACATCTATCAGGGGTGCACATGCTGGGAAGGCACCCGGGAGGAGATCATGCATACCGATAATGAGGCCCTGAACAACTTCGTATTCGCCACCAACATGGCCAAGCAGATCAAAAGAAAGAGCTGATCCTGTCAGAAAGAGCTGGTCCGGTCAACAAGTACTGATCCTGTCAGAAAGAGCTGGTCCGGTCAGTAGATCATGGGCCGGTCGCCGTATCCGGGCCGGCTATAGTTCTTATACCCGAATACCAGGTTCAGGCCGAACCAGATATTGGCTGCATAGGTCTCCTGGGGCATCAGCAACACGCTGAGTGCATTGTCCGATACCATATACAGGTTCACCGGTCCGAAATTGAAGCTGATGCCGGTTCCAATGTTGTGTAAACGGGTTCCGATGGTGGAATAACTGGCCGAGAAATGAACAATCCGCCCCGCCCTGATATTGGCACTCGCCGTAAACCGCTGGGCAATGCTTCCCTGCAGGAGATCGGTCCTGGAGAGCAATCCCACATTGAAATAGGGGGTCACATCATACGAAGCACCCACGTAGATCTTCGTATTCAGCCGCCCTCTGTAGTTTCCGCCCGGTGAAAACTCCAAAAAACCGGACAGAGTGTCCCCGATCTGTGAAAACGTGCTGTCCAGATAATCTCCCAGGCTAAGATCCTCCGGAAGGTCAAACGGATTCAGTTCGATTCCTTCAAATGAATAATTTCCCTGGTATTCGGCCCTGTGAACCTCGTCGCCCCAGCTGATAAATCCCAGATCCAGCACGCTGGCCGAGACCTGAAGAGGCATTATGGGCCGGTAGGAGATCCCCAGGTCGATCCCGAACCCGGGATTCCTCAGATTGAACAGGTACCGGTTCAGCACGAACAGATCGAACTGGTTCAGGTCGTCGGTGACAAGAATATCCTCGATCATTCCATCTTCGTCATAAAGCACCTCTGCAAACGGCAGGGAGGCATTGACGGTCATATCGGCATCCATATCCCATGCATCCCGGGAGGTCCGCAGGGTTAGCTCCGGTGACTCCGTGGAAAGATCCGCGATGCCGAACAGGAGCCTGGCACGTGCACCCACCTGGAGATTGTCGAACAGATGATAAGACCATCCCACAGAGACCTCGTCGAAAGCTGTGGCATTGATCCCGGTTCCGCTCAGGTCGTAGGTTTCTCCCTCCTGCGCCCCTTTTATGAATAACCTTACAAGATCGCTGGAATAGTGAAAAGATTCATCGGTACGTGTGCTGAGATCCAGGGAGAAAAAGCCAACCGGGGTTCGAAACCCGGCCGAGATGAGGGTGGCACGGATATCGGTACTCAGATAGTTCAGGGGTTCTAACTTGTTCAGGAATTCTTCCTTGTCACCCAGCGGATGGAGAAAGGTGATCAGTGAATCCTCGAAAGGATGGGGATAGATCACGTCGGAGTAGTCCAGCGAGTTGGAGACCGCCTCGGCCCGCAACTGGGAAATCAGAGGAAATCCGATATACAGATTGCTCTGTGGCTGAAAGGCAGGATTGACCCGGTTGGACTGGGGGATACCGGACATGTGGTAAATGGTGTTATTGATCTGTCCCTGGCCGGGCAGCCAGATAGACCCGATCAATCCGACAAAAAGGGCCAGTTTTACGGTTCGCTTCATAATTCTCGTGTATTGATTCTGAAATCCGCGGAGAGGGAGATCTCATAATCCAGTGAATAATCATTGTAGAGCTTGACAAACGGCTGTCCGCCCTCGCTGGTGATAATCCGGGCATCCATGAGAAGATACCGGGTCCGGTCGAGTTTCCCTATCAGCTGCGGATCGAAGGTCACCACGGTGGTCTCCTCGGTCGAAATGGTGGTTCGTCCCTCACCGTCTACCTGCGATGCTCCGAGAAGAGGGACCCTGGCATCGAACACCGAATCGATCACCGCATACCCGGCATCCATCAGATATAGCTGGACTCCCAGCTCTACCGGCAATTCGTTCCAGGTGGTCAGTTCCAGTTCGAGCCGCCTGATCAGGCTGGTGTCCTGTCCTTCGTCCAACAGGTCGAAATCCAGAGTATCGGTAAGGGAGAAGCCTTCTGTCCGGAAATCGAGCGGAAGGAGCACCTCCAGGGTGAGATCCAGCTTACTGGTATCGAGCACAAAATGCTGACCGGCCGTGGCGGTGTCGGAGGTGCTGCTCCGGATGGCGTAATCGATCCGCGAGGGAGCGGAATTGAGCAGATCATCGAAATTGCTGGTCTGCTTGTCCACCTCTATCAGCGTATTCCTGCTTTCACCGGGCAGTTGCGCAGCTTCCGCCAGGAACAGGTTCCCCTCTTCGAAAATCAATTCAGTGGTGCTGCCGTCCACCGACGAGGTGGCCAGCACACTTTCCAGGTCCACCTCCAGGGGGATCCCGATGGAACTGTTGATATCGATCGAAAGCCTGGGATCGTTGAACTTCACCGAAGCCAGTTCGGGATTCTCCTCATAAATGGAGAATTCCAGAAAGCCGCTCTCGGTGATCAACTCTCTCTGGTCGAAGAACCCATAAATGCTGTAGAATTTCTGGTCGGTCCAGGTCACCGTGATCAGGCAGAATTCGCCAGGCAACACGGGATTTCCGGAGTTGACCAGTTCCAGGAAGTAATTAAGCTCGAAATAATTGGTATCGTTAAATGTGGTTGGTTGCACCATAAACCGGTCCGATATGATGGACCGGGTTTCTGAAAAACTGCCATCCGCCTCGCTGATCGTAAACCGCGTGCTGAAGGTATCTCTTTGCGCATCCAGGATCTGGCTGGTACTCACCGTCAGGATCCCCTCATGCTTAAAGGTGCTGGTCACATCGATCTCGATCAATCCCTCCTTGATGGTGACACTGTCCAGCCTGTCCCTGCCGTCCAGCCTGAACGAAAACGATTCCCTCTTCAGGAAGGGAACGGTGTCGCCCACCCCGGAACCGAGCCATGCCGGGGTATTGATATCGGAATCTATGAAATTTTCCAGGTATAGTTCATCCGGCACCTCCAGGATGGTATCGGCGCTGACCGAGAAACCATCAGTGGTGTAGGCCAGATAGATGAGTCCCTCTTCATCACTCTGAAGCAGTCCCGTCGAATCGACCATCTCCAGCAGTTGCTCGACTCCCACTGATCCGTGAAACAGAGGAGCCACCAGTCCGGGCTCCAGTTCCACTTCATCGGAAAGCCGGTCGAGCCGGAAATACTCCCTCTGGCATCCTGCAATCAGCAGTGCCCACATGATCAACAAAATGATCGGGTAGTTGTGTAATCCCTTCATGCGCTATTCGATTGAATAATTGTACAGAAAATTGTTATCGCTGCCGACAATCAGATTGAACCTGCTCCCGGATCCTGCAAAATATCCGATGCTGAAACGGGTCGATCCTTCCAGGGGGAAGCCTTCGTAAAGGGTGCCGTCGGAATTGACCAGGTAGATCCTGTTCCGGGTTCCGTCGGCGATCCCGATCTTGATGTCGGATGCCGAAAATTTATAAAGATCGGGCATGTGGGAGATCGTCCCCCGGACCCGGTAGCTGAATATCTCCCCTCCGTCCTGTCTCAGCACAGTCAGCTGGCCCCCATCGGCGAAAATGAATTCCGGGATCCCGTCCATATCCATGTCATGCATCTGAAAGAAATGGCCGGGTGAGACCTCCTTTTGCAGCAGGGTCCTGACCGATCCGTCCTCGTAGATGGCCACCACCTGACCGGTGGTATCGGTGGAGATCCACCGGGGTCTCTCCTCCCTGATATTCATGTCCAGGGTCAGAGAATTCTGCGGAGTGAAGGAGACTGCTCTCTCGGGATTTACCCGTTCCCTCCCTCTCCGGTTCAGGATATAGGTCCGGTTCCTGTCGGAGAATACGATGTAATCCCGGTCCCCGATCCTGAAATGCTGAATGGCTCCGGTAACAACCGTTTCGCTCTTTCCAAAACGCCATCCGGTGACCATGTCACCTTCGATATCATACAGGTATACCTTTCTGTCCTCACCGGCAATAAAGATTCTGTAATTCCTGCTGTTATCGTAGTCGAACAATGCCAGCGGATTGGTGGCAGGTGACCTCAACGGGATGGGATACCTTTCCACATAATTGCCATTCCGGTCGATCAGGTGCAGATGCGACCTGGTATTGAAGAGATACTGCAACTTCCCGTTCTTATAATAATCCACCTGAGAAACTTCCCCCATGATCCTTCCGTCCAGACGCTGTTTCCAGAGAATCCGGCCCGAACTGTTGATCAGGTAGATCCAGTTGGCTGCATCCTGAACGAAGATCTCCTTCTCACTGGTGTTGTGGTTGACCACCAGGGCGGGCTTCATCACTGCCACCGAGTCGAGCAGACTCTCCCAGACCGTCAGTGCTCTCTCTTTGATCTGTGTGCTGTATTTCCAGCTGAGGCTCTGATAGTACAGCTCCTCCTCCGAGCTGTACTGAATGACTACCCCGGGGATACGCCTGAGAAAAACCTCCATCTGACCGATTCTCTCCCCGGCATCGTCGTCCAGAAAATTCCGTTTGTACTGACTGAAGGGAAAAGGGCGGAAGAAAAAGCTGACAGAACTGCGGTTGGAAAGATATCCGGCAAGTTCTTCATAGGCCTGGTCGTTGGAAAAGGTTTTATGGAGTACATTCTGATAGATCACTCTCGAAAGGACCTCCACCGAAGGACCGAAAATCAGATAGTTCTCATAAATGGTGAAATAGTCGTTAAACAAACGTCCGGGCAGGGTACCGGAATAGTAAGGATCGGGAAGCCTGAATATATCAAAACTGGTCTGGTCGTCCAGCTGATAAACCTTCCGGACCGTTTCCATATCGAACGCATTCACCTGCAGGTACTGATCGATCCACCTCCAGACCGTTTCCTGAGCCTCGCTCCTGCTGCGAACCTCGATCACTGTGACCTCCTCATCCCGGTTCTTTGTCTCACCCTCGATGGAAAACCATGCCAGTTCATCATCGGCGATCTTCACCAGGTCGGTCAGCGGATCGATTCCATAAATCTCTTCGATCCTCCGGGCCTCCTCTTCCACCTGCTCCAGCTGATTCTGTTGCAACAGATAATTGCGAAACCCGTCGAACAGAGCATTCCAGTCGCTGATTCCTAAATGAAGAAATGAGATGAGCCCGGAGGGCATCATTTCATGAAGTTCCATCCTCACGGGAGACTGACCCGAAAACACATCCAGCAGTTGCATATTCTGTCGGTCGGTCAGGGTCATTCCGTGAAGAACGACGGCATCATCCTTTACGTCCAGGTCCAGTTCTCCCCATTGGGCCCACCGGGAGAGCCACTTTAGCTGATCCCAGCGGCCGGATGCTATCAGCGGATAGAATAGCTGATCGAGCAGTTCATACTGAAGATAGATATTGGCATGGACATATTTCCCAGCTGTTTCGCGGATCTCCTGCAATCCCGCGTCACCCCTGAAATCACTGTCCGATTGGATAGTACGCAATGCTGCCTCCACCAGAATGGAGGCAGGACTGATCATCGCACACCCGTTCAGGCATGCAAACGAGAACTTTCCCGGAACGATCCTAGGAGCCCCCGATACATCGTACAGCGTGGCAGCATTGTAGCTTCTCTCATTGACCATCGATCCGGGGTCCAGCAGCGAAGTGATGATCTGCTCGAATTCGTGATCACTGTGCCTTTCCGCATAGGAAATGTATATCAGCGGCATCAGCTGATCTTTTCCCACCAGGTGCAGCGACATGCTGAATCCTTCCCTGTTCAGAAGCTGATTCAGGGGTTCGTTCCCGTTGATCCGCGAGATCAAAGAACGGATCGTGGAATCGAGTCCTGTGCGGCCGGAGGTGTTGATGAAATCGATCCAGATCCTGTTCTCGGGAAGAAAGGATTCACTCAGATAGGTATAATCCACATCTTCCACGAAAATCAAAGCATCACCGGGGATGGCATTCCACACCCCGACGGGAGCAGTCTTGTCCAAACGGTTCCACAGGATAAGCGCCACCAGTCCCAATACCACCACAGCGAATATCCCTCCCAGAAGATATCTTCTCCACATAACTGGCCGGTTTGCTTCAAAAATAGAAATTAAACCCGCAGTGAATGGGGAAATTTACCAACACCATTTTTATTATCTTCACCCTATGCAGGAGGTGAATCCGGTGATCGAAGAGGGATGGAAAGGGAAACTCCGGGAAGAGTTCCAGGCTCCCTATTTCCGTGATTTGAAATCCTTCCTGGTGGAGGAGAAGAGACACCACACGGTATTTCCTCCCGGGCGGCTCATTTTCAACGCCTTTCAGCATACACCCTTCGACCGGGTCAAGGTGGTGATCCTGGGACAGGACCCTTACCACGGACGGGGTCAGGCCCACGGGCTCTGCTTTTCGGTGCCCGGGGGAGTGGCTCCGCCTCCCTCCCTTGTCAACATCTTCAAGGAGTTAAACAACGATCTGGGGATTCCGGTTCCCAACCACGGAAACCTGGAAAAATGGGCCGAACAGGGAGTCCTGCTGCTGAATGCCACCCTTACCGTGAGAGCCGGGCAGGCGGGATCGCACCAGAACAAAGGCTGGGAGACCTTCACCAACCGGGTGATCGGGATCACCTCCGAAAAAAGAACGGGACTGGTGTACATGCTGTGGGGACGATACGCCCAGGCTAAGGAAAACCTGATCGACGGCAGCAGGCACCTGATCCTGAAGGCCGCCCACCCCTCCCCGCTTTCCGCCCACAGCGGCTTCCTCGGATGCCGGCACTTCTCCCGGGCCAATGAATACCTGGAACAGCAGGGAAAATCGGGAATTGATTGGAGATTATAGCTTTTTGGAGGACAAGAGTGCTTTTGGCACGCTATTTGATCCTTGTAAAGTGACAGTTCATCCAATCATATTCCCTTCGGGGCCAGGTCCGTCTCACACCAAGGCGGACTTTTATTTTTTAGCCCCTGCCCGGCACCGCGTTACAGTTTGTACTCGATCCCCAACATGCTGATCCCCCAGTCGCTCTGGCCATCGGGTATCCGTTTTAATCAATGAACAGCTATTGGCTGAAGTAGCGACCATACTCTTCTTACGATCTGGTATGGGTTCATTACATATACCTCGAGAAAGCTTGGATTTAAATGTATTTAAATATAAATGTCATGAGTAAATAATTATTTACCTTTACAATCGAAATTTACATGAAATGCTCCGAATTATTACGCATTTTAAAGCGAGATGGTTGGTTTGTGATTTCTAAGAAGGGCTCTCACCTAAAGCTGAGGCACAGGCTTAAGCCGGGGATTATAGTTTTCCCCGATCATGGATCCAGGGAAATTGGAAAAGGATTAGAAAAAACGCTGGTTTGAAATAATACTTGAATCATGAAGAAGAAAAACCCAAAAATAAATATGATGCTGGAAAAAACTCACACCGGGTTTTCGGCATATGCGAAAGAATATCCGATTTTCACTACTGCATCTTCCATTCCTGAACTGATGGCGAATGCATATGAGGCGGTAGATTTATACTTTGAGGATCAGGAAACTCCCGTCCTTCATGAAGAAATACGATTTGAGATTGACTTTGTCCAGTTCTTTCAATACTACAGGGTATTGAATTCGAAGTTCCTCGCACACAGGATCGGGATGAACCCAACCCTGCTCTCACAATATATTCAGGGCCATAAAACTCCTTCAGAGACTCAGAAAGAAAAGATCATCGCCGGGATACACCGGATCGGCCGGGAGTTGTCGGAAATCCGCCTGATCCGGAAATAACTTAAAATGACTTGTAGCCTATGATCTCGCGGACCTCCCTCAGGGTTTTGCCTGCGCTCTCCCGGGCACGCTCGGCTCCCATCCTGACCACCTTCCGCAGGTAGTCATCGTCGTTGTAAATCTCCTGGATCCGTTCCCGGATGGGGGAGGTGAACCGGATCACGTCTTCGGCCAGCTGCTTTTTCAGATCGCCGTAGCGGATGGAACAATCGTTATAAGCACTTCGGAAGTGTTCCACCGTGTCGGGAGTGGAGAGCAGTTCCAGCAGGTAAAACAGGTTGGCCACCGGTTCGGTCATGGGGGAGTTGGGCTCTTCGGGTCCCGCATCGGTGACGGCGCGCATCACCTTTTTGCGTATATCTTTGGGATCGTCGGCCAGATAGATGCCGTTGCCTTCACTTTTGCCCATCTTGCCGGTGCCGTCCAGGCCCGGCACCTTGATCAGTTCCTCCCCGAAGTTATAGGGTTCGGGGAGCTTGAAGTATTCCACCCCGTACATATGGTTGAAGCGCCTGGCGAACTTTCGGGCCATCTCCAGATTCTGTTCCTGGTCCTTTCCCACAGGCACCTTGTCGGCATTGTGAATGATGATATCGGCGCACATCAGCACCGGGTAGGTGAGCAGTCCGGCATTGATGTTCTCAGGCTGCCTGCGGATCTTCTCCTTGAAGGTGGTGGTCCGCTCCAGCTCCCCCACATAGGCATTCATGTTCAACAGGAGGTAAAGCTCCGGGATTTCCGGAACGTCACTCTGGATGTAGAGGGTGGCCACCTCGGGATCGAGGCCTGCCGCCAGGTATTCGGAAAGCACGGTGCGGATGTTGTTGTGGAGGTTTTCCGGGGTAGGATGGGTTGTCAGTGAATGGTAGTCGGCCACAAAAAAGAAGCAGCGGCTCTCGTGCTGCATCTTCACAAAATTCCTGACCGCTCCGAAATAGTTGCCCAGATGGAGGTTCCCGGTGGACCTGATCCCGCTCAAAACTGTATCCATAGCTGCAAAACTAAAAAATGTTCTCTAAAAAACGTACTTTTGCCGCATGACCACCACCCGTCAGCACAAAGTTTCCAGGCAGTTGCAGAAAGAACTGGCCGACTATTTCCAGAAACACGGTCCGGAGATGACCGGGGGTAAAATGGTCACGGTGACCGTGGTACGGATCACACCGGATCTGGGCCTCTGCAAAGTGTACCTGAGCATCTTCCCTTCCGGCAAGGTGGAGGAGTCGCTCCGGGAGATCCAGGAACGAAGAGGACAGGTCCGCCTCGAAATGGGAAAGCGGCTGCGGAACCATATGCGGCACATTCCGGAGTTCCACTTCTACCTGGACGATTCCCTCGATTACATCGACCGGATCGGGGACCTGTTAAACGAGTAGCCGATGCAATACGATCCCGTCAAACGCACCCTTGGAAAACTCTTCAACCTCACCCCGTCCTTACGGATCCTGTTTTACAGGCTGCTGGATCTTCTTCTGCTCCGCTCCTGGCACATCAGGAGAGAACTCAGGGAATTGAAAAAAGCGGGTTTCGCCCCCTCCTCCATCGCCGATGCGGGATCCGGATTCGGTCAGTATGTTTACCGGCTGGGGCGCCTCTTTCCCGGTGCTTCGATCACCGGTCTCGATATCAAACAGGAGCAGGTGGACGACTGTAACCGGTTTTTCGGGAAGACCGGCATGGGAGAGCGGGTTCAGTTCAGGTACGCCGATCTGACCGCCATGGAAGCCAGGGAGTGTTATGACCTGATCCTCTCGGTCGACGTCATGGAACATATCGAGGAGGACCGGAAAGTATTCGGTCACTTTTACCAGGCACTCCATCCCGGAGGGATCCTGTTGATCTCCACCCCTTCCGACCAGGGTGGTTCGGATGTGCATGATGAGCACGATTCCTCGTTCATCGATGAACATGTCAGGGACGGATACGGCATGGAAGAGATCGAAGCGAAACTCAGGGAGGCAGGCTTTTCGGAAATCATCGTCCGGTATTCCTATGGGAAACCGGGAAAACTGTCCTGGAAACTCTCCATGAAGATCCCCATCCGGCTGGTCAATGTCAGCAAACTCTTTCTTATCCTTCTGCCGGTTTATTACCTCCTGGTCTACCCGGTCTGCTTCTTCCTCAACAGGGCCGATGTCAGAAGAGTGCATGAAACGGGAACAGGGCTGATCGTCAGGGCAGCGAAATGAATCTCCCGTTCTACATAGCAAGGCGATACCTCCTGGGGAAAAAATCGCAGAATGCCATCAATATCATCTCGGCCATTTCGGTGCTGGGGGTGGCCACCGGAACCATGGCCCTGGTCATCGTCCTTTCGGTGTTCAACGGATTCGACCGGGTGGTCAAGTCGCTGTTCAGCACCTTCGATCCCGACATCGAGATCTCTGCCGCAGAAGGAAAGACCTTTACCCTGGATCCCGCCACCACTAAGGCGATTTCCGGACTCCCGGGCGTCGTTGCGGTATCCGAGGTGGTGGAGGAGAACGTACTGCTGCTTTACGACGAAAACCAGCACATTGCAACCATCAAGGGGGTGGATGAGGTCTACAGAGAGGTAACCGGACTCGATTCTATGATCTACGAAGGCGAGATGAAACTGAAGGATGCCAACCGCTCCTATGCCGTGGTGGGACAGGGAGTGGCTTACAGCCTCAGGATCGGCCTGGCCTTTATCGATCCGCTCTTTGTATACACTATCGACCGGAAGTCGCAGATCAATATGGCGCAGCCGGAAGAGTCGATCCGGCGAGACTTTCTTTACCCCAGCGGGATCTTCTCCATCGAGCAGGATTTCGATTCGCGATACGTGATCACCTCCATCGACTTTGTCAGGGAGCTGCTCTCTTACGACCGGGAGGTTTCGTTCCTGGAAGTCAAGCTCGACCCGGCCTTTCCGGCCGGAAGGGTGCAGGACGAGATCGCTTCACTGATGGGGGAAGGGTTCCAGGTGAAGAACCGGCAGCAGCAGAATGAGCTTTTTTACAAGGTCATGCGATCCGAAAAATGGGCAATCTTCCTGATCCTCACCTTTATTCTGGTGATCGCCTCTTTCAATATCATCGGATCGCTGAGCATGTTGATCATCGACAAAAAAAAGGACATCATTACCCTGCGTAACATGGGAGCCGGCAACAGGCTCATCGGAAAGATCTTTCTGGCCGAAGGATGGCTCATCTCACTGGTGGGCAGTGTGCTGGGCATCTTCCTCGGAACCGGCTTCAGCTGGCTGCAGCAACGGTTTGGCCTCATCAAACTGTCCGGCAGCGGAAGCTTTATCATCGACGCATACCCTGTCTGGATCGAAGGATGGGATATCGTTCTCATCTGGATCACCGTCCTTTTCATCGGGTGGATCGCCGCCAGGTACCCTGTGGCGCAAATCTCCCGGAAATATCTTCGCTCCGTCGAGCAAGGAATTGTTGTTTAAAACTTTATCGCTCTCATTGATACAGATGATCTAAATTTATGGTCATCGGTACATGGCTAACCGGACAGTTTCTATGAATGGAATCAGGAAATCGGCGGCACTCATATTACTTATGGCCGCATCTGCACTCTCCCTGCATGCCCAGGATGTGATCATCACCAGTATCACCTCCACACCGGTCACATGCGGGGACGGATCGGACGGGACCATCACCGTGACCGTCTCGGGCGGGGTCAGCGGGGATTATAACTATCTGCTTATCCGAAACAGCATCCCGGTGGAGAGCGTGGGACCGATTTCCAGCAACACCTGGACTTTTACCGGCCATAGCAAATATCCCACTTATGTAATCAGTGTCTCCGACGAAGGCCCCGGATCGGGTCCCACGGGCGACGGTTTCGGTTTCGCCTCCATCGGCGGGCCCGAACCGATCCAGGTAACCTCCTTCGACGCCACCGATATTACCTGCAACGGGGCCAGCGACGGCACTATTACGGTCACCGCTTCGGGCGAGGGGGGGAACTATATTTTCGATCTGACCGGACCGGTGAATCAAAGCAATCCGAGCGGATTTTTCGAGAACCTGCCCGGAGGAGATTATACCGTTACGGTCAGCGATGCGGATGGCTGCCCATCCACCGACGTCACTCCCGTTCTCACCATTAACGATCCCACTCCCGTTTCGGTGGCACTGGACGGCATTGTGGATGTGGAGTGCAATGGCGATAACACCGGTTCCGTCAATATCACTCCCTCGGGCGGAACCCCGGGTGGCGGGGGCACCGGATATACTTACAGCTGGACGGGTCCCGGGGGATTCACCTCTTCATCGGAGGACCTGGTGAATGTGGCGGCAGGTAATTATTCGGTAACGGTTTTCGATGCCAACGGATGTTCGGCCGGCCTGGGACCGCTGACCGTGAACCAGCCCGATGAGATTGCGGCCGTACTGATCTCATCCACCGATGTCACCTGCAACGGCGGCAGTGACGGAACGGCCTCCATCAATGTCTCCGGGGGAGCAGGAGGCTATACCTTCTCCTGGGACGGTCAGTTTAACGGGCTGGTCAGCACCGACGAGGATCCGGTGAACCTTCCCGCCGATTCGTACGATCTGACCATATTCGATGCCAGCGGATGTGAAGTCAACTATCCTTCCTTCGTGGTAATCCAGGAACCTGAGCCGTTTTTGGTCGATGTGGTAGGCACCAACGATGTCTCCTGTGCCGGCGGAAATGACGGAGATGCCCAGATCACCCCCGACGGCGGAACCCCTCCATATACTTATGCCTGGAGCGGTGCGGTGTCGGGTTATACCTCCACTGATCAGGACCCGGTCGATATGCCGGCCGATGTGTATTCGCTGACCCTGACCGATTCCCGTGGTTGCAGCCAACTGTTCAGTGATCTTCTCACCATCGACGAGCCCACCCCAGTCAGTCTGACACTGACCGGTTCCGATGATGTCACCTGCTTCGGGGGAATGGACGGAGGTGCCCGGGTGGATGTTTCCGGAGGCTCTCCCCCCTATCTCTTCGAATGGATCGGGGATGCCACGGCCCACCTTTCAGGACTGGAAGATCCCGACGACCTGGTGGCCGACACCTACGATTTGACAGTGACCGATAACAATGGATGTGTCCTCAATTTCAACGACATCGTCACCATCGGGGAACCCGCCCAGCTGGATGTGACTGTCGATAATATCACCCATGTGGCCTGTAACCAGGGTACCACCGGTGCGGTAGAGATCACTCCATCCGGGGGGACCCCTCCCTATAGTTTCGACTGGAGCGGACCCGGCGGATTTACGGCCACCACCGAAGATATTTCTAATCTGGAAGCGGGAACCTACAGCCTGACCCTGAGTGACGTGAACGGATGCACCTGGGATTTCATTGATCTGGCCACGGTCGACGAGAACACCTCCATCACCGCCACCTACACCCTTTCACAGATCTCCTGCAACGGCGGGGCCGACGGATCCATCAACGCTTCGGTTTCCGGAGGGGTTACCCCCTATACCTATGACTGGACCGGTCCGGGCGGATTCACCGCTGTCACGGAGGATATTTCCGGACTGGAAGCAGGAACCTACCAGCTGACTGTCACCGATAATGCGGGATGTGTGCAGGTCATGCCTCCCCGGATTCTCACCGAGCCCCCGCCCATCAGCGCTTCGGCCACCGGCAGCGATATCGATTGTTTCGGTGCCGGGAACGGATCCATCCAGCTCAACGTATCGGGCGGGGTCCCGCCCTACAGTTTCCAGTGGACCGGACCGGGAGGGTTCACCTCCACCGATGAGGATCTGACGGGACTGGAGGCGGGATCCTACAGCGTGACCATTACCGATGCCAACCTGTGCGCCATTCCCATTGCCGGTATCGCCACCGTTAATGAACCCCCGGAGGTCCAGGTCGCCTCCTCCAGGACGGATATAGCCTGTGCCGGAGATAACAACGGGACCATCGATGTAACGGTGACCGGAGGCACTCCCCCCTACAGCTTCAGCTGGACCGGACCCGGAGGGTTCACCTCCACCGGTGAGGATCTGACCGGTCTGGCCGCGGGAACTTACAACCTCACAGTCACAGACGATAACGGATGTGTCCTGGACCTTCCGGGTCTGGAGACGATCCTCGAGCCTCCCGCCCTGAATGCCTCACCGGTCACTCAGACAGATATTCTCTGCAACGGTGAGGGCACCGGTGCCATCGATGTGACGGTGACCGGAGGCACCCCGCCTTATAATTATAGCTGGACAGGACCCGGAGGATTCACTGCCGGCACGGAGGACCTCTCCAATCTGGAGGCAGGCAGTTATCAGCTCACCGTCACCGATGATGCCGGTTGCATCTATGTGATGGCTCCGGTGGTCCTCAGTGAGCCCGATCCGGTCACCGCCACAGCCACCGGCAGTGATATCGATTGTTTCGGTGCAGCCAGCGGATCGGTCGACCTGACGGTAAGCGGAGGGGTGCCGCCCTACAGTTTCAACTGGAGCGGACCGGGAGGGTTCACCTCCACCGATGAGGATCTTTCGGGACTGGAGGCGGGGAGCTACAGTGTGGAGGTCACCGATGCCAATCTCTGTACTGCCACCTTCACCGATATCGCTGTAATCGATGAGCCGGCGGAACTGCAGGCATCGTCGGTGAAGACCGATATCTCCTGTGCGGGTGATGACGACGGCACCATCGATGTGACGGTGACCGGCGGCACCACGCCCTACAGTTACAGCTGGACCGGACCCGGAGGGTTTACCTCCTCCGATGAAGATCTGACAGGGCTTCAGGCCGGTACCTACAATCTGACGGTGACCGATGCCAGCGGCTGTGTGCTGGATCTTCCGGGCATCGAGACCATTGCGGAAGGTTCGGCCATCATCGTCTCGGTGGTCTCCCTGACCGATATCCCCTGCAACGGAGAGGCTGCGGGAGCGGTGGATATCGATGTGTCGGGAGGTGCGAGCCCCTATCTGTTCAACTGGACTGGACCCGGCGGATTCTCCGCCGGTACGGAGGATCTAACGAACGTTCCGGCCGGGACCTACTCCCTGGAGGTGACCGACCAGAACGGATGCGTGGCCCTATACCCCGGCCTGGCGGTCCTGAGCGAGCCCGATCGGCTGGAAAGCACTCTTTCGGGGACAGACATTGTCTGTTACGGTGACGGAAACGGCTCGATCGGGGTCACCACCACCGGAGGCACCCCACCCTATGAATACTCCCGGATAGGCGACATCGACGGGACCTACCAGCCGGGAAACACTTTTGGTCCGCTCGGACCGGGATTTTATACCATCTGGACCAGGGATGCCAACCTCTGTGTGGTAACCGACACCATCACCATTACCGAACCGGACGAGATCCAGGTACTGGGAGAGACCAAGAGTGGTCAGAACCTCTGTTTCGGCGATTCATCGGCCCGGATCTCCATCGATGAGGTGACCGGCGGGGTGGAGCCCTACCAGTACTCCATCAACGGGGGAGTGGACTTCTCCCCCGATCCGGTATTCACCAATCTTCCCGCAGGGTCTTACCAGACGGTGATTCGGGATTCCAGGGGTTGCACCGCTCCGGGGAACCTGAATGTGATCACTCAGCCCACAGCCATCCGGATTACCTTCTTCCTGAAAGAAGATATCACCTCCTGCTCCTATGCACCGGAGGGCCGCATCATCGTAAACGGTGCCGGAGGAAAAGGTTCCATCACCTACTGGCTCGACGGAACCCTCCAGAGCACCATCGGTGATTTCCAGAATCTGCACGCCGGTCCCCACCTGGTGGAGCTGATCGACGAGAACGGCTGCATTAAAGACACTACGGTGACGATCCAGGCACCGCCGCCGCTGGAGGTGCAGAACCTGGTGATTACCGATGTCACCGGATGTACCGGGAATACCAATGGTTCTCTGGAGATCACCGGAACCGGCGGAACCGGTTCCATTCAGTATTCCCTCGACGGGGGACCCTTCCAGCCGACAGGGCTTTTCGGCGGGATTGGAGCGGGGAATCATTTACTCACCCTGCGAGATGACAATGACTGCACTCTCGATACTGCGGTGTTCCTGGATGAACCGGCACCCGTAACTCTGATTTCCGACAGTGTGGTCCCCATCACCTGCAACGGCGCCGTCGACGGAGAGATCATCGTAACGGCCACCGGGGGTACCGCTCCGCTGAACTATACCCTGGAGCCGGGGACCATCACCAACGGAACGGGGATTTTTACCGGTCTGGCTCCGGCCACCTATACGGTCTCGGTCGACGATGCGGAAGGTTGTGGTCCGGTGACCACGGCACCGCTGATCCTTTCCGAGCCTCCCGAGCTATTGCTCGACACGGTCATAAGCAGTGAGATCAGCTGCTTCGGGTCTTCGGACGGATCGATCGCTTTCGGTGTTTCGGGAGGAATTCCTCCTTACGAGTACTCCATCGACGGGGAGGCCAGCTGGTGGTCCGACAGTCTTTTCACCGGACTTGGACCGGATACCTATGAGCTGTTCGCCAGGGATGCCAATCTTTGTCTCCTTCCGGCCGGACAGGTGGAACTGACCGAACCCGCCGAGATCACCGTCACTGTTTCGACCACCGATATCACCCCCTGCGCCGGGGATTCCAACGGGATCATCGATGCAACGGCCGCGGGCGGTACAGGTCCCCTGCATTACTCCCTCGACGGTGTAAGCTACAACGACGCGGGACTGTTCAGTGATCTGACCGCCGGGGATTACCTCCTCTATGTCAGGGACAGTACGGGATGCGAGATTACCGAACCGGTGACCCTGACACAGCCCGATCCGGTCACCGCCGTTGTCACCAAAGTGGATGCCACCCTTGGAAATCCCGGAGCGATAGGCATTACCGGGGCCAGTGGCGGAACTCCGCCCTACCAGTACTCCATCGAAGGCGATACAGGAGTATTCTCCTCCGAAACGGTCTACACCGGTCTGGAACCCGGAACTTATGAAGTGGTGGTCCGGGATGCCAGCGGATGCAGCTACCGGGAAACGGTGGAGATCCTGGATGTGCTTCCTCTCGATGTGGTGGTCAATATCCTCCATGTGAGCTGCCACGGGGCATCGGACGGTTCCATCGAAATGGTGCCGCAGGATGCCGTCGGAGCCGTGGGATACTCCATCGACAGCGGTGAGAACTTTGTTCTCGATCCCCTCTTTGAGAACCTGCCCGGCGATTCCACCTATTACCTGGTGGCCATTGATGCCATGGGCAAAATTTTCTTCGATTCCGTGACCATCATGGAGCCCCCTCCCCTGGAGATCAGTGCCCTGGTGACACCGGCTCAATGCAACCGCTATAGCGAAACAGGAGCGATCGAACTGACGGTCACCGGCGGGACGGGGAACTACAGTTATCTCTGGAGTGACGGCTCCACCGGCGGGGACCGCCAGAACCTGGAAACCGGGACCTACCAGGTGGAGGTCACCGATGAAAACGGCTGCACCGCCGGTGAGATGCTGGAGGTGAGCAGTCTGGTGACAGTGACAGCCGATGCGGGTCCCGATACCACCGTCTGCTACGGAGACTCGGTACAGCTGCAGGGGAAAGGTGGATTCACAGCCTCCTGGGAAAGTTCGGTGTTCCTTACCAGAACCGACATCCCCGATCCCTACACGAAACCTCTCACACAAACTGCCACTTTTGTGCTGACCATCACCGACGAGGAGAGTGGCTTCGGTTGTTATGACCGCGATTCGGTCACCGTCAGTCTGTATCCGTCCGCTGGGCTCTCCACCATCGACGATACGCTGATCCTGGCAGGCGGATCGGTGCAGCTGGAGACCTTCGGGGGACCGTTCACCTCGTATCAGTGGATCCCTGCGACGGGCCTCGACGATGCATCGGTCTCCGCTCCGGTGGCCACTCCTCAAATCACCACCCGGTACGTGGTCAGCGCCGTCAATGAATTCGGTTGCCAGGAATCAGATTCAGTGCTAATCGAAGTGGTGGAGGACATTGAAGTGTACAATGTTTTCTCACCCAACGGTGACGGGATCAATGACTTCTTCGAGATTGAAAATTCGGAGCGATTCCCTGAAATGCTGGTGGAGGTCTACAGCCGCTGGGGCGACATGCTCTTCCAGTCGAAAGGGTATGATGACTCCAGCCGCTGGGACGGCACCACCCGCGGAACGGAAGCTCCGGTGGGAACCTATTACTACATTATCATTCCTTACAGCGGAGCATCGCCCATAACGGGTACAGTAACGATAATCAGGTAGCATGAGAAGGATCATCATAATCACAGGGATGGCCGTGGGGATGGGGCTGACGGCAGCATACGGGCAACAGCTTCCGCAGTATACCCAGTACATGTTCAACGATTTTGTGATCAATCCGGCCATCGCAGGTGTCCACAATCATTACCAGATCAGGACCAATCACCGGTTCCAGTGGGTGGGGCTGGTCGATCCGCCTCTGACCAACTCCATCGCCTTCTACGGCCCTCATGCCAGCCTGGATATGGGCTACGGAGGCTATATCTACAACGATGTCACCGGTCCCACCAGCAGGACCGGGATCACCGGGTCCTATGCCTATCAGATCGGTATCAACGCTGATTTACGCCTCTCCATGGGGATCTCGGCCAGTGTCATGCAATTCAGGGTCGATGGCACCCAGCTGAATCCCAGAGATGTGTCGGATCCAGCTCTGCTGGACATGGTGAGTACCTCCTACCTGCCCGATGCCGGGATCGGATTCTACCTGTATGCGGAAGAGTTCTACGTGGGGCTCTCCGCTGCGCAGCTTCTGAACAACAAGATTAAGATCTTTGAAAACAAGGACGGGCTGAACCGGCTGAAGACTCATATCAACCTGATCGGGGCCTACAGGTATCAGATCGACCGGGACTGGCTCCTGGAGCCCTCGGTAATGATCAGGGGAACTGCTCCGAAAGAGCTCAGCCTCGATGTGACCGCCAGGGCCGAATGGAGAAACATGGTCTGGGGGGCTGTATCGTACCGGTACCACGAAGCCATTGGTATCCTGCTGGGGTACAGCTTCGATGAGATGCTCTTCTTCGGGTATGCATATGATATCGGGATTTCGGCCATCAGAAAGTATAACACGGGAACACACGAGATCATGATCGGATACCGTTTTAATGATATCAAATGATCTCAGTGACTCTGAAAAATCCCCTGGTCTGGCTCCTGTTGCTGTCGATGGCCACCGGATGTGCCAGAAAAAAGAAAATCACCGGCAGCGAATTTATCGAACAGGAGGTGCTGGTCGACGTACTGGTGGACATTCACCTGGTAGACGGGGTGACCAACGACCGGAGGTTCCACCGCAGGTATGAGGCCGACAGCATCGATATGTTGAGCCCGATACTGAAAAAGCACGGGGTGACCCATGAAATGTTCGATACCACCATGGCCGTGTACAGCCGTTATCCCGATTTGCTGGACGAAGTATACAGCGAGGTGCTCATCAAACTGAACATCATGCTGGATGAGAACGAGAATACAGAGGAATAAGCTAATACACCAGCATGGTGGTCAGCACCACCACAAATCCCGTCAGATATCCTGAATAAACCCCCGCACCGGTGACCGACCCCTGAGCGATCCGGGCTGTGGCGGTGATCCCTCCTGCCAGCAATGTAAGGATAAAGACACCCTGCAGAGGAGCCTGGTAAAGAATGAACATCGCCATGAGCAATCCCGCCAGACCTCCCAGGGCTGCAGAGTGCATGCAGATGTTGAACTTCAGCTGTACCAGGAGTAACAGGAGCAGGGTAATGGCCACCGAAAGGACATAGGAATGGATCACCTTGCTGAGCGGCAGCCTGACGAAGTAGACAAAAGTGATAATGTACAGAATGAGAATCACCAGCTTCGGCACCATCTGCTCTTCCCGGGGAAGCTCTCTGATTTCTGTAATCAGGTGCCGGTAATGGAAGATGGGGATCATCATCAGAGGAAATACCAGTGTGCCCAGGGCCATCACGAAGAGGATGGCCTGCTTGGCATCCGAATTGAGCAGCGACAGGTAGGTTCCGGAATTGAGCATCAGAAGGAGGCCCAGCGTGGGCATGAGGAGAGGATGAAAAATATAGGTGACTGCTGAAGTGATATATTTCATTAGCCTCCCCTTAAAGCTCTTTGCGCAAACGGGCGACCGGTAATCCCAGCTGTTCTCTGTATTTGGCCACGGTCCTCCTCGCTATCTGGTACCCCTTTTCCTTGAGAATGGCCGACAGTTTATCGTCGGTCAGCGGTTTACGCTTGTCTTCCCCCTCGATGCAGTCCTGAAGGATCCGTTTGATCTCCCGGGTCGAGACCTCCTCCCCGCTCTCGGTCTGCATTCCCTCCGAGAAAAAATACTTCAGGGGAAAAATCCCGAAATGGGTCTGCACGTACTTGCTGTTCACCACCCTGGAGATGGTGGAAATGTCGAGCTGGGTCATATCGGCAATATCCTTGAGGATCATCGGACGCAACCGGGTCTCATCCCCTTCCCTGAAATACTCTTTCTGGTATTCCAGGATCGCATTCATGGTAAGCAACATGGTGTTTTGCCGCTGACGGATCGCGTCGATGAACCAACGGGCCGAATCGAGCTTCTGCTTCACAAAGGTGATGGCATCCTTTTCATCCTTGGTCGCGGAAGACTTGTTGGCACTGTAACTCTCGAACATATCCGAGTAGGTGCGGCTCACCCTCAGTTCGGGTACATTCTGGGCGTTCAGGTAGAGTTGTAGTTCACCCTCTGACTCCTCCAGTATAAAATCAGGCACGATGTGATGGAACGTCTTCGACTGATTGTCACCGATGGCTCCGCCCGGTTTGGGGTTCAGCCGGAGGATCTCATCGATGGCAGCTTTCAGCTTCTCTTCACTCACTCCCAGTCGCTGGGTGATCTTGTCGTAGTGTTTATTGGTGAACTCGTTAAAATGGTTTTTCAGAATCTTATGGGCCAGCGCCAGTACGGGATTTTCCAGGTTCTTACGCTCGATCTGAAGCAGCAGGCACTCCTGCAGGCTCCGTGCCCCCACTCCTGCCGGATCGAACTCCTGGACGATCATCAGCACTTCATGCAAATCTTCATAGCTGGCATCCAGACCGGTGGAGAAAGCCAGGTCGTCGGCGATCGATTCCAGATCCCTTCGCAGGTATCCGTCATCATCGATGTTTCCCAGAATGTACTCGGCCAGTATTTCCTGATCTTCGGTCAGTCTCCTGAGCCCCAGCTGGTCTTTCAGGTTTTCCCGGAAAGTATTGCCCATCGAGAAGGGGATCTCCTCTCTCTTGTCATCGGGAGAGTAATTCTGAGCGCTCAGCCTGTAGGTGGGAATCTCGTCATCCTCCATGTAGTCTTCCAGCGAGAACTCATCCTGCCGGTCGTCCCGCTCCTCGTCTCCGGTCTCCTCCTCCTGTTCCTCGTAAACGGAGTCTTCATTCCCCTCCTCCAGTACGGGATTCTCCTCCAGTTCCTTTTTTATCCTTTGCTCCAGCTGAATGGCCGGGATCTCCAGCAGCTTGATCATCTGGATCTGCTGCGGGGAGAGTTTCTGAAGCAGTTTCTGCTGAAGCCTTTGTTTAAGCATTATTCAAGAATCTAAAACTCTGCATTTTTCGGTGTCCTGGGGAAGGGAATCACATCCCGGATGTTGCTCATTCCGGTGATGAACATGAGCAAACGCTCAAATCCCAGTCCGAACCCGCTGTGTTCGACTGTCCCAAATTTACGAGTTTCCAGGTACCACCACAATTCATCCTCCGGAATATTCATTTCCCTCATCCTCTCCTGCAGCCTCTCGAGCCGCTCTTCCCGCTGAGAACCGCCTATAATCTCGCCTATCTGCGGGAAGAGTACATCCATGGCCCTGACCGTCTTCCCGTCCTCATTCTGCTTCATATAGAATGCTTTGATCTCCCGGGGATAATCGGTGAGGATGACCGGACACTGGAAATGCTTCTCGACCAGATATCGTTCATGTTCGGCCTGCAGATCATTCCCCCAGTCCACAGGGAACTCGAAATTCTGTCCCGAACTCTTCAGGATCCCGACAGCCTCCGAATAGCTCCTCCTCTCGAAAGGCTTCTCCAGCACAAAACGGAGCCGCTCCAGCAGCCCCCTGTCCACCATGTTGTTCAGGAACTCCAGATCGTCGCTGCAATGATCCAGCGTGTAACGGATGAGGAATTTAAGGAAATCCTCCGCAAGGTCCATATTGTCGTGGATATCGTAGAATGCCATCTCGGGTTCGATCATCCAGAACTCTGCCACGTGGCGGGGAGTGTTGGAGTTTTCAGCACGGAAAGTGGGACCAAAGGTGTAAATGGATGAAAGCGCGAGGGCCCCCAGTTCACCCTCCAGCTGACCCGAGACGGTCAGGTTCGTGGGCCTTCCGAAAAAGTCCTTTGAAAAATCGATCCCGCCCTCTTCTGTACATGGTACATCTTCCAGATCCAGGGTGGTCACCCTGAACATGGCCCCTGCACCCTCGGCATCGGAAGCAGTGATGATAGGGGTATGGAGGTAGAAAAAACCTTTTTCATTATAGTAGTGGTGAATGGCATAGGCCAGAGCATGCCTGATCCGGAAGACCGCCCCGAAAGTGTTGGTCCGGAATCTCAGATGGGCGATCTCGCGGAGGAATTCAAAAGAGTGTCCCTTCTTCTGAAGAGGATAGAGTTCCGGATCGGAATCCCCCAGGACCTCCAGCGAACCGGCCTGTATCTCCACTTTCTGCCCCTTTCCCATGGATTCCACCAGTTTCCCCTTTACGCTGATGCTGGCCCCGGTAGTGATCCTCTTTAAAAGGCTTTCCGGAAACTCTTTTATCTCGGCCACCACCTGAATATTATGAATGACAGTACCGTCATTGACTGCAATAAAAGCCACCTGATTGTTTCCTCTCCTGGTACGAACCCAGCCCTTCAGAAACACTTCCTGATGTTCGGGAACGGTATTCAATAGTTGTTTGACGGTCGATCTTTTCATACTCTCGATATATAATTGATGAATCTTCTGAAAGCTTGGTCCAGAGCGCGAAGCTACAAAAATACAATTTTATCATTTTAGGATCGTTAACTTTATAATCTAAAAAGAATCAATTAATTTTATCCACTTACTAAACGAACGTACCATGGAGCAAGAGAGAAAATCCATCTTGGTTACCTGGGATTTTTCTGCTGTATCCTATAATGCTCTGAAGCATGCATTGAAATTGTCTCAAATACTGAAGAACCGTATCACGCTTTTTCATATTGCCAGGGACCAGTCGGAAAAAGAGAAGGCCACCGTGAAGATGGAGAGTGAAGTGGAAGGGATCAGAAAGGATCTCGGTGCGGAAGTGGGATATGTGATTCAGGAAGGGAATATTTTCCGTGAGATCGCCGATTATGCTTCCAAAGAAGAAAATAATGTCAGTTTTGTAGTGATGGGCACTCATGGGATGAAGGGTGGGCAAAAACTCTTCGGAAGCTGGGCCCTGCGTGTGATCTCCGGATCCTCCGTACCCTTTATCGTGGTCCAGGAGGAGCCGGCGCAAAAGGAGCGTTACAGTGATATTGTTTTTCCCATCGATTTCAAGTCAGAGAACAAGGAAAAACTTCAGTGGGCCATCTTTCTGGGAAAATACCTTAATTCCAAGATCCATTTGATGAAAGCACCCCTCGCGGATAAGGATCTTCAGAAAAAGGTCAATGTGAATCTCAACTTTGCCATCCGTTTTCTGATACAGAACAACATTGAATACGAAATCCAATCCCCTGATAAATCCTCCAATTTCCAGAAGGAGGTCCTGAAATACTCCAGGAAGATCAATGCCGACATGATCCTGATCACCACCACCAAGCATCTGACCAAGGTGGATTATATTTTCGGAGCCAGGGAGCAGTATCTGCTTTCCAATGATGAAAAGATCCCGGTGATGTGCGTCAATCCCAAATCGAACTTCGCCAAAGTGGGTCAGTTCATGTATGGTTGAGGTTCTCGATATCACCAGGAAGTACGGATCGCAGCTTGCGGCGGACCGTGTTTCATTCACAGTCGGGTCCGGAGAGGTGGCCGGTTTCATCGGGCCCAACGGTGCCGGCAAATCCACCACCATGAAGATCATCACCGGCACTCTGCCTCCCGACGGCGGGTCGGTGCGTATCCACGGGATCGATGTGCAGGATCACCGGAAAGAGATCCGGCAGATGACCGGATATCTGCCCGAACATAATCCGCTTTATCTGGAAATGTATATCAGAGAATATCTGCAGTATGTGGCGGGATTATACCAGATCCGGGGAAGAGAGGCGAAAAACAGGATCGAACAGGTGGTGGAGATGACCGGTCTTTCACCGGAACTTCACAAGATTATCGGGAAGCTCTCCAAGGGTTACCGGCAAAGGGTGGGGCTGGCCCAGGCCCTGATACATGATCCGGAGGTCCTGATTCTGGATGAACCCACCTCCGGTCTGGATCCCAACCAGATGAACGAGATCCGGCAGCTGATCGGCACCATCCGCAGGGAAAAGACGATTCTTTTGTCCACCCATAACCTCCAGGAGGTGGAGGCCGTCTGTGACCGGGTGATCATCATCAACCGGGGAAAGATCGTGGCCGATGAACAGGCCGGGGCTCTGAAGAGCAAAGGCGAAGTAAAGACCCGGACGATCCACATGGAACTTGACAAACCGGCTGATCCTGAAATCTGGCTTAACCTTCCCGGTGTGGACCATGTGAAATCCATCGGTGAAAACGAGCTCCTGATCGAGACTCTCTCTGTCTCTGACATCCGTGCCGGAATCTTCAATTTCGCAGTAAAACAAGGGCTTACCATTCTGTCCCTCTCTCTCAGGGAAAAGAGTCTGGAGGAGGTTTTCAGGGAGATGACCAGCAACTAACTACCTGATTTTGTAGACAATGTGGCGCAAACAAAATGGCATTGTATTTGTTTACAATATTTATATATTTGACGTTCCATTTTGTTAACCAAATGAAGACCTTATGAAATTAAGAACATTGGCGATTCTGGGAACTATGATGATGGCAGGTTCCCTGTCTGCCCAAAACCTCACAGACATCATCAATGAATTTAACGAAGGTGTGGCGAAGGTGAATAACCAGGAGTATGAAACCGCAGTAGAACATTTTAACGAGGTCCTGGCTATGGCAGACGTGGTGGGAGATTCCGCTGCCGATCTGAGATCACAGGCAGAGGAACTGATCCCTTCATCTTATTACAGGCAGGCCACGCTGTTTCTCAAGCGCCGGCAATTCGACAATGCCATCCCTTTCCTGGAAAAGACCATCGAACTTTCCGGGGAATACGGGAATAACGAAGAATCCAGAGAGAAGGCCACCAGATACCTTCTTCAATCCTATATGCTGGAAGGGCAACGCAACCTGAAGGGCGGAAACCATGATCAGGCGCTGGAGTATTTCGATAAAGCACTGGAAATGAACGAAAGCCTTTATCAGGCCTACCAGGGAAAAGGAATGGTCTTTTTGGCTCAGGATGAAAGAGACATGATGATGGAGGCGTTCAACAATGCCAAGGAAGGCGCCATGGCAAAGAACGATATGGAAACGGTGGAGGAGATCAATGAAGTGATCGATACCTACTTCAATAAATTCATCATCGAGGAGATGGAGATGGTCGATCCGGAAGATAACGACTACTCCTATGTGGTGGAAGCCTGCGAGAATGCCCTGGAAGCCAATCCCGAAAATCCCCGGGCCCTTTATCACATGGCCCTGGTCAAAAACAAGGAGATCCAGTACGACGCTGCCATTGAATATGCCACCCGGGCCCTCGAACACGAGACTGAACCGGTCTGGCAGTCGGCCATCCAGTATGAACTGGGGCATGCATTCCAGAACACTGCACAATACGACCAGGCCTGCGAAGCACTGAATCAGGTGGTGGAGGAGCCATTCCTTACCCGTGCCGAAAATAAGATGAGTAAAATTCCCGGCTGCAACTAAAGGGGTGAAATAATTACAAAAGAGAATGTCCTATCTATTCACCTCCGAGTCTGTCTCGGAGGGCCATCCCGATAAGATCGCCGATCAGATATCCGACGCGCTGCTGGATGAATTCCTGGCGTTCGATCCTTCTTCCAAGGTGGCACTGGAGACCCTGGTGACCACCGGTCAGGTGGTCCTTGCCGGTGAAGTCCACACCACCACCTATATCGATGTACAGAAGGTGGCACGTGAAATGATCTGCCAGATCGGATATACCCATTCGGATTACCAGTTCGAGTGCAACTCATGCGGGATCATGACGCTGATCCACGAACAGTCGCCCGATATCAACCGGGGTGTGGACCGGGATGATCCCATGGAACAGGGCGCGGGCGACCAGGGAATGATGTTCGGGTATGCCACCAGGGAGACCGATAACTATATGCCTCTGCCCCTGGAGCTGAGCCACAGGCTTCTGAAAGAACTGGCCGCCATCCGCCGGGAAGGGAAGGAGATGACCTATCTCCGGCCCGATTCCAAATCTCAGGTAACCATTGAATATGCGAACGACGATACTCCCATAAGGGTCCATACCATCGTTCTTTCCACCCAGCATGATGAGTTCGACAGCGATGATGACCGGATGCTGGAAAAGATCAGGGAGGATGTGAAAAAAATCCTGATTCCCAGGATCGTGAAACAGCTTCCAGAAAGGCTGCAATCGCTTTTCAGTGATGATTTGATCCTCCACGTGAATCCCACGGGAAAATTTGTCATAGGAGGTCCCCACGGAGACACCGGTCTTACCGGCAGAAAAATTATTGTGGATACCTACGGAGGGAAAGGGGCGCACGGTGGCGGTGCCTTCTCCGGTAAAGACCCTTCCAAGGTGGACCGCTCGGCAGCTTACGCTGCCCGTCATATTGCGAAGAATATCGTGGCGGCTGGAATCGCCGAAGAAGCGCTGGTGCAACTCTCCTATGCCATCGGAGTGGTCAAACCGGTGGGAGTCTATGTGAATACCTACGGCAAAACCAATCTGGACGTGAAAGACTGGGAGATAGCAGCCAGGATTTCCGACCTTTACGATCTGAGGCCCGCGGCCATTGAACAGCGGTTAAAGCTCAGGAATCCAATCTACAGAGAATCCGCCTCCTACGGTCACATGGGGCGCGTTCCGAAAGTAGTTACCAAAACCTTCACCTCCCAGTACTGGGATCCGGTCACCCTGGAAGTGGAGCTGTTCACCTGGGAGAAACTCGACCTGGTCGATCAGTTCTGGGCCGCCTTCGGAATCAACGCCTGAAAAACCAAGATCCCCGTGACCAACTAAAAAATCCACGATCAATCAAGCTTCCTGCGATCAACCAAGCTTCCTGCGATCAACCAAGCTTCCTGCGATCAACCAAGCTTCCTGCGATCAATCAAGCTTCCTGCGATCAACGAATATTCCCCCGGTCAATAAGGATCTGACGAAACTCATTGGAGATCCAGCCACCATCTTGTACCTTTGACCCCAGACTTTCGACTTTACAGACTTTAAGACTTTACAGACTATTATGGACTTTAAGACTAACACATGTTTTCGGGAATCGTAGAAGAGGCCGCCAGTGTAGTGAGACTGGAAAAGGAGAATGAAAATCTCCATATAACCATGGAATGCTCATTTGCCGATGAACTGAAGATCGACCAGAGCATCTCCCATAATGGCGTATGCCTCACCGTAGTAGATATTGGCGAAGGTACCTATACGGTTACAGCCATCAAAGAGACATTGCTCAAATCCAACCTGGGCCTTCTGAAGGCAGGCGACAGGGTGAACCTGGAAAGGAGCACCCGGCTCGATGCCCGGCTCGACGGGCATATGGTGCAGGGACATGTGGACCTGACCGCCACATGCACAGGGGTGACCGAGGAGGGGGGCAGCTGGTATTTCACTTTCGAATTCGATCCATCCAGCGAGGAGCACCTGACCGTGGAGAAAGGGTCTGTTTCGGTCAACGGGGTCAGCCTGACCGTGGTCAATTCCAGAGAAAAATCCTTCCAGGTGGCGATCATCCCCTTTACCTATGATGTGACCAATTTCCATCAAATCAAACCCGGAACCGTGGTCAACATCGAGTTTGATATTATCGGGAAATATGTGGCCAGGATCCTGAAAAGCCAGCTGGGAAAATAGCCGTCTTATGCAAACCATCCTTGTGCTGGGAGCCGGGCTCTCTTCCACCGCCCTGATCCGTTACTTCCTGGAAAAATCGGAGGACCGTTGGGTGGTGAGGGTGGGAGACATCCGGCCCGAACTGGCACAAGAGAAGATCGGAGGACATAGAAACGGCCGGGCATTCCAATTCGATGTCCACAACCCGGAGCAGCGCAGGCTCGAGATCATGCAGGCTGATATAGTGATCAGCCTCCTTCCTGCCAGGATGCACCATCTGGTTGCGGAAACCTGCCTGGAGACCGGAAGGCACATGGCCACCGCATCCTATCTTTCGCCGGCTATCCGGGCCATGGACGCGGAGGCAAGTGCCCGGGGCATCGTCCTGATGAACGAATGCGGGGTGGACCCGGGGATCGATCATATGTCGGCCATGCAGATGATCCGCAGAATCAGGGATGCCGGAGGGGAGATCACTTCATTTGAATCGAATACCGGGGGACTGGTGGCGCCGGGCTACGAAGACAATCCGTGGAAATACAAATTCACCTGGAATCCCAGGAATGTGATACTGGCCGGTAAGGAGGGGGCCCGCTTCCTCCATAACGGCAAATTCAAGTATATTCCCTATCACAAACTTTTCAGCCGGTTCGAGACGATACGGGTTCCGGAGCTGGGCGAATTCGAAGTGTATCCGAACCGGGATTCACTCACCTACCGGGATACCTATGGCCTTCAGGGGCTGGAGACCATGTTCAGGGGTACCATCCGCCGGCCCGGCTTCTGCGAGGCATGGGATACCTTCGTACAACTGGGTGCAACGGACGATTCCTTTGTCATGGAACAAACCGATACCATGACCTACCGGGAATTCATCAACTCCTTCATGGCCTATCAGATAGAGATTCCTGTGGAAACCAAACTGGCAAATTATCTGGGATTCCGGGAAGATTCACCCATGATGGAACGGTTAAGATGGCTGGGGATCTTCGAAACCAGGCCCATCGGAGTACCCGGTCTCACCCCCGCCAAAGTACTGCAGCAAATCCTTGAAAAGAAATGGCAGCTGGGACCGGGGGACAAGGATATGATACTGATGCAGCATCAGTTCGATTTCAGCCTGAAGGGTGTGCACTGGAAACGTTTTGCCACCATGGCATACATCGCACAGGATCCATACTCCACCGCCATGTCGGATACCGTCGGTCTTCCGCTGGCCATGATCGCCCGGAGGATCCTTGAAGGTTCCTATACCCATTATGGCGTGCAGCTTCCGATCCATCCCGATATCTACGACCCGGTTCTGGAGGAGCTGGAATCATATGGGATCCGTTTTGTTGAAGAAGAATTCAGAATTCCTCGAACGAACCCAGGCCGAACAGTGCATAATCGTACCTGACGGGATCTTCCGGATCAAATTTTCTCAATACCTCAGTAAGTTCCTCCACGGCTTTCCAGTCATTCTGCCTGCGGTGCAGCAGCCCGAGCCTGCGTGCCACCGTACCGGTGTGGATATCCAGGGGGATATAGAGTGCATGCATCGGAATGGCACGCCATAGCCCGAAATCCACACCTCTGCCATCCCTCCGGACCATCCAGCGGAGGAACATGTTGAGCCGTTTACTGCCTGCGCCCCTGGAAGGATCGGCCACATGCCTGGAGGTGCGCCCCGGATCGCCGATGGCGAAAAATGTCCTGCGGAACTCCACCATCGCATGAAACAGATCCCCGTGCCTGGTGAACTCCATCCCGAACAGCCTTCCCAGACCTCCATACTCCCTGTAAACCCTCTGCAACGCGTGGATAAAATAGATGCAGTCCATCCCGTTGAAGGTCCGGTGGACGAACGGGAGAAACCTCTTCATATCCTCCTCCCCTGCCTCCATAAGGAATGCACATGGTTCTTCCCCCATCAGTGATATCAGCTTCCGTGCATTTTCAATGATGGAGACTTTCCGTCCCCAGGCGATAGTGGCGGTGAGAAAGGCGGCAATTTCAATATCACAGGGATCACTGAACTGGTGTGGCACCTGGATAGGATCGGTGGGGATGAACGAAGGAGCGTTGTAATAATCCGCTTTCTGATCCAGAAAAGTTTTCAGCTCCCGGGTATGGATGCTATGGTTCGACCCGGCCATCTTTCAGTTTAATGGTCCTGTCGGCCATGGCTGCCAGCTCCCGGTCGTGGGTGACGATAATCAGGGTCTTCCCGAATCGTTCCCTGAGTGTCATGAACAGTTGATGGAGTTCTTTTTTGTTCTCCGTATCCAGATTACCGGAAGGCTCATCGGCCAGTATCACACCCGGGTCGTTGATCAGTGCCCTGGCCACCGCCACCCGCTGTTGCTCCCCGCCCGAGAGTTCCCCCGGTTTATGTTCGAGACGATCCTTCAGTCCAAGAAAATCCAGAAGTTCTTTCGCACGGTCTTCCACCTCTTTCCTTGACCGGCCGGCGATAAAACCGGGAATGGAAACATTCTCCAGGGCGGTGAACTCGGGCAGAAGCTGATGGAACTGAAAAACGAATCCGATATGGCTGTTCCTGAACCGTGCCAGCTGATTCTTCTGAAGCTGATCGGTCCGGGTTCCGTTGATGGTGACTATCCCGCTGTCCTGTTTTCCCAGAGTGCCCAGGATCTGAAGAAGTGTGGTCTTTCCTGCTCCCGAAGGCCCCACAATGGAAACGACCTCCCCGGGATCCACCTTCAGCGAGATTCCCTTGAGCACCTGAAGGGTGCCGTATGACTTGGTGACTTGGTCTGCTGCAACCATCCGATCAGAATATCAGGTAAAGATATAACAGGTATACGAGAATCATAAGAACTCCCTCCCAACGGTCGATTCTTGAACGGGCCGAAGGAAGCATAAGCAACAGCAGGAGCAGGGAGGCTCCCAGCATCCAGGGTATATCGAACCTGGCTATGGCACGGTCCACCCCGACCGGAGCGATCACTGCCGTAATGCCCAAAACGGAAAGGATATTCATAATATTGGATCCGATGATGTTCCCCACGGATATATCGGTCTCCTTTTTAAAGGCCGCGATCACGCTGGTGGCCAGTTCAGGAATGCTGGTTCCCACCGCCACCATGGAAACAGAAATAACCCGGCGGGAAACACCGAGTTCTTCTGCGATGACTGCAGCATTATCCACCAAAAGATCCGCTCCGAAAGCAAGTCCGCCACAGGAGACCAGAAGGATCAGGATGGCCACTCCCGCACGCATGGAGGGAGGTTCAGCTTCCGTCGCCTGAAGGCGCATTCCGGCCCGGGCCTGCTTTACGGAGAAAACGATGTAGAAGGCCAGGATCGACATCAGAACCAGACCCTCCCATCTGGCCAGGTTCCCGTTCAGGGCAAAAAGAAAGAGTAAAAGAGAAACCCCCATCATGATGGGCCAGTCTGTCCGCACCGAAGACCTGCTGACCGAAATGGGAAAAATCAGTGCGGTCATGGCCAGAACCAGAAGGATATTGGAAAGATTGCTCCCGACCACATTCCCCAGGGCAATTTCGGGATATCCGGCCATGGCTGCCTGAACGCTGACCAGAAGTTCCGGTGCGGAAGTTCCGAACGCCACCACCGTCAGACCAATGATCGCCCGCGGTATTCTGAGGTGCCTGGACAATACCACACTACTGTCGACCAGATACTTACCGCTCAGAAATAAAATAACGATCCCGACCAGCAATAAGAGATAAACTGTCCACATGGAGCTGTCAGTCCGCTTCGGGATTCTGCTTTTTATCGACGGAAGGGCCACCCCCTTTGGCGGATGGGCTCTTCTTCGTACCCACGGTTTCTCCGGAGGTGCTCTTCTTTGTATCCCCCGCATCTTTCGCGGCACTCTTCGGGGCATCCGAGGGAACCTCCTTCTCGTTCCCTGAGAGGTTCTCCTTTACCTCATCGGCATCTTTGGAGATATTCTTCCTGATATCCCGGGCATCCCTGGAAATATTCTTCTTGATATCTTCGGTGTCACGCGAAATATTGCGCTTGATATTATCGGCATCCCGGGTGATATTCTTTTTGATATCTTCGGCGTCCCTGGAGAGGTTGTTCTTGATCTCCTTGAAATCCTTCACCACATCCACGTTGCTCTCTTCAAACTCCCGCTTGATATCTTCGGTAGCCCTTCTGAACTCCTTCATGCCCTTACCGAATGTACGGGCCAGCCTGGGGATCTCCTTCGATCCGAACAGCAACAATGCGATCAACAAAGCGAATATGATCTCCTGACCGCTTATAAATAATAGCAAACCAAGCATTCTTATCTTTGCATCGAGTTTCCGCAAAGATAATAAATTATCATGGGGATCAGTGGGTCTGGATCTGCAGTGTGTAACTCCCCTCCGCATTGTCGGCCTTCACTTCATAGTTCCACGAGCCGACATATTTCTTCTTCTCTTCCTCTTTGATGGAGAGGGACTGGCTGAAGGAGATCTCTGCCGAAGAGTTGATGGTCAGTTCCTTGAAGGTCTTTCCGTCGGGGTATTCCACCTTGATGTAGATCTCCCCGGAACGAACCTTCCCGTTGATCATGCATCGGATATACCCTACCGATTCATCCACATCGAAATCTCCTTTGGATGAATCGGACCCTCCACGGAAGCTGTTACGCAGAGTCAGCTGGGTCTGGGTTCCCGGGTCGCCGGTCCTGAAGAAATAGGAACCCCCGTCCGGGGAGACATGCCAGGTCGAAGGTTCACCCGGACGGACAATGACAGATTTCCGGGCCTGCCGTTCGAATTCTCTGGCTCGCTCCTCATGCAATTGTTCCAGTTGCTCCCTCTGCTCTTCCATCTGTTGCCGTTGTTTCTCCAGCATCTCTCTTTTGGCCTGGAACTCCATTTCCATCTCCTCCGTCCGCTCCATTTCCTCATGGTCTTTCTCCTGTGCACTGGCTGCTTTTGGTAAGATGACCAGGGTGAGAAAAAGTGCGATACAAACAGATAGGTATTTCGTTTTCATGTCGGATATCTTTTGGTCCTGATACAAAAATAGGACACTGACCCGTACATCTTGGTTAATGCAGTGTTAATGACAGGTTAACGGAGCAGGAAAGGTGCTAACTTAGCAGGTATGAAGAGTCGGTTCCTGATCGGATTGTCTGCCCTGGCCCTGCTGGTACTGGTCTCCGTACAGTACATTTTCATCACCGAGACCTACCGTACCAAGCAGGAACAATTCGATACCCGTTACGGGACCCTGATCAGGGAGGGCCTGAACGAATTCAACAGTCAGGATTTCCGTTTTGGTCTCGACTCGGTCCTCTACCGGCTCGACAGCATCGCTCTCGAATTCCTCTATGCCGATCAGGACTCTCTTGTGAATGAGTTTATTCTCGAATTCTACGGGACCCTGTCCGGCTTCCGCCAGCCGGAGTGGTTTCTTCAGCAATATCTGGTGCAGGCCGGTGAGGATCCTGATTTTATCTATCACATTCATCTGAGAGAACTGTTCCTGACCGATATGGGATTCCAGATCCAACTGCTTCCCGACAGTTCTCTTCTTCCCCCGGCACCCGAGAATGCCCTGCTGGCCGGTTCCTATACCCACGAGCGCAATTTTTTCCGGGTCTCCTACGATATCCTGGTCAGCTTCACCAACCGGTCAAAGATGATTCTGAAGGAGATGTGGCTGATCCTGGCACTCTCCGTTTTGACTCTGGTCCTGGTTTTTATGGTATTCTATATCACCCTCCGGAATATGCTGCGTCAGAAAAGGCTTTCCGAGATGAAAAGTGACTTCATCAATAACATGACCCATGAGCTGAAGACACCCCTTTCGACCATCTCGGTGGCTTCCAGTTCACTGGGAAACCCCGGCATCGTGAAGAACCGGGAGAGAGTTGCCGAATTATCGGGCCTGATCAAACGCCAGAACCGTCATCTCTCCGAACTGATCGACCGGATCCTGGATATCCATATCTGGGAAAAGGACCAGGTGCGACTGAAGCTGAAGGAGGTGGACCTGGAGCACTGGATCACTCATCTGGCGGAAGCATTCGCCTCGGGAAAGGGGAAGGAAGAGGCGGAGATCCGGGTGCAGACCGAACTGAAACACCCGGTCCAGAGAATGGATGAAGTCCATATGTCGACCATGGTCAATAATCTCCTCTCCAATGCTGTCAAATATGGTCTCCCGCCCTGCAGAATCGAATTATATGCGGGACATCAGGCAGATCAGCTGGTGATCAGGGTAACCGACAACGGCCCCGGCATCCGTAAGGAGGAGCAGAAACATATTTTTGAAAAATTCTACCGGGGCGAGCAACCCAGGCAAAGGGTGATCAGGGGACTCGGTCTCGGGCTATATTATGTTAAACAGATCGTGGAGGCTCACCGGGGCTCCGTGCAGGTCAGCAGCACTCCCGGAGAAGGGACTCAATTCACGATCAAAATACCAGTCAGTCATGGATCTCCTATTAGTGGAGGATGATATCGACCTTCAGAAGGTACTGGCCGAATATCTCGAACTATCGGGATTCAAGGTCTATACGGCTCACCACGGAAAGGGGGGGCTGGAACAGTTCAGAAAACACCATGTCGATCTGTGTATCCTCGACGTAATGATGCCGGTGATGGACGGATTCACCCTGGCCGGAGAGATCAGGAAACTGGATCCTTCGATGCCGGTGGTCTTCCTGACAGCAAAGAATCAGAAGGAAGACAAACTTAAGGGGCTGAAAATCGGTGCCGACGACTATATCACCAAACCTTTCGAAGCGGAAGAACTGGTGCTCAGGCTGCACAATATCCTGAGAAGATCGGGTAAAGAGGGAGAGCTGACCTCCACCCTGGGTTGCCTGACGATACGCTACCGGGATCTTGTTATCGAAGACCGGGAAAACAGCTACGACCTGACTCCCCGGGAGGCAGAACTGCTCCGTTATCTGATGGACCACAGAAATACCGTGGTGACCAGAGAGAATGTACTGGAGGAGTTGTGGGGGCAAAATGATTATTTCATGGGTCGTTCCATGGATGTGTTCATCTCCAGGCTGCGCAAATATCTGAAAAACGAGCCATCGGTCGATCTGGAAACAAGAAGAGGGGTGGGTTTCATCCTGAAGGTCACCACCCCCTCTCCGGAATAGTTATAGTTCCTATTTCCTGACCGTTCCTTTCAGGATCCGGGTGGTCTCTCCTCCCTTGATGGTGTCATAAACCACCGGCGTGGCGATGAACAGCGAGGAATAGGTACCCACGATGACCCCGAGCAGCAATGCAAAGGTAAAGCCTCTGATCACATCACCGCCGAAGATAAAGATGGCCAGCAGGACGAAGAATGTACTCATGGAGGTACTGAACGTCCGGCTGAGTGTACTGTTCAGCGCAGCATTGAATATCTCCTTCCGTTCCCTCCGCTTTTGCAGCCCCACGAATTCCCGGATCCGGTCGAAAACGACCACCGTATCGTTGATGGAATATCCCACTACGGTCAGAATGGCGGCGATGAACGACTGATCCAGCTCCAGGGAGAACGGCATGACACCGTGAAGAATGGAAAAGAGTCCGAGTACGATCATCACATCGTGCACCAGAGCGGCAAGGGCACCCAGTCCAAACTGCCAGTTCCGGAACCGGAAAAGGATATAGAGGAATATGATCACCAGGGAGGCGAAGATCACGATCACCGCCACCCGCTTGATGTCGTCGGCTATGGTCGGTCCCACTTTATGGGCACTGATGATATACTCCTGATCGTTGAGAAACTCATCCAGTGTGGCTCCTTCGTCCAGGTAGGGCTGCAGGCCCTGAAACATCTGGGCCCGGATGATGGAATCGGCCTCCGGACGGTCATCATCGATCATATACTTGGTGGTCACACGAACAGTATTCCTTGCTCCATAAGTGATCACCATAGGCTCCTCTCCGAATGCCGTCCCCAGTTCATCCTGGATCTGTGTGGTTTCCACATCCTGATTGAAAGAGATGACATAATTGCGTCCTCCCGAAAAATCCACTCCCAGGTTCAGGCCCTTGATCGTCAGGGAGGCGGCTCCCGCCAGAATGATCACTACCGAAATCACATAGAAGATTTTCCTGGAACCCAGAAAGTCGATCTGGGCATTCTTGAAGGCATTTCTGGTGAGTTTGGTGTCGAAAGTGATCTTCCTTCCTTTGGAGAGCATCCTCTCGTAAATCAGGCGGGTGAGGATGATGGCACTGAAAAGTGAGGTGAGGATACCGATGACCAGGGTGGTGGCGAATCCTTTAATGGGTCCCGTTCCGAAGAAGAAAAGGATCAGGCCGGTCAGGAAGGTGGTGATCTGGGCATCAAATATGGCCGAGTAGGCGTTCCTGTAACCGTCCTTCAGTGCGGTCTTCATGTTCTTTCCGGCTGACAGTTCCTCCCGGATCCTTTCATAAATCAGAACATTTGCATCCACCGACATCCCGATGGTCAGAACGATCCCAGCAATACCCGGAAGGGTGAGCACCGCCTGCAGGGAGGCCAGCACCCCGATCAAAAAGAACATGTTGGCCAGCAGCGCCAGGTCGGCCACCAGACCGGCCCTTCGACTGTAGTAAAACACCATATAGAGGAGGACCACCATAAAAGCGATCAGGAAGGAGTTAAACCCGTCCTTCACCGACCTGGCTCCCAGTGAGGGCCCGATGATTTCACTCGACTCGATCCGCGCTCTGGCAGGCATCTTTCCGGATTTCAGGATATTGGCCAGGTCATCCGCTTCGGCCTGGGAAAAATCGCCCGATATGGAAGAGCTCCCTCCCTTGATCTCCTCACTGACGGTGGGAGCGGAGTAAACCATTCCGTCCAGCACAATGGCCAGTGCTTCGCCCACATTCTCACGGGTCAGGTTTGCCCATCTCTTGGCCCCTTCCGAATTCATGTTCATGCTCACATTGAATTCGTTGGTATAAGGATCGGTCCCCACCCGGGCGTCGGTCACATATTTACCGTCCATGGCGGGCTGGTTGTTCCTGGTCGACTTCAGGGCGTGCAGCCGGATGAACTGCTCGTCCTCCCCGTCAGGCTGAAAGTGCCAGGCAAATTCGAGATCGGAAGGGAAAAGCTGCCTGATCCTGGGCATGGAGAGGTAATCGTTCACTTTGGCTGTATCTTTCATCAGCACCACTCCCAACGTGGAACCCGGAATGAAATTGCGCTGATTGTCAAGGTAGGGAGTCAAAACGGCCAGCAGAGGATTTTCACGCATAAACCTTGCCTCCTGGTCATCCATTTCTCCTTCGTCATCCAGATCAGTGAGGAGGTCCAGGTCGGTGGTGTCGAGCAGAAGTTCATCTTCCGGAATATCCAGAAGTGATTCTTCCCCGGCTGCCGTATCGCCCGGTTCCGTCTGAAGCGCCCCGGCCTCTTCCGGTACCGGGGGCTGATCCTCCGCCACATCAAGAATTCCCTCCGTTTCCTGCATCTCTGCAAGGATACGGTTGGCCTCTTCCAGGTAGGTCCACACTTCAGCGGCCTGATAGGTGGTCCAGAACTCCAGGTTGGCCGTCCCGGTGAGAAGCTTGGTGACCCTCTCGGGCTCCTTCACCCCGGGAAGCTCCACCAGGATCCTTCCCTGCCTCTCCAGTTTCTGGATATTGAGCTGAACGACCCCGAACCGGTCGATCCTGTTACGGAGGACATTGTATGAATTGTCGATGGCATCTTCCGCCTCCGCCTTCAGATAATCCACCACCTCGCTGTTGGTGGTATTGAAATCGATCTCTCCCCGGGTTTCGGGTGTCATGAAAAACTGCGCCAGCTGGGCGCCGGGATTGAGCTCTTCGAACGATTCGGCGAACAGATCCACGAAATCGCTCTGGCTGCTCCTTTTTTTCTGCCTAGCCAGTGCCATGGTCTCCGTAAATACCGGATCTGAAAGGAACTGCGGAGCTGCCAGTGACCGGATAATATCTTCAACGGCGATCTCCAGGATCACATTCATCCCTCCTTTTAAGTCCAGTCCCAGATTGATCTCTCGTTCCTTGCACTCCTGATAGGTATAATTCCGGAAAAGGACATTGTATACCTCCTCGCTTCTCATGGAATCAAGGTAGGAACGTTCAAGCCGGATGTCACCATTTGCATATTCCCTGGCATCACGCTCCACCTTTTGGGCAAAAAAAGTGAAAAGCAGCTGGTATACACTTACTAGTGCCAGAACAATCGTGAAGAACCTGATAGCACCTTTATTCTGCATTTTTAACTCGTTTATAAATAGTTACTTAATCGGCTTTTTGGAATAGGCCGCAAATATAGCACTAATTTTTTGCAACTGGGAAGGATGAGCCAAAAGATAATGGCTGATCACTTCTCGAACAGCTTCATATCATCCAGGACCTTCATGACCTTACTGACACTGTCGGCCGAGGTGTTCAACATTTTCCGCTCTCCCTCGTTGAGACTGATTTCGATAATCTCTTCCACACCTCCCCGTCCCAGTTTGACAGGAACTCCTATGTACAGATTCTTCAATCCGTACTCCCCGTTGACATAGGCACAGACAGGAAAGATACGTCGCTGATTATCCACGATCGCCTCGACCATCTGGGAAACAGCAGCACCGGGTGCGTACCATGCGGAGGTTCCCATGAGGCTGACCAGCTCTCCGCCCCCTTTTCTGGTGCGATCCACGATTTTGTTGATCTCCTCCTCCCCGAGAAGCTCGGTGACGGGAATCCCGCTGATGGAAGTGTACCTGGGCAGCGGAACCATGGTGTCTCCGTGGCCTCCCAGCAACATGGCATGGATATCGTCGGGTGATACGTGCAATGCATCGGCCAGAAATGCTTTGTACCGGCCCGTGTCGAGGATCCCCGCCATTCCGAATACCTTGTGCGGATCCTTGTTGGCAGCCTGGAAGGCTGCATAGGTCATGACGTCGAGCGGATTGGAGACCACGATAATGATCGCATCGGGGGAGTACTTGATCGCCTTTTCGGTGACCTCCTTGACGATGTTGGCATTGGTCTTGATCAGATCATCACGCGACATTCCCGGCTTGCGGGGCAAACCCGAGGTTATTACAATGATCCCCGATCCCTTGGTTTTCAGGTAATCGTTTGTGGTTCCGATCACCCTGGTATTGAAGTGATTGATAGATGAGGTCTGCCAGATGTCCAGAGCCTTGCCCTCAGCAAGTCCCTCCTTCACATCGAGAAGTACCACTTCGTGGGCCAGGTCCTTATGGGCCACCACATTGGCACAGGTGGCTCCCACATTTCCCGCCCCGATCACAGTGATTTTGTCCATAAAACAGGGTTTAAAAAGTTTATACCAGAAATTTTGATTCAGAGCGGGATAAAAGTAATAAAAACTCCCGCAAGGTCCATTGTTTTTGAGCATAACGGTCCGGTTCGTCCGGAGGAGCTACTTGACTCGAGCCCTGAAAAATCCTATATTGATCCAAACTCCCTGAGCCATGACTATCAATCTGTCGAAATACCTGGACGACTGGTATAAAGAGGACCTGACCAGGCAACTCTACCCCGGACCGGTAGTATCCATCTCCAGAGAAGTGGGATGCCCCGCCAAAACCATTGCTGCCCAATTGACCGGCGAGTTGAACCAATTGAAAAAGACCAGGGCGAAAGAGCACCCCTGGCGTTGGATCAGCAAGGAGATCATGATGGAATCGGCCAGTGAGCTCCAGGTGGAAGAGCACCAGATCCAGCATATCTTCGATTACAAACACCGGGGAATTCTGGAAGACCTGCTGGTTGCGCAATCGAAAGATTACTATAAATCGGATCTGAAGATCCGGACCACCATTGCCAAAGTGATCAGAAGGTTTGCCAACGAAGGCAACGCAATCATTGTGGGCCGGGGCGGAGTGGCCATTACCCGGGATATTCCAAAATCCTTCCACATCTTTCTGGAAGCTCCGCTTGAATGGAGATGTTTGCGGGTGGCGGAAAAACATGATATGACCATTGATCAGGCCAGGCAGTATGCTCAGAACATCGATAAGAAGCGGTCCCGCTTTCGTGACTATTTTCAGGGTAAGGGAAACGATTATACCAGGTTTGATGTTAAATTCAATTGCATGACTCTGGAAAACAAGGAGATAGTCGAGATCATTATCGCGGCATTGAAAAGCCGTTCCATGATCTGAAAGAATTGTTATTTTTACTATTGCAATCCTTCAACCCAACCCGATGTTGAGAACAATCCTATGTCTCTTTTCTTTCTCGTTGATCCTCATATCATGCACTCAGGCAGGCAGACAAAGGCCGGGGGAAACTTACATTCCCGATTCGGCCGAACTCCGGGCCCCCGCTGAAGCAGCTGAAGTGATCTATGCCCTGTCGCTGCCTGTGGATATTACCGGGCTGTTCGAACAGACCGGTACCGGCTTTCAACCCGAACTCCTGATGCCTCTCGACCGGATCCCCCTTTATGACCGCCCCGGACAGATGGCTCTGCTGCTGGGCAGCCTGGGAGTGGATCTGAGCTACTGCAAACTATTCGAGCGCAGTGCCGAAGCAGCAGATTGTTACCGGCATATCGAATTACTTGCCGGCCGTCTGGATCTTCCGGAGGATATCTTCGATATTTCAGGGGTGGACCTGGAGTACTATGTGGAGGACCCTGATTCCCTGACCATTCTCATTGAAAGGATATATAATGATGCGGACCGGCATTTCAGGGCCACCGGCAATGAATCGCTTGCATCCCTGGCCCTGCTGGGCGGATGGTTGCAGACCATGTACATCGGGGTTCATCTTTACAGGGATCACCGGGTTCTGGAGATGAGCGACCGGATCCTTCAGCAGAAGTATGCCCTCAACAGTCTGGCGGGTCTTCTGTCCAACTACCAGGAATCGCTGGTGGTGCGCCGGTACATGCACTCCCTGAACCGGCTCAGGCTGCTCTACAAAGGTGTGGAGATCAGGTACCCCAGCAAAGGATTTCAGATGAAACCTTCGGAAAGGATTTTCCTTGTCTCCGGGGCTGAAATAGATGCCAAACCGGAGCAACTCGAACAGATCTGCGATGAGATCCTCCGGACCAGACAGGGGATGATACCCTGACGAAGGCCCGCTCCTGATCACTCTCAGGATACCAGCACCTTCCCGGTCATCTCTTCAGAACGGTCAATCCCCATGATATGTAAAAGGGTGGGAGCCACATCGGCCAGGATCCCCTCATCGATCGTATCGTAATCATCGGTGACCAGGATGCACGGAACTGGATTCAGAGAGTGGGCGGTATTGGGAGAACCGTCCGGATTGACCGCATTGTCGGCATTTCCATGGTCTGCGATGATCAGCACGTCATAGGCCTCTTCCCGTGCAGCTTCCACCACCTCTCCTGCACATTCGTCCACTGCCACAATGGCCTTTTTGATCGACTCATACACCCCGGTGTGCCCCACCATATCGCCATTGGCGAAATTGAGGCAGATAAAATCGGGGTGATTCTCTTTCATGGCTTTGATCACCGCATCTTTGACCCCGTAGGCACTCATCTCGGGCTTCTGGTCATAAGTAGCCACCTTCGGGGAAGGGATCAGGATCCTGTCCTCATTGTCGAATACCTCTTCCCTGCCGCCTGAGAAGAAGAAAGTCACATGGGCATATTTCTCAGTTTCAGCGATGCGGAGCTGCGTTCTTCCCGCCCTGGCCACCACCTCTCCCATGGTATCGGTCACATTCTCCTTGTCGTAGATAATATGCAAACCCTTAAAGGTGGCGTCGTACGGGGTCATCGTGCAGTAATGGAGCGGAAGGGTCTTCATCCCATGATCCGGCATGTCCTTCTGTGTCAGTACCACAGTCAGTTCCCGGGCCCGGTCGTTCCTGAAATTGAAAAAGACCACCACATCTCCTTCCTGAATGGTTGCCACCGGTTCCTCATCCTCACCCACCACCACGATCGGTTTCATGAATTCGTCGGTCACCCCCTCGTCGTAGGATTCCTGGATCGCCTCCACCATATTCCCGGTAGGTCTGCCTTTTCCGTGCACCAGCAAGTCGTATGCCTCCTTGATCCTTTCCCAGCGCTTGTCCCGGTCCATGGCATAATAGCGCCCGATAAAAGAGGCCACCTTCCCATTGGAGTGTTCCAGATGGTCCAGCAGGTTCTGCATATACCCCTTCCCGCTTTCGGGGTCGGTGTCGCGGCCGTCGCCGAAACCGTGAATGAATACCTTCTCCAGATCATATTCTCCGGTCATGTCGCAGAGTGCGTACAGGTGTTTGTCGAGTGAATGCACGCCGCCGTCGGAGAGAAGACCCATGAAATGGACCTGCCTGCCCTCGTCCCTGGCATAAGTAAAAGCATTGACCAGGGTCTCGTTCTCCCTGATGGATCCGTCTTTCACCGCCATGTTTATCTTCACCAGATCCTGGTAAACGATCCTTCCGGCACCAATATTCAAGTGTCCCACCTCGGAGTTTCCCATCTGTCCTTCCGGAAGCCCCACATTCTCCCCCGAGGCATAGAGTCTGGAAGAGGGGTACTCTTTTTCGAGCCGGTCGATGTTAGGGGTCGGAACCTGGCTGATTACATCGGTTTTATCTCCTTTACCGAGACCCCATCCGTCGAGGATCATCAGCAGTGTTTTCTTATTGTTCATCATTCAAAGTGCATGTTATATTATTCAGGGTCACAAAGGTAATCTATTCTATCAACAAAACCGGAGCCATGATGTTTTGTTAATAATAAGAATCGGGACTGAGGGAAACCGGAGGGAATATGAGTGGATCAAAACCGGCAAATGCATTAATACATGAGACCAGCCCCTATCTGTTGCAGCACGCCCGCAATCCGGTGAACTGGCACCCCTGGGGCGAAGAGGCGATGAGAAGGGCCGCCGCTGAGGGGAAGCTGGTCATTGTCAGCATCGGATATGCCGCCTGCCACTGGTGTCATGTCATGGAACACGAGAGTTTCGAGGATCCGGGGGTGGCAGAGATCATGAACCGTGACTTTATCAGTGTAAAGGTGGACAGGGAAGAGCGGCCCGATGTGGACCACCTGTTCATGACCGCGGTCCAGCTGATGGGTCAGCAGGGAGGATGGCCTCTCAACTGCGTGGCCCTTCCCGACGGAAGGCCGGTGTGGGGAGGCACCTATTTTCCCCGCAACCAGTGGAAAGATATCCTGCAGCAACTGGCAACCCTCTACCGGGATCATCCGGAAAAAACAGAGGAGTATGCCGGTAGGCTGGCCGAGGGGATCAGGCAGCAATCCCTGGTCAGTCCGGAAGTCTCTTCGAACCTGCCTTCCAGGGAAGAGCTGACCGATGCCGTCGGGCGCTGGGCCGGGAAGTGGGACCGGAATAACGGGGGAATGGCCGGATCCCCCAAGTTCCCCATGCCGGTCAATCTCGATTTCCTTCTCCACTATGGAAAGATGACCGGAAACCGGGAAGCTCTGGAACATGTGGAGCGTACACTGGTCAGGATGGCCCGTGGGGGGATCTATGACCAGGCGGGAGGCGGATTTGCAAGATATTCGGTCGATCCTCACTGGAAGGTTCCGCATTTTGAAAAAATGTTGTATGACAACGGACAGTTGACCGGTCTCTATTCCGATGCTTTCCTGGAGTTCCGAAACCCCCTTTTCCGCGATGTGGTCGGGCAAACCGTCGCGTTCGCGGAACGGGAGTGGGTTTCGGAGGAAGGATTGTTCTGCAGTTCCCTGGATGCCGACAGCGAAGGGGAGGAAGGCAAATACTATACCTGGACCCGTGAGGAACTCCAGACGATCATCGGAAAAGATTTCCAGCGTTTCGCCGAGTATTACCGGCTTGATTCCGGGGGATTGTGGGAAAATGGCCGCTACATCCTGCTCAGAGAGGAGGAGCCCGCCGATTTCGCCACCAAGCGGGGGCTAGACCCTTCTGCATTCAGGGAGAAAATTCAGCAATGGAACCATCTGCTCCTGGAGGTCAGAAAGCAGCGGGTTCCGCCACTTCTGGACGATAAACTGCTCACATCCTGGAACGCCCTGATGATTTCGGGACTTGTCAAGGCCCACAGGGCATTGAGGGATGACCGTTCTCTCGACCTGGCCCTGGGAGCAGCCCGGCATCTGGCCTTACGGTTCCGTTCCGGCGGAAGGAAGCTTTACCGCAACTACAAAGGCGGAAAGCCGGCCATTCCCGCTTTCCACATCGATTACGCACTCTTTGCCGAGGCCTGTATCGATCTTTTCGAAGTCACCATGGACCGGGAGTGGTGGCAACTGGCCAGGGACCTTATCGATCTGACCATGGAGGAATTTCTGGACCGGGAGTCAGGGATGTTCAGGTTTTCCGCAGGCGGGGAGGACTTCCTGGTATCCAATTTCACCGAGGACCAGGACAATGTGATCCCCTCGTCCAACAGTGTTATGGCCACCAACCTGTTCAGACTGGGTCATCTTCTGTCCGATTCGACCTATCTGGGCCTCGCCGGATCGATGCTGGAAAGGATGTCGGGGAGCTTCGAACAGTATCCGCACGGTTTCGCCCGCTGGGGGCGTCTCCTTCTTCATTCCCTCTATCCGTTCTATGAAGTGGTGGTCACCGGACCCAATTCACCCGAACTTCTCAGGGAGATGACCGGTGAGTACCTCCCTCATGTTCTGATGGCCGGGTCCGTTTCAGGAGAGGAGCTCCCCCTGTTCAAAAACCGTGTCGACCGGGAAAAAAACCGTATTTTTGTCTGCCGGGACAATGTTTGCCGGTTACCTGTGGATAATAGCGAAGATGCGAAGAGAATCTGCCATACTGAATAGATTGAACCGGCTGAAAGAGGCGGCCTGGAAGCTTCCTCAGGGCAATACCCGAAGCCACCGGTTTGCCCGCAAATATGCGGCCAGGACCGGTGCACTCATCACCAGGGGAATGAAAGCACTGGGCAAGGAGGCCAATGAGACCGAACAGATGGCACGGTCTTTCTTCAGGGTGCTGGAAGCCAAGCTCGATCTGAGCGGCCGGACCACCCCGCCCAATGAACAGGAGGTAAAGGAAGCCATTGAGCAGCTGAAAGATGTGGGCAGATTTTCACTCTTCAGCACCCTGGTGATCCTGCCCGGCGGTGTGATCTCGCTGGTGGGCCTGGAGTTGCTGGCCAGGCGGTTTGGTGTCAGGGGATTCAACCTGGTCCCCTCTTCCTTCCGGAAGGAAGAGAATTAGCAACATCCCTGAATGCATTATTCGCATTCATTCCAAACAGGAATCTTCATAGATTTGGCCGTGGGAATCTCTGTCCCTTCCATTGATAACAATACCTCTGTATGAGCGGATTTTTCGGCGCGATTTCCGGGCGGGATTGTGTATATGATGTTTTCTACGGAACCGATTACCATTCCCACCTGGGCACCAGGAGGGCCGGACTTGTGTTTCATCATCCCGAGGACGGCTTCCGGCGGTCGATCCACAGTCTGGAGAATGGCTATTTCAGAAGTAAATTCGAGGATGATCTTCCCCGTTTCAGGGGTTCCAGGGGACTGGGGATCATCAGCGATACCGATCCCCAGCCGATCCTCTTCAACTCCCATCTGGGAAGTTTTGCCATCGCCACGGTGAGCCGGCTGGCCAACCTGGAAGAGCTGGAACAGCATTTCCTGGATAAAAAGAGACATTTCACAGAGAATTTCGAGGGCAACGTGAACCCCACCGAGGTGGTGGCCAACCTGATCTGTGAGGAAGAAAATTATCTGGAGGGAATCGAAAATGTGTTCCATCACGTGAAAGGGTCATGCAGTATGGTGATCCTCACCGAAGACCGGATCATCGCCGCCAGGGATAAACTGGGGCGTACTCCGGTGATTATCGGCAGAAGCGAGCATGGGTTCGCGGTGGCCTCGGAAACCATGTCCTTCCCCAATACCGGTTACGAAACCGAATATTTCCTGGGGCCGGGGGAGGTGGTGGAGATCACCGAAGATGGATACCACTCCCTCCGGAAGGCCGGGGAAAAAATGCAGATCTGCGCATTCCTGTGGGTATATTACGGATTTCCCACCTCCTTTTATGAAGATGTCAACGTGGATGAAGTCCGTTACCGGTGCGGGGAGACTCTCGCCAGAAAAGACAAAGTAGAGGCTGACTTCGTATGCGGCATCCCCGATTCGGGAGTCGGACACGCCATCGGGTACGGCAATGCCAACGGCCTGCCTTACATGAGGGCTTATTCGAAATACACACCCACCTGGCCCAGGAGCTTTATGCCCCAGCATCAGGACGTCCGTGACCTGGTGGCACGGATGAAACTGATTCCCAATAAAAGGATCATCGACGGTAAACGGATCGTATTCTGCGATGACTCCATAGTCAGGGGGACCCAGTTGAAGGAGACTACCATGGAGCTTCGCGGATGCGGAGCCAGGGAGGTGCATATGCGGATCGCCTGTCCTCCCCTTGCATTCCCCTGTACATTCCTGAATTTCTCACAATCGCGGTCCACCAGGGAGCTGGCCACCCGCAAAGCCATCATCCAGCTCGAGGGAGCGGAGCGTGACCTGGAGTCCTACTCCGATCCGAAAACCGGCAAATACAGGGCCATGGTGGAGCAAATTGAAAAGAACCTGGGAATCGACTCCCTGATGTACCAGGAACTGGACGACCTGGTGGAGGCCATCGGCCTGCCCGGGGAGAGGCTTTGCACCCATTGCTGGGACGGAACCGGTTATTTCGACTGATTATTCCACTCCACGGGTGGCTAAATTTTTTATCTTGGTCTCCGACCAATCGAAGACTTATGACCCCCACAAGAATTTTCGACCTCCTTGAAAGGTTGACCTCACACTTTCCCGGTCAATCGGTCCTTTCTGAAAAGGTGGATGGCCGTTGGATCTTTTACACCTCCGAACAATATCATGAGACCGCACACCTGTTTGCCCGTGGGCTCATGGAAACAGGGATGCAAAGGGGAGACAGGATCATGACGGTCAGCCGCAACTGTCCCCAGTGGAATTTTATCGATATGGGAATCTCCCTTGCCGGGATGGTCCATGTTCCCGTGTACACCTCTCTGAACGATTCGGAATACCGGTATATTATGGAACACTCGGGTACCCGGATGGTGATCTGTTCAGACCGGAAGTTGTATCACATGCTGCAACCCGTCGTTGACCAGGTCGATTCCGTGGAACATCTGTTTTCCATCGATCATCTGAACGATGCCAGCCACTGGTCAGAACTGGTGGAGCGGGGAAAAAAATGCGGACACCAAGTCGTGGAAGAGGTGGAGCGAGTGAAGAGGGAGATCGAGCCCGGTGAATGGGCTTCACTGATCTACACCTCCGGCACCACCGGAACTCCAAAGGGTGTCATGCTTTCACACGAAAATCTGGTAAAGAATGCACTGGCGGCAGCCGAAGTGTTTCAGCTCACTCCCGAAGACCGGTACCTGAGCATCATACCGGTATGCCATGTGGGAGGCAGAATGGGAAACTACCAGACGCAGTATTCAGGATGCTGTATCTATTATGCCGAGAATATGGCGTCCATCGCATCCAACCTCAGAGAGATACGGGCCACCGGATTCGACGCGGTGCCAAGGATCCTGGAAAAGATATTCGACAATGTGATGGCCAGGGGCCGGGCCCTGACCGGAATGAAGAAAAAGATATTTTTCTGGGCGGTGGATCTGGGTCTCCGCTATGCTCCATTCGGAAAAAAAAGCTGGCTCTACTATCAGAAATTGAAGATTGCCGACAGGCTCATTTTCAGAAAGTGGCGGGAAGCGCTCGGAGGCGAGGCCAGGCTGGCCGGATGCGGGGGAGCAAGCCTGCAGGCGAGACTGGAACGGATTTTCTGGGCCTCCGGTCTGAAGATCATCAACATGTACGGGTTGACCGAGACCTCACCCATTATCACCATCAACCGTCAGGACCCTCCCCTCTGTGAACTGGGAACCGTCGGCGCCCCCATCGACGGGGTGGAAGTGAGGATCGCTCCCGACGGGGAGATCCTCTGCAGGGGCCACAATGTCATGATGGGATACTACCGCGACGAGGAATTGACCGGACAGGTGGTGGATGAACGGGGTTGGTTCCACACGGGCGACATCGGAAATATGGTGCAGGAGCGTTTCCTCTCCATAACCGACCGGAAAAAGGAGATCTTCAAACTATCCAGCGGAAAGTTCGTGGCTCCCCAGCCTCTCGAAAACCGGATCAAACAATCGACCTTTATCGACCAGGCGATGATCGTGGGTGAACATGAGAAATTTGTCAGCGCACTACTGGTACCGAACTTCACATATCTGAAGGAGTGGTGTGCCGCTCAGGGCATCGATACCGGACCGGACCATGAAGAACTGATCTGCCGGCCGGAGGTAATCAAAGCCTTCAACGATGAGATAACCACGGTGAACAGAGATCTTCAGGAGTGGGAGCGAATCAGTCGCATCAGGCTGGTCCCCCATGAGTGGTCCCCTGCCACGGGAGAACTTTCTGCCAGCCTGAAACTGAAACGGAAAGAGGTGGAGTCCAGATATTCCTCCCTGCTTCAATCGATTTATAAAAGGCAATCATGAGGATCGTTGAGGTAACCGGAAGAAAAACCGCCAGAGCGTTCCTTCAGGTGCCCCGGATACTTTACAGGGATGATCCGGTCTGGGTTTGTCCGCTGGACAAAGAGATCGAGTCGGTTTTCGATCCGGGAAAAAATGTCTATTTCAGTCACGGAGAAGCCACACGCTGGGTCCTGACTGATGAGCAGGGAGCATGGATCGGGCGAATAGCTGCTTTCATCGACCATCAGACGGCCTTCCGCCAGGAACAGCCCACCGGAGGGGTGGGTTTCTTTGAATGCATCCATGACCACGAGGCTGCCGGACTTCTGTTCCATACCGCCAAAGAGTGGCTGAGGGAACGGGGAATGGAGGCGATGGACGGACCGGTGAATTTTGGAGAAACAGATAAATACTGGGGATTGCTGGTAAGCGGGTTCACTCATCCTTCCTATGAAATCGCCTACAATCCCCCTTATTACAGGGAGCTATTCGAATCACACGGCTTCAGGACCTACTACCGGCAGGAGGGCTTTCACCTGAATGTCAGAGACCCGATTCCGGAACGGTTCCGGAGGATTGCGGAACGGATCGCAAAAAAGCCCGAATATGAATTCCGGCATTTCCGCTGGAAACACCGCGACAGGTATGTCCGTGATTTCGCCGCCGTGTTCAACGAAGCCTGGGACTCATTCAAACAGAACTTCGAGCCGCTGGAGGAGTCCTATATCCTGAGAACGCTTCAGAAGGCCAGGGCGATCCTCGAGGAAGAGTTCATCTGGTTCGCCTACCACCGTGGAAAACCAATCGCCATCTATTTAATGTATCCGGATGTCAATCAGATTCTCCGGCACCTCAACGGCAGACTGAATCTGCCGTCCATGATCAAATTTCTTGTTCTGAAAAAACGCAGGACCATGACCAGGGCAAGAGGCGTTTTAATGGGGGTGATCCCCGACTTCCAGGGCCGCGGAGTGGAAGCGGCGATCATCCTTCACCTTTCTGAAGTGTTCAAACGAAAATCCCACTACAGGGAGATCGAGTTTTCATGGGTAGGGGATTTCAATCCGAAAATGCGAAAGATCTTCCTTTCCGTTGGCAGTGTTCCCGCCAAGGAGTATATTACCTACAGGTATTTGTTCAACCCCGACGCACCCTTCAAACGATACCCATTGCCAGAAAACAGAGTCAATGAATAAAATGATAGAACTATGACATACGATGTAATTGTTATCGGAGCGGGATTGGGAGGCCTGACATCCGGGGCCAAACTGGCCCGGGAAGGGAAAAAGATATTACTTCTGGAACAGCATGACCGGCCGGGCGGATGCGCCACCACCTTCAGAAGAAGGGATTTCACCATGGAAGTGGGACTGCATGAAATGGATGGTCCCGTCCCGGGGGATATCAAAAGCAAGATATTCGATGAGCTTGGCATCGGCAAAAAGTTGGAGCTGTTGAAGGTGCCTGAGTTTTACCGGTTTGTCAACGGACGGCACGACCTGGTCATTCCCCATGATGTGGAACAGGCTAAAACAGTGCTGAAAGGAGCCTTCCCTCACCAGTCGGATGGGATTGACACCTATTTCCATCATCTCATGAATGCCAGGAGGATCGCTGCCGCCCACAAGAACAAGCCCGGCCGGAGCGTAGGGGCCTTTCTGGACGAAATCCTTACTGATAACGATCTGAAACTGGTGCTGCTCGGAAACCTGGGCTACTTTCACGACGATCCCTATACTCTCTCCTGGCTCTACTACCTGAATGCCCAGGGAAGTTATTACAGGGGGCGTGCCAGCTTCATTAAAGGTGGTTCACAGGAACTCTCCGATGCGCTGATGGAGGTCATCCTTGAAAACGGCGGCGAGGTCAGGTTAAACAGCCTGGTCACAAAGATCGGGAACGCCGGCAAAGGTTCTCTCGAAGTCCAGTCCAGTTCCATACGCGGCCGGCAGAAGGGCCAATCCCACAGCGACCATGCCACCGACATCGTGGTCAATGCAGCCCTGCCGAATCTGGCCGGTACTTTACTTCCTTCCGGCCAAGGGAAACCACTGCAGGAGGCGATCGACAAGAACCAGGTGGGATCCTCCCTCCTTACCGTCTATTTCGGATTTCATACCCCCCTGAAATCGATTGGGAATTCGAACTATTCCACCTTTGTGTTCGATGAATCGATCCACAGCCCCTCTGAGATTCTTGCGAATAATCAGGACAACTTCGCTCACCGAAGTTTTACTCTGGTCGACTACAGCCAGATAGATTCCTCACTGGCACCGGAAGGAAAGAGCGTGGCTGCGGTCTGCTGCATCGACTACCCCTCCGAATGGGAGGGTCTCGACAGGGAGGAATACAGCCGGTTGAAGGAGGACGTGGTGGATACCTTCATTGAACGTTGTGAAAAACTGATCCCCGGTTTCCGCGATGCACTGGAGTATGCTGAAGCAGGAACTTCACTGACCGTCCGCCGTTTCACACTCAACCCCGGCGGCGCGGTGTATGGATTTGCACGCCGTCCCGATCTTTCGGCCGCCTATCTCAACGCCCTGCCCGAACATATCCATGTGGCTTCGGCCTGGGGCAAGTACGGCGGAGGATATTCGGGGGCGATGATCAGCGGCTACCGCACCGCCCTTGAGCTTCTTTGAAGCGCCCCTGAGCTTCTTTGAAGCGCCCCTGAGCTTCTTTGAAGCGCCCATGAACATTGTTGAACCGGTACTCAACCCCTTTGATTCGTCGGTAAAGTTTCGGGTATTCCTTTTTCGGCATTTCACGGGGTTGCAGAAATGTTGATTCCGAAACATTTCTGTTACTTTTCGTCAAAACTCAACATTTTTGTTACCTGATGTAACGTGCTCTTTAACAAAGTGATAAAGTCGTATTTTTGATCGCCGAAGCTCCATTGAGAATTCCCGAGAAATAAATCTCAACAAATTTGTTACTCCGTGAAATCGCAAAACGCGACCCCGCGAAACCGGATCACTGTACCCCAAAACCGCAAAACGCGACTCCCTGAAACCAGAAAACAGAAACTCCTGAAAATGAAAAACTGGCCTTCGACATTGAAGAGCAGCTTGCTATAAAAGGAGAATCCGCCTCAAAGACTATACAAACCGGCTTCGAGCCAGAATCCGGGCGCTCAGAGTGTTTTCTCGCTGACGTTGGCTCGGGTGTTTTCTCATGCGCTGAAATTCTCCGAATTGTAGGCGCATTGCGAAAAAACCCATCGCCATGGTAAGTTTCAGCTCCGAAAAATTCTGACGCATTAGTGAATGGCGGCTTACGGTTTATCCCCTCGCCATGGGAGGGCGGTTTGCGAAACAACCCCGAGCGAGGCGGATTTCATCAGCTATGGTGTTTAAAAATATTCTTCAATAATTACGGTATACGGACCGAGATCAGCAGTTGCATGGAGTGGTAAAGTCCTTCGCCGGGGATCAGGTGAAAACTCCAGCCGATCCTGGAACGGATGCGCGGATCGGTGAATGGATCAGCAAACAGATCCAGCCGCCCGTAGTTCCCCGAACGGAAGAGCGGGTCTCCGTAACGAAGCGGAGGAGGATCGCCCCGGTAATATACCCCGCTGAAACCGAAAACACCCGCCCTCAGTTCCGCCTTCGAATACCATCCCCTGAACCAGCGGTTGGGTTCCGGCCTTTCCCATTCATAGGTGCCCAGATATCCGGTGGAAAGACTTACCTCCCGGAAGCTTCTCAATCCGGAAAGACCGGAAAGATCGGCACCAGCAAGGACCATGACTGATCCGTCGTCGCGAAGCCGGTTTTCATCGGAAGGTGAGGTGGTACGGGCCCGGTGATACCTTGTTAAAAAAGCTTCCAGATAGACGAACCGGTATCTGATCCTTGCATCGATCCCGGCAAGGATCGATTCACGCCTCACCGTATCCTCCCTGCCGGTCCAGTCGACCCAACCGTGCACCCATCCGCTTTTCCAGCGGTACCGGACCGAACCGCCCTCCATATGGGGACGGTAATATCGGAGGGTGTCGGTGAGCAGAACCAGCGGGTATTCCGTCAGCTCCTCCCTGGGGAAAGCACCTGTGCGTAAATGCAACCGCTCTCCCCGGTAGTGGTAATACAGTTCCGGCTGGGGCCGGACCGCCAGAAGGTCTCCCCCGTATTCGAACATGTAATTGATCCCGGCCCTCAGCTGGTGGAGAGTGTCCAGGTGGAAAGCAACGCCGGGGTTGATCCTGGCCCCGAAGATGGTCTGATGATATCCGTAGGGGGTGAAATATTCCCGGTTATCGAGGATCTGATCGAACCCCAGGTAAAAACGGGGCGACTGGGCCAGAAGCAGCGAAGGTCCAGGAATGAAAAAAAGAAATACCAGCAGGCGGATCCGAAACATATGCTACGGTTCAGCCACTAAAGGTAGCGAAAGTGCATCAATCAGGCCAGTGCCTCCAGAGCCGAACCGGTCCGGCGCATGTAATCGTCCACCTGTAGGTCTGATTCGAAGCCCACGATCATCATATCAACGCTGCCCAGGCCCAGGACAAACCGCAGGGAGTGATCGATCTTTTCACTTTCGTCCCGCAGGTCTCCGTTACCCACCAGCTTCATGCCGATCACCCCTTTCCCGGAAGCATGCAGCTGATGGATCACCTCCACCACCTCCCCGGGATCGGGCCTGTCCATCGACAGGCCGTATGGATTGATCCGCACATGGATCACATCCACCCATGGATCGGCCAGTGCGGCCTTCATGGCCTGGAGAGAGTGCACCGATACCCCGTGGGCCCGGATAATGCCCTTGACCTTCAGCTCCTCCAGCAGCTCCATCTGCCGTTTCATGGAGTCGGTCCAGTCGGAATCGACCATGCAGTGGATCTGCACCAGGTCGATATAGTCGGTATCCAGCTCTTTACGGAAACGGTCCACCACCACCGGTGCATCGGGCCGCTCTTCATCGGGGATCCCCCCTTCGCGGGTCCAGATCTTGGAAGTCAGCATCAGCTTCTCCCGTTCCATCGACCTCATGGCCTCGGCCATGATCCCGTGGGTGCCGTAGGTGTCGGCACAGTCGTACATGCGGAAACCCCTTTCATAGGCGTGTTTCAGGGTACCGATACTCTTGTCCCTGTCCTGGCGGGTCAGGAACGAGCTCCGGTTACCGGCCCACACCCCCGTACCGAATCCCAGAAGGGTGGTCTCCAGTCCCGACTTACCCAGGGGCACCCTCTGAAGGGGATCGGAGGTGGGGAACCTGCGGGCCGCCCCATAGAGAGGATTGCGTACGATCAGGTGGGCCGTGCCCAGGGCCAGGGCCCCGAGGAAATTTCTTCTGTGCATCCGGAATGTGGACATAATAACCTCTTTGATGGCAAATTATGACAAAAGCATCAGAAATAACGTTAACATAGTGTGAAAAATCAGGGCAGCCACATGTCCTGTGGGGTCAGTCCGCACTCACCGACCATCTCGATGGCGTACTCCATCCTCCCCAGATCGTCGGCTCCCGCGTTATTGGTGCCGAACGTGAATTTCACACCCGCCTCTTTCGCCTTTTTGATGAAGACCGGGCTGGGTATCCGGTTCCGGTTATTGATCTCCAGGGCCACCCCGCTTTCTGCCAGCGCTTTCACCACGGCATCGATCCGTTCACCGGTCCACAGCTCATCATACCGGCCGGCGATTTCCGCGGGCAGATAGGTGGGATTCACATAGATATCGATGGGCTCGGTGGTGACGATCGTTACGATCCGGTCCACCAGCTGGTCCATGAAGTCCTGGGGATCGCCCACTTCAGTCTCTTCGGGAATCCAGAGGCGCATCCTCTTTCCTGCATCGTTGGTCCAGGTCATGGCATCGGTGAAGACATAATCGAACCGCTCCCTGGTCTGGGGACGGAACAGATCGAGCCACTCCCGTCCTTCGGCCTGCATGGCGAACCAGGTAAACGGAGAGGGCTCATAATTGTCGAGGAAGGTGTTCAGCGAATCGTCGTCTTCGAATCCCATTTTCAGTCCGCAGTTCACGGCGATCCCGTAAGTGTACCCGTATTTGCGGGCATGGGCCAGGGCCTCCTCCTCGGTCAGTCCCCCTTTCAGATGGGTATGCAGGTCGACCAGCGGAAAGTTGGCGGCAGCCAGGTCGATGAGTTTCTTCTCAAATTCCCGGTCCTCCGGGGGAGTGCCCGGAGTGGGCAGGTCATCGGGAAGGGGCTTTACCCGGATATTCCTGTAATAAACCACACTCCCCGGATCGTGGCACTGAAATGCCAGGGTACCCGATCCCAGCAGCCTGCCGCTGAAGCTCTCGGGCCGGTAAGGATCATCCGGTTCGGTGTATTCGGCCGCAGGCATGTCGTTGATAAAGGTCTGAATAGTTTTTCCCTGCACCCTGATCCGGTAATTGAACCAGGTATTGTCGGGAACCGGAGATTTCCAGACATTGCGGATGGCGTAGATGCTGCCGGTCATTTTATGCTCCCGGTAGGCTCCCGGCTCGGTCACGGGCGCGGAATTGATTACCTGGCATTCGTATCCTTTCGCGGGCCAGCCCTCCTCCTGGAATTCGGTGTGAATATAGATCCCGGAGTTGGCACCCGGTTCGGTTTTCACATCGACACTGAATTCGAAATTGGTGAAATTGTGGTCCATCACATCGCCGTCGTAAAACAGGTGCGAGCGCTCTCCGGCGGTGACGATGGCTCCATCCTCCACTTTCCACGAGCCGGTGTTTTCGGAGGCTTTCCAGCCTTCCAGGCTCTCCCCGTCGAAAAGAGTGATCCATTCATCCTGCGGAGTGCAGCCCAGGATCAGGAAAGCCATAAGGAATACGGAAATTTTTCTGAGGGTTTTCATGGTCGGGTAAATTTTGATGGGTAAATAGTCAACATAGGGCGACAGGTTAAAACAAAAATAGATAAAAAACGTTGGAAATTTGTACTTTCGGATTCTATGGCCATAAATTCAAGAAAATGCTGAACAGACGAGATTTCATCAAAACGGGCGGAGCGGCTGCTGCGGGCACCATGATCCTTCCGCCCCTGTTAAAATCGTGCAATAACCTTCAACTTTCACCCGATGTGGAAAGCTATTTAGACCATTTTGAAGTGACCCCGGGCATGCTGCAGCAGGTAATCGCTGAGGCGATGTCAAAGGGAGGCGACTATGCCGATCTTTTCTTCGAACATAAGATTTCCAATTCCCTGGGGCTGGAGGACGGAAAGGTGAACCAGGCCTATTCCAATGTGGATTACGGCATGGGGGTCCGGGTCCTGAAGGGCGACCAGACCGGCTTTGCCTACACAGAGACCATCTCGCTGCAGGATATGCTGAAGGTGGCGAAAACAGCCGCCAATATCGCCGCGAATCCGGGAACATTCAAACAGGGTGAAGTATTTGAAAAGGCACCTGCCGACTATTACCGGATCAACCGGAAATGGGAAGAGGTATCGGTGGAGGACAAGGTCCCCTATGTACAGAAGATCAACGACCGGGTTTTCGAACTGGATGAAAAGGTCACCAAAGTGAATGCGTTCCTTTCGGATGAATCGGACTATGTTCTGTTCTACAATTCGGAAGGCCGGCTCACCTACGATTACCGCCCGCTTGTAAACTTCGGCGTGGTTTGCATCATGGAGAAGGACGGTCAGATCGAGAACTCCTACAGCGCCCGTTCTTACCGGAAGGGGTTCGAATGGCTGGGAGACGGGGTGGTCGAGGAGATCGCACAGGAATCGGTCGAACGCACCAACATCCTGTTCGGGGCCACCAAACCCAGGGCCGGAGAACTTCCGGTGGTGCTGGGGGCCGGCGGCTCAGGGATCCTCCTGCACGAGGCCATGGGTCACGCCTTCGAGGCCGATTTCAACCGGAAGGGAACCTCCATTTTCAGTGATAAAATGGGAAAAAGCGTAGCACTCGATTTCATAAACATCATCGAGGACGGCACCCTGGAGAACAATCGCGGATCCATCAACATTGACGATGAAGGGAATGATGTGAAGAAGATTTATCTGGTCAGGGACGGGGTCCTGGAGAGCTACATCCACGACCGGATCAGTGCGGACCATTATGAAGTGGAACCCACCGGGAACGGCCGGCGCCAGTCGTTCCGGAACGTTCCTCTTCCCCGGATGCGATCCACCTATATGGAACCGGGACCCCATACCAGAGAGGATATCATCGCCAGTGTCGACTACGGAGTATTCGTGGACAACTTCAGCAACGGACAGGTGAATATCGGCGCCGGGGATTTCACCTTCTTCGTGAAATCGGGCTACCTGATCGAAAACGGACGGCTGACCCAGCCCATCAAGGATATCAACATTATCGGGAACGGACCGGAGGCACTGGCCGATATCACCATGGCTGCCGGAGATTATAAGACCGATAACGGAACCTGGATGTGCGGCAAAGGCGGTCAGTCGGTACCGGTCACCATGGGGCTTCCCACGGTACTTGTGAAAAAACTGACCGTCGGCGGAACGAGTGCCTAACCTGTTAAACACGGAATCATGACCAAAGAAGAGAAATACAGCATTGCCAGATGGGCCATGGAACACGCCGTAAAGAACGGCGCCAGTGAAGCCCGCGTCTCTATCTACAACAACAACAGCAGTCAGGTCGAGGTGAGAGAGGAGAAGATCGATAAACTGGAAGAGGCCAACCGGAACAGCATGCGGATCCAGCTCTATGTGGACAACCGGTACTCCACCATCTCCACCAACCGTCTCAACAATAAGGAGGAACTGGGCCGTTTCATCGAAGAGGCCATTGCGGGGACCCGCTATCTTTCTGAAGATGAATACCGGACCCTGCCCGATCCCGCCCTCTGCTACCAGGGAGGAGGACCCGATCTGAAGACCCTGGATCCGGGATTCAGCGAAGTGGACCCCCGGGAGAAGATCCGCCAGGCCTTCCATATTGAAAAAGAGGTGCTGGGATCGGACGACCGGATCATCTCGGTAACCGCATCCTACAGCGACGGAATGAGCGGCAATGTCATGGTGGCCAGCAATGGCTTTGAAGGAGACTCGGAGAATTCATATTACAATCTCAGGGCCTCGGTTTCGGTGAAAAGCGGGGATGCCCGGCCCCAGGGGTACTGGTACGAATCCTCCATCTTCCATGGAGAGCTGGTCAAAGAGGGAATCGGAAAAGAGGCGCTCCGGCGGGCCCTTGACAAGCTGGGACAGGATAAAATCCAGTCGGGGAAAATGCCCATGATCGTGGAGAACCGGCTGGCGGGACGCACCCTGCAACCCCTGATCAGCGCACTGAACGGCCGTTCCATCCAGCAAAAGAATTCCTTCCTGATCGACATGAAGGGGGAACAGATCGGATCCGACCTGATGACCGTCATCGATGATCCTTTCATCGTTTCGGGCCGCGGATCCAGGCTGTTCGACAGCGAGGGTCTGGCCACCCGGAAACGTCCGGTGGTGGAGAAAGGGATTTTGAAGAATTATTACATCGATACCTATTACGGGAAGAAGCTGGAGATGGACCCCACCTCGGGCGATACCACCAACCTGGTCTTCCGGCCGGGAGAGAAATCGCTGGAGGAGCTGATCGCAGGAATGGACCGGGCTATCCTGGTGACCGGATTCAACGGAGGGAACAGCAACGGCTCCACGGGTGATTTCTCATACGGCATCGAAGGATTCCTGGTGGAAAACGGGATTCTGACCCAGCCGGTGTCGGAGATGAACATCACAGGGAACTTCAAACAGGTCTGGAAAGATCTGGTGGCGGTGGGCAGTGACGTTCATACCGCTTCCTCCTGGAGGCTCCCCTCGCTGGTCTTCGACAACATCGATTTCAGCGGTATTTAGGTATCGGGGGATCCAGTTCAGCAGTGTGGTCATTCACACCCTGACCCCGATCACCAGGACGTCATCGTATTGTTCCACCACTCCCCTCCAATTCCGGAATTCTTCCAGGAGCATCTCTTTTTGCATCTCCATGGGTTCGCGGTGAAGTCGGAGCAGGGTCTCCTTGAACCGGCTCTTTCTGAATCTTTTTCCTTCGGGTCCCCCCACCTGATCGGCGAACCCATCCGAGAACTGGTACCACACATCACCCTTCTCGAGTTGCAGAATATGGGTGGTGAACGTTTGACCGGCGGCCTCGTGGTAACCGATCGGCAGCTGATCGACCCGGTGTTCCTTCAGCTTCCCTTTCCGGATCAGGAAGATGGAGTTATGCGCACCGGCATACTGGAGTGTTCTGGTTTCCGGATCGTAAACACAGAGGGACATATCCATTCCGTCTTTGGATTCCTCCCTGTCTCCGGTCTGTCCCAGTGACCGGATCACCTCGCATCGCAGCTCATCGAGAATCAATCCCGGATCCGTACTTCCTCTTTCCAGTATGATCTTGTTCAAGAATACAATCCCCAGCATGCTCATCAGGGCTCCGGGCACTCCATGCCCCGTGCAATCGACCGCAGCCACAAACACTTTCCGGTCCGTCCCGGCCGACCAGTAGAAGTCCCCGCTCACCAGATCTCTCGGAAGGAACAGGATAAAATGGTCCTCGAAACAGGAACTCAGCTCTTTTTTTTCTTGTAGAAGCGCTTCCTGAATCCTGCTGGCGTATTGAATGCTCTCGGTGATATCCCTGTTTTTCCTGGATATCTCATCGAAGGCCGCCTTCAGCTCCACGTTCCTGAGATGAAAGATCTCCTTCTCTTTTTCACTTTTTTCTATTTCATACGCGATTTGCCGGTTTTTAAGCCGGGTCCTTGCTTCATCGTTCAGGATATCCTGCTGGATTCGCCGGTACCTCCGGTAATGAAACAATGCTTTTTCAAAATCCCTGATATTTTCCAGACAATAGGCCATTTCCTGATGCGACTCGGCCATCAGTGGTTTTGCCTCCAGCTTTTCGGCCATCTCCAGCGACCGGTTGAAATGGTGAAGTGATTCTTCGATCCTGCCCAGCTTTTTGAGAACACGGCCCATTCCCAGGGTGGCCTGCAATATGCAGCGATCGTCCAGTTTTTCATTAAATCCTGCCAAAATTTCATCATAATACTCCCGGGCCTTCCCCAGTTCATCCTTCTCCTCGTAGGTGCTGCCGAGTCCCAGGTAGGTCCATGAGATGACGGACCACTGGTCCAGGGTTTTCCTGATCTCCAGGCTTTCATAATAGTACTGCAGCGCCTCATCGAATTGTTTCATCAGGGTATGGGTGCGGGCGATCCGGTTCAGAGAGGAGGCTACTGCCTTCCGGTCGTTTAAAGCTCTCCTGATCTCCAGGCCTTCCCGGTAGGCCTTTAGTGCCCGGTCGTGATCGGAAAGCCTGTTGTAGATAAGCCCCAGCACACTTTTCGCCTCTCCGATTCCCTCGGTATAGGAGATCTCCTCTGCGGCCCTGACAGCCAGCTGGCATTTCTCCAGCGCAGCATCGTAATCTCCGAAACTTTCATGGATATTCGCCATAAAGGTAAGTGTGGCAGGATACCCCTCCTCCGTCACGTGATCACGGAAATACTCCAGCGCCTGGTGACACAGCTCCAGGGCCTGTTTGTTTTCAGAATGCAGGAAATGACAAACTGCCAGGTTCAGCCGGGCATAGGCGTTTCCTCTGGTGTAGTCCGCCTTCAGGGAGAGCTCTAAGGCCTTTTCAGCCGACTCCCTTGAACAAACCAGATCCGAGTAACGGTTCTGCCATGCCGACCGGTTCAGCTGATCGATTTCGGCCCGGTGACGATCACTCATTTCATGGAATTATACAGTTCCATACCTATAGATTCAGGCGGTTGGAGCGCTTCCTCCACATGGATCCTGATTGTGGCGGCAGTCACCGGATCGGTCCGGAGGATTCGTTTGTAGCCAATGGTGGTCCCCGATGCAATCTCGTTCCACTCACCGGGGGTTGTTTCTGCTTCCACCCGGAAGCGGCTGACCCGCTGTCCTTTCTCGATGGGTTCGGATAGCACGATATGATCGAACTTTTCGGGACGATCCAGCTGCAGTTCCCCCTGGAGAGTGGCACCGGATTGATTCAGGATCCTGAGTGGGATCCCTTCCGCCAGATCCTCATCAAAGATCCGGTCGATCATCGAATTAAACTCCACCAGGTGGGCCGAATCGGTCTCGTGGATCAATCCGCGCCGGTCGGGCGGTAGATTCAGCAGCAGCACCCCGTTCCTGCCCACCGACTTATAATAGATCTCCAGCAGCTCCTCCGGGGTCTTCACCAGCGAGTCCTCGCCAGGGTGATAGAACCAGCCCGGCCGGATGGATACATCGCACTGGCCGACGATCCAGCGGTTGCCTTCCGGATCGCCGGTGTTCAGATACTCCGGGTCGGAGGCCCCGATCACCAGTTTCCTATCGTCGATGATGCTCCAGAAAGTCTCCCCTGCATGCCCGTCCTCGTTCCCCACCCAGCGGATATCGGGACCCGCGTCGGAGAAGATCTTGATGCCTGGCTGCAGCTCTTTCACCAGGGCAATGGTAGCGGGCCAGTCGTAGTAAGTCTCCCGGTCGATCCGGCGCTCCTCATCGGCACCTCCGTACCATCCGTCCCCCCCGTTGGCCCCGTCGAACCAGATCTCATTGATCTCTCCGTATCCGGTGAGGAGTTCGCGGAGCTGGTTCCGGTAATAATCGATATATGCAGGTGTGCCGTAACCGGGATGGTTCCTGTCCCACGGTGAAAGGTAAAGCCCCACCTTCAATCCCTGCTTCCTGCAGGCATCCACAAACTCCCTCACCACATCACCCTCCCCCTCCTTATAGGGACTGTTCTTCACACTGTGTTCGGTGTAAGCACTGGGCCAGAGGCAGAACCCGTCGTGGTGCTTGGCCGTCAGGATCAGTTGTTTCATCCCTCCCGCTTTTGCCACCCTGGCCCACTGTCCGGGATCCAGTGCCGAAGGATCGAATATGGCCGGATTTTCATCTCCGTACCCCCACTCTTTATCGGTGAAGGTGTTCACCGTAAAATGAATAAACCCCACCATCTCCATTTGCTGGTATTTCACCTGTTCGGACGAGGGAAGGACCGGTTCCCGGTCACTATTGCATCCGGTGAATATGAGGACAGAGATCAGGGCAGCATTGAACAATTTCATGGATCCGGGGTTTTTCCACAATTTAGGTATTTTTGACAGACTGGAAAGCATGATGTATTATTGTTGAAAACAGAAGCGATGAATACCGAATTAGAAAAGTTGATCGATGAGGCTATCCTACTTGAAATGAATGTTGCGGATATTTACGATTTATTCCACCGCACTTTTAAACAGGATTCCGAATTCTGGTGGAAACTGGTTATGGAAGAGAAGAACCATGCAGCCCTTCTGAAGACCGTGAAGAAAATGAATGATGTGGATGTGATTATACCTCCTGAACTGTTACCCGAAAGAATCACCGAACTTCAGAAGACCAATCAGATGATCCGTCAGTATATGGAAGAAATGGAGGCCCGTCCCGATCGTGTCCGGGCCTTCCAGATCGCCTATGAATTAGAGAATTCGGCCGGAGAACTGCACTATGACTCCTTCATGCATACAGATACAAGCTCCATTCCCGGTAAAATGTTCAAACGGCTCAACGGGGACGATATCGATCATGCCCGCAGGATCCGTCAGTACATGACCCAGCAGGGTATCGGCGATTTGCCTTCCTCAGATAGCGGGCTGTGACCTCAGCCTTTCGATCTCCTTCCGGGCCGTGGGACCGATCTTCATGGTAAACGCCCTGGGCCAGGGATTTCTGGCCGAACGGTCCATCAATACCCCGGGAGGGGGAAGACAGATGAAATTGCTGTTTTTCCAGATGATCTTCTTCTCCACCACCTTTCCGGTTATGAACTCCCGGGCCTCCTCCTCAGAGATCAGGAGTATGCTCGAGATCACCTGGGCACCCAGCAGAATGACGGCTATCGGATTCGCCAGTTCGATCTCTTGCCTGATCCAGCTCAGACTGGCATTGGCATACTCCATATACCGGGACCTGTTCTCGGTGATCTGTTTCCCCAGCCGCCGGTACTTTTTTACATAGTCTTCATCGAACAGGGAAACTTTCACCAGGGTGGTCAGCCAGCACTCCCTTCTTTCAATACCCAGTTCCTCCAGAATGACCTCATTCAGTTCCTGACCCCAGACCGAGCTTCGCACCCTGGAGCCGTCATAATAAGGCTCCACCGAAAACGGAGCATTGGGATCGTAGAGCGGTACATCAGGAATATCAGTGACAAAATAGAGTTTGGCTGCAGGATAGGGTCCGATGATCATGATCTTTCCCACCATGGTCTCAATGGGAACCACAGTATTTACCGGGTTCCCATAGAGATAGGAGGTGTCGTCGGAAAATTTGATACTTGATTTATACTCTCTGGAGCACTTTTTCAGGTATTGCTGAATGGTCATCTATGGGTCATTATTAATATAACAGGTAAAATACGATAAACTATCCGGCTAATCAAGCCCGAAGGCGTAATAATAGGTGCCGGGATAATCCTCGTAGATCCCTTCCAGCATGACTCCCCCTTCGGTATTCTCCAGATACCTGACGAAGGAGTCGACTGAGCTCACGGGATCACCATCGACCCCGGTGATGATGAAACCTTCCCTGATGTCGGTCTGCCTCTTGAGTTTGCCGGCTTTCAGTTCCGTAATTCTGAGGCCACCGTCAATCTCCAGTCTACCGGCAGTTTCTGCATCAATCTCCTCCAGTTCGACACCCAGGATATTCAGTATACCAGCGGACTCTCTCCGGGTAATCCGGGTCTCACCCTCCTGGTTCCGCAGTACTACTTCGAACTCCATCTCTTTTCCAGAGCGATCCACCTTCAATTGCACTTTATCGCCGGGACGGTGGCGTCCGATGATCTCCAGCAGTTCTCCCGAAGAACGGGTCTCTGTTCCGTTGACTTCGGTGATGACATCACCCACCTTCATTCCGGCATCGCCGGCTGCGCTGTTGGCTGAAATGCTATCCACGAATACCCCTTCAGTCACCTCCAGATCCTTCTCCCTGGCCAGATTACCGTCCACACTTCGGATCATCAGGCCCAGGTACCCTCGCTGAACCGTTCCGTACTCCAGAAGATCATCCACCACTTTACTGACCAGATTGGAGGGTATGGCAAAACCATATCCCACATATACCCCGGTGGAACTGGCGATGGCCGTATTGATCCCCACCAGTCCGCCCTGAAGATTCACCAGGGCACCGCCGCTGTTGCCCGGGTTGATGGCAGCGTCGGTCTGGATAAACGATTCGATGGCCGCACGGTCCCTTAAAATGTTGATGTTCCTTGCCCTGGCGCTGATGATCCCTGCGGTGACCGTTGAGTTCAGGTTGAAGGGATTACCGACGGCAAGGACCCACTCTCCCACCTTCACTTCATCGGAATTCACAAACGGAAGATAAGGAAGATCGCCGGCCCTTATCTTAAGAAGGGCCAGGTCGGTGGAAGGATCGGTACCGATCACCTTTGCCTTGAAAACCCGGTTATCGTTCAGCGTAACCTCGATATCATCCGCATCGCGGATCACATGGTTATTGGTAACTATGTATCCCTCTGAGCTGATGATCACCCCCGATCCCGAACCGATCCTGGGTTGCGGAGTGCCGGGTGAAGGTTGCTCAAATCTGAATTCGGGTCCGAAAAACCTTCTGAAGAACTCATCCCCGAAAGGATCCGGGAAATCAGGACTCCCTCTGAACCGGTAATTCTCCATCCCTCTTATCTGGGTGGATTTGATATGGACTACTGCCGGAGTGACTTTCTCGGCCACCCCGGTAAACTCCAGCGGGACCATCTCCCCGTCTTCATTCACGGTATAGGCAGCACCCACCACAGGCGTACCGGAGAGGTGCTCCACGGTCACCTTTTTTCCATCCCTGTCAATCAGCAGAAAAGTCCCTGTTGTAAGCGCACTTCCCAGGATGGCTGCAAATACAAGCAGGCTGAATTTTCTCCAATTCATAACATGACCCTCCTTTCATTTGTTTAAGGCCAGGTATACCCGTGCATCGCTGAAAAAATGGCACTTAATTCACTTTCAGAATACTTATCGGGTATACCTGACTCTGTGTTCATCCATTCTCAAACTTCTGTAAAAGACCCGGAGAACTCTTACCCGATCTTGATTTCACGGGCCGGTTTCGGTTTGATCTCATCCCTTTTTGGGAGTGTGACCCTGAGGATACCGTCGGCATAGTTCGCCTCGATCTTATCACCGTTTACAGTGTTCTCGGGCACCGTAAAGGTTCGCTGGAAGGACATATAGCTGAACTCCTTCCGGGTGTACTTCTCATCCTCTCTGTCTGAGCGCTCATCCTTTTTTTCGGACGAGATGGTCAGACGTCCATTGTCATAATTGATCCTGAAATTCTCTCTGGTCATTCCGGGAGCAGCCACCTCGATGAGGAATTCATCGTTGTTCTCCCTCACATTCACTGCCGGCAGTGTTGAGTTTGTGCCGGCGAAATTGGAATTGGACCAGTCCATCAGGTCCCCTTCGAAGAAACGGTTGAAAAACGAGGGGAAGGATGGGTTCAGATTGTCGGATAATCTTGCGATAGTCATGGCTAAGCCCTCCATTTTTTAGGTGCATATTTCTGCACGGGTTCAACAATTTTTCAGTTTGCAAACATCCGGAATCAATTTCTGTGCCACCTGAAAGGCCATGTAAAACTGTCAGTATGACACACTTAAGCCCCCTTAAATTATGTCATTATGTCGCTTATTCATGCTCCCACTACAATTGCGGCGATATATAAGTAATTCGAAACCAGAGAAATGCATGGCCGGTAACGGATGCATATAATTAATGGCTTATGTTTTGATCGTTCCCGTGCAGAGTATCATTAACCATTGAACCATGGAATTTGAAAAATTGACCATAAAAGCACAGGAAGCGGTCCAGCGGGCCCAGCAGATCGCCCTTGAAGGAGAGCACCAGGCCATTGAGTGCAGCCACCTGCTGAAGGGGATCTACCAGGTCGACGAGCATGTGCTGCCGTTTATCATGAAGAAACTGACGCTGAACGGGGCCCACATAGAGGCCGCCCTGGACCAGATGATCAAGCAATACCCGAAGGTCAGCGGGGGAGCCGAAAGCTACCTGTCGCGCGAAGCGGGCAATGCCCTGAACAAGGCACAATCGGCACTGAAGGAGTTTGGCGACTCCTATGTGGCACTGGAACATCTCCTTCTCGGTATTTTCAGGACCTCCAACGAGGTGAGCCGGATGCTGAAGGATGCCGGAATGAACGAGAAAGAGTTGCTGGAAGCCATCAGGGACCTGCGGAAAGGATCGAAGGTCCACAGCCAGTCGGCAGAGGAGTCGTACCATGCACTGGATAAATATGCCATTCATCTGAACGAGCGGGCCGAGTCGGGAAAACTGGACCCGGTGATCGGAAGGGACGAGGAGATCCGCAGGGTATTGCAGATCCTGACGCGACGTACCAAGAACAACCCGATCCTGGTGGGTGAGCCCGGAGTGGGGAAGACAGCCATCGCGGAAGGGATTGCCCTGAGGATCGTCAACAGGGATGTACCGGACGATCTGGTGAACCGCCAGATCTATTCGCTGGATATGGGGGCCCTGATCGCCGGTGCCAAGTATAAGGGAGAATTTGAGGAGAGGCTGAAGGCCGTCGTGCGGGAAGTGGTGGAATCGGATGGCCAGATCATCTTGTTCATCGATGAGATCCATACCCTGGTGGGTGCCGGCGGCGGAGGGGAAGGTGCCATGGATGCCGCGAATATTTTGAAGCCGGCCCTTTCACGGGGCGATCTCCGTGCCATAGGAGCCACCACCCTGAACGAATTCCAGAAGTATTTCGAAAAGGATAAGGCCCTGGAACGCCGGTTCCAGAAGGTCTACATCGGTGAGCCGGATGAAGAGGATGCCGTCTCCATCCTGAGGGGGATCAAAGAGAGATACGAGAACTATCACAGGATCCGGATCCGCGATGAGGCGATTATTGCTGCGGTGCAGTTATCGACCCGTTACATTACCGACCGCTTTCTTCCCGACAAGGCGATCGACCTGATCGACGAATCGGCATCCCATCTCAGGCTGGAGATGAACTCCAAACCCGAAGCGGTGGACACCCTGGAGCGGAGGATCCAGCAGCTGGAGATCGAAAAGGAGGCGTTTAAAAGGGAAAAAGACAAAGAGAGGGTCGAACAGATTTCACGTCAGATAGCCGACCTGCAGGATGAACACAAGCAGTTGATGGCCACATGGGTCGATGAAAAAACGATCGTGGAAAAGATACAGATGGTCAAACAACAGATCGAAGAGCTGAGGTACCAGGCCGAAAAGGCGGAAAGAGAGACCGACCTGGGCAGGGTGGCCGAGATCCGTTACGGACAGCTTCCGGCGGCAGAGAAAGAGCTCGAATCGCATATCGCCCGGCTGCGGGAATTTGAGACGGAAGCGAAACGGCTGGTGAGAGAGGAGATCAACGCCGAGGATATTGCAGAGGTGGTCTCCCGTTGGACAGGCATTCCCGTGCAGAAAATGCTCCAGAGCGACCGGGAAAAGCTGCTCCATATTGAAGAAGAGCTGAGAAAACGGGTGGTGGGCCAGGAGGAGGCCATTTCAGCTGTTTCGGCGGCCATCCGCCGCAGCCGTACGGGCCTGGCCGATGAGCGAAGGCCCATCGGTTCATTCCTTTTCCTCGGAACGACCGGAGTCGGGAAAACCGAACTGGCCCGGGCCCTGGCTGAATACCTCTTCAATGATGAGGCACTGATGACCCGGATCGATATGAGCGAATACCAGGAGCGCCATGCCGTATCCAGGCTGGTGGGCGCACCTCCGGGATATGTGGGCTATGACGAGGGCGGGCAGCTCACCGAAGCGGTCCGCCGGAAGCCCTACTCGGTGATCCTTCTGGATGAGATCGAGAAGGCACATCCCGATACGTTCAATATCCTGCTGCAGGTGCTGGAAGACGGAAGATTGACCGACAACAAAGGAAGGGTGGCCAATTTCAAGAACACCATTATCATCATGACCTCCAACATGGGATCGCAGATCATCCGTGAGAACTTCGAATCGGTCAGTGAGCAACAGCTCGAGGAGACCTTCGAAAAAACCCGGATGGAGGTGTTCGAGCTCCTGAAAAAGAACATGCGGCCCGAATTCCTCAACCGGATCGACGAGCTGGTCATGTTCCGGCCGCTGACGGCCGAAGACCTCGAGGGGATCATCCGGATCCAGCTCCGGCAACTGGAACGGATCCTCAGCAAACAGGATATCTCGTTCCGGGCCAGTGATGAACTGATCCGGTTCCTGAAATCGGAAGGATATGACCTGCAGTTCGGTGCCCGGCCGCTGAAAAGGCTGATCCAGAAAAAGGTTCTGGATAACCTTTCACTGGCCATGCTGGAGGGCAAAGTGACCCCGGGCATGGATCTGCTGATCGATGCCGAGGATCACCGTGTGGTCTTCAGGCCGGCAGGGCAGGCCGTCTCTTAGGACCTCAATGGTTTTTTAATAAATTGTTAATAAAGGAAACCGGCTTTATCAGATGATTGCCCCTATTTTTAAGCGGGTAAGTAAGCTCTCAAATGAAGAAGACGCTGCAGTCGAAGCTGTTGTTCTGGTTCCTGGTATTCTCCTTCCTGACTATCGTTTCAACCATCGCCTTCAATGCTTTCTACTTCAGAAAAAAATCCGGTATTTCCAACCTGGTGAGTGAGATAACCGAATTGCATGTGTGTATTCTGAAGACATTTATGCACCTGGATGGTTTTTTTGCTCTGGAAACCACCAGCGAAGCCTTTTTTGAAACCGGACACAGTCTGCATCTGGAGAGTTACCGGAAAAACCTGGAACACATCCGGACGGAAACCGACCGGCTGGCCCGGCTGAGCAATGAGTATAAACTGGAGTTAAGCGAGGAACTGCTGGCCATCCGCCAGGAAATGGACCGGTACAACCAGGTCATCATCCAGATGCTTGAACTGATCATGTACCGGGGATTCAAGGATTACGGGCTGGAAGGGGAGATGAGAGAATATGTGCACATCCTGGAGAATTTCGACCGGCTCAGCCAGGAGAAGGTTCTCAGCCTGAGAAGGCATGAAAAAGACTATATTATCCGCAACCAGCAGGAGTATGTGATCAAACTGAACGAGCTCGGAACGAAGATGCAGGAAGAGGTTCGCGGTTCCGCCTCTTTAAGGAAATGGGAGAAGGATTCCATTATCTCCATCGTATCCAGTTATGTGGCTCTTTTCAACAGGCTGGTGGAACTGGACCGGGAGATCGGGCTCAGGGACCACTCGGAAGGGTACATGAGCCGGCTGAACCAAATGGGAGTCTCCATCGAAAAGCAGGTCGACCAGATGATCCAGGTGGCCGATTTGAAACGTGATGCCATCTTTCACCAACTGGAGATCCTATATGCTGCTTTTTTTGCCGTTTTGATCGCCGCTGCCCTGCTCTTAAGCCTGAACATGTCCAGAAGAATCACCAAACCGCTGAAGAACCTGACTAATTATATCGGCACTCTTATAAAAAGTAAATTCCTTAAGATCCATGAATTCGAAATCGACAAAACTCATTACGAGATCGAGGTGTTGAACTCTGAGTTTATGGAAATGATCGGCATGCTCCAGGAGCGGGAATCACAAAGAGATGAGGCGGAGGATGCCCTCAGGGAAAGCGAGCTGAAATACAGGGAGCTGGTGGAATTGCTGCCACTGAGTGTTTTTGAAACCGATACGGAAGGGACTCTGACTTACGTGAACCGGGCCTGGGAGAACCATTTCGGTTACCGGTGGGAAGATCTGCACAGGGGTCTCAATCTCTCCGATCTGTTAAAGGGTGAATGGATGTCGGACGTGACCGTCTCGAAAATCGAAGGCAAGGAATTCCAGGCCATCAGGAAGGACGGTTCTTCCTTCTCCACTCTGGCATACAGCGAAAAGATCCTCAGGAACGGAGAGCTGATCGGATTCCGCGGGATCGTGGTCGATATTGAAGACCGGAAGCGATATATTGAGGAGTTAAAGCGCGAAAAGATGAAGGCCGAAGAATCGGACCGTCTGAAATCTGCGTTCCTCGCCAATATGTCGCATGAGATCCGGACCCCGATGAACGCTATTCTGGGTTTTTCCGACCTGCTGTCGAAACTGGACCTTGGAAGTGCCAAGCGGAGAGAGTTTATCAAACAGATCAAGAACAGCGGTAATCTGTTACTGAATCTGATCGACGACATCATTGACATTGCCAAGATCGAAGCTGGCGAAATCAAGATCCAGCATGGACATGCCTACATCAACCAGATCATCGATGAACTGAAAGTGACTTTTTCGGAACTGGTCAAAAAGGATGGTAAGTCCGCCACACTGGAAGTCAGGGGAACAAAGGCAAACAGAGATGATGATTTCGTCCTGCTGACCGATCCCCTGAGGCTGAAACAGATCCTGAGCAACCTGATCGGTAACGGTATTAAATTCACCGAAAAAGGAGAGGTGGAATTTGGCTACACCGAGAAGGAAGAGGTGCTTCAGTTTTTTGTCAGAGATACCGGAATCGGCCTCAGCAAAGAGTACCAGGAGCTGATCTTCGAACGATTCCGGCAGGTGGAGGATGCGCATACGCGCAAATATGGCGGAACCGGCCTGGGGCTCGCCATCTCCAGGCACCTGGTGGAACTTCTGGGAGGAAGGATCTGGGTGGAGTCGGAACCTTTCAAGGGAACCACCTTCTTCTTCACCCTCCCCAACAATCAGGTCTTTGAGAGCCGTTCCGGAGCGGGTATGGCCATAGAAAGCAGCTACATAGAAGACTCATGGAAATCGAACCGGTTGCTGATCGTGGAGGATGATCCCGCCAATGCCAGATTACTGAAAGAAGCCCTGGAACACACCGGCATCCAGATGGAATGGGTGACCAACGGGAAAGAGGCGGTCGATTATTGTCAGAACGGGCTTCGGCCCGACATTGTACTGATGGATATTCAGATGCCGGTTATGGACGGACATTCGGCCACCCGGATCCTGAAGGAAAAATACCCCCATATGCCGATCCTTGCCCAGACAGCCTATGCGATGGCCGGTGAGAGGGAAAAATGCATCGAAGCGGGCTGTGATGACTACATTGCCAAACCGGTCAATATCCGGTTGCTGAAAGCCAAGATCCATCAACTGATCGTTGCCGGCAAACCCCTGGCCGGTCCGGTCAAAAAATAATTATCTGGCCCGGATGATCTTTCCCCATTGAACCCGGCCCCCTGATGCAAATCTGCATATGTAAACGCCGGGTGGCAAAGCCTCTCCACTTATTCTCATCTGCTGAATCCCGGGAGTCGCATACTGAACCCTTTTTTCCAGTACGGGGCGCCCACGGAGATCAAATACCATCAGTTCACCAGTTCCCGGGGTATGTATCCGAAAGGAGAATTCGGTATGTGCAATAAAAGGGTTGGGAGAGGGAACCAGCAGTCCTCTGCCTTTTCCATCAGGTTGTTGCGGAATGGAATACCCTGCGATGGTATTTTTCATGGCCCGGATGGATGACCAGTCGCTGAAGCCGTAAAGATGACCCCCCCGCACCCTCCAGTATAACCATTCAGCATCACTGAGTACCGGGATTTCAATGACCGTTCCGGGAATGGTGGAACGGTCATAGATCAGCTGCTGAAATCCTGGATCCTTAGCCACCTGCAACTGATAGTGTGTAGCTTCCCCCGGTGATTCCCAGCTGAAGGAGATGTAGGGATCGGAGATCTCATACTGGTCCGGCGGTGCCACCGGAAGCGGAATTTCAGGCGGAACCACAGCCTCATAGGCACTGACTTCCCACCATCCCACCCAGGAGGGACTCTCGAGGGTCTTCACCCGAAGCCGGGTGATCTCTCTAAGTGGCTCGTCCGGTTCAAAGATTAAATGAGTATCTGTATAGGTCTCGCCGGTAAACTCATGGACCAGTTCATAATCGGAACTGCCCGATCTCTTGACCAACAGTTGATGATGGGTATGGCCCGTTACAGGATACATGGCTACCAGCAGGTCCACCTTGCCCAGAACCATCGGTTCATTGAATTCCAGTTGCACCCATTGCGGGGGATCTCCTCCTGAATTCCAGTCGGTCCAGGCCATCCCATCATTCAGATGCTCCTTGGGATAACCTTCCAGTTCCTGTGAAACGCTAACCGTAGCTTCCAGAGCCTTGTTGATCTCCGGGGGAAACCCGCAGGCGTCTTCACGGATATGGGGGGAGAGCACCCGGTTGATGATCTCCTCCTCATCGAGTCCCGACCAGAACTCTTCCCTCAACCAGGCTCCATAGGTCCAGATCAGCCATCCGTCAAAACCATACTCACACGATTGTGCATGCCAATTCATAAAGCTATGTGCAGCTTCTCCGGCCGAACCGAACGCTGAATAGGGCGCCCCGCATTCTCCCATGATCAATGGTTTTGCACTGATATCAGGGACATCGTAATTCTCCATATACTGGTCAAGGGTGAGCTCAACTCCGGGATAGGCATGCAGGTCCACGAAATCGGCTGTGGATTCCCTTAAAAACCTTCCGGTATAAATGATTCGCGTATCACCGATTCTGGTCGGATTCGGCTCCTGGGGCTGAAAAAATCCGGTGGTGACCAGAGCGGTCGGATCCACCTCACGGATGGAAGTCCGGATCTGATCAAACCAGAAGATCAGGTTATCCTCCAGCATCTCCCGCTTGGCGGTAGTGCTGGAGAGGTCATAGGTTTTCCCGTTCACGGTGGTCAGCATCCCCGATTCCAGCGTGAAAGGGGGGTAATTGGAGTCAAAGTAGAGTTCGTTGCAAAGCTGGTACCCCAGAATATGATCGGTGGCAGCACCGGCATCCACCAGATGGGTGACCAGATCGGTCCAGAACCGCCTGCTGGCCTCCAGTCCCCCTTCCGTCATGTAGGCCAGGCTGGAAGCATCCACCTCCTCGGGTTTGGTCTCATAGATCGTCTCCAGGTAGCCGCCGGTCTGGGGAACCACATCCACCGTGAAAATAATGTATAGATCATACTTCCTCGCCAGCCGCAGAAAATCAACAACATTCTGCATATAGGCATCCCGCAATCCCCCCTTCTCCTGGTCTCCCAGGCAATAATCCCTGCATTCAGTGCTCAGAAAACAACGCAACGTGTTGTATCCGTCCCCGGCCAGCTTCCGCAGATGCTCCTCCATCTTCCCGGGATCATAAGCTCCCACCATGAACGTGGAGTGTCCCCGATGCTGTTCCTCCAGGGGTGTGGTCTGCCAGTCGAGCTTGATGTAGTTGAATCCGCGCGGAGTGAAAGTCTCTCCGGTCGATACCACATAAAACTCACCTTCTCCCTCCACCGTTCGCACCCCGATCTTATGGGCAGGTGGATCCCCGGGGAAATCCGGTACCGCCATTATTGGAAGCACAGAAACAATAGCAGTTATTGACAGGAATACCCGGAGCAGGTCCCTGCCTGAAGCAAGAAAGAAGGAAAATGGAACCATCGGTAGTTTTCCCTGAAGATCCGAAGAGCCTGCGGAAAAACCAAGTGTTATTTCATAAAAAATCAATCGTATCGCCTGCCCGTACCGGATGATCCCCGAACACCTTCCGGAAGGCTCCCAGGGCCGGTTCCATAGTACAGTGGGAGGGCATGACTCTTTTGATCCCCAGCTCCTTCATGCACGAGATGGTCCGGTCGGTCCGGTGATCGAGCCTCGAAAGATGGAATCCCCCCACCACCGCCTCCACCTGTTCCGCACCGGTCACCCGCCCGGCATAGGAAATGATATTGCAAATCCCCGAATGAGCGCATCCCGAGATCACCACCAGCCTGTCGCCGGTGGCATATGCCAGTCCGGAATCGTCGGTGATGAAATCTTCCCTGCCCCCCTCCAGCACATAGTTCGTTCGGGTGGCCTCAAAATCATTCTCCCTGGGGATCTCTCCCAGGAACCAGAGGCCTGCGGTCAGTTTCCTGGGCTTGCGGGTAGTCTCCAGGCGCATCCGGCTTTCCACCTCTGCCTTCGAAAGCGCCAGTCCGATGGAGGAGAGCCCCGATTTCCGGAACCGCTCCCTGAAACAGCCCGGATGACACACCAGGGGCTTATCCCGGATGAAAGCCAGTCCGTCTCCATGGTCGAAATGACCATGGCTCAGCACCACCAGATCCACCTCTTCCAGGTCGATTCCCAGCTTACCGGCATTTTTCCGGAACAGGTCCGAAGCCCCCGTATCAAAAAGGATCTTCTTCCCGTCCGCCTCGATCAGATAGGAAAGGCCATGCTCAGTGCCGAATCCCTCCAGGGCACGGGCCTCTGATAAAACCGTCAGTTTCATTTTCTCCAGAATTTCTGCGCGATCATCTCCGCGGCCTTAATCAGGGGATAAGCGGCGGGGGATGCCGTCAGCATGGGATGAGTGCCGATCTGCATGGTGAGCAGTGTATTGACATTCATCTTGTTCTGGATGATCAGCCCGATAATGTTGATCAGCTCCCCTGTGCTGGAACCACCCACCACTTCACCTCCCAGGATGATCCCGTTTTCCCGGCCTGCAATCAGCTTCACGATCTGTTTGTGGGGATTGTTCAGCAGTCCGGGATGCCTGTCCATCCCATTAAAAGTCCCGGTAATAATATCGAATCCTTCCTTTCTGGCACTCGACTCGGTCAACCCTGCCGCGCCGAATCCGGTACCGTTAAGGGCGGTGGAAAAGATGGCAATGGTTCCTCCGATGGTTTTCAGTGTCGATAGTTTGTAAAGATTCATTCCGGCCACCCGGGCTTCGGCACAGGCGATGGAAGCGAGCATCGCACGGGAGCGTTTCCGGGTAAAAAAGTCTCGTTTTTCCGCACAATCCCCCACCGCAAATACGTCGGGATGATCGGTCCGCATGTACTCATCCACCTTGATGAATCCGTCCCGGTTGAACGCCACATCCAGAAATTCTCTGGCAAGATCCACATTGGGCTGATATCCCATGGCGAGGATCACGGCATCGGCTTTCAGCACTTTCTCTTCACCGTCGATCTCTAAAGTTACCTTCTCCACCTTCCCCTCACCGGTGATCTCTTTCAGACGGTGACTGGTAAGGATACAGATACCGTGCTCCTCCATGATATTCTGTGCTTCCACCGCCAGATCCTCATCAAACGCAGTGCCCAGCACATGGGGCAATGCCTCCACAAGCACCACATTCTTCCCTGCCTTCTTCAGTTCATCCGACATTTCGATTCCGATGAACCCGGCTCCCACCAGCACGATATCCTGAAGAGGTTCCAGTCTCTTCTTCATATCATCCAGATACCTCAGATTCTTCGGGACCGTGTAAACATTCTCCAGGTCCGCTCCCTTCAGCCACGAGGGTACCACAGGCCTGGAACCTGTGGCCAGGATCAGTTTATCATAGGACAGCTCTGTTCCATCGGCAAGCTTGCAGAATTTTTTCTCCCCATCGATGGAAGTCACCTCATTGACCAGGATCTCCACCCCGGCATTGATCAATCCTCCATCGGGCAGCACATCCTGATCGGTGGAATCGAGTGTCCCGAAAATATAGGGGATCCCGCACGGTATGGCAGCCACCTCTTCCTTTCTGATCAAAACCACCTCCTTTTCGGGGTAATGGGATCTGGAGGCCAGTGCTGCAGCCAGTCCGGCGGCGCTTCCTCCGATCACTAACACGTCTGTATTTTTCATCTGTTCCTGTTTAAATTATTGAGTAATTAACCGGCCCTTCATTCGGCCGGACTGATTTATTTTTTCTCACTTTTCCGGATCAATGTGGTCCTGCAATCGGGGCAGGTTATGGAAAAACAGGGAACTCCGGCCCGGTGGGGAGTTTCATAGCCGCAGTGCGGACAGGTGCAAAAACCCTCCTGTTCAGAACCAGCGACAGGTGCGGCCCGCTCCTTTCTCCAGGCCAGTACCTGCTGATTGATGTGTTCGGTGCGGGAAGACCCGCAATTCAGGCACTCGGCAGATCCTTCTCCGGGGTGATGGAAAACGATCGTGCAATCCGTGCACCTGTACCACTGCCGGTCAAATTCCACATCGCCCCCTTCGATAACGATGGAACTTCCCTCGGTAAAGGCCCTGGCGATCTTCTTCAGGCAGCTGCTGTAGATCCGGGTAAAGGTAGGTCGTGACACATTCATCAGCCGGGCGGCTTCTTCCTGTTTCAGACCGGAATAGTCGGCCAGTCGCAATGCTTCATACTCTTCGTAAAGAATAGCTATCACCGAGGTATCGCTGTACGGCAGGCCGATCGGTTTGAATCCTTTCAGAACCGGGGGAGAGACCAGTTTCCGGTTTTGTTTGCTTCTGGGTGACATATCCGAATTATGAACATTTGTTCACAAAGATAGCGAACATATGTTCATTATCAAATGAAATCAATCCATTTGTGGAGAATTACACCCCCACCACCCAGGTCACGTAAAGTTTATAGGCCAGTGACAGGATAATGGCACCCAGGAAGAGGCCCAGGAAACCGAAAGAGAGGAACCCTCCGATGGCCCCGATGAAGATCACCAGCATAGGCACATCGGCACCCTTTCCCATGATCAGGGGCTTCAGAAAATTGTCGATCAGTCCCATCACCAGAAAATAAACCGACCACAGGGCCGCAGGAAGGGGATCCCGGAAGGCGAACAGATAGATGATTAACGGGATGTTGAACAGCAGCACCGGGATCTGCGAGATGGTCATAATCAGGATCACGATGATCCAGACGGCGGCCAGGGGAATGTCTGCAAAGATCAGTCCCAGTCCCATCAGGGTGGTCTGAATAATGGCCACCCCCAGAACCCCTGCCGCCACATTCCGGATGGTCCTCACGGTAACCTCCATGAACTCTTCTCCCCGTTCACCGATCACTTTAATAAACAGCCTCCTGCCGGAATCCGTCCCCTTCTGAAAAAAGATCAGGAAGATACCGGCCAGAATGATCGATACGGCAAACTGCAGGATTCCCAGCCCGGTGTTGGCAAATGCTTCCAGGATCCGGTTTCCCCAGTTGGTCAGCTGAGGCAGAAAGCCTTTGATCGATTCTCCGAAATTCTCCGAGAGTTCCAGCCAGTTCTCATAGAGCCATTCTCCGATCACGGGCCATTCGGCAACGGAACCGGGAGGGGGCGGGATCCCCCATCCGAACCCTTCCATGCTCCCTGCCAGGAACCTGACCCCGTCGATCAGCTGGTTGACCAGCCAGATACTGGGCATCACCAGAATCGCCAGAGCCACCATGGTCAGGATCAGCGACGAAAGCTTCAGCCGGGCTCCGAACCATTCGTTCAGTTGCCGGAACAGCGGAAAAAGGATCACCGCGATCAGGAGTGCCCAAATCAGAATTGTCAGAAAAGGCTGAATGATCCTGAAACAAAGGTACACCACGAAAAGAAGCGCCCCGACCTTGAGTATCAGATCGATGGCGATCTTTACATAATTCTGCCCCTTCGGTTCGGCAGGCTCTTTTTCCGGTGCCATGATGCTTTTTTTTTGGTCCAGAATATTATCACAAATGTAATAGAATAGTTGCTTATCTTGTTCCCGATTAACAGAGCTATTCACCATGACCACCCGAAGAGAAGCCATTTCCTTCCTGACCCTGGGGGCTGCAGGAGCCTCCATGCCGGGCAGGCTATATGCCGCCAGAAAAAAGTCCCCTTCCCGATTTCGCTATTGTCTGAATACCAGCACTATCAGCAGAAACAGTAAGGGAATCGAAAGCCACTTGGAGATTGCTTCCGGGGCCGGCTATGACGGGGTGGAGATCTGGGTCAGCGACCTAAGCGCCTACCTGGAATCCGGAAAGAGCCTGGGTGCGCTGTACCGGAAGCTGGAAAACCTTGGTCTGAAAGTGGAAAGTGCGATCGGATTCTCCCCCTGGCTGGCGGAAGGGGAGGCCGGCTTCAGACAGATGAAAGAGGAGATGCAGATACTGGCAGAACTGGGCTGCCGGAGGATCGCCGCTCCGCCGGCCGGACTGGACGGGAGTGTTCCCATCGATTTTCTGGAGGCAGGCGTGACCTACCGGCATCTGCTGGATCTGGGAAGAGAAACAGGGGTGATGCCCCAGCTGGAATTCTGGGGTGCCTCGCCGGCACTCTGGCACCTGGGTCAGGCACTGATGATCGCTGCAGCCTCCGATGATCCCGGCGCCCGGATCCTTCCCGACGTCTACCACCTGTTCCGGGGAGGCTCGGGATTCAACGGACTGAAATTTCTGAGAGGTGATCTGATCGAGGTGTTCCACATGAACGATTATCCGGGCGATAAGCCCAGGAACGAACAGACCGATGCCGACAGGATCTACCCGGGCGATGGCGTGGCCCCCGTTGAAAGCATTCTGTCGGAACTGAAAGCGATGGGGGGTGAAAAAGTGCTGTCACTGGAGCTTTTCAACCGGAGCTACTGGGAGAAAGACCCGCTGGAGGTGGCCCGGACCGGACTGATGAAGATGAAATCCATCGCTGAAAACCTGTAAACAGAACCATGCTGCTGATCATCGATAACCAGAGCAGCTTCATCAAGAAGTTCAAGCGCAACTTCCTGAGCGAGCAAAATTTCGAGTACCGTTTTGTGGACCATAACGAACCCCTGGTGATCAAAGAGGGGGAAAAGGTGGAGGGCATCATCCTCTCGGGGGGAAAAGGCAATCCCTACGAACCACTCAACCTGACCGCCGATTTCGTGGCCATGATGAACTATGACGTACCGGTCATGGGGGTATGCCTGGGTTATGAGATCATTGCGGTGGCTCACCTGGGCCGCATCAAAAAGATGGCGAAATACAACCAGCGGATGGAGACTGTCCGGATCACCGACCCGGAGGATCCCATTTTTCAGGGTCTGATCTCCGATGAGGTCACCCTCAGAAAGCAACACCAGTACATGGTCTGGAAAATGCCCAAAGACTTCATCAAACTGGGAGAATCGGATAGCTGTGAGATCGAGATCATCCGTCACAGGAAAAAACCGGTCTATGGATTCCAGAGCCATCCGGAGGTATCGGGGGTGAACGGCCTTCTGATCATGAGAAATTTCCTGAATATGTGCGGATTTAATGTGATCTGACATGAAAGTGGCCATTATTTACAACAAGGACCTGAGCGGGGTGATCAATGTGTTCGGAATGCAGAACAAGGAGGTCTACAATCCCGAGACCGTCAAACGGGTGGCTTCCTCGCTCGAATCCGGAGGGCACAATGTGGAGGTGATCGACGGAAACATGAAGGTGATCGAACAGCTCCAGCAGTTCATGCCCAAGGTGATCGACGGGGAGCAGATGGGGATGGTCTTCAACATGGCCTACGGAATCCAGGGAGAGAGCCGTTACACTCACATTCCCTCCATGCTGGAAATGCTCGGCATCCCCTATGTGGGATCCAGTCCCTCGGGACACGCCCTGGCCCTGGATAAAGTGATCACCAAGATCATTCTGCAGAAGAATGGCATCTCCACCCCCGATTTCTGGGTCTTCTCGGGAGGGGAAGAAGATCTTTCACAGGTGAAGTTTCCGGTGATCGTGAAACCGAAGATGGAGAGTGTATCCTTTGGCCTGAGGGTGGTGACAAACGAACAGGATCTGAAAGAGGCGGTGGAGTTTATCGTAAAAGAATTCGAGCAACAGGCTCTGGTGGAGCAGTTCATCCGGGGCAGGGAGTTTGCCGTCGGGCTGATCGGGAACAATCCGGTGGAGACCTTTCCGATCCTCGAGATCGACCTGGAAAATGATCCGGATGCGATACAGACCGAGGAACATAAGAGAGAACAGCCACGCCAAAAGATCTGTCCGGCCGACCTTCCGGAGAGTCTGGCAAAGGAGATGAGGCAGCAATGCATCGCGGCCTATAAGGCCCTTCAGCTCCGTGACTTTTCCAGGGTGGACATCCGGATGGACGAACAACAACGGATCTATATTCTGGAGATCAACAGCATGGCCAGTCTCGGACTCACCGGTTCCTATGTGCATGCAGCTTCAGTGGCAGGATACGACTACCAGGCCCTCGTGAACAAAATGCTCGATGTGGCGGCTGTCCGCTACTTCGCCAGCCGGATCACCCATTCCGATCAGCAGGCCCCGGGGACCCGGGTACCAGCAAATGTTCGCATCAGGGGATTTCTGAGGAGCCGGCAGGAACACCACGAGAGGCTTCTGCAGAGGGCGGTAAACATCAACACGCATGTGAGGAACGTGGAGGGGGTCAATGAATTCGGCAACCTGGTCCGGAAAGAGCTGGCCACCCTCGGCTTCGCTCACCAGGTCATTCCCCAGGTGGAGGTGGGAAATCTCCTTTTCTTTACCAACTCCTTCGACGAGCAATTCGATATCCTGCTGCTCGGCTGCCTCGACAACCGCAAGAAGATCTCGGAACACGAGTACTTTCAAGTGCACGACCAGCGACTGAGCGGAACGGGAATCTGGGAGCATAAAGGGGGGATCATCGCCGCCCTGGCCGCCCTCCAGTCCTTACGGTTCATTCGTGTTTTACGGAGGATGAAGATCGGGATCCTGCTTACCTCCGACGACAGCCTCCAGGGAAAGTTCTCCAGGGAACAGGTCAGGCAGAAATCCCGGCAGTCGAATTTCGTGGTGGGGCTCCACGGCGGAGACCTTTCCGGCAGTCTGATCACATCCCGCTCGGGCTCAGCCTTCTACCGCTGCAATATGCATCTGAAAAGCACCGATGATTCCAAGCTGGTCACCCTGGCTGCCAGTGTCTTTACACGATTGATCAACAGCTGGTGCGAACTCTCCATGGATGACGAGACGCTGGTGATCGCCCCGTATAAATCCTCCCTCAACACCAACATCATGCAGCCCTATGCACACGGGGAGGTCCTGCTCAGTGTCCGTTACAACCAGAAAGAACAATTCAGCGAGGTCGACCGGAAACTGAAAAAGATGATCCCGGCCCGGAAATACGGTTCGAAGATCCATTTTCAGATGGACGGCGGTCTGAGCCGCGACCCGATGCTGGAGACCGACCAGGTGAAGGAGTTCCATTCCAGGGTCAGCAAACTGGCCAGGAGCCTGGATATCCGGACAGCCGGGGAACACCGCTGGAGCTCCTCAGATATCTGTTTTGTGGAAGAAGGAAAACATGTACTGGACGGATTCGGGCCCATCGGCCAGAAATCGCAGGACCGGTCGGAATTTGTTCTCCGCCACAGTCTGCTCGAGAGAGCGCTGCTGATTGCCATGACACTGAAGGAGATCTCGGGCGATTGACCACTGAAACCCTTCAGAGCCACTTCTTACGCCGGAAATAGAGAAGAAGTGCAACGGCAATGATCACCACCACCCCCCAGAAGATCGGATAACTGTACCGGAATTCCAGTTCCGGTATATACTCGAAGTTCATGCCGTAAATCCCGGCCAGAAATGTCAGGGGGATGAAGATCGCAGCGAAGATGGTCAGCACCTTCATCACTTCGTTGGACCGGTTGCTGACATGGGTCTGGTAAATATGGAGATGGTCCAGGATCATCCCGCTGTACAGCTCAATGGCTTCAGTGGCCTGGACTACCAGATCCTGAAGATCGGTCAGGTAGTGCCGGTACTTGTCCTGGAACATCGTCAGGTCCGACTTTAACACCTGGCTCATCACCTCCCTCACCGGCCGGACCGATTTACGGATATAGGATAACTCGGTCTTCAGTCGGTAGATTTCCTCCACCAGGAGCCTGGTTGGATCGGTGAAGAGCCGTTTCTCCACCGACTCCACCTCCCTGCCCAGCTGTTCGATCAGCAGGATGTAATTATCGACGAGAGTATCCAGCAGGGCATATGTCAGGTAATCGGCGTCGATCAGCCGGGTCCTTATCTTCGTACTCCGGATCCGCTCCCTTACCGGTTCCAGCACATCGCCGGTCTGTTCCTGGAGGGTCAGCACGAAATGGGGTCCCAGGATAAGGGTAAATTGCTCGGTATGAATGCTTTTCTCTTTTTCATCATACTCGAACATCTTCAGGATAAATGCATTGTAATTCTCGCTTTCAATAAAGATCGGGCGCTGATCGGTATTCAGGATATCCTCCATCAACAGGGGGTGGATCCCGAAACGCTCCTGAACCCGCTCCATCATCTTCATATCATGTAGACCGTACACATTGATCCAGGTCACCCTGCCGGGGATGATCGCATCGGCGGCCTCATCCAGTGATCCCGGTTCATGCTCCTCCAGGTTTTCCGCATCGAACTGCATCTGCCGGATCACCGGCTTCTCCATTTTCTGATTTCCTATCAGGATCATGGAACCGGGCATCATCCCCTTCGAAGAGCTCCGGTCTCTCAGAAATCTTGCCATGACTATTTCACCTTTTTCTGAACAATGGTCCGATGAGGGAAAGGTATCTCAATCCCCCGAGCGTCGAACTCCTGTTTAATCGATTTATACAGGTCCGTCTTCAGGTTGAAACCCGCCGAATGATCGACCGTCCATACATAGGCCCTCAGGTTGACCGAAGAATCTCCCAGTCCGATCACCCGCACATTGACCGCCTCTTTGCCCTCCTCTTTCTCCTCCTTGGAGCGCTTATCGAGAAAATTCGGATGCTTCACCGATTCGCTGCGCATAATCTCCATGGCAAGTTCGACATCCGAATCGTAGCTGATCCCCATATCCACGAAATTGCACACCTCCTCCTCCACGATGCTCGAATTGATGACGATCTCAGAGCTGATCACCGAATTGGGAATGATCATCCTCCGGTTCTCGAAATTCCGGATCACGGTATGCCGGAGGGTGATATCCTCCACCCGTCCCTTGGGAAGGCTCCCCACATCGACCAGGTCGTTGACCCGGAACGGTTTGAAGATCACAATAAAGATCCCGCTGATAATGTTAGCGAACGCCTCCTGGGAAGCGAACAGGGCAATGGCCGTGAGGATCCCCGCCCCTGCGAACAGAGTGAGGCTGAGTGTTTTCAATGCCGGGATCGTATAGAAAATGAAGATGATCGCCCCGAGGAATACGAAAAAGGTGACCGCATTCTTCATAAAATTGAACTGGGTGTGGTCCACCACTTTGAGTTTCCGGGAAGAGCGCTTGAGAAAACGGGTGATCAGGATCCTCAGGATCTTGGAGATGATCAGGGCCACCAGAAGGGTGGCCAGGGTAATGACCGTGTACCTGATCCCGGGAATGGCGAAGAACTCCTTCATTTTATTCGTCTTTCACAAAGAGATCATCAATCCGGGGGTCTTCCTTCTTCTTCTGCGGCTCTTTTTGCGATTCCTTTTTACGGGGCTCCTTTCTCCCGGATCCGGGGATCAGCAAACCCACGATCAGTCCCACCGAAAAACAGACGAACAGGAGAAGTGCCACGGGAAGTTCCAGCTGCCAGAACCAGAGTTTCACCACTGCCGGAGAGGTGTTCTGAAGTACAAAGACAATCAGCAGGATGGTCAGCAGGACGATGAATATGATCTTGGCCTTCATGGGCTTGAGGGTGTAGTTTCAGGGAAAGTTACACAAATTATGTAGATCTCCACCAGATTCCCCACCATTCCGGTCCCTTTAAACCCACACCCAAATCGAGCCTGTTTACGGTCAAGTTACATCTGAAGACCCCGTTGTCGTGCCGGGTACTTTGTCCGATTTTCCTCTCAGTGCCTGAAAGGATACATTGGATGAATCAATTGTCTCCTGACCGGACCGGAGGCCAAAAGCCCCAGTGCTGTCAGAAGAATAACTTTTTTTACACGTAAACTGCGACGCATATGAATTCTGTGATGAGGATGTTACTAACGAATCTGGTACCTTAATCCAAGATAGAACTCCCTCCCGGGAGCCGGATACCCCTCCACATAACTGTAGGCGGCATCCCAGAGGTTTTTGACAGAACCCGTCAGCATGAGCGCCTTCAGGATGGTCAGGGAAAAACCTGTATCCATCCTGAAAAACGAATCAGCCCGGAAGCTGCCGTCGGAATTGCTGATCCTTTCAGAGTTATACATTCCCGAAACCCTGAACCTGAGCCTGCGGAACGGTTTTACTTCTGCAAAACCATACACCCGGTGGACGGGAACATCGGTGAAATAGAGATCGGGGCGGGTCAGGTTCTCCCGCCGGGTGAGGCTATATTGTAAACCTGTTTCCAGAATCCGGACTGGTTTCCAACCGGCGTCCAGCTCCCACCCGTAAAAACGGGCATCACCCGTATTCTGGAACTGATAGACAGCCGAGTTTTCGGGGTCGACTCCATACACCTCCTGGATGGTTTGCCTGAGCCTGCTGAAGAAAAGTGACGTCCGGATCTGCAGTTTCTCATTCCGTCGGTAAATGTAGGAGAGGTCGGAATTCCATGAGGCTTCCGGTTCCAGTCCGGGATTGGGCAGGGACCGCCCCAGCCGGTAGGAGTACCGGTCCTTCATGGTGGGAAAGCGGGTCTTCCGGGAGATGTTCAGGCCCGCCAGGTGGCGGTCGCTGAAGCGGTAACGGAGGCCTGCCAGAAGGTTGGGGGACCAGTTTTGATGGTCCGGGAACTCTGCGACGGAACCGGTGCCGGGATCAAAATCATCCGCCTGCAGATTATTGCGGTAATGCACACTCACCCCCGCCACCGCATCGAGCTTCTCCGAGAGGTTCATCCGGTCTTCCACACCGGCGGAAAAAGTGATGTCCCTGAAGTAGCGAAAAGGCTCCTCCTGCGGATGGATGTTTCTCTCGCTATGGTGATCATACACTACATGGAAAGCAGATCGGAATTCATGTCCTCCCAGGTTGCCCGGGGAGAGGATCACCGAACCTCCCAGTGTCCTGTCGTCGTAAATGCTGGTAAAAGAGCTTCTTAAAGTCTGACTGTTGTAGGTGTTGTCATCGTAACTTCTCAGATCACTGAAATAGTCGTCGTAAAACAGCCTGGTCTGCAGGTAGGCCTTTCTGCCCAGGCTGGTGCGTCCGTTGAAATGAACCCCCTGCTTGATCACCGCCGGAAACCTCCAGAACCGCACCCGCTGGTTAGGATCCTCCCCGGTATACTCCGGCACTCCCTTCGATCCGTCCTGGTACTGGTAAGAAAGCACATAGCTGTCTTTTCCTCCTGGCTTTATGTAGCCCAGCTTAACGGAGGTGCGCAGATCCCGGAACTGAGAATTATCACGAACCAGCAATTCTTCCCCGGAAAAACTCTGATCCCTGCCCGACAGGGCGAATGGTTCCCTTTGTATGGCTCCGGCCCCCAGCTGTACAAAGAACTTGTTCATCCTGCTGCCCAGATTCAGCGAAGACCTCCACCCCCCCCAACCGCTGCGATCCAGGAAGATCCCTCCCTCCGCATCAAATTCCAGTTCAGAGGCAGGCTTCCGTGTCACCAGATTGATAGCACCTCCCAGATTGTTGGGACCCAACAGTACGGAGGTTTCCCCTCGGGTGACCGATATTTTTGATAGATCGGCCACCAGGAACCTGGAAAGATCGGTGTATCCGTCATAGGAGACATAGACCGGAACCCCGTCCACATAGACCGGTACCTGCCGGAGGTCGAATCCCCTTACGCTCACCATCCCGTCGTTGCGCGGACCCTGGTGGATGAAATGGACTCCGGGCAGATAGGAGAGCGCGGAGGCCACATCGGTCTGCTGCAGCTGCTCAATCTCCTCCAGTTGCAGCACCGGAACAAAAGGATTCCCCCGGGTGCCGGTTACCTGCACCTCACCCAGTTCGAACACCATGCCGGCAGTGTCCTGCTGTATCGAAACACCCGTTTGGGCCGTGAGGCTCAGATGGCCTGCCCATAGGGTGAATACCAAACCTAGACAGCGATTACTCATTATCTTCTCTCTGACCAATGGCGACTACTCTGTCTCCAGGTAGTAAGCACCTTTCCACAGTATTTTGTTCAAAGCCGGGGCGAGAATCTCGGTATAGCCCCGATCGGTTCCTCCTGGGCGGACCTCCTTCTTCCTCAGGGTGATCCCTTCCTCCGATTCCGCTTCGACGATAAAAACAAATGAACTTCCATTCTCCTCCATAACGGCTTCTGAGGGGACGGCGAGTACTTCCCGTTCAGAAGAAAGGATTTCAGCTTCCACGAATTGATGATGGGCCATATGCAGCCCGCATCCCGGATCGATGACCGCAATGACCGGAATGGTCCGGGACTCTTCATCTATCGTCCTGGCCATACGCAATATTCTGGCACCGCACACCTCTTGATCCCCTGGAATATGAAACCGGACCTGCTGCCCGACTTCAACCCTGTTCAGGTCCTTCTCATAGACCCGCAGGTTCAGCTGCAAATGCTCCAAATCTGCCAGTTCGGCCACATGTTCACCAGTTTCAAGGAATTGGCCGAGCTGAAGATCCTGGGTGATAACCGTGCCTGAAATGGGGGCCCTCACCGAAAGTGTGGGACTGATTTCCCCCTTTTCAGCTGTCCATAAAGATTGATCCAGGATTCCGATCCTGGCTTTCAGACCCTCCATGATCGCCTTTGCCGTGAGATACTCGCTCTCTGTTACCTGCAGCTCTTTCCCTGCCATCACGTTTTCTTCAGAAAGTACTTTCACCCGTTCATATTCCGCTTCGAGCCTGCGTAATCTCTGTACTGCCTCTGCGTATTGTTGCTGAAGTCCGATCAACTCCTGACTTTCCATCGTGAAAAGTACCTCTCCACGCGATACCTGCTCACCCACCAGATGCACGATCCGGGTGACCCTGCCCGGAATCTGGGCACTCACCCTTGCACTGCCTGAAGGAACCGGTTCCAGGTACCCATTCGAATGAATAGTGGCGCCGAAAGAAACTTTTTTGGGCTCATCCAACTCCATCTCCAGAGAATTGAATTGCTGCCTGGTAAGAAATACCCGGCCGGGATCCTCCTGATCCGGCGATGACCCATCCGGTAAACCGGTATTACCGGCATCGCCGGTATTAGCGATATTCCCGGCATTCCTGGCATCCCCTCCATTCCCCCCATTCCCTGCATTCCCTGCATTCCCTGCATTCCCTGACCGGCTGCAGGATGATACCAGAATGATCAGGATAGTGCTGATCCATAAGATTCTTGTAATCATAAACAATGGCGTTAGTTCAAAGTCATGTAATTTATATCCAGGACTTTCTGATTGTATTCATGCAGATCATCCAGGTATCCCAGCTCGATCTCCAATGCCCTTTCCATACTCTGAATAAACTGAAAAACGTCAATTTCCCCTGCTTCCAGACTCCGTTTTGAGAAACGTATGAGTTCCCGGGAAAGATCATGTCCTGAATGCGTGTAAAATTCCACGGATTCCCTGATTGTTTCAAGTTCCGCCAGGCCCTCGGCAATTCTTGCTTCATAATTTCTGAGGTAGGATTGCTGAAAGTGGAGAGCCGCCTCCATCGACAGTTCTTTGGCTTCGATTCGTGCCCTCTGATTGCCGAAAAACAGGGGCAATCCCATTCCCACTTCAAAGCCCTGGTAGTTTCTGGCGCCGGGATAGCGGTTGGTTCCGTTGAAGTAGCTGACGGTAATATCGGGTAGTAATTCTTGTTTTTCCACCCGCAGCTCCGCCTCCAGCTGCCGGACCGTATGCCTGAGGAACCGGAGACCCGGATCTTCTCCGGCGCTGTCGGGGAGAACATTCAGAATACTCATCTCCTGGGAGGGTGGAAGAAATATGGTATCGTACTGCATCAGGGAAAACAGAGATAAACGGGCCCTCTCCGTTTCTCCGGCCACCCGGTTCAGTTCAAGAATCACCTGCTGGCGGGTGGAGCGGGCATTCAGCCAGTCCAGATATTTCAGTTCCCCCTGCCGGTAGCCCAGTTCAGTGAGGCGGGAGAGATCAGCATAAATGCTATCCAGCTGCCGGTAGCGTTGCTTCCGGAGATGCAGGTACCACCACCTGTAGTAGGTTTTTGAAACATCCCGGGCCAGCATGCGCCGCTTCTGCTCCAGCAGATCCGTTGCCCTCAGGTAACCCCATTCATTCACATCCTTCCTCGCACCGTACAGGGTGGGAAAATCGAACCGCTGGCTGCCGCCGAGAACACCGATGGGATAATCATTGGCTGCCACATTGTTCTCATCGCAATTAAAGAAAAAGGAGGTCCGGTCGATCGCATATGCGGTTCTTATCCATGCCCTGCTCTCCTCTGCCTGAAGCCTGTATGCCTCCAGTTCCCCGTTATGTTCGAAGGCAATATCCAGTGCCGTTTGTAGTGTCAGCTCTTCATGATCACGTTCATTTGTCTGAGAATGGAGCTTGAAAGGAAGGATCAGGAGAAGGAGAAAAAGAACAGTTCTGTTTCTCCTGAACCGGGGAGGCCACCATTGAATGCCGGTGATGTCATCCACCACCGCATAGAGAAGTGGCAGCATCAGCATGGTGAGCAGGGTGGAGGTGACCAGTCCGCCGATCACTACCGTGGCAAGGGGACGCTGCACCTCAGCTCCCGCCGAAGTGGATATTGCCATGGGGAGGAAACCCAGTGCAGCAGCCGAAGCAGTCAGCAGGACCGGCCGGAGCCGCTCCCTGGAGCCCTTCAGGATCCGCTCCTTCAACGAATAGTCACCCGATGCTTTCAGTTCCTTCAGATGATCGATCAGTACAATTCCATTCAATACTGCCACCCCGAAGAGGGCAATGAATCCGATCCCTGCCGAAATACTGAACGGCATCCCCCTGATCAATAATAAAAAGACCCCTCCCACTGCCGAAAGTGGCACGGCTGTGAAGATCAGGGCTGCCTCCTTGAATGAACTGAAGGCGAAATGCAGGAAAATGAAGATCAGCAGAAGCGCAATGGGTACTGCAACCCTCAACCTTCTGGAAGCATTCTGCAGGTTTTCGAACTGTCCCCCGTAATCGAGCGAGTATCCGGCCGGAAGGGCCAGACCCTCATCCAGAATTCCCCGGATCTCTTCCACGAGTGATTCAAGGTCCCGGTTCCTCACATTCACACTGACCACCACCCTGCGGCGGGTATCGTCCCTTGAAATCTTCGCCGGGCCGGTGGTATAATCGATCGCTGCCACCTCCCTCAAAGGAACCTGCCTGCCCCCGGGAAGAGTCACAGGGAGATTCCGGAGGTGTTCTATATCGTTACGGTATTGCGGCAGCAGCCTGACCACCAGGTCAAATCGCCTCTCTCCTTCAAATACAACCCCGGCACTGGAGCCCCCGAAGGCCATGGCCAGATACCGGTTCAGCTCTTCCACCGTCAGTCCGTAATAGGCCAGTCTGCTGCGATCATACTCCACACTCATCTGGGGCAAACCCACAGTCTTTTCGATGATCACGTCAGCTGCCCCGGGCACATCATCGATAAGTTCCTTGATTTCCTGGGCCTTCTGGTCAAGCAACATCAGATCCTCACCGAAAATCTTAATGGCCAGATCGGCTCTGACCCCTGTGATCAATTCATTGAAACGCATTTCTATGGGCTGAGTGAATTCATATTCGACACCAGGTATCACCCCCAGGGCCTCTTTGAACCGGTTGGCCAGCTCCTCCTTGCTTTCAGCAGATACCCATTCATCTTTGGGTCTCAGCTTGATAATCATATCAATCTCCTCCATCGACATGGGGTCGGTGGGTACCTCAGCCGCCCCTATCCGGCAAACGATCTGATCCACCTCGGGAAATGACTCCATCAGGATCTGCTCCATACGTGTGGTCATCTCCACGGTTTTGGAAAGGGAGGTCCCTGTTCTTAAAACGGGCTGTATCACAAAATCCCCTTCATCCAAAGTGGGTACGAACTCCCCACCCATTCTGGAGAAGACAACCCCGGTAATGATCAGCGAGCCGACCCCGAGAGTGAATATGACCCACTTGTGGGAATAGGACCAGCGGATAACCGGATCATACGTCCGGTAGATCAGTCGCATGACCCAGCGGGTAATCAGGAATTTCTTTCTTTTCTCCGGGCGCAGGAAGACCGAGGATATCATAGGCAACCAGGTGATCCCGAAAAACATGGCCCCGATCAATGCAAAACTGAACGAGAGTGCCATGGGCCGGAACATTTTGCCCTCCACACCACTCAGGGACAATACCGGAATGAAAACGATCAGGATGATCAGCTGTCCGAAGATGGCCGAGTTGATCATCCGTGAGGCACCATCGTAGGTGATCCGGTCCATCAGGCTCTGCCGTTTTTCTCCGGCCACACCTTCCAGTTCACCCCGGTTCATGGTCAGTTTCACCGCAATGAACTCGACGATGATCACCGCACCGTCGATGATAATTCCGAAGTCCAGTGCCCCCAGGCTCATCAGGTTCGCATCGATCCCGAAAAGGAACATCATCGAAATGGTAAACAGGAGCGAGAGGGGGATAATGGAGGCGATGACCAGCCCCGACCGGAGATCTCCCAGAAGAAGCACCACGATCACGAACACAATCAAACAACCGAAGAGCAGATTTTCGAATACAGTATGGGAGGTTTTACCGATCAACTCGCTCCTTTCCAGAATGGGATTGATGTATACTCCCTCGGGCAGGGTCTCCTGGACTTCTTCCACCCGCTGTTTGACCGCTTCAATCACCCTGTTGGAATTGGCATCCTTCAGCATCATGATCTGACCCATCACCTTTTCCCCTTCCCCGTTGGCGGTGATGGCGCCAAAACGGTTTGCATGACCGAATCTGACAGTGGCCAGGTCCCTTATCAGAAGCGGTACACCGTTATCATTGCTTACCACTACCTGTTCCAGCTCCTCCAGAGAAGTGATCAATCCCTCCCCGCGAATGAAGTAACTCTGGTTCTCTTTTTCGATGTAAGCTCCCCCCGCCACACTGTTGCTTTTCTCCACCGCATCGAAGACCTCCAGCAGGGTCACACCCTGGCTCCTGAGCCTTTCAGGATCGAGAGCCACTTCATACTGTTTCAGGTATCCTCCCCAGGTGTTGACCTCTACCACGCCGGGAATGCCTGAGAGCTGCCTTTTGACCAGCCAGTCCTGGATCGTCCGCAATTCCATAATGGAATACCGCTCCTCAAAACCCGGTTCTGTATCGAGTATGTACTGATAGATCTCACCGAGCCCTGTGGAGATGGGGCCCATCTCCGGGGTTCCGAACCCCTCGGGGATCTGTTCGGCCGCACTTTTAATCTTCTCTGCAATCAGCTGGCGGGGAAGGTAGGTGCCCATTCCGTCTTCGAATACAATGGTCACCACCGAGAGTCCGAACTTTGAAATGGAACGGATCTCGGTCACCCCCGGAAGGTTGGACATTTCAAGCTCCACCGGGTAGGTGATAAACTGCTCCACATCCTGTGTCGAGAGACTGGTGGAGGTGGTGATCACCTGAACCTGGTTGGTGGTTATATCGGGAACGGCTCCCAGCGGTATGTTAAAGATGGCGTAGATGCCGAAACCGATGAAAAAGGCCGTTAATAGGAGAACAATAAGTTTATGGCGTACGCTCAGTAGAATGATCCTGTTCAGCATCGCAGGGGTCAGATGGGTGAAGCTTCAAACTTACTAATTATTTGCCCTTCAAAGAAAGAGGAGAAACTGGCAGCAGGGCACTCTTTTACTTTTTCCTTACCGGAACGAACCGGGGCACCCTCGACTGGTAATCGGAGTATTCCGGATACTTGGAGGCGGAGACCGACTCGCTGAAATTGCTGCTTCCCCAGAACAGCAGCACCAGTAATATGGCTCCCATCACTGACCAGTTGATCCACTGGCCGGTGGCGGCCACACTGAAAAAATAGAAGGTGATCCAGATGGCCTGCTCCGCCGCGTAATTGGGATGACGGACCATCCCCCAGAGACCGGTGTCGATGAATCCCTTCCGGTAGGGTCCGGGCAGTTCTTCTCCCTTTTCTTTCAGGACACTCTTTTGCCGGTGATAGTTCCACTGCTGCTGATCGGCTACCGTTTCGATCACGATAAAGAACAGGATCAGCACGCTTAAAAGAGCATCCCACCAGGTGAATGGCCTCCCGTTCATGCTCCGTACCGCAGGAAGCGTGATCATCAGGATCAAACCCATCTGATAGAGGGAGATAAAGAGCAGGTTGAAGAGCACCCAGCGCCAGCGGGGGTTGAATTCGGGTTTCGCCTGAAGGATCGACCAGCGGTAATCCTCCTCTCCGCTCCAGAACCGGATCGAGTAACCTCCCCTCCTGGAGAAATTGTAGGTGAGCCTCAGGCCCCAGGCGGTCACCAGAAGCGCCATGATCACCAGGCGAAGCTCAAATCCCGCCGCTGAAGCCACTATCCAGGTATACACCAGCGGCATCAGGCTCCAGAGCTTGTCCACCTGGCTGTGGTTGGAGGAGAGTGTGCTCACGATGAAGCAGAGCAATGCAGCGCTCAGGTAGACCACGACCAGTCTGGTGAGCACCGCGTGCTGAAGGGGAGTCAGGGGATCATCGAACCGGAATGCAAGAAAAGGGATAACCACGATGGTCACCAGCAGGGCCAGGACTGTCTTCCACATGATACAGCAGAAAATGTACCGGGTAAATATAGAAAATGATTTGATATCATAACATGGAACTCTTTTACCATCCGGTTGTTTAGTCATTGAAATCATCAACAGCATCGCATGAAACATATTGTCATTACAGGTGCAAACGGAAGCCTGGGAACGGAAGTGGCCCGAAGGTTCCTCGAAAGAGGCGACAGCGTTTCGGCCATTGTCTCCCAGCGGGCGCCCGAAGATTATCTGACCCATGACAGGCTCGAATCTTACCGTGCCGATCTGACCGATGAAGAGGCAACACGGTCCGTCATCGAAGAGATCCGCCGGAGGGGACAGGTCGATGCAGCGGTCCTGACCGTGGGCGGCTTCGGAATGGGAACCCTGGAAAAAACCTCGCTTTCCGGTTTTGAAAAAATGTACCGGCTCAATTTTGTCACCGCCTACAATTCCACCCGGCCCCTTGTCTCCATGATGAAGGAGCAGCCGGAGGGAGGGCAGATCATATATGTAGGTGCCCGGCCCGGCTTGGACCCTTCAGCGGCCCCGAAAATGGTCGGCTACAGCCTTTCAAAATCCCTTGTATTCCGGCTGGCCGAAGTGGTGAACGAAGAGGGAGAACCTCACCGGGTAACCGCTTCGGTGGTGGTTCCCAGCATCATCGACACCCCCGGAAACCGAAAAGCCATGCCCGGAGCCGATTTTTCCAGATGGGTCACCCCGGAAGAGATCGCCACCCATATCCTGCACCTGGTCACCCCGGCGGGGAAAAAACTCCGGAGAACGGTACTGAAAGTCTACGGCGAGTCCTAGGAACTGCGGCCCTTACCCCGTCAGCAGCGGATCCTTGTCAGGGGGGAGACCCGTCAGGAGCGGATCCCGGTCAGGGGGTGGGCCATCGAAAGGGGAATGGTGTTGTTTGTGGTATCCCGGATCATCCCTGCAAGGTATTCCACCCATCCGGGATCGGCGTTCAGGGAGGGCACCAGCGTCAGGTTTTCCCCGCCCGCATGGAGAAACCGCTCACAATACTCCTCCCCGATCTCGATCTCGGTCTCGAGGCAGTCGGCCACAAATGCCGGACTGATCACCAGTACCTTACTCCCCCCCCGTCGCAGGATCTCTTCCAGCGTATCCATGGTAAAGGGTTCCAGCCAGTTCCGGCCGAAGCGTGACTGAAAAGCGGTATGCACTCTGCCGGGATCCAGCCCGAGACCGGATGTCACAGAACGGGTGGTCTGGAAACAGGCGGACCGGTAGCAATGGAGGTTCTCCCTCCCATAAACCGATTCGCACTGCAGTTCACTGCAGCTTTTCCCGGGATGCGACTGCTCGGTCTGCCTGACCGGCACACCGTGGTAGCTGAAGACCACCGCGTCATATTGCGCCGGATCCTCCTGCAGGATCTTTTTCTGCCACAGAGAGATAAATTCCTCCTCCTGATGGAAATGCGGGACCAAACGGGTCGAATCGTACAGGGTACTGCCCTCCAGTTCCTTTTGAACAAGACTGATCAGACTGCCGGTGGTGGAGGAGGCGAACTGGGGATAGAGGGGGACGACCAGAAGTTCCTCGAACTCCGAACTACGCAGCCGGCGAAGCAAATCCTTTAAAGAGGGCTCTCCATAGCGCATGGCCAGGAACAGTTTCATTTTTGCCCCGGGTTCAGGTTCTGCCCCGGCCTTAGCATCGACTTCGGGCTCCAGTTCTGCCTTCAGCGCCCGGTACAGCTCGCGGCTGTGGGTGATCAGCGGAAAACCCTCCTCTCTCCAAAGCTTCCGGTAGAGCCGCGATGACCTGAAGGAACGGATCGGAGCGATGATCCCATACACCAGGAGAAAGCGGGGAAGCCACGGAATGGAAATTACATTGGGATCAGACAGGAACTCCTTCAAATAACTCCTGACATGGGGCACTGAAGGAGAGGAGGGACTGCCCAGGTTAACGAGGACGACTGCTTTCATCGGCTTTCAAGGATCTCTTCGGCTGCTTTCCTCCCCTGTCTGATGCGATCGGCCAGCCCGATCCCCCCCTGGAAATTCCCCCGGAGCAACAGCCCTCTCCACTCATTCTCAAGCTCAGCGATGGTCCGGAACCGCTCTCCGCTCGATCTTTCGTACTGTGGAATGGCCCACCGGTGCCGGGTGATCCGGAACAGGTCCGGATCGAACTCCTCCAGCTCCATCAGGTCGGTCACCTCTCTTTTCACGATTTCGATCAACTCATCATCGCTCTTTTCGAACAGATCGGGACGGCGGACACCGCCCAAAAAGAGCGTCAGCAGCGCCCCCTTCTCCGGGGCCCTGCCGGAAAGAAACGAAGAAAGGAACAACACCCCCAAAAGGTCCCGCTGTTCACGATAAGGGATCAACCCGCCGAATCCGTCCAGTTTCCTTCCATGCCAGTATTTAAATCCCAGGGTCACCTCGATCACCCGGGCATACCGCATCCGGGAGAGTTTCTCCATCCTGTCCGCTCCGATACCGGGAAAAATGGACGGCAGGTGATGGGCACCGGTGGTAACGACCACCCGGCCGGTCTCCACCTGTTCTTTCGATCCCTCCTTATTTAGGTAACTGACCTGGAACCGGTCCCCCTTCCGCTCCACAGTCACTTCCCCGGCTCCGAAGCGGAAAGTGTCTTCACCCACCTCCCGGTAAAGGGCGTCCACCAGGTTCTGAAGTCCTCCCTTCACCGAGAAAACCTCCCGGGTGGCTTTCTTTTCCAGTTCCGTTTTTCCGCGCAGCTTCTTCCTGACAGAACCGCCGATAAAGCTGCCATAATCCTGTTCCAGGTTATAGAGTTTGGGGAGCGCATATTTAGGGATCAATTCATGGGGATCCCCGGCATAGACGCCCAGTATAAACGGGTCCACCGCATAATCCAGGTAACTTCTCCCCATGCGTCTCAATACCAGCCCTTCCAGACTCTCCTCGGGATCCCTTCCCCGGCGGCGGAAAGGTTCTCCGAGGATCCGGAATTTATCCTTTGTGGTGAAAAGAGGGGTCCGGACCGCCTCTTTCAGTCCCGACGGGAGCGGTTCCCACCGGCCATCCTTCAGAACGTACCGCTTTTTCACCTCTTCTGAAGCGATCTCCAGGGGGACCTTTCCCCCGAGGTCCTCAAAAAGCAGGGCTGCCTCAGGTTGACCCAGTACCCCGGTATTGGGACCGGTCTCATAGATAAATCCATTCTCTTTCACCGTGCGGATCACTCCTCCTGCCCGCTCCTGCTCCTCCAGTACCAGCAGATCAATCTCTTTCTTCTTCAGATAATAGGCGGCCGTCAGCCCGGTGATCCCCGCTCCGATAATGACCGTATCTTTTTTTATGGTTTTCTTCATTTCAAACTCTGCTAAATGACCCTGGAGAATTTCTGCCGGTATGCGGTATAGGCCGGATCGAGTTTCCGTGCGATCACCCTGACCAGCAGCATCCCGAGAGTGGTGGCCCGGATCGTATCTCCGGTCAATTCCACCAGTCCGTCCTCGATCAGAGGACTGAAATCCTCCCGTTTAAAACCTGTCGCCTGACGGAGTTCCTGAGGGCTCATCTCCAGTTTCGCGGCCTCTTCTCCGAGATCGACCGTTCCGTTACACATGATCTGGTTGATCACCTGCCTGACCACCTTCTCCTGTTGATCCACCAGGTATCCCCTGACAACCGGAAGCACTCCCTTTTCCAGGCTTTCCATGTACTGCAGCGCCTCCTTGCTATTCTGGAAATAGGCGCTGTGGAGCTGGCTGATGGCCGAGGCTCCGAAGGCGTAAACCTGTCCGGTATGCTTCAGCGTGCAGTACCCCTGGAAATTCCGGTGCAGGGAATGTGACCGGAAAGCCTCCGTCATTTCATCTTCGGGCAGAGCGAAATGGTCCATCCCGATGGCCTGATAGCCCGCCCCGGTGAGCAGTTCGTATCCGCCCGCCAGCATCTGAAGCTTCTCCTCCGGGGAGGGCAGGCCTGCTTTCTCCAGGATCTTCTGGGCCTTTTTCACCCAGGGTACATGGGCATAGCTGAATGTGACCAGTCTTTGAGGCCGGATATCCACTGCCTTCCGCAGGGTGTCCAGATAGCCATCCAGGGTCTGGCCGGGCAACCCATACACGAAATCGAGGTTCACCCCGATGCCTCTCCGGCGGATCTCCTGCACCAGTTCCCCCGCGGGAAGTCTGGAAGGGCTCCTGTTGATGATCCGGAGGACCTCCTCACTGAAATCCTGGATGCCCAGGCTGACCCGGTTGAATCCCATTTCCGCCAGGCGGTTCACATCGGAAATCTCCAGATATGCGGGATTGCACTCCATGGCGATCTCGGCATCCTCCATAAACCTGAACCGGTCGCGGAAATACCCCATCACCCGTCCGATCTGTTCCCACTCCACCGAATTGGGGGTCCCCCCTCCCCAGTGCACCTGGGTCACCTGCCGCCTTTGGTCCAGCTTTTCCGACACCTGACCGATCTCGGTCAGCAGTGCATCGAAATAGCGTTCAACAAAAGCACGGTCCTTCCTCCCTTCGGTGTTGCATCCGCAGAAATGACAAAGCCTGGGACAGAAAGGGACATGGATATAGAGCGAGATCCCCTCGGGCCCCTCCCGGTTGGAACGGGCCACGCGGTCCAGGTAGTCCTCCCCGCTGAATCCCTTCCGGAACAAATTGGCCGGCGGGTAACTGGTATACCGGGGACCGGGTGTATCGTACCTTTCGACTATTTCCGGATCAATCTCCACGACAAACTTTTTTCTCTTACTTTCCCCCGTATCATCCATGCCTCCCATAATTCTGCCTGTCCCTCCTCCTTATAGAGCAGTGCGGCAGCTGCCAGGACCAGCAGTGACCAGGAGGCCTCCAGATTGAAAAATCCTCCGTAACCGATCCGGTCTGCAATAATCCCGCTCACCACCGCCATCAACAGCCCGCTGAGGTGAGTGATCACGATCTGTATCGAATAATCGGTTCCCTCCCTTCCCGGGCGCACCAGGTTCATGGACACCGTATAGACCACCACCGACGACATGGCATAACTGCTCCAGAGCATGGCCACTCCGGCATAGATCACTCCGGGTGTGGGGTACCGGACCAGGACTGCGGAGAAGAAAAGTGCGGTCAGAAAGCTGTAGAACCCCATGACCATGACCGCATTCCTGTTCCCGATCCGCCGTATAATCAGTCCCGCGATAAAAGCACACCCGGCGCCGATGGCCGTTCCGTATATCCCGGCGATAAACCCGATCTTCTTCACCTCATACCCCAGGTCCACCAGGAAAGGTTTCAGCAACACCAGGATCCCCAGGATGCCCGAGTAAAAGATCATCAGGAAGAACGCCCGGCGTACCACAATGCCGGAGCGAAAGAAAGTGAAAATATCTCTCATCCTGGGAGGAGTCGCATCTCTGGGAGCCAGTGTATCGGAATTTCTGACATTCAGCAGCAGAGGGATCAGGGCCACCACAACCACCCCGCTCAAAAGGAACATCATCCCCTGCCATCCCACCGAGGCATAGAGAACCAGCAATACCCCGCTGCCCACCAGGGTGCCCAGGAAACTTCCCGACGACTGGACACTGTTGCCAAAGCTTCGCTGTCGTTTCTGAAGGATCTTGATGGCTACCGCATCGGATGCAATATCCTGGGTGGCAGAGAGAAAGAATGCCACGATCATCAATACCACAATGGTCCTGAAATCGGTGGCCAGGCTGAAAAAACCGATGGATATGATCACCACCGCATAAAACAATTCGGAGGCGATGATCCAGGTCTTGTAGCCGTGGCGGCGGCCGGCACTGCGGTCTACCCAGGGCGACCAGAAGAACTTCAGGATCCAGGGGATCTTGATCAGCTGCATCAGCCCGATGCTCTCCAGAGAGTAGTTCTCCAACCGCATAATCACCGGCATCACCGTGGAGAAGAAGCTCATCGGGATCGACTGGGCCACGTAAAGACTGAGCAGGGTGCTATATTTCTGTGCCGGTCTCATGGGTTATTTCCGAATCATTCCTTGTGCTAATCGATCATCTACAGTTCATAACTCAGAGTGACACCAACCGTACGGGGACGGCCGGGTTGTGCGTATACATTCCCGATGGCCGTGAACTGGAATGAGCGATAGTCACGGTTCAACAAATTGTCGGACCATAGCCGGATGTCGAAATCCGCTATGCCCAGATGTACGTTGGCTCCCATCAGTCCGTAGGGTTCCTGATGGTATTCATTGGCATCGTTCCAGTAAATGGTGCCGGTCTGCCTCCAGTTCAGTGCGAACACCAGTTCACTGAACAGACTCCCTTTCAAAGGGATCCGGTAAGAGGTGGAAGCAAAACCGGTCAGATCGGGAACGTAGGGCACCCTGTTGCCGCTGTAGTTCAGGGCCTCATCCGGATCGGGTACAAAGTCGTCGAAACGCACGTCGGCATATCCCACACTGCCGCTGAGCCTGAAATTCCTGACAGGCCGGGCGGTCAGTTCCAGTTCCACTCCTTTGCTGTGGGCACTGGCGGCATTCTTCAGCATGGAACCCCTTCCGCTGGGAATGGGCTGATACACCTGCAGGTTCTGCCAGTCGATGTAATAGAGTGCCACTCCCAGATTCAGCCTGTTCCCTGCGAAAACAGCTTTCCATCCCGCCTCATAGTTCCAGCTGTACTCCGGATCGAACGCCTGGTCCTCCTCCCGTTCGAAGGTGGTGTTGAATCCGCCGCTCTTGTAGCCCCGGGTGGCACTCAGGTAGGTCATCTGATCGCTGTTCCACTGGTATTTCAGGGAGAGCTTCGGGAGGATTTCGAAAAAGTCGAAATCCGATGCGAATTCATCGGCCCTCGAAGGGGTCCCGTTGGCCGTACGGTCGTAGGTGAAATCGAGCCGGTCCTTTTCATAATCGACACGAACCCCCATGGTCAGTTCCATCCCTTTCATTAACAGGTTATTCAGGGAACCCTGACCGAACAGGGCAGCTCCGTAGTTGGTCATATCGCTCTGCTTCACATAGGAATAGGAGCTGTAGGGCAGACCGAACGCTGCAATTCCGTCTTCCCCGTAGGTGACCCCCACCTGCTGATCGTTCACCTGGTAGAAGCCGTACGCGCCGGCAATCCAACGGAACGGTCCGCCGGCACTGGCATTGTTGATCCGGAATTCCTGGGTAAAAAGCTGCTGATCCTGATCCTGGGTCACCCAGAGCAGGCTCAGGGGTGTGAAGTCCTGGTCGATATCCTGGGCTCCGCGGAAGGTCTGGAAGGCCGTGATGCTGTGCAGGACCACCCGGTCGCCGGTCCGCTCTGCCCGCAGGGAAGTACCTGTGAGATCTCTCCGGTAGGAACTTTCATGGTCGTACCCGATGGTCAGATCTTCGTCATCTTCGGGGACCACCGCATAGGGATATCCTCCCTCATGGCTCATATCGCCGTAAATCTGCCAGGTGAGCCGGGTGGCGGCACCGGGCCTAAAGATCAGCTTGATCCTTCCTCCCCCGCTCTTCAGATGATCCACCCGGGAGCCCGTGAATTCATTGGAGTGAAAACCGTTGCGGGCCCGGTAGAACCCATTGACCTGGGCAAAGAGCCGGTCACTGACCAACGGTCCCCCGGTCTTGAGCTGATACTGTTGCTGACCGTAGGATCCGGCTTCGGCCAGCATCTTCAAACCGAACCGGTTATCCGGTTCCCTGGTGATCACATGAACGATGCCTCCCATGGTGTTTCGGCCGTAAAGGGTTCCCTGAGGCCCCCTCAGTACCTCGATCCGCTGGATATCGTACATGTCAAAATGAAAGGTGGCCTTTTCAAAGAGCGCCACTTCATCGATGTAAAACCCGACGGAAGGAGAGTTGATCCTGGAACCGATCCCCCGGATGTAGATGGGACTGGTCAGTCTCGATCCGTAATCGGGCATATAAAGATTGGGCACCGGTCCGGTGAGATCGGTGGTGGCCCGGATCCGCTCGCTCTCCACCGCAAACCCTGAAAGTGATGTGGCCGATGCGGGCACATCCATTACCCGGTTCTCCCGTTTATCGGCAGAGATGACCACTCCCTCCAGATCATACTGATCGATCAGGATGGTATCGGTCTGACCCCGGGTTAGTGCCGGGATCATCGCCAGGATCAAAGCGGCAAAAAAAGACTGGTTCATCGCTGAATTTTTTAATCCAGGCTGAATGTACCGGTCAAATTGGAAGAGATTTGGAAGATGGAACCGTCGCGGAAGGATATGCCCGGTCAGCTATAATTGATCATCTTGAATATGAAGGAATTGCCGGGCTATTTTGAGTGTTTTTAAATTAGTTCGGGATCTATGGATTTTCCGAAACATGATAGACAAACAAACGGTCGTCGTACCGGATATAAAGCCTTCCGCCGCAGACCACCGGGTGGGCCCAGTGCATTCCCGTTCCACCCTCAGGAACCTGGAAGCGTCCGGTCTCCCGGTAGGCTTCCGGCTCTGCTTTCACGAGGGTTACCGTTCCCCGTTCATCGAGGCAGTAGAGCATTCCATCTGCCAGGATCAGCGATCCTTTCCCCTGCGCATTCCACTGCTGCTCCCCGGTTGCCGCATCGAGGCAGAACCATCCCCTGTTGTTGTGGCCTGCACCGTAAAGATATCCTTCCCAGAGGATAACCCCTCCATGGTGGTTATCCATCAGTTCGGTATCCCAGAGGATCTCCGTATCGAAGCGGCTGCCGTCTTCCAATAGTCTGAACTTCATGGTTCCTCTCCCGTACCCGCTGGAGACGATCACCTCTCCGTCCGAGAATAGAGGATCGGCCACATTGTTATCCCTGCTGTTGGCAAAGGGAATACTCCAGAGCAGCTTTCCGGTAGTGGCATCTACCCCGAAGACTGTGGTGGAACTCATTCCGGCCAGCTGGGAATAACCGCCGTATTCGAAAGGCATCAGGGAACTGAATCCCACATGCCCCGGGATCTGGTCGTTTCTCCAGATTTCCGTGCCGGACTTCTTGTCCAGGCAAACCATATATGCCTCCCCGCCTGCCGGACAGACAAACAAACGGTCTCCATCGATATAAACCGATTCGGAATAACCGTACTCTGGAATCTCCGCTTTATACCGCTCTCTGAGTTCCACCGCCCAGAGTTCCGCTCCGTTCTTCGCATCAAGAGCGGCCAGCCTGCCCAACTCGCCCAGATGATATACCACCCCGTCATCCCAGGTGGGAGTGCTCCTCGCTCCGTCATAAGACCTGGCCCACTGCCGGTCGGTTTCCCATGACTGCCCGTTGGGAGCCTTCCAGACCAGATGACCATCCATGTCGAAGGCATAGACAAATGTGCTCTGTCCGGTCTTGCCCGAAGTGAATATCAGACCATCGGCTATGGAAACGGTGGCATATCCTTTCCCCAGTCCCTCAGCCGACCACAGCAGCGAAGGACCTTCCTCCGGCCATTTATCCAGAAGTCCCGATTCCGGAGAGATATTGGTCCGTTCGGGCCCGTGAAAGCAGGGCCAGTGGCAGGGTTGCTGCGCCACGACTCCGGTCCCGCCGAAGCACAGAGCCACGGCGAAAGTGATGAAACCTAACCGCATGAATGTCCTGATCATATGCCTATTTTTAGTACAGGGGTTTGATCCCCGAAGTCCCAATATACAAAATGGCTGTGAAGTATTATCTTTCAGGAAAGAAATCCGTACCTGATCATGGCCATCGAATATCAGTCGATCGGACAATTCCGAACAAAACTCCATCCCCGGTCCGGCGCACCCCGGCAGGGAGCCCTCCATCCCGAAAACAGCGGAATCATCGAGCTGGATGATCGCTATGCCGGCACCCTGGAAGGGCTGGAAAAAAGTGAGTACATCATTGTTCTTTATCACCTCCACCTTTCCGGGAACTGGCATACCACGGTCAGGCCGCCGGGCAGCACCAGGTCATTCGGGCTTTTTGCCACCCGCTCACCCAACCGGCCCAACCCGATCGGTTTTTCGGTGGTAAAACTGAACCGGATTAAAGGTAATGCCTTATATGTGAGCGGGGTGGATGCCTTCGACGGGACCCCGGTACTGGACATCAAACCCTTCCTTCCCTCCATCGACTGTCCGGAGGAATACCGGAACTCCGGAATGACCGGACTGGAGAAAGAGGTGGGACTATAAGGTGCAGTGATCGAGTGAGGGGGGTGATCGCCCTTAGAATGACCATTCATAAATGAATAGCATACATACATTGTATAGAAAATTTACATCCTATGATCAGATTTAAATTGGAGATTTATTTGATGCTTCTATTGATCCAGGCCTGTTACTCTCAGGAATCTGAAACCTGGAGCGAATATATCCGGGATTTCCAATCCGGGTTTCAAATAGAGTTGCGTTCATCGGGTTCAGTGGGTGCCAGTTATTCTGTGTTCACGGGTGATAGCCTGATCTTTTCGGGTAACTATGGTTACTCCAATCTGAAAAACGAAGAAGAGACCTCCCTGATCACTCCGTTTCTCATCGGATCTGTTACCAAAGTGTTTACGGCAGTAGCCATCCTGCAACTGGCCGAAAATGAATTGATCGATTTGGATGCTCCTCTTACCGACTACCTTCCCGGGTTTGGCATCAGGCAGCGATTCGAGGATTCAGGCCCCATTACCGTGAGATCTCTCCTCACGCATCAGGCCGGGATCCCGTCGGACCGGTTCCTGAACAAATTCTGTCAGACCCCCCCTCCATTCACAGAGGTTATCGACTACCTGAATAATCAATACACTTGTTTTCCCGTGGAAAGGATAACAGCTTATTCCAACCTGGGATACGCCGTGCTCGGAGTAGTCATTGAACAGGTCAGCGGGAAGACATACACCTCCTACATCCTTGATTCTATTTTCACACCATTGGGAATGGAAATGTCTGGATTCTATGAGGACGGAACTATCGATGCATCCTACAGCATGGGTTATGACCGTTCAGGTAAGGAGTTTCGGGAGATGCCACTATTCGATCTGCCAGCCGGAGGCATCTATTCTACCATCCATGATATGACGCTCTTCGGCCAATCATTCCTTGGAAAGGAGCCGGCCCTGCTTCGGCAAGAAAGCCTCCATCAGATGTTCTCCCTTCAAAATGCAGGGATGGCACTTGACCTGGACGACCGCACCGCGATATGCTTTACATTCAGAAATAAGGCCTTCGAACTGGGGAGAGTTTACGAACACGGCGGCTCCACCCTGTTTCACAGAGCACAACTCTATATCGCACCGGATGCAGGGCTGGGTGCTGTCATGCTTTCCAATTCACCGGAGGGGACTGCCAACGCCTGGAAACTGAATGAAGAACTGATGGTTCGCTATATTAAACAATTTCCGGGAGAGATCGCGGATATACCCAACCCCCATCAACCGGTTCATTTCACATCCGTTGAAAGTAAGCAGCTGGAGAATTTTACCGGAACCTACGCCATGCCGGGTATGCTATGCCGGTTCGATTGGAAAGATAACCTGCTCTATCCAACGATCCAGGGGAACTCATTTTACCTTGTGCCTGAGGATGAACACGCCTTCGTTCCGGCAAAAAAGATATTCGGAAGGATGGCCAGATCCAGGGAAATGTGGTTCTTCCTGGAGGAGATCGAGGGAGAAAAGATTTTCATACAGGCCATGAACTGGGGCGACCTTGTGATCATAGGAAGAAGGCTGGAACCTCGCCCGGTTCCACCTCTCTGGAAAGAGAGGCTGGGACTGTATGCTGTTGCGAATCATTCTCCCGGAGAACTCCCTATGATCCACGACCTTGAACTCCTTGAAAAGGAAGAGCACCTGGTTCTCCAATACAGATACCATGAAGCATTTGGAAATGACTCGCCGGTGGAGATGGTCCTCGAATATGTCTCTGATTCAGTGGCATTTATTGCAGGCTGGGGTCGTGGTGGGGGTGAAGGAGTATTTTTCAGGGAATCTTCGGATCAGACCGGGCCCGTCTTAGAATATATGGGCCTGGAAGCGGTTCGAACAGAGATAAGTCCGGTGAGACGGCCTGAATAGATATTAGCCTGTTGTTTGGTGAGACGGTCTTATTTATGATTTAGCATTGGGTTTGGTGAGCCGGGTTCTTTTGTTTTTTAGAGATGGCGATTCCCCGTTGCGCGTAGTCCGGGTTTCTGGCTTCAGGGGTCCAGGTTTCTGGTTTCAGGCAGTCGCGTTTTGCGATTTCACGGAGTAACAAATTTGTTGAGATTTATTTCTCCGGAATTCTCAATGGAGGTTCTGCGATCAAAAATACGACTTTATCACTTTGTTAAAGAGCACTTTACATCAGGTAACAGAAATGTTTCGTAAGTAACAATCCTGCAACCCCGTGAAATGCCAAAAAGGGAATTCCCAAAATCCAAAGAACGATCTTTTGATTCAGCCTCTTTTTGCGTACAAGGTATAGTTGCGATCAGGGTATTGTTCCATCTGCAGAAGATTTAAAGCAGAACGACCCGGGAGCGATCCCCACCCGGAAGGTATCTGAAGGTTCGCCGCCGGGCCGGAATCGGTAGACCCAGCCGGGCTGAACAAAATCAACGGCATCGGCCACGTATATCTCCGAAGATTGCGGATCGATGCCCAGTCCGTAAAACCCGCCCGGATAGCCCTCCGAATAGGGGCTTTCAATGAATAATTCAGGTACCGTCCCCGGCCGGGCTGCCATACGGAAAACATCTCTGTTGATAAAGTACAGCGTATCGGCCGAACCATTGATCTGGAGTTCCGAAGGGGAATCCTCCGGGGAGAAGCGGATGGTCTCCTCGATCTCCCTGCTGGCGGCATCGATCCGGATCAATCCGGGTCTTTCATGTCCGAAAGGGCTCCCTTTCACCCCTCCGTCGGTCAGCACCCAGATTTTACCGAGATGGTCCAGAACCAGCGAGTTGGGCTGCTTCAAAAGCCTCAGAGAATCCACCACCTGATCGGTCCGGCTGTCGATCACCAGCAAGCGGTCATCGAAACTCCAGCAGGTCACATACACATAGGGACCGGACTGCACCATCTGTTCGGAGGAAAACCTGCCGGAGCTCTCTCCTGCACCCATTGTCCCGATGGTTCCGGTCACCTGTAAAGCGACCGGATCAATGATGGAGATATGGCCTGCATAAAGGTCGGTGACATAGGCCTTTTCATCATCGATAAAATGAAGGTAGCGGGGAGAAGTGAGGCCGGTGATCTTTCCTTTCAGCGCAAACGTTTGTGTACTCATCACCTGGATTTTGCCGCTGTTGTTTACCGTGATATAGGCCAGACTGTCACGGATCACCATGGACTGGGCCACATCTCCCAAGGGCAGAACGTTGGCCTGGAAAAACACGTCGCTGTTCACCTCTGCAGTCCCCGGATCATAGAAAGAGACCGAAGCATTGTTATACATGAAATTCCCCTCATTGACAATGAAGACCCCTACCGGAGATCCGCCTGCAGCGGGTCCGTAACGGTCCCAGAACTCATCATCCTTCATACAGGAGCTGCCCAGGAAGAGTAATGCCAGTATAAGCGGGAAAGGTTTTCTCATCTAACCCAGATCAAATAACAGGAGAACCATGTAGTTCCTCCCCGGCATGGGACGGTAAAGGACCGAATGATAGGTCTCGTTGAACAGATTGTAGACTTTCAGTTCGGCGGTCAGCCGCAACTTGTTCCATTGTAGTTCCTTCCCCAAGGAGAGGTCGTTCATGAAGTAAGGATACAGCCAGTCTCTCCTGGTCACATCATTGCTGACGGTGGTGAACCGCTCACTGTAGGAGTTGTGCTGGTAGGTGAGGAAGAATCCTTTCCATGATAACTGGACCAGCATATTTCCTGAATGCAATGGAACGTATACCATCTGCCTGCCATGGGAACGGTCGCCCCAAACCGCCGGGTCGCCCAGATTCCTGGAACTGGTATAGGCATAGGTTGCGGCGGACCTGTAATCCAGCGGTCCGGCCCTCCCATGAACGGAAAAACTGAACTCTGCCCCCTGCGACAGAACCCTCTCCACGTTTCTGGGTTCCCAGTATCCTTTATAACTGGGGACCCAGAGGATCCAGTGGTCGATATCGGATCGGAAAAAGGTCCCTTCGGCCCGGATTTTCTGCCCCCATGCAGCTCCCCTGTATTCCATTCCCAGCTCACCGCTCACTCCCTGTTCAGGCTTCAGGTCCGGATTCCCCCCGGGTTGCCAGTAGAGATCATTAAGGGAGGGGAGGCGGAAGTTGCGTGCAACATTCCCCTTAAGGAGAAGGGCGCTGTCGCCTCTGAGCAACAGATCAAATCCGAGGTAGGGGACCAGGGGTGAGCGTTCACCGTCCACCCACTCCTGCCGCAGGATCACGTTCAGGTGGAGCATTCCGGCAATGTTCCGGCTGACGCCGATGAGTGCCCCTCCCTCAAAACGGGTACCCAGGTAGCCCGAACCGGTGACCGAGTCCTTTGACTCGACCCGGTGATAGTTCGCTTCCATGCGCCCCTCCACCGACCATTTCTCCGAAGGATCCATTCTGTAAGAGAGGCTGTTCAGGGCACTGTGCTGACGGCTCCTGGAAAGTATGGCAGGCACTTCCCCCAGTCCGGGAACCCGGTTCATGAGCGTATAATCTAGATCTTTCCCCGAATACCCTGCAATCCAATCGAGCCTGGATTGCTTTCCGTAATGGTTCCATTTTAAAACGACCTTATGGTCGGTATCGGACTGCCGGTTCAGGTTGGAATGATCGGGACCCTCATAGCTTGTAGCCCTGGGAATGGTCCGGCTGGCTGCCTGTGTCCAGTAGATCGCCGAAAGCAGATCCCCGGCGGAGGGCCTGTAATAGAGTTCCTGAAGCAGTCCATATTTCGTGTAGCCGGCCCGGTCGTTGGTGTCGACCGGATGAACGATATCACCTGTTTCGGGATCCGGATATCCGGTGGACCTGTTTATGAAAGTGTAATCATTGTCGGAATGGTTCCGGTAGATCCGGGTGCGTGTCTGGATCCTTCCGTTTCCCCCGCCTGCCTGAAGGAACTCATCATGGGTACCGTAGCTTCCGATACTCTGCAGGTAGCGCACCTTGAGGGATCGGTTAAAGCCGGTCCTGTTCCGGATATGTATGGCCCCGCCCAGTCCGCCGCTTCCATCGGCAACAGAAGCGGTCCCGTGTTTCAGGCTGAGCTCGTCGATCAGATGGACGGGGATCAAGGAAAAATCGACCATCCCTGTCATGGGAGCATTAATCGGGATCCCGTTCCAGAGAACCTGCGTATGAGAGGCGGCGGTGCCCCTGAATGAGGCGGTGGCCAGCGCACCCCTTCCATGATTCTTGATAAAAACCGGGGTGTTTTGTGAAAGTACTTCCGAAAGCGATACATGCCGCTTATCCTTCAGTACGGTTGAATCGATCCGGGTCTCCTTCATGCCTGCCTCCTCCATTCTGAACATGGACGATGCGGTGATATCGACTTCCCTGATGTCGAATATCGAGTCACGGATTCCCTGTGAACGGGCAACCATCGTTAAAACTGTCAGAAGAACGCATATGAGGATCCTGCGATGCATTATCTCACGATCAGTTTTAATGATTTCTCCCGGTGAGCCGGGTGATCTCTCAATACATACAGGCCCGCTGGAAGATGACCGATCTGTACGGGGGTCCCGTCGGTGTATCTGCTGATCTCAAGTACTCTTCTGCCCGACAGGTCGTAGAGTTGGAGGCTGCCACCCCTCCATCCTTCAACGGAGAACGCATCCGTTGCGGGATTGGGATAGATTGTAGGGATTAGAGCTGATAAGGGCGGCATGGAAACCGGACCGGCGGGGGCCATATACTCCAGGATAGCGGTAGTCCGGGAACGAATCTCCGGCCTCTCCTTCAGAAAAGCTGTAAGGGTGAGTGGACCCGATACGCTGAACTGCAAAGCAAGGTCTTCATCCACACTCACTTCATCCAGGCTGATTTCCCAGCCGATCTCCCTCTCCTCGTTGATCCTTCCTTTCTCAAATGCGAAAGCTTCCAGTTGATAGCTGCTTCCCCGTATAGTATCAGGAAGAGCCGCCAAAACGAGCATTTCTGTCTCGCCGGTGGTGCCCGGCGCCGGGGGAACATCGACCGCTCCCCTGATCTCGGTGGAGATCTCCCCCAGCCAGCCGCCATCCGCCATACAGGCACTCTGTACCTTGACAAAATCGATCACTCCCAGCTCCACGTATTGACCAGTTTCATCGACTGCCCAGTCGATATCGAATCCGTCACCACCGGAATTCTCCAGCTCCGGGCTGTAGGGATTATCAGGCAATGTATAGGGAGGTTCCCCCACCGGCTGGTTATCGGCATATCCGAATCCCTTTTGGGGTGAACGGAGCCATAGCGGGTCGGAGCGGTCGACCGGATCGGGAAGCAGGGTGCCCCGGAGGTCGTATGATCCTCCTGTGGCAGCGATGAAAGAGTCTGGATCTGGATAGAACGACTGTTCGTGGAATCCACCGGCCGCGACTACTCCTGAGTACCCCAGATGGTCGGCCCATGGAACGTCCTGCGCTCCGGATCCTCCCGGATCACTGTAGGAGACCCGGTAATCCTTCAGGGTGCCGGAAAAAAAATGATCGCTTCCCGAAAGTTCGTACCAGATATCATCAGGCAGCCCGTTCCCGTTTTCGTCCTTCATCACCCAGACGATACCCGGTTCGGCCCAATCCTCTGTGGAGTTACCGAAAATAGTGAAATCCACCCCGTAAGGGTTGTCTGGATGGTCCTCTACCGGATGTTCGAAGCTGAATACCACATATCCTCCGAAAGACCCCAGGCTCAGCGTCCCTTCGATCCCGCCATGCAACGTCAGAACGGATGCGGGCAAGCCCCGCGAGGTGTTGATAAACTGGCCGGGAGCGGGCAGATATTCATGCACCCCGGCAATGTACTGTGCCTCCAGCAAGGGAATTATACATAGTATCACCCCTGTCAGGATCGCTGACCTTACATTTTTCAGAGACAGTAATCTGGGTTTCTCCATCGTTTCTTTCAAATCATCCAATGACTGGTAACGGATTTGCAGCGAACGATGGATGGCCGGATAGACCTGAAGCGGACCATTCGATCAGCTAACCCGTTCACCGCAGGCTGCAAAATCATCATTTCACTGGCAGGTCTTCTGACTCGTCCCGGCTTTTGAAACCTTCCCGTCCCGTCCCGATCCTGATCGTTCCGAAAAACAGTGGTTACACTTCAAAAGCCTGATGGCCAACAGGTGGCCGGGGCTTACAGCAGCGGGAACTGTTGCCGGTTTTCACGGCATTCCCTTTTAATTCCCCCCCGGAGGACCCGGGTTTACGGAAACCAGTGCTGATCAAAGATAGGAAAAATCTGTACATCTTGCACTGTTCAGCTTTATGTCATAATTTGCATGAAAGAGAAACTATTGCACCCCCCCGATGAAGACCCTCATTCTCATATGGACTGCCATCCTGGTCTGTAAATCTCTCCAATCTCAGACCGTTGAGAATATTCAGGTTGAAACCAATGGAGATCAGATCCTGATTCACTACCGCATCGGAGCATCTGCTCCCGATCAGCTATTTCATGTCACTCTGACCTGCTCCATGGATGGCATCACCCGCTTCGAACCTGCCAGTACCCGGGGCGACGTGGGCCCTAACATATTAGGCGGGAAGAGTAACTATACGATCATGTGGGATGTATTCGAGGATCTCGAAGAGGTGAGTCAGGCGGAATTCTTCGTAAGGATTGATCTGGATCGGGATGAATCTGTAAACGAGGATCGCCACATGTTCATTGGATTCAACGGAAGCACATACAGCCCCTACGGTCTGGGTGCGGGTAGTCTCGGCAAATACGGTTTTTTCGGGCATATCAGATCAGGAACCAATAATGATGAGTTTCAAACCGATATATGGATTACACTTACTGCCGGATTTACCATTCAAACACTCTCGAAAGGTGTGTACATTATAAACGCTTATGCCGGACCCGGGACTTCCGTCGAATACTATAAAGAACTCGAAACCGGTGATGCCTGGACCTCCCCGATGCTTGCCCTGGAAGGAGGCATTATCCACAGGATAGGCCGGATAACGCTTACCACCGGAATGGCGTTTGTAAGTGGATACGGCCTTCATTTTGTCTATGGTGTGGGATTTCTTTTCTGATTTCCTCCAATACATTCACAAAGAATCCGCACACTTCAGTTGGATTTCTTTCCCGGCAGATTTAACAGCTAATTGGCAACCTATCTCCTGTAATTGCGTATATTCCAGTCAATGCGTTAGTTATAAGTCGCTGAAAGATGCATGGACACAGAAGTGGGCTGAAATGGATCGGATGGATCCTCCGCAGAATCTTTCCGCTGATTCTGCTGATGGTCAGCGGTCAGCTTTTTGCCCAGTCCTTCTATCTTTCCATACAGGCGACCGGAACGACTGAGATCTGCCGGGGCGATTCGGTGGAAGCCAGGATCAGTGTCTTTTTCGGCGGAAGCCCTCCATTCACGGTGGTGATCAATGATAACGACGGGGAGTACCTGGTGCTGAAAGAGATTGAATCACCCCACCTTTTCTGGATCAAGCCGGATAGCGACAATACCTACTATATTTCATCAGCCACTGACAGCAGGGGAAGAAAGGGCAGGCCGTATGGATCGGTGGAGGTAACGGTCCATCTGCCCACCCCGGTGAGCATTGTCACCGACCGGACCGCCTTTCTGGTTTCTGAGCCCGACTATCCTCTGGTTTCATCCCCTCCCGGGGGAGAATTCAGCGGAGCAGGGGTCTCCGGGAATCTGTTCTCTCCTTCTGCTGCCACTCCGGAGGGATCGCCCCACGAGATCACCTGCATTTATAAAAATGAGTATGGCTGTGTCAGCAGCGACCGGACCGATTTTCACGTGCTCCGGGGCGATGCCGGAGTGGTTCTTCTTTCGGGCGGTGAGGTGATCAACTCGTTCTGCAGCGACGGTTCCTCCTATTCCATCGAAGGAACCAGTGCAGATAACCTGAAGGGGTCTTTCGAGTTGTTTGAATCGGGTGGGGGTGAACCAATCCCGGATGCCATTGAAGACACCGATCCGGACGACAACATGGCGACACTGCTGTCAGAGGGTCTCTCGGGGGATTATGAGATCGTATTTACGTGCGCCTTCAACGAGCTGGTGATCGAAGCAACCACACCGGTCACTGCCTTCGAGCCGCCGGAAACAGATATTACCGGTTTACCGGACACTGTCTGCAACTCCGATGCTCCTTATGCCCTGGCACCAATCATCGATCCCCCTGACCCCGGGGCTCAGTATCAATTCAGCGGACCGGGGATATCGGGAAATTCCAACGATGGCTATTTTTTCGATCCCGGTGGGGATGATGTGATTCCCGGGCCCGTTCTGATCGATCTGGAAGTGACCTCCTCCGACGGTTGTCAGACCGAGGCTGCGACCACCGTATTGGTCGGAGCCGTTCCCATTGTCCGTTTCTCGCCCGATAATGTCTGTCTCGGACCCGGCGGAGATACGGTCACATTTACCAACCTGACCGATCAGACAGACCGTATCACCAGTTGGAGCTGGGATTTCGGTGACCCGCAGAGCGGTCAGCTCAACTTCAGTGACCTGGAGTCGCCCGGGCACTTCTACACGGAAACCGGATCCTACACCATCACTCTGGAAGCCGTCAACCCGGAAGGCTGCCGGTCGGAGTACAGCCTCGACACCACCTTCATTTCGATACCCTCACCGCTTTTTTATCCGGAAGATATCTGCATCGGTGCGGAAGGAGGAACGGTATCCTTCATCAATACCACCGAAAATAAAGATCAGATCAACGGATGGGAATGGAATTTCGGGGATCCGGCAAGTGGTGAGAACAACCGGAGCACCCTGGAAGAACCCACTCATTATTACACGGAACCCGGACCAAGGACCATCACATTAAATGCCGTGAACCTGGAGGGATGTGTGGGCATCTTCCGGCTGGATACAGTTTTGCCCGGCAACCCTGTGGTGGATTTCAGCTGGACCGACGACTGCTTTTCGGATGAATTGCCCACCGAACTCACCGCTTCGCTGCAATCGGAGCACTCTCTAATGGATACGGTGATCTGGACCCTGCGGACCTACGCCGGAGAGTTGCTGGCAGAGACAGGCCGGGAGCCCGGCATGCCTGACCTCTCTTATGGGTTTCCCTCTTATGGGATTTTCGGGATAACCCTGACCGCAAAAAACAGGGAGGGATGCACGGGTGAACGCACCAGGGAACTGGAGCTGGTGCCTCTTTACCGGCTTGCGGCAGGTGATTATCTGACCGGTTTCAATGAACCGGCTGCGGGCTGGAAGCCGGGTTCGGCCGACAGCCTGTGGAGCTGGACCCTGGGTGAACCCGATTTTGAGGGTTTCTTTTCAAGCCAGGGGGACCTTGCCTGGTATACCGATCTTCCCACCGGTGAACCCGACTACCTGGAGCGGTCCTGGGTCAGGAGTCCCTGCTTCGACCTTTCGGGAACAAAAAATCCCGTCATCAAGCTCGATCTGATGAAAAGCTTTGTTCCGGGAATCGATGGAGCGGTACTGCAGTACCGGTCGGGGTTGAATGGCGATTGGACAAGGCTGGGAGAGGCCGGTGAGGGAGAGAACTGGTACAACGACACTGCCATCGTTCATCAGCCCGGAGGAGGAGCGGTGGGCTGGAGCCTCGAACAATTCGAACCCGATACGGATTGGGTCAGCGCCAGCTATCCATTGGATTCCATCGGTGGAATGGATCGTGTGAAATTCCGGATAGCCCTGGCCTCGGGTGCATCCGGGGAGATCGCAGCCGGCAGTTTCAACCAGGGATTTGCCTTTAACAATTTTTTCATGGGTGAAGCGGTGATCCGTCGATCGGTCCTGGAGTATTTCACCAATGCATCGGACGGGGTCATTTACAGGGCCGATTCGCTGGTGGAGGATCTGGCCATCGAACATTCGGAGAACCTGTTCGACTTACACTATCACATGGATTTTCCTGAGATAGACCCCATGAATGCCTACAATCCGATTCCTCCTTCCACAAGGGCGTTTAGCTATGGCGTTCCGGGAGTTCCGTATGCCATATTCAACGGCGGTACCTCTCCCCTCTACCGGTTCGATCTGAGTCTGCCCGGTTCAGAGATCGATCAGCAGCTGGTGACCGAAGCTGCCATGGAGGTGCCCCTCTTCAGCCTCGCACTGACGGTCGATTACCTGGAGGACCGGCTGCTGGGATCGGCCCGGATCACCTGCCTGACGGAGGAGTACGATTCCAATCTGCAACTTTATGTGGTGGTCATTGAAAAAGAGGTGACCTCCTATCCCGACCTTACCCCCGACAGCTCCTTCCGGAATGTGGTTCTGGATATGGTGCCCAACTCGGCAGGCATTCTGCTGGGAAATGGCTGGCAGACAGGCTCTGTAACGATAAAGGAGTTCAACTGGAATTATCCGGAATATGTGGAGGATGTGGAGGATCTGAGTGTGGTGGCGTTTCTTCAGGACCGCGAAAACGGAACCATCCTGCAGGCCGATAAGCTGCCCATGACGTTCGGCGTGGGAATCACCCCGAAAGGCCCGGACCCGTCAACCATGGTGGTATATCCCAATCCCGCCGGGGATCATCTGAATATTCTATTCAGTCAACCCTCCGGCTCCGGGGGTTCCCTGACATTGGTCCATGTGTCGGGCCAGGAGGTCAGGAGCGATCGGCTGACACCGGGTGAGTCGCGGCGTCAGGTCGATGTTTCTCATCTGCCCACAGGGGCCTACCTGCTGATCTGGAAGGAGGCCGGTGCAGTGATTGCCCGCTCCAAAGTCATCCTCCACCGGTAAGGATCACTCCCCCAGGCGTTGTTCCATATGGCGATCGATTTCCCGGAAAACCTCTTCGATCTCCTCTGTTTCCGGAAGTACATTCCGCAGTTTCTCCAGATAACCACGTTCAAGGATGCACTGAAAGGTGGGTTCAAAATTTATGTCATAGATCCACCCGACCTGCAATAGCTTAATATCGTTGACATTTTTGACGTGCTCCATCCGTACCACCTCCCTGTTCATCAATGAATTATGAACCTCTTTGCTGATACCCGGGGTTTCGGGCAGCTCCAGAACCAGGGCATGATTGGCGCGGCCGTTGTCGCTGTAGTAGTGGTCGATCAGCACCTTCCAGATATCCAGTTTATCGGCGTCTCTTATGAGACCCGAAAAGAAACTACACTCCGGCGGGGTACCGGCAGGTATATGAAGCTTATTGTGGTTGGAAACCGCGCAAAACACCATGTCACTGGTCCGTGCATCCAGCTCTTTCAATACCTTCTTCTCTTTCAGTATCCGCACCCCCAGTTCGGCATGGTTTTCCGATCTCTTATCGGAAAAGGTCCGGTATTTCCTGTACTGTTCAAACCTTCCCACATCGTGGAACAGGGCGATGATCCGCGCCAGCCGCAATTCATCATCGGTGAGTCCCGCTTCCCGGCCGATCAGAAGGATCTCCTCCACCACCCGGTGCGTATGGTGAATCTTAATGTCGATATTGCGTTGCATATCCTCCTCCCGGTAGTTGAACCCCCCTGTGTAGTCATCGAACCACTTCGTCAACCGAGAAACTGTTTGCTCTTCAACCTGAATGTTCATAACTGTTCTGAAATAATTCTCACTCCATTGTCAGGGTTATACTCCTCCCGGCACAGGGTTCTTCCGGCAGGTCAATGGCAAGATCCCGCGTTGCCGATCCGGGTATCTCCAGGGTCAGATGCAGACGCTGCATTAACCGGGAGGGATCGGCTGCGGTGACCTTGCTCACCCGGGAGCCTTCCATGTGCAGCATCACAGCTCCGGGGCTGTCCAGCGATACAGACACACCACCCGGAAGGCTGGCGGTTCCTGCCCTGAAAAAGATCACCTGTGCGATCCCTTCCCCCATGTGGTACACTCCCTGCAACCACCTGTTGTTGGCAATGATCCGGATACCCTGTGACCCGGTCAGCCGGTCCGCCGCCCGCTGCATTTCATTGATCTCCAAAGCGGGGATCACCGCATACCGGTAGGTCACATCCCTGGCGATCATGGGCTGGTTCACCAGACCGCCCCGGCGTCCCTGGGGCCTTGCCCCATGGTCTATCCACAGTTTGAACACCTCCTTCTGAACCGTATCCTTCGAAACATCCCATTGCCTGGAGATATCGTACCATGTCCCTTTTTCCACCCGGTTCGAAAGATGAACCATCCCCGTATCGAGAATCAGATATCCCACTCCGTCGTGGTGAATCCACTCCGGGTCCTGCAGCCGGTGGGTTCCCAGATTCATCCTGCGGACCTTCTGATCCTCCCTGACCATGACATCGGTTCCCAGAAGGCTCTGATGAAGGGTGGTCACCACCGGGTATGGAGAAAGGGATTCGATACCTGCCCCCAGGCATACATAGTGATCATCGAAAAAGAACCACGACTTCCTGGCTTTGACAGGATCATGGGGACTGATAAAGTCGAATGTCACCGCTCCGTAATAACCGTCGGTCACTGCCCCCACAAAACCGGTCAGCCCCTCCTTCTGGACTTCACCGGGCGGGGGAAGCTCCGGTTTCTGGAGGATGGTGGCCCCGGGGATCTTCTGCCAGTCATACACCGGCCAGATGTTTAAATATTCGTCCCCCCGGATGGAGAGAAAATTGGCACCGTCCCCCTTATGATGGTTCTTCAGTCCTTCCGAATTGTAAGGCACCTCCATGTTCCTGTTCCTCAGCGAATACATTCTGACCGAACTGTAGTAATCCGGCCGCTGGCATACGAAATGTTCACTCTGCCAGAAAAATTTACTGTACGATAACGAAGGCTCTGCCTCCCCTCTCCGAAGCCTGATGATCTCCTCCAGCTCATCGTTCCGGTAATCCGTCACCCGCAGCAGCGTCCTGGGGATGGAGGTGCCGGCGGGCCCAAATCGTTCCCGACGGGAAATACTCCGGTTCTTCACCCCTTTATCCGGATAGATCCCGTAGACCATCTGCTTGCATATGCCGTCGAGATAGTAATCGACCAGCATCTCCACCCGCTCGGTTGAAAACGCATACCTGGTTCCTTCCACATAACCCGCCCATTCGGTAAAGGCCTGTGCATACCCCATCCCGTAAGAGACGGTATTATTGACTCTGTCGATCCGGTGATGAAAGCTGTAGTCGTTCTGCATGCCCCGGTCGCCGGTATTGAACCGGATTTCATCATTGATCACCTGAAAGATCTGCCGGAAGCTTTCTGCTTCGCCGGTGGCCAGTGCTTGTCTGGCAGCGATCCCGGCAATCTTGATCCGGTCGCCTCCCGGCCTGGCACCCGGGGCACCGAGATGGGCCCTGCCCATAATGGGAAGCATTTTTCTGCGGATCTCCGGCTTCAGCTCATCGCCCATGACCAGCAAAACGTTGACCAGGGCCCCCGGGGTTCCGATCTGATTCCACCACCAGTTCTCGCAGATGAAATCGTTTTCGCACCAGTAATCCATGGAGCGGTTCAGAAGCTGCCTGACCCTTTCACTACGGTAGTAGCCCGTGCCCTGCTTGTTGTAGGCCAGGGCCAGATCGACCATATTGGCCAGGTGCATGCTGTGTTCAAAACCGGTATTCGAAAGATCATCATAATCGATTCCCTGCCAGCTGCCGTCCTGGCGGATGATCTGCATCAGATGGAAAACCAGCTGGTCGTCGACCGGTGTTTCCAGGATCTCGGAGATCACCCGTTCCCTGACGATCAGAAAGTCGCTCTGAGCCACTCCTGATCCTGTGGCCAGGAGAGAGAAGGCGATCAATTCGGTAAGTCTCTTCATGATCGATCGGATGGTCCCGGCAAGTTACTAACTTTCACTCAATCCCACACAAAGCGCCAGCTCCCGTCAGCCTGCCTCTTCCAGACCGTATGGAAGATTCCGGTCTGTTGGATACGCTTCCCCGTTGGTGTAGCCCAGGTCGCCCGGGGCCCCCATGAAAGCGATCATCATCAGTATAGAAATTATTTTCATCGGTTTGTTTTAAATTTCTTTCCTTCCTGTTTACATATCAGCTGAATCACCTGGCGACCGGTGAGGGCTGCAATGACAGTTCCGGTGAAGGGGGCGGTCCACTGACCGGACATCCAGAGTCGGTCCAGTCCGGGGAGTCTGCGTAAAGGATCCTGCTCCCTCATGTTATCCGGGGTGACATACCAGCCATCGGGAGAACCCTTCCAGTTGCCCGTATACCGCCTGTAGGTAGCCGGGGTGGGTACATCGACCACCTCCACCCGGGAAGCAAATCCGGGCCAGCGTTTATTCAGCTCTCCGATCGTATAATCGGCAATGCGCTGCTTTTCAACTTTGTATGCAGCCCGGTCTTTTGACAGCTCTTCCCAGTAATCGTATTCGGTATCGTACCAGACCTCAGCGGCCGATTTACCTTCGGGGGCCATGGAAGGATCGAAGCAATGGTGGAGAAATGCCAGCCACCGGTGCTCTTTTCCGGCAATGGTGACAGGTTCATCTGCCTTGAAAATAAGCCGGTGGGGCTGATCCGACAGATCCTGGTTCACCCCCATCATCACATGGACGATGGAGCGGACCGGGATCCAGTTCTCGTACATATTCCTGATCCGGTCGTCCAGATAGCGGGACTTCAGGATATCGAAGATCAGCGAGTGCCCGTCGGCTGCCCAGATCACGTGGTCTGCCGTGTGAGTGCTTCCATCCTCCAGTTCGATCCCCACCGCCCTGTCATTCTCGATCAGCACATTGGTCACCCTGCTTTTGTAATGGATCTCTCCGCCCAGCCGGCCAAACAGCTCCGCCATATGATCCATCACTTTCTGCGAACCGCCCAGGGGAACCCCGGCCCCGGTCACTGCGTTCCGGATGAATCCCGACAGGGTGACCATGGGAAAACCGGTCATGGGCCAGCCGGGGGCATCGATGAAGAACCGGATCGCCTCCTTCAGGAACGGATCCCTGAAGCGGGTTGCGAACTCCTGGATGGTGAGATTACCGTATTTTCCAAAGGTTCTGAACATGGGCAGAATGGCCGCAAACACACGCAGCGAATCCAGGAAATTGGTCAACTCTTTCGGTTTCAGGGAGGCCGCCTTCATCATATCGGGCCCGAAAATCAGACCGGCAAAGTCCCGGATATGTTTTTCATCGGCCGGAGAGATGGCCATCAGCTGCTCCTCCAGCTGCTTCCGGTCGGTGGTATAATCGACCTCCCTGCCCATCCCCTCGATGCGGGAAATGAGGTCGTGAAAATGAAAATCGAATTTTTCCGTAATCCCCAGCTCTTCCCACATCCGGTGGAACGGACCGGAGACCGAGCCGGTCAGCATATGCATGCTGATATCGAACCGGTACCCTTTCCGCTCCCATGCGGTGCAGAGGCCGCCCGGGATGTTGTGCATTTCATAGATGGAAGTACGGAATCCGTTCATCCGGGCATAGATACCCGCCGAAAGGCCGGAGATCCCGCCGCCTGCGATAATCAGTTCATTATTCATGGGGTGCTGTGATTAAAGGATTTGCGTTCCTAAAGATACTTTCTTATCGGTCAGAGCGCAATAGCAGGTTCGCGGGTGACCGTTAGGAGTTGTACCATGATATTCATCAACATTCGTTTCCGGCCTGCTGGGAACCATCCTCTGGTGGAAACATGCCGATCAGAGGTAGAACCTAAAAAAATACTTCGTACTCTGATTTGATTTTGTGGAAAAACATCCTTAATATAGATCATCATCTTTTTAAAAAAAGAATTCGTTATGGCAATTACAAAAGTGACAATTGAAGAGGGATGCACTGTATGCGGACTGTGCGAGGAACTCTGCCCGGATGTTTTTGAGATAGTGGATGAAGCAGAGGTTAAAGAGGGAGCTGATTTCAATGCTAATGAAGATTGCATCATCGAGGCGGCGGAAAGCTGTCCCGTGGAGGTGATCAAATATGAGGAGTAGAGAATGACCGTACACATCCGTTTCTTTTTTCTGATTTCCGCGCTTCTGGCGGGAGTCACGGCGGGGTATTCCCAGGGTCTCCGGGAAGATCCGGAGCTGGACAGAGAGGTGGAGCAGTTCCTTCGGGAGCGGGCAGGAAAGTGGTGGGATATGAATGTTCCCGTCACAGACGCTGAAAAGCTCTATGACCTGATCATTGATGGCAACTACACCAGAGCCCTGGAGATCGGGACCTCTACCGGTTACTCGGGAATATACATGGCCTGGGCCCTGAGCAAGACAGGTGGCAAACTGATCACCATCGAGATCAACGAGGAAAGGTACCGGGAGGCGGTCAGGAATTTCGAAGAAGCAGGGCTGTCGCAGTACGTGGATGCCAGGCTTGCCGATGCTCATTCGCTGGTGAAGGAGTTGCCCGGACCCTTCGATTTCGTATTCAGTGATGCCGACAAGGGATGGTACAAGAATTATTTTCTGGATGTGGATCCCAAACTGGAAGTGGGGGGATGTTACACCACTCATAATGTCATCGATGGCCGCGGAACCGGCCGCAGAGGGAACAACCAGTCCTACCTGGACTTTGTCAGAAGCCTGGAAAATTACGAATCGTCACTGTATACCAGAGGCAACGGTCTGCTGATCAGTTTTAAAAGGGCTGAATAACCCCTTTCGACGATGACCGGAAGCCGACTGCACCGTAAGCTGGGATATTTTTCCCTGACCAATATTGTGATCGGGGACATGATCGGGGCAGGGATCTTTACCACCTCGGGATTGTTGCTGGCCCAGCTGCATGATCCCCTCCTGTTGCTGCTTCTCTGGGTGGTGGGAGGAGCCATTGCTCTCACCGGTGCCATGAGTTACAGCGAGCTGGGGGCCAACTTTCCACGGGCCGGCGGAGATTACGCCTTCCTGACGGAGTTGTTTTCCCCCCTTGCGGGATTCCTGAGCGGCTGGGTCTCTTTTTTCGTGGGATTCTCCGCTCCGGTCGCCGCTTCATCGCTGGCATTTGCAGAATACCTGGTCCGGACCCTTCCCGCAGAGATCCTTCCCGATCAGCTGGGAACATTAAAAAAGCTCATTGCCACCGGAATTATCCTGGTATTTACCGCGATCCACTATTTTGGGCTGCGAACCGGAACCGGGATCCAGAATTTCCTTACGGTGGTGAAGATCGTCCTCATCGGGGGATTGATTTTTGCCGGTTTTGCTTTCGGCGAAGGAGACAGCGCACACCTTTTAGCCGGAGAGGCTTATCAGATCAACCCAAAAACTATCGGCCTGGCGCTCATGTGGATCATGTTCGCCTATTCGGGCTGGAACGCCACCACTTATGTGGGATCGGAGGTGTGGAATCCGGTAAAGAACATTCCCCGCTCCCTGATCACCGGCACGGCTGCAGTTACCATTCTTTACCTGCTCCTGAATCTCCTGTTCGTTTACGCTATTCCACCGGAAGCGATGAAAGGGGTGATACCCGTCGGCGGACTGGCCGTCAACCATCTGTTCAACCGGATCCTGGACCGGTTCTTTTCCCTGTTTATCGCACTTATCCTGCTGTCGGCCATCAGTGTGTTGATCATGATCGGACCCCGGGTCTACTATGCCATGGCAGAATCGGGCCATTTCTTCGGCATCGCCCGTCGGATTAACCGGTCGGGGGTACCGGGGTTCTCGATCCTGATGCAGAGCGGCCTGGCACTGATCTATGTGCTCTCCGGCACCTTCGACCAGATCATCACCTTTTTAAGCTTCTCTCTGGGCATTTTTCCCATCCTTGCGGTGGTGGGGGTATTCAAACTCCGGATCAGAAAAAGTTCTTCCCTGAAGATGCCCGGATACCCTTACCTGCCGGCATTCTTTATCCTCTCCTCGGCAACCATTCTGGTCCTCGCCTTCCTCGAAAGGCCCGTGGAGTCATCCATCTCTATTGCTGTGATCTTTTTGGGGATTCCTGTTCACCTGATTCTCAGAAAGAAGTACGGGGGTGAAAATTGACCCTCTTTTTCTATCGCTCCAGAACAAACAGTCGTTTTGCGGGTTAGATGATTTTAGGATATGTATTATGAGCACCAGAAGACATTTCATTAAGACAGCCACAGGCGCCACACTGGCGCTGACAATCCCGGGAAGCCTGATTGGGAGAAACCTTGTACCGGACGACCGCTGGGGAAAGGTGTTACCACTTAAGGCATTGGGTTCCACCGGCGAAAAGGTCACCATGCTCGGCCTCGGAGGATTTCATGTGGGCCGCATGGAAGACCCCATGGCCCGGGAAACAGTCGAGCTGGCCATTTCAGAGGGCATTCGTTTTTTCGATACGGCCGAATCTTACCAGTCGGGCGTGTCGGAAGAGAAATATGGAAAATTCCTGACACCCAAATATAGGGATGAGGTGTTCCTGATGACCAAGACCCGGGCCAGGGATTACAAAACCGCCGAACAGCACCTGAATGGTTCCCTGAACCGGATGAAGACCGACCGGCTCGACCTTTGGTTAATGCATTCTGTGGATACTGCAGAAGATGCGAAGGCACGGCTCGAAAACGGAGTCCTGGATTTTATGATGGAGGCCAAATCGAAAGGCCTGGTCCGGCATATCGGGTTTTCCGGCCATGAAACCACCGCTGCTCATCTGGCGATGCTGCAGCAAACCGATGAGGTGGAAGTCTGCATGATGCCCATCAATGTGGTCGACACCGGATATGATAGTTTCATAGCCAATGTGCTCCCGGAACTGCAAAAGCAGAAAAAGGGGGTAATTGCCATGAAAACTCTGGCCGGCGGAGCCTTTTTCGGTCGCGGCTTTGACGGAAGATCAGACGCCCAAGATACGGTCATGGACCACATTTCAGTGCAAGAGGCCATTACCTACTCCCTCTCCGTCCCCAATGATGTGCTGGTCACAGGCCCGAAAACCCCGGAGATGCTTCAGGAAAAAATCGATATCGTGAACCGTTTCGAGAGCCTGACGTCCGAAGAGATGGAGGCGATCTTCCGAAAAGTGGAGCATCTATCCGACGGGCAGGTGGAGTATTATAAAGCGTAACCACCTGTTTATCAGCTACAGGAAAACCTGAACGTCTTATCCTTCCGGAAAATCCTGCGGATGTTCCTGCTTATACTTTTCGAAATCTGCCGGGTTGACCCTGAACAGTTTGGTGATCTTTGCCTGTTCCCTGTAGGTAGGGGGAACAATCTGCCTGGCTTCTTTTTTCGATTCCACATCGACGATCAGCCACGCTTTATGTTCCTGGTCAGCGCAACCCCACTCCGCATTGGTGATGAAGTGGGATCCTGAGGCCATGAAAATCTGCACTGCCTTAAGACAGGCAGACCTGGTCTCCTCATGGGGTACTTCAATCAGATAATTTGCCATGATCATTGCTTTTTGGGTTGCTACTTCTATTATAACAAGTCATAAGTAATCAGGTTGATAAAGCAATGTTAATTGGCAGAATCGGCTATGGTTTCCTCAATAGGAACCGGAGAGATCGTTGACGATCAGCCATTTCTTCCCCGTTCGTCGCCACTCGGTCAGATACTGACCCCGTAATTTTTCGCCTGAATGTAACCGGACTGTCCATTCTCCTCTTTCCACTGCGATGGAATCAGCCACACTGACAGAGGTTGGCCGTAGCTCCTCAAACCTGAAAAGCCGGGATTGACCCTCGTAAAAGCTACGTATGGTTTCCTTACCGCAGCCCACAGTCAGAAGACATGCATCATCTCGATAATACATGAGCAATTGATCAATATTACCTTCATTGAACCACTGGATAAAATCCGCTGAAGCCCCTTCAATGGTCTCCTTTGCCTTTCTGGTAGACTGGGCCGGGCTTTCCCGCGAAACGGACAACAAAACCACAGCGGTTGTCAGAACCGCGATAGTAAGAATTGATACTTTTCTCATGGTGTTGGTTTTTAAGTTAAACATCTGAATTATCTTGCGAGAGAAATCTCTGAGCTTCACAAACCTGGAATCAACCATCTCTACCTCCAGAGCTTCGAAAATCACCCGGATGGTATGACCTCTGGGGGTCACCTCACCCGATTCGATGCGCTGCAGTGTACGCACGTTCAGATTGCATCTGTGGACCAACTCTTCCTGGGTCCATCCTTTTGCTTTCCTTAATTCGGCAATCTTTCTTCCTAATTCAGGCTGTGTCATTTTCATCGGATCTCACTTGCAATGTTATTCACTAACTTAAAAACAATCAACGTATTAAGAACGTATTTTTCCCGGCATTCGGACGGCAAACGCCTGACATCGCGGGATAACCCAATTTAGTGATTTATGGAATCGCTTTCACAAACCACTATCTTTGAATCCATAAACTTTGAATCCATAAACTTTGAATCCGATCACCCCATTTGAAAGAATTAATGAAAAAAGCATTGAAAATTTCAGGGATAGTGCTTCTTTCCCTGCTCGGCCTTGCTATTGTGCTCGCCGTGAGCGGCGCACTCTACATCAACGCAAGTATCATCCATATTGAGAAAAAGAAGAACGATCCGGGCGGGGAGATCACGGAACTGGCCGTCGATGGTTTCACCTTCCGGGATCTGAACCGGAACGGTGATCTGGACCTGTACGAGGATACCCGCAGACCGCTGGAGGAGAGAGTCGGCGATCTGATAGCGAAAATGACCCTTGATGAGAAGATCAGCCTGCTGAAAGGATCCGGCATGAAATCGGGGATGGGACTGGGACCGTCGGATGAAGGGGTCAGGGGAGCCGTTGGAACGACCGTCTCCATTCCCCGGCTGGGCATCCCGGCCCTCTACCTGTCGGATGGCCCTGCCGGGCTGCGGATCCACCCTGCCCGGAAAAAGGATGAGAATACCTATTACTGTACCGCCTTCCCCATCGGTACCATGCTGGCCTCCACCTGGAATACGGAACTGGTCAGTGAGGTGGGTCAGGCCATGGGGAAGGAAGCACTGGAATACGGGGTGGACGTTATCCTGGGACCGGGGGCCAACATTCACAGGGGCCCGCTTTGCGGGAGGAATTTCGAATACTACTCGGAGGATCCGGTACTGACTGGAGTCATCGGCGCAGCCATGGTGAACGGGATCGAATCCAACGGGGTGGGTACCTCCGTCAAGCATTATGTGGCCAATAACCAGGAAACCAACCGGAACCTCAACGATGCGATCGTATCGGAACGAGCGCTCAGGGAAATTTATCTGAAGGGTTTTGAGATCATCGTCAGGGATGCTCAGCCCTGGACGATCATGTCATCCTACAACAAAGTCAACGGCACCTATGCATCCGAGAGCCGTTATCTGCTTACCGATGTGTTGCGGACGGACTGGGGGTTCGAGGGGATCGTGATGACCGACTGGTTCGGGGGGAAGAATCCCGTGGCGCAGATCCGCGCAGGGAATGACCTGCTGGAGCCGGGTACCAGAAAGCAGCACAAAACCCTGAAGAAAGCCGCCGAAAAAGGTGAGTTACCGGAAGAAGATATCGACACATCCGTCCGCCGGATACTCAGGCTGATATTGAATTCCCGGAAGATGGAGCCCTACGTTTACAGCAACGATCCCGACCTGGAGGAGCATGCAGGGATCACCCGCCGCTCGGCCTCGGAAGGAATGGTTCTGTTAAAGAACGACAAAACGCTTCCTCTGAAAGAGATACGGAACATCGCTCTTTTCGGGGTCACCTCCTACGACTTCATTGCAGGAGGCACGGGCTCGGGCGATGTGAACGAGGCGTATACGATCTCCCTGGAGCAGGGTCTCAGGGGTGCGGGATATGAAATCAATGAAACAGCAAGGAGGATGTTCGGGGAACACAGGGCCGCCCATCCGGAAGCGTTCGAAAAGCCGGAAGGAACCTTTGCGGCCATGGTCCGTCCCTATGACCCTCCGGAACTGGTCCCTTCCACAGAAGAGTCAGATCAGTTGGCGGAAGAGGCGGACCTGGCCATCGTGACCATCGGCCGAAACAGCGGTGAAGGAGGCGACCGGGTGAAGGAGGATGACTTTCTGCTTTCAGACGCCGAGCAGGAGATGCTCCGCAATGTTTGTGAAGGCTTTCATGCCGCCGGCAAAAAAGTAGTCGTGGTCCTCAACATCGGCGGGGTGATCGAAACCGATTCCTGGAAAGAACAGCCCGATGCCATTCTGGTGGCCTGGCAGGGGGGCCAGGAAGGGGGCAACTCGGTTTCGGACGTGCTCAGCGGAAAGGTGAATCCCAGCGGGAAACTTCCCATGACCTTCCCCGTCCATCTGGAGGATCACGCCTCCAGTGCCAATTTCCCCATGGAAGGCATGTCCATGGACATCACGGCATTGATAGGCGGGAAAGAAGAAAAGCCTGAAGAGGAAAAAATACCCAATGTGGACTATACCCTTTACGAGGAGGGGATTTACGTGGGATACCGTCATTTCGACAAACATAAACTGGAGGTATCGTATCCCTTCGGGTACGGTCTCTCATACACCGGTTTCGTATTCTCGGATATGGAAGTCGAAGGAAGGAACGACTCCGTTTATGTCTCCGTTCAGGTGGAGAACACCGGCCCTTTGGCCGGCAGGGAGGTGGTGCAGATTTATGCCTCGAAACCGGACAGCCGGATCGACCGGCCCGTCAGAGAACTGAAGGCGTTTGCCAAAACTCCCCTTCTGAACAGTGGTGAGTCGGCCGGCCTGACCGTCCGGTTCCCGCTTTCCGAACTCGCTTACTGGGATGAGGAGCTGTCGGGATGGAACCTGGAAAACGGGGCCTATACACTCCATGCTGCCTCCTCCTCCAGAGATATCCACCTGAGTAAGGAGATCCGTATTCCATAAACTTTTACGATATGGCAAAGAAGACAACGATCGAACAGATCCGGAACAAGACCGGCTTCATCTGCGACATGGACGGGGTGATCTATCACGGGAACCAGATCCTGGACGGGGTAATTGAATTCGTGGAGTGGCTGAAAAAGGGGAACAAAAAGTTCGTATTTCTGACCAATTCCAGTGAACGGACCATCAAAGAGCTTCGCGAGAAGCTGCTGCGGATGGGGATCGATGTGGGCCCGGACCATTTCTACACCAGTGCACTGGCAACCGCCGCCTTTCTCCAGAACCAGAAGCCCAACGGAAGCGCCTATATCATCGGGGAGGCAGGGCTGATCAATGCACTCTACAACGCCGGATATACCAGTAACAATATCGATCCCGATTATGTGGTAATGGGCGAGGCCCGGTCGTACAGTTACGAGATGATCGAGAAAGCGGTCAACCTGGTCAGGAGGGGTGCCAAGCTGGTGGGGACCAATCCCGATCTGACCGGACCCATCGAAAACGGGATCGCTCCGGCCACCAAGTCACTGATCTCCCCCATCGAACTGGCCACCGGGAAACAGGCCTATTTCGTGGGGAAACCCAATCCCCTGATGATGCGGATCGCTCTGAAGAAACTGGGGGTCCGCAGGGAGGATACCATCATTATCGGCGACCGGATGGATACCGATATCGTGGCAGGGATCGAAGCGGAAATCGACACCTGCCTGGTGTTGTCCGGGATCACCGACAAAAAGGCCATCGAAGAGTTTGCCTACCGCCCCCGCTACATCCTGAAGGGCGTCAGCGAGCTGGTGAAAGAATATGCTGGGGTATAGGAACCAGGATGATCAGGAGGCCGGAGCGGCGAAAATATCATTCTCCACCGGTTCATTCACCTCCACTTTCTCGAAAATAATGGTGTTGCCCTGCTGACCGCCAAAACTCTGTTCCGTCTTATGGGGCATTTTATACCCGTTGACCTCCCGGTAGTCACTGAGTGTGGTTACCACCTCCATATCCATTCCGTTGATATTCGCGCTGGACACCACTTGGTCGATCAGGTAGGATTCCTTATTGATAAAATAGCGGTCCACACTGCCGTTCTCCTTGGTCAGTTTCAGCACATAAGCCTCCTTCCCGTCGACAGCTTCACTGCCGGCCAGTTCCAGCTTGTGTCCTTTCTCTTTGTAGTTCCATAGCTGCCCGTCCATGTCGGCCGATTCCTTGATCTGTTCGGCCTGGGCCCCGCTCACCACCACCGGCTGGGTGGAGCCCATCATGGGATTCTGCATCCACGCCTTCTCCCCGTCAAAACCCTGAATAACCTCAGTCCCCTGAATTTCTATCCTCATCCGGACTTTGTCAGGTCTTTTATACACCATCGTAAACGGCCCTTCCATTCCCATGGTCACCAGCTTTCCGGTGGCCTTCATGGTATATACGTTAGAGAAGTTCTCCTGCCCGACGGCATTGAAATGTTTATCCAGGATCTGGTCCAGCTCCTGGGCGGAGATGATCGCAGCTGCTGAAAATGCCAGCAGAAATGAAAGAAAGATGTATTTTTTCATATGGTATTGAATGAAGTGAAATTTGATAAGCGGGAATGAAATTATGCAATTGCCCCGATATTCCCAAACATGCCTGAGACCGATTGCTCAGGCCGGTCCGATCTCCTCCAGAAGATAGACATCCTGGATAAGGTTGAGCAGGGTGACCCCTTCGCTGAAGGGCCTCTGGAATGCTTTCCTTCCACTGATCAGGCCCGAGCCGCCGGCCCGCTTATTGATCACCGCGGTGCGCACAGCTTCTTCAAAATCGGACTCACCGGCCGCACCTCCCGAATTGATCAGCCCGATCTTTCCCATGTAGCAGTTGATCACCTGGTAGCGACAAAGATCGATGGGATGATCCGAGGAGAGATCTCTGTACATGGCAGGATGGGTTTTACCGAACCCGATCATCTCGAATCCCCTGTTGCGATCGGGTAGCTTCTGTTTGATCAGGTCGGCTTTGATGGTTACACCCAGGTGGTTGGCCTGTCCCGTCAGATCGGCCGCGGTATGGTAATCTTTCCCGTCTTTCACAAAATCACTGTTCCGGGTGTAACACCAGAGAATGGTGGCCATGCCCAGCTCATGGGCTCTTTCGAACGCCCCGGCCACCTCCGTCAGCTGCCGGTTCGATTCTTCCGAACCGAAATACACTGTGGCTCCGACTGCTGCCGCACCCAGTTCCCAGGCTTCATCGACAGATCCGAACATCACCTGGTCGTACTTCTGGGGGTAGGTCATCAACTCGTTGTGGTTGATCTTCACGATAAAGGGGATCTTGTGGGCATACTTCCGGGAATACAGGGCCAGTCCGCCGAAGGTGGTGGCCACCGCATTGCAGCCTCCCTCCATCGCCAGGCGGATGATATTCTCCGGATCGAAGTAGAGGGGATTGGGTCCGAAGGAACTTCCCGCAGTATGCTCGATGCCCTGATCCACAGGTAAAATGGAAAGATAGCCGGTCCCCCCGAGTCTGCCCGTTTTATAAAGAGCCGCCAGGTTCCTCAACACCTGGGGATTCCGGTCACTTGCCCCGAACACTTCATCGACGTGATCCGGACCTGTGAGGTGCAAATCTTTACTGCTAAGGGTCCTGGATGGATAATTCAGCAGGTCGTCCTTATCGTTTTCCAGATACTTTTCTATTTCGTTTATGGTGGCAATCGCTGTGTCCATACCCTTTCCTCCTTCATTTCTCTTTTTCCAGCAGCTTTTTACGCCTCCGCTGGTACTCCTCTTCAGTAATGATCCCCTTGTGGTACTCCTGTTCCAGGTTGTTCAGCGGGGTCAACTGATCTTTTTGGTGCCTTCGGCTGAAGAAATACATCGCTCCGACAGCGATCAGTATCAGGACCACTGCGATGATGAACCATGTCCAGAATCCGGTCTGTAACAGAATGATGTTCAAAATACCTCCTCCTATTAAGCTAACAAATCCGGTCCGGGTATGTTTGCACTTTTTCTGACCATCGCCGGAGCCGTCCTGATGATGGGTTGCTCGGAGGATCCCATGACCAACCCTGACCCCACTGCCACCCTGAAAGGGGCGAAAAGGTGAGGGCAATGCCCTTCACTTTGCGGAGAATTTCACGGTATCTGAAATCGACGGGGATACCGCCTGCGACTGACCACTACCTTCCGGATCAACTGATCCTGTTTCTATGTCAGAACCGGAATGGATTTAAGATCCGGCAGGAAATACTTGCCGGATCTGGTATTTCACCTGAGGCTCACCTCCGTTTATTGGTCACCGCTTATTGGTCACCGCTCATCCGCTCGTACTTGCAGCATCCGGGCAGTCTTTTATACACGTTGTCCGGGGCCCTGAAATCCTCCGTATCGTGGCCGGCTTCAGCGATCGCTTTTTGAACCTCTTCCGGACTTGTTCTGGTCGCATCGTAATTCATATGCAGTTCTTTCGATTCCAGATCCCAGTCAGCTGTTTCCACGCCGTCCACCGCCAGTGCCGCCGTCTCAATTCTGTCCTTGCACATCCCGCAGTTTCCTGCCACCCGGAAGCTGCCATGCATCCCGTGAGAGTCCTCCTCCATTTCCATCTCCCCGTGACCGGCACTACCGGTCCTTCCGGAGGCCATCTCCCCGTGATCGTGTCCGGCGGACATCTCAGCTCCTTCCAGGTTCATCATGCTGGGTTTCCCTTCCAGCTGGGCGGCGGCATCGATCTTGAAGACCCCGTTGACCGCGATCTCCTCTCCCTCACGCAGGCCGTCTGCCACCACATAATTGCTCCCGGCAGCAGGGCCCAGGGTGATTTCCCTGTATGAAAATGTCGGGGATTCCTGTTCCGGCTCTTTCACATATACCACCGCACGTTTCCCGGTCCACAGAACGGATGATTTAGGGATCAGGAGCTGCTGCGGGGAACCGGCAAGGGTGGAATGAAGCTGGCCGGTGGCAAACATGCCGGGTTTCAGCCTCCGTTCCGTGTTGGGCAGTTCCACCCGTACCCCGGCCACCCTGGTGGCAGGATCGATAAAAGGATCTATATGGCTGACCGGGCCTTCAAAGTTTTCACCCGGCAGGGAGGACACCGTGAACTCCATGTGGTCCCCTTCCCTGATCCAGGGAAGGTCTCTCTCATAGGCATCGAACATCACCCATACCGAGGAGAGGTCGGTCACCCGGAAAAGCGCCGATCCCTCTTCCACATAGTCGCCCAGGGCCACATGCCGCTGCATGACCGTTCCCGAAATGGGTGAAAGAATATCAAAGCTGGTTTCGGGCTCCCCCCGGTTCTCGATCTCGTCGATCTGGCCCCCGGTCAGGTCCCACAGTTTTAACTTGGTCCTTGCAGAAGTATACAAAGACGGTCTGGCCTCTTTCATCTCAAGGGCTTCCAGAAGCTCCCTCTGTGCGGTGACCAGCTCGGGAGAATAGATAGTGGCCAGTTTCTCCCCCCGGCGGACCTGCTGGCCCGTGAAATTCACATAGAGTTCTTCCATCCTTCCCCCGAAACGGGCAGTCAGTTCAGCGATATTCCGCTCGTCGGCCTGTACTTTGCCCTGGAGATAGGTGGATTTCTCGGGTATTCCTCCGGAAACTGTTATGGTCTGGATGTTGGCCAGTTCTGCCGCGGATTGGGAAAGGACCACCGCATCGGGATTGACCGTTTCACCTTCAGACTCCATCGTGGATAGCGGAATCAGATCCATGGCACAGATCGGGCACTGCCCGGGCTGCTCCTGTCGTATCTGAGGATGCATGGAGCAGGTCCATACGGCGGGATCCGCGGATGAGGAACCCTCCTGAGAGTGATCGTCCTGAGAGTGAGCATGCGTATCCTGTTCCTGCGAATCGGTGCGGCCGGAACCCTCCGCTCCCGAAGGACGGAAGATAAGCCATCCCAGAAAGATCCCGGTGATCAGTACACCGATGATCAGTTGATAGTGATTTTTGATGGTTTTTATGGTCGCTTTCATAACTATTTCCCCATTAAGTAATGAATGAATGAGATGGCAGCCTGCTTATCCGATCTGGCCTTTTCCAGCTCCAGGCCATAGTTCAGCAGCTTTCGCTCCATTCTCAGTATTTCCTCAAATTCTTCAGAACCGGTGGCATATTCAGTCTCCAGCAGTTTCAGCGCCCGGGAGGCCAGTTCCTGTTGTTTTCTGTACAGGTCGATCCTGCGGTCCGAATCGACGTAATCCTTCCATGCTTCCTCCAGAAGGTTCTCCAGCAAGTTGGTCCGGTCCGATGCCTCATTCTGCGTTGCCTGCCGGAGCAACACGACTTCTCTGACCATTGCCTTGTATTTGTTCCTGTACAGCGGGATGGTAATCCCTATTTTCGGGAAGAGAAAAGCATCTCTGCCGGCCAGATCCTGGTCGCCCTTACCTATCATCGTATAATCGAGTCCGACCGAGAAACCGGGCTTCCCCATTTTACCCGCCAGTTCCTCCCTGGAAGCCAGAACCTCTTTTTGCAGGTCTATCGAACGGAGCTGGTGGTTATTCTGCCGGATGGAATCAAGGGCCTGAGCTTTGGTGAGGCCGATATCCAAATCCCATAACACCTCCGGAACAAGGATCTCCGTCTCTTCTTCCGAGTGAAGGAGATTGCGGAACATCACCTCCAGGACCTGTTGTTTATCCAGCAGCAGTGCCAGCTGATTCTCCATATCTGCTATCTGCATCTTTACACGGTACTGATCGACCGCCGAAACTGCGCCCCCTTCCACCCTGATCCGAACCAGCTCCCGGAACGACTCCAGTATCTCCAGGTTCTCCCTGGTCAGCTGAATGGCGCTCCGGTTAAAATAGAGATCATAGAAATTCGAGCGGACCTGGTTGAAAAGTCTGGCTTTCGCTTCAAGAAAAGAGGCATACTTCACCCTGGCAGACTGAGTGGCCACATTCTCCCTGGAATTCAGAGTTCCGAACCAGGGAAACATCTGGGAGGCACCAATTTTCAGCCGCTGCGGGCCCACCCTGGTTTCCACCGGTGAGATGAAATAGCCGAATGCCACCTGCGGATCCGGCAGGGAACCTGCCTGGGGAACCACTTCCAGTGCAGCCATATACTCGTTGAAGCTGGCCCGCAGCCCCGGATTGTTCTCCGCGGCGATCTCCAGATACCGGTTCAGCTCCTGCTGAGCGTCGGCCGCCCAGGGGATCCAGATGAGCCATAAAAGTATGCTGACCTGTTTTTTCATGATCGACTCCTTTCCTTGTTTGCAAAATCTTTCCTGATCCTTCCCTCCTGCCACATCCCGTAAAGTACAGGTACCACGAACATGGTGAGAATGGCGATCACCATCCCCCCGAAAAGGGGAATGGCCATGGGGACCATGATGTCGGATCCCTTCCCGGTGGAGGTGAGGACCGGCAGAAGGGCAATGATGGTGGTGGCCGTGGTCATCATGGCCGGGCGCACCCGCTGACTGCCCGCTTCCAGGATGATGCTGCGAAGGTCACTCACCGAAGAGGGTGGCCGGCGCTCCATCAGCTGTTTAATATAGGTACTGATGAGAACCCCGTCGTCGGTGGCTATTCCGAACAGGGCGATGAATCCTACCCAGACCGCCACACTCAGATTGATCGTATGCACCTGGAACAACTCCCGGAGGCTGATCCCCGCGATGTTCCCGTTCAGGAACCAGGGTTGACCGTAAAGCCACAACATGATAAATCCGCCGGAAATGGCCACTACGATCCCGGAGAATATCAATGTGGTGGAGGTGACGGACCTGAACTGAAAATAGAGGATCAGAAAAATGACCACCAGGGAGACAGGGATGACCAGGGCCAGCCGCCTGGTGGCCCTGATCTGGTTCTCATAATTTCCCGTAAACACATAACTGACCCCGGGTGGTAATTGAAAATCGCCCGACTCGATCCTCTCGTCCAGGTATTTCTGTGCGTTTTCCACCACATCCACCTCGGCATATCCGTTCAGCTTGTCGAAAATGACATAGGATACCAGGAACGTATTTTCGCTCTTGATCATCTGGGGGCCCCTGACGTAGTTGAATGAAACCAGTTCCTCCAGGGGCACCTGAATCCCTCCTTTCGCCGGGATCAGAAGCTGTTTGAGGTCCTCGGGATTGTCCCTGAGCTCTCTGGCATAGCGAAGCCGGACCGGAAACCGTTCCCGTCCCTCCACTGTGGTGGTCAGTTTCATTCCGCCCACGGCGCCGCTCAGGACCGATTGTAACTGCTTAACGGTGATACCATACCGGGCAATCGCCTCCCGTTGGATTTCCATCTCCAGGTAGGGTTTCCCCACCACCCGGTCGGCAAAGACCGATGGCGGTGAGACTCCTTCCACCTGCTGCAGATGATTTTCAAGCTCCAGGCCCACCTGTTCGATAGTCTCCAGGTCCGGGCCGTATACTTTGATCCCCATGGGGGCCCTCATCCCGGTCTGAAGCATCACCAGCCGGGTGCTGATGGGCTGAAGCTTGGGTGCGGAAGTCAGCCCGGGAATAGTGGCCTGCCGGATGATCTCCTCCCATATATCGTCCGGGGTCTGGATCTCCTCTCTCCATTGCCGGAAGTATTTCCCCTGTCTGTCCTCAATGAGCTGGTCCGGCTGAAGGATCCTGAACTCCTGCTTCTCCGGATGGTAGGTAGTGCCGTCTATCAGGACAAAAGCTCCTTCCCCGTTCACTTTGAACCGCATCCGGTGTCCCTTTTCATCCAGGATATATTCAGGTCGGTAATTGATCACATTTTCATACATGGAGGTGGGAGCCGGATCCAGTGCGGAGGTGACCCGTCCCCATTTACCAACCACCGTTTCCACCTCCGGGATGGCATTCACCCTTCGGTCCAGGATCCGGATCACCTCCAGGTTCTCCTGAATCCCCGCATGGGGCATGGTGGTGGGCATCAGCAGGAAGGAGCCTTCATCCAGCGAAGGCATGAATTCTCTTCCCAGTCCCGTAAAGGTGGCTTCCAGCGTTTGATACATCCCGGAATTCTTCACAAATCCGGGCATGAATCCGAACAGCGAACCGAAACCCTGCCAGACCGTGAGACCCATCACCACCACCAATATCGGCAGGGAGAGGAAGGTCCATTTATGGTCCAGTATCCACCGGAGCATCCTGGGATAGAGGTAAACTACCAGAGAAAGAATCCCCAGTACCAGTGCGACAATGGCCGTGACAAAAAGAAAATTGGCAGCCAGAGAGTTTTGGGCTCCCAGCGGCATCCAGGCCCTGGACAGGAAATAGACAATGGTCACTGCGGTGATGACCATATTGATGAGATTGACCCTGTGACTGTGGAGGAAGGGCCACCGTCCGGCCAGAAAACCATTTACCCCGTAACCAGTAAGGGCCAGTGCTACCCAATTTCCCGAAACAACGGCCAGAACGATCCCGGCGGCGGCCATAATCAGGAAAAGGATCTTTTTAAATCCATTCTTCCTGATCCGGATTTGAAAGACCAGATGGGCCAGAGTGGGGATAATGATCAGTCCGATGAACAGAGCGGCCACCATGGTGAAGGTCTTGGTGAACGCCAGGGGCCTGAACAGCTTACCCTCGGCAGCTTCCAGGGTGAATACGGGAAGAAAGCTGACGATGGTGGTGGTCAGTGCCGTCAGCACGGCCCCGGCCACTTCGGAGGTGGACCCATGGATCACATTCAACAGCTTTTTTCCCCTTATGCCCCTGTTTTCCGGCATTTCGAGGTGCCGGATGATATTCTCGGTGAATACCACCCCCACATCCACCATCACCCCGATGGAGATGGCAATTCCTGAAAGTGCCACAATGTTGGCATCGACCCCGAACTGCTTCATGGCAATAAAGGCGATCAGGACCCCAATGGGCAACAGGCTCGAAATCAGGAAAGAGGCTCTCAGGTTCAGTACCAGCACGATCACCACCAGAATGCTGATCAGCAATTCCAGTGAAATCGCCTCTTCCAGGGTACCCAGGGTCTCCTTGATCAATCCCGTGCGGTCGTAAAAGGGAACGATGGTCACCTTCGATTCAGTACCATCCTCCAGGGTCCGCGAGGGCAATCCGGGGGCGATCTCCCCGATTTTCTGCTTGACATTCTCAATAGTCTGCAGGGGATTGGCACCGTAACGCGCCACCACCACGCCGCCGACAGCCTCTGAACCGCCCTTGTCCAGTCCTCCCCGCCTGGTGGCCGGACCATAGTTCACCCTGGCCACGTCCCCGATCCGGATCGGAACATTGTCCCGGACCGTCACCACACTCATCTCCAGATCCTCCAGATCGTTCAGGTAACCCAGCGCCCTGACCAGGTACTCCACCCGGTTGAACTCGATAGTTCTGGCGCCGATATCCAGGTTGCTGCTGCGGACCGCATCCATGACCTGGGCAATGTTCACACCGTGCGCCTTCATGGCGGCCGGATCCAGATCCACCTGGTACTCCTTGACGAAGCCCCCGATGGAAGCGACTTCCGCCACCCCTTCGGAGGCGGTAAGGGCATACCGCACGTAGTAGTCCTGAATGGTCCGCAACTCATGGGGATCCCATCCCCCGGAGGGATTTCCCTCCCTGTCTCTCCCTTCCAGAGTATACCAGTAAATCTGTCCCAGCGCGGTGGCATCGGGACCCAGGGCGGGGGTCACTCCGGCGGGGAGGGTCCCGGCAGGCAACGAATTAAGCTTTTCCAGGATGCGTGTCCGGCTCCAGTAAAATTCCACCTCTTCATCGAAGATGAGGTAGATACTGGACAACCCGAAAATCGAGCTGCTCCGGATGCTTTTCACCCCGGGTATGCCCAGCAGGGAGGTGGTCAGGGGATAGGATATCTGGTCCTCGATATCCTGAGGGGACCTGCCGGGCCATTCCGTGTAGACGATCTGCTGGTTCTCCCCGATATCGGGGATGGCATCCACCGGAACGGGATCACGCGGGAAAAAACCCGTATCCCAGTCGAACGGAGAGCTGGCGATCCCCCACCCCACGAAAAGGAGCAGCAGGATAAACGTCACCAATTTATTCTCCAGGAAAAATCGAATCAGTCGTTGAATCATTGATCAGTTGATTTAGCCATTGTTTGGAAGGTGGGCCCATCTGCTGGACCATCCGTTTGAATCCCGCTCGCGCATTGACTTCCGTCGAGCTCCGGGGAGATTCAATTCATCTGCCATCGGTCGACCGGACCGCTGAAGAGGTGAATCGAAATAATCACCTCCGGCTGTCCCGGGTCATGGGCTAAATCAAATAAGACTGGATCCCGGCGAGATCCACTTCACAACAGGGGGGCGAATGTTCGTAATAGGGATACTTTACCTTCAGAGACTCTTCTATTACCGGATGAACATTCAGCAAGGCTGCCGTAAAAAGAGTCCTGGAAAATGAGTTGTTCTCAAAGTTGAAAACGAAGGAGGTGCCCATGAAATCTTCCAGGGCCTCCAGACGGATGGAATCATCCTGACAGTGATCCATCGCATGGATCCCTTCCTCAGTTTGGCAGGTATGGTCAGTTCCTGCATCGCAGCAACTCTGTGCCGGTGCATAGAGGGCAAGGTCGATCAGCTCATCGTGGCAAAAATGCATGTTGATGGTGAATCCCAGTGTGGATACGACCAGTGCAGTCGCCATCAGTATATGGAACATCTTCCTCGACATCAATCCTTTCTCTATCATCAACAGAAATAAAACAACCTTATGATGATATTGTTTGATTCTCCCGGAGCTCCGGATTGTTCCTCCGGGCATAACCGGTGCACCTCTCCCAGTCGGCCTGGTAAGCCTGCCGGATCTTTTCCATGATTTCAGGAGAGACCCTGAGCACCTCTGAGTCGAAAAGCGATGCCGGCAGCAGCAGGGAGGTGTTCAGCACCGTATACCTGACCATATTGCCGAAAAGATTGGCCATCACATTCACCGGCTTGTGCCTGGATATCTTCACCCGGCGCATCGGAATGAAGCTGCCCACCTTAAAAACAGCTGCCAGTTGTTTCTCATTGTACGAGGGGTTTCTTTTCCGGAGATGGACCCGGGAGATGTCGATCTCAGCTCCCATATAGTTCACCAAGCTTTCGATGAATTCTTCCGGATCTCTCCTCAGATCTTCGAAAAAAAGGATCAGGGGTTTATGGTCGAAATAGCGTTCCAGCAGCTCTATATTGGGATAATAGTTCAGCTGCTCCTTTTTCCAGAAACCGGTATCATTCTCCACATCAAAGAATTCGGCAAAGGTCCACCGGTTCCCGTTCTTCACGTATCGCTTGTACTGCGAGACGATCCATTCATCATGCCTTCTCAGCAGGTAGATGGGCCGGGCATGGCTGCAGGTGGTGGTAAAAACCTTCAGGTACCTTTCCATGAAACGATTGTCCAGCTCTCCCGATACCAGGTATTTGGAATGTTTTGCCTTTTCAATGATCTTGTGAGAACGCCGGAACCGGGTCCGCTGGATATATTGCAATCCTTCTATTTTTGGGAAAACACTGTACTGAAGAAAGGTGGAGGCGGTCTTTCCCATTCCCGGATGAATATACACCTCTGGTTTGTTTCCCTCTTTATGCATTCAAATGCAGCAAGTTATCAGGTTGTCAAAAAATGTGTATCTGCTATTACGCGTTCAGGACAACCCCCTCATTCTACCTTGATTTTTACGTATGGCAGCATAAATATAACTCTTTCTGCCGGGTCATATGGAGGGTTTTAAAATTGTAAACGGCCAGCAATAAATCCCAGAAAACGGATAATTATCCGTATCCTTGTTGAAATCTTGATTATGGAGTCTGAAACGATCTGCAGATGCGACAGCTAAAAATAAGCAAGCAGATCACACGCAGGGATGAGCTTTCGATCTCCCGCTATTTTGTTGAACTGAACAAGTACCCCATGATATCGGTCGAGGAGGAGGTAATACTCGCCCGCCGGATAAGGGATGGGGATGAAGAAGCACTCGAGAGACTGGTTCTGGCCAACCTGCGTTTCGTCATTTCCGTGGCAAAACAATACCAGGACCGCGGCTTGTCGCTACCCGACCTGATCAATGAAGGAAACCTGGGGCTGGTCAGTGCTGCCAGACGATTCGACGAAACGCGCGGATTCAAGTTTATATCCTATGCGGTATGGTGGATCCGTCAATCCATGATACAGGCCATTTCCAATCAGACCCGCATTGTCAGACTGCCCCTCAACCAGCTCTCAAGGATCACTAAAATAAACAAGGCTATCCCTCAGCTGGAACAGACGTTTGAACGCGAACCCACCCGGGAAGAGATCGCGGATTTCCTTGAACTATCTGATTCAGAGATAAATATATCTCAACACATTCAGAAACGGCAGGTCTCACTCGACAGCCCGCTGCCCAACGATGAGGACAATGATTTTAACCTCTACGAGGTCATTCAGAAAGAGAATCTCCCCTCCCCGGATCACGAACTCCTGAGGGAATCCGATACCATCAACATCCAGAGGGTGCTCAGCAAACTCACCGAGCGGGAATCGGGAATCATCATCCGGTCCTTCGGTCTGTACGGCGAGCATGTCCATTCCCTGAACGACCTGGCTGCGGAATACAACATGACCAGCGAACGGGTCAGACAGATACGGAGCGCCGCACTGAATAAAATGAAGGTCCTTCTCCGAGGGAACGACACTTTCCTGGAATAGTACACAGAACATTTCAGCTTCCGATGCGAAGCCTGAACTCCAGCATCACATAGCGCCCGATGGTGTTCCATTCGCGTTGTTCCAGGTAATTGGCCTGAGAGATCTGCAGGTAACCCACCTGCCGGTTGAGCAGGTCATAGCCTTTCAGGGTGACCGTGGCCCTTTCCCCTCTCATAAAATAATGGCTGATACCGGCTGTCAGCAGCGGGATTTGTATGCTCTCTTCCAGGTTATCCGCAGAGTAGTTGACCACCCTGGCCTCTGTCTCGAAGTTCCATCTTTCACCGGGGGTAAAGCGCAGGTCGGTATAGAGCGCTGTATTGTAATAAACAGTATTCCCGGAGGAGATGGAATACCTGGCATCGGTTATGGACAGGTTTCCGCCAAGGGCCGCATCCCATTTCTGTTTCCTTCGGTTTTCCAGCCGCAGCCTGATGGAATGGGTGAAATTGGACTGGATGTTGTCTTCCCCGTTGATGATAGTCCATCCCCTGTCCCAGTTCTCATGAGAGTTGATGCTGATCTTCACACCCAGCCGCCGGATGGGAGTGGAAAAGGATACATGGCTGAAAAGCGACCGTTGATCCGGGGTGTTGACCGGGCTCATAGTGGTGATGAGTTGCTCATTGGTGGTCTGTGACCAGGAAATCTTGTTGGATACATACCCACCCCCCAGCATGGCAAACAGAGAGGTAAAGGAGAATTGATCGAAATACCACCAGGAGGCCCTGATTTGATGCTGGTATTCCGGCTCCAGTTCCAGGTTTCCCTGCATCAGGTAAAGCAGGTCCAGTGAATTTGGTACCGGATAGAGCTGGCTGACCGATGGCATGTTCACTGTGGTGCTGTACCGGAAATTCAATCTGCGCCCTTTCCGGTACCGGTATTCATAGCTGAAACCCGGCAGAATATAGAAATAGCGGGTCCGGTCCACCGGGATCCCTGAGAGTGTTTTGTTGAATTGCTTCCAGCTGCCCCGGACCTTCCACTCAAACCGGGACAGGTTGGTGGTGCGTTCCAGAGTAAGGGCAGGGCTTGCGGATAGGTGCCGGGTGAAAAATCCAGGGAAGACCGTATCGAGAGTTATCAGACTCTCCTGCTCGATCTCCTGCCGCCGGCTCAGGCTTTCACGGCGGGAACCCAGTTCTATCCCGGCGGTGATGTACCAGAATGGCCTGATCCGCTGCATAAGGCTCGGATTCAACGTGATCCCGTGGCGATCGTTCTTTTCATCCCGGAATTTTACATACTGTTCCATAACGTTGGGACCGAAAAGAGTAACAGAATCCTTCCAGTCCAGCACAGAGTGATCCTGGTGGAAATAACCTTCTGCCTCCAATTTGAACAGGGTCCGGTCGTTATTGAATTTAGCCACATAGGATCCGCCTCCGCCGGCATCCAGGATACCCGATCGTTTTTCAGTCAGATTCTTCAAACCGTTGATCAGGGAATCCTCCGCACCCGTATGGGTCATTCCATCTTTCAGGTAGTCTCGGGTGGAGAGGCTCAGGTCACCGTCCAGGATCAGGTTGTGCTGTTCGTTGAATTTGTGCCTGATCCCCAGGTTCACCTTATGGGGTGTGTTTCTTTCCTCCTCATCTGTCGAACCCAACTGGTCAAATGATCTCTCCTGCAGATAGGTTTCCCTGTGAAAGTTCTCCTCCAGCTCCTTGAGAGTCGAACTGGCCAGGTAGGAGAAGAAGTAGCGGTTGGTCCCTTCAGTGTTGTAACTCAGGTTCAGCCCTCCGGCCAGGGAGCGGTTCTCTCCTTTTACCCTGGCACCAAATTGCCTGTTTTGTTCTTCCGTGTAGCCGAAATCGTTGATGTTGTTGGCCATCCCCAGAAGGGCACTCTGCAGTTTTTCAGAAAAGCGGTAAATCTTGCCCCCGGCACTATAATGGTGATCTGTGCCATAAGCGGCGGTGACGTTCCCGAAGTAGCCCTTCTTGTGGTCCTCGTTCAGCATCAGGTTGATAGTTCGCTCCCTGACCCCGTCATCAATACCGGTGAACTCTGCCTCATCCGATCTCTTGTCATACACCTGTACCTTATCAACGGCACCGGCGGGCAGATTCCTGGTGGCCACCTTTGGATCCTTCCCGAAAAACTCCTTCCCATCCACCCTTACATTTTTCACATCCTCACCCATGGCCTTCATATTTCCCGATTCATCCACCTCGATGCCCGGGATCTTTTTCAGAAGATCCTCCACCACTGCATTGCTTTTGGTGGTAAAGGCCGCTGCATTGTATTCCACCGTATCGCTTTTGAATGTAATGGGAACGTACTCCTCAATGACGGTGACCTCTTCCAGGGCACTGGGCCTCAGAGCCTGCCTGCCCAGATCACTACCTTCCGGCGCTGGTACGGAAATCTCCATGTAGAGGGTCTGCATGCCCACATAGGAATATTGCAACAGATAATTGCCCCCCTTAATGTTCCGGATCCGGAAACTTCCTTCATCATCGGTAACCCCGAAATAGAGCAACACCGAATCGGATGGATTCAGCAGGGCCACTGTGGCATAGCTCAGCGGTTGATCCTGGTGACCGGTCACCCTGCCCGTCAGATGATGCTGTGCTATCGACGGAGTCGCCAGCATCAGTGTCGCCAGCATCAGGCTCAGGCACCCTCCTGATAACCGCTGATATCTTGAAGATCGATTCACCTTGCGATTTTTTACCGGTGATACCTCCTGTTTCCTCTCCCCGGGGGGTTCTCCTCCCATTCCTTCTCCTTTTCCTGCCGGATGGCGGCAAATTCCTCCGGACTCACTTCGCTGCCCTGATCAGGTTTTTTCAGGGTCTCCTCTTGCGGGGGAGTCAGATCCACCGAGGTGGCCATATAGATGGTCTCCCGGTTACGTTCGATGGCCAGGATCAGTCCCGGCAATCCGCCATAAACGGATGGCCCCAGCGAAACCGGGATCTCCGGGGTGAACCAGGCAACAATATCCTCATCCTCCAGGCTCAATTCTGCTTTCATACAGACATAATCCAGGATTTTCTTTCTTTCACCGGACAGTTTCCAGGGCAGCGGTTCCATCTCCGACTCTACCAGAAAATACCGGGTCAGAAACATGATCTGCTCCAGCTTCCGGTTTTTTTCGAAGTCATAGAAAACGGATCGTACACGGGGTGTGGGCCCAGACAGCATACCCTCATAAATGATCGCCCTCTGCAGCATGGGATTTTCAGCCATCACCTCCGATACACCTTCTGTAAATAATGCATTCCGGCTGTTAAATGAGAGCACCTGGACACTGGTGCCTTCTTCGGGAAGGGAAGCCAGCCAGTCCATTCTGCGCTGATCATCACCGTGCGCCTCTTTGATGTTCTCAAAACTGTAGCGGATCATCCTTTCATACTGAACCGTTCCTTCCGGTGTCTGGGCATTCAGAGTCAGGGATTCATGCAGGAACAAAACTACCAGCAAACAAACATTTCTAAACAGCATATCCTCCTTTTTTCGATGTATGAATTCAAAGAAATACAGACCTGCCATCACATCCATAAGAATACCGGAGAAACAGAAAAGGCAGTTTCCACTTGGATGTTTAAAGTCGATGGAGGTTTATTGCACATATTCAGTTATTTTCAATGAACAATATAGCAGTGGAAGAATTTATACAGTGTAACAGCCATTTGTAATCCATGAACCCGTTATCGTTCAGGTCGCAAAAACGTTCCGGTCCCCTTTTGAGCCTGATCCGGAAGGCCCATGCAGATATGGCCTCCTACATGCTGAATCCGCACAACAGGCTGTATGCGGTGATGATACTTATCTTCTTGGCCGGGAACCTTTTCCAGGCGGTCAACAGATCCGCGATCATCGATGGTTCGGATCTGAACGGGTATCTGGAATCGGCCGTGGCGGCCAAGTACCTGGATGTGGATGTATATGAAGTGTACCGGAATAATTCCTTCAGCGCCTTTTTCTATGTGGTGATGCTTTTCTTCTCTCTTTTCGCCACCTGGCTGGGCAGTCTGCTGTGGGCAATGGCCAATGTCGCTTTCTACCTCTGGTCCATCGTGGTTACGAATGATATCCTTTTCAGGACGCAGCCGGGAAGAGAGAAACTGAATGTCTTCGTGGCACCGATACTGACCTTTGCACTTTTTGCCACCAACATCCACATGGGACAGTCGAACCATATCATTCTGGTGTGCATGCTTATCTCGTTATACTACCTGCATCGGAATGCCCATGTGAAGCCGGCCCTGTTTTTGGCCTTTGCTATCGCGTACAAACTGACACCGGCCTTTCTGGTCTTTTATCTCCTGCTGAAACGAAAATTCAGGACTGCTCTGTATACTGTTGTGTTTACCCTTCTGTTCCTGATTGTCGTTCCGATGTTCTTCTATACCCCGCAGAAAAGCATAGATTTCTTTGCATCGTGGTCGAGCCTGGTGATCGAGCCATTCTTCTCCGGACAAAAAGTCCAAACCACCAACACCGGTTACTACCACACCAATCAATCGCTGGATGCATTTCTGAACCGCCATTTCACCCCATACGGAACAGAACGGTACGGAGGTGCTCATCATGTGGTCGATTTTCCGGTCCTGAGTGAAGCCGGGGCTCACCGGGCTGGCATAGTGATCAAACTGGTGATCATTGGTCTGCTGGCACTGGTAGCTTTAAAGAAACGGACGATCCATTCCAGGCTGTTTCCTTTTGAGTTTTCCCTGTTCCTGATCGCCATCTTGTTCATATCGCCGAGCTCCTGGCCCAGCCACTACATTCTGATCCTGCCGGCATACATCCTGGTGGTCAATGAGATCATCATCCTGCCCAAAGGCCGTCACGGACGGAATCTGCTCACATGGTCCCTGGGGCTCGGAACCGCCATTATGCTACTGGGCTGGGGACCCTATCTCCAGAGTTTCTCCTTCTACTTCATCGGAGTCTTTTTCTTTTTCAACGGACTGCTGATCTACACCCTTTTCTTTGCCGGAAAGGCAGAGCGCTTCGAAGGCTCGGATCCGCGCCGGCACTGGCTGGGCCGGAGCGGACCGGCTGTGAAACAACATGCACAAAAAGAACCAACAAATACCTTGTGATGAAAAATCTCCCCTCTTTGATCCTGGCGTATCTGATTCTGTTTGTCAGTGGACTATATGGCCGGAGCCCACAGGAAGAAGGGCCAGAATCACCGCTGCTTAAACCGCGTATTGTCGTGTTGACTGACATTTCCACATGGGAACCGGATGACCATGAGTCGCTGATCCGGTTGATGGTTCATGCGGATCTGTTCGAAATCGAAGGAATTGTGATCACCACCGGCTGGAGCATGGATAACGTAAATGAGCACAAGCATTTCATGGATATTGCCCGGGGAGTGATCGATGCTTACGAAAAGGATCTGCCCCATCTTCTGAAACGATCGGGTCAGATCGATTTTGATCAGGACCACCGTCAACAGGAAATCGGATACTGGCCCAGTGCTCAATACCTGAGAGCCCGAACCGTGTTTGGGAGCATGTTACGGGGCATGGATAAAATTGGTGATGGCAATAACTCGGAAGGCAGTGATCTCATCATCCGGCTGGCGGATGAGAAAGATGATCGTCCGGTTTGGGTAACCATATGGGGAGGAGGAAACACGCTGGCCCAATCGATCTGGCAGGTGCAACAGACCAGAAGTGAAACGGAACTGAAAGCGTTCCTGAACAATATCCGTGCATATGCCATAACGGATCAGGACCGGCCGCAAAGATCCAGTTATGAAATCAGTTCTCATGCCTGGATGCGCCGCGAATTTTCAGAAGATCTCCTGTTCATCTGGGACGAATGTGCATGGAAATATCAAAATGGAACAGGAAAAGCCAACTGGAAAGAGTATGCTGAACATATCCAGAATCACGGATATCTGGGAGAACAGTATCCAAAATACAGATGGGGAGTGGAAGGAGATACTCCCTCTTTTCTGCATCTTTTGCCCAATGGACTGAATGATCCTGAGAATCCCACCCAGGCTGGCTGGGGAGGATACTCTGAATGGGGGACCGGGCCGGATAACAATGGATTCTGCTATGTCAACAGCTCAAAGGATGTGTATGACATCTGCAGAAAATATGAGGATCACTTTTATGCGGCCACTTTCAATAATTTTGCCGCCAGGATGGACTGGGCAAAAGAGGGCCGGGGAAATCGAAATCCAGCGGCGGTCATTAATGATAACGGAGGTATCGGCATTATTACCATCCGTCCGGAACCAGACTCATCCATTGTTCTTGATGCTTCAGAATCGCATGACCCGGATGGAGATTCTCTGGAATTCAAATGGTGGGTTCAGCCGGAAGCTGGTTCTTATCGCGGCAAAATCCGCCTGTCAAACGGTAATTCAGATAAGGTCACTTTAAAGGTGCCGTCCAGCTCCGCCGGAAAAAACTTTCACGTTATTTGCGAAATCACTGACAACGGAGCGCATCCCCTCACCAGCTACCGCAGGATCATCATTGAACCGGCAAAGAAGAATCAGCCCTAAAACTGTTACCTCTCATTTGAGTGAGTCAATGAAAAATTCCTGCAATCGCAAGACACAGGAAGGTTAAACAGGAAATCCCTTAAAGATCACGGCAGATGGTTCGATAAAGGCTCAGATCCAGTCCCGAGGCTTTCATCAGAGCACTGTCTTTTGCCAGTGTACGGGTCTCCCCGACCGCCATGATCTCCCCGTCCTTTAATATGGCCATCCGGTTACACAGGGCTATCACCGGCAGCACCGACTGGGAGATAATCACCTGTGTGGATTCCATGGAGCCCATTACTTCCATCAGCTGCAGCACCATGGACGGATCGAGATTGGAGAATGGTTCATCGAATGCCAGAACCTCGGGCTTCATTGACAGCACTGTGGCCAGGGCCACCCTCTTTCGTTCACCCAGAGAAAGGTGGTGAGAGGTCTGCTTTTCAAATCCGGTGAGATTCATTACCGCAAGTGCCTCCAGAACCCTGGCTTTGACTTCCCCCGGAGGAAGACCGAAGTTCAGGGGACCGAATGCCACGTCCTCTTCCACGGTGGGATTGAAAAGCTGATCGTCGGGATTCTGGAACACCAGGCCCACCAGTTTTCTTATTTGCGGAAGATTTTTCCGGGTTACCGGGATATTGCCTATGGTCACCTTTCCCTTTTCTCCTGACAGAACTCCGTTGAGATGAAGCAGCAGGGTCGATTTTCCGGAGCCCGAATGCCCGATAATGCCGAACTTCTCCCCGGGTTTTATCTCCAGGGAAACGGATTTCAGTACCCGGGTACCGGGATGATATGAAAAACTCAGATCTTCTATCTTAATACCCGTCGCCATCTCATTAAAATAGCTTTACCAATAGTAACAATCCAAAGAAAAGCAGGGAAAATACAATATCAGATCCCCTGAGTTTCATTTCCTGAGTATCGGGGAATTCCCCGGTGAACCCCCGGGAAAGCATGGATTGATAAATGACCTGTGACCGCTCCCAGCTGCGGTAGAATATCACCGCCGCCTGATTGCCGTACACCTTTAACCTGTTGGTCCGGAGCACTCCCGGGGTCCGGCTTTCACGCGCCCTGGCGGTTTTGAGCCTTTCATCGGACAAGAGGAAAATATAACGGTACAGCAATGCCGAGATAGTGGTCACGATGGACGGCACTTTCATCCGGCGGAGTGCCCTCAGCAACCTGTGGAATTTTTCAGTGGAACTCAGCAGCAGCAGAATCAGCAGCGCCAGGGAGGCTTTCAGAAATACAGAAAGACCGGCCTCTGCCAGTGGCCGCCAGTCGGAGATCAGTGAAAGTTCACTTATCTGCACCTGTGAAACAGGGTAGAAAATTGCAGCCATCAGAATGAACGGGGAGATGATGAGCATTCGTTTCAGCAAATACCGGACGGGGATTCTGCTCAATCCCGCAATAAAAAGGATGATGACCGCATAGATCGCCAGATGAACAAGCCTCCCGGAAACCGGCTCAGTGGTAATGAGGATAATGGCAGCCAGTGCGGCACTGATCTTTACCCTCGGATCGAGCCGGTGCACCGGAGAATCCAGCTGGCTGTACTTATCGAGAAAATGGTGCTTCAATGATCTGCTATTCTGATTTTCTTTCCTGCCTGACTTTCAGTCCGTAGAACAATCCGGTAATCCCGATGATCAACGAAAGGCCTATGATGATTCTATGAATATTGCTCAACCGGTATTCCACTGGGGCAGCTGGTTCGGTAACCAACTGCTCAGGCATTTCACTTTCTGCAGGGAAATCAGGTGTAAAGGTGAGGGTGGTTCGTTTCAAATGCCCCTGACGGTCATCGATAACAATGGCCCATTCACCTTCAGCATCTGGTACGAATGCAAAATGACCGGTCTTATCGGTCCTGCCTGTCTGCCATGCATTCTCCGGGTCGGCCGGGGAGTAGACCGATACCGATGCATCCACCAGTGGTTGATGGGGTGAATACAATGAGCTCACGACAACCACCCTGCCCTCCAAACTGGTCACTACGGTAACTCCGTGAGCACGTGCTATTCCCGTGGAAACCGACAGGAACAATGTCATCAGAAAAACTGCTTTAATCATCTTGGTGTTTGTTTATTGGATATTTCAATTTCGATCCTCCATTCAATATTTCCGGTTTAACCTTCCCCAGAAACAGCACTGCCGAGAGGGTAATTCCTCCCTCTATGAGTGCTGTCAAAAGGTAAACAACCAACAACAAAGCTATGGAGGCTCCGTAACCTGATACTCTGAGTTCGGCAATCATCAGCAGAGCCGGAACAAGAATTCCGGCCATTCCTGCCAGTACCGACTTAATGTACTCCGGCAGGACAACAATGCGCCATATCATCCAGGCGACATAGGCCCCCGCTCCCATATTCAGGGCATTGAGCCCAATGGTCAAAATGCCTCCGTGCTGAAATATCAGCGATTGGAACAGCAGGACCGTAAAAATCACAGGGAACGCCCGATGGCGAAGAATAATCCCTGCCAGGCCAAACAGTCCCAGGTGTATGGAGGTCCCGGCCACCGGGAAATGGATGAGCGAAACCACAAAAAGGGCGGCCCCGGTCATGCCCATCCGGGGTATTTCCTCGGTCGTCGCCTTACGGCCTGTAACATATACCAATCCCAGTGCCGCAGCATTTGCCGCAATGGTCACGGGGGTGTTAATGATTCCGTCGGAGATGTGCATTCACATGGTCTCTGGCAGGGAATACCTCCCTTTTAGCCCCGCAAATATAGGGAATAACCTTCTCAATTAATACCCGGAACCTGTTTCAGGTGCCAGTTGAAGGAAATATGAAAAAAGTAAATACTTTTACAACGACTGAAGACTGATTGTATGTGTAGAAAGATCCAGGTACTATTGATGCTGTCCCTTTTTTTTGCCGGACAGATGTATGGTCATTCCGGGAAACCCAAATACCATGTTATTATTGACACCGATGGAGCACTGGACGATATGCGCTCCATATCCATGTTTTTATCAGGTCATGACATCAGGGTCCTGGCAATTACCTGCTCGCAGGGAACGTTGTTGCCGGATTCCGTATTTGGCAAGGTGAAGTCCTTGTTATCCGCTTACCATCACGAGGGAATTCAGGTAGGTATCGGCAAAAAAACGGGTCTGGAACTGCCCGGGTGGTCCTCCTTTGCCCAAAACATAAACTGGGGGAACGGCAGCGAAGTAAAATCACTTCAAGTTCCGGAAGATGCCACCCTTCTGTTAGACCGGACGACTGAAAACTACCGGGATAAAATCACCCTTATCGCTCTGGGTTCGTTGAAAACCTATGCTGACTGGATTAAATCAAATCCGGCCGTGATGGATAAAATTGACCGGATCATCTGGTATAACCATCCGGAGATCGACAATGGATTCAATTATCAAGCATCCCCCGAAAGCTACGATTACATCAGGGAGCGTGACATTGACCTGGTGGTAGTCAGTAATCCTTCCGGGAGTTTTATCATTGATCAAACCTATCTGGATGCTATTAAAAATGCCGATTCACCCTACGCCGGGCATATCGTTAATATACATAAGCAGCCAGGTATTCAGAAGCGTATAGCGGATCAGCATCTTCGGTTCTGGGACGATGTGATCCCCCTGTATATGACGGTTCCCATGCTATTTGAATCGGAGGAGAAGGAGGGGATCACGCATGCAAGGCTTCTTCAAAGCATTCCGGGACCTTTCATCTATGAATCGGTCGGCACACTGCTGGAATCTGCAACCGCAACAAACAACCGGGTATTCATTTCATTTCCCGTGGATGAGGCGCTTTACAAACCGGAATATGCCGAAGTACTCCATACCACCCTGGAAAAATTCGGCCCTGTTGAATGGAAGGCCATCAGTATGACCAATGAAATTCACGGGCATACGGGCATTTATTCCATTATCGGGGCAAAACTGGGGATACGGGCGATGGAATACTTCAATGTGGGCATCAACAATATGGAGGTCATCTCTTTTGCCGGAAATCAACCTCCATTGAGTTGTTTTAATGACGGGATCCAGATCAGCACCGGGGCAACCATCGGGCAGGGCCTGATTACCATATCAGACAGTATATACGCCGAGCCGACAGCGATTTTCGAATTCAATGATCAGCAGGTGAAAATATCCCTGAAGCCCGGAATCGCGGAGCAGATGCGGGAGGACATCAGGTACGGTGTTCAGACCTACGGACTGCTGACCGATCCGTACTGGCTGTATATTGAAGAACTGGCGCTCAGGTACTGGAGTGAATTCAGCAGGTTTGAAATATGTGATTTCACCCCGTTAACCCATCATTGATCAAAACCCAGAAGGAAGCCGGTTCTCCATGGTTTTTGGGGGTCCCGTTTTCCAATTTCACGGAGTAACAAATTGGTTGAGGTTTAACGACCTTGATCTTCTCCTGAAAAAGAGGAAAGAGACCGAGAAGATCCAAAAGAACTTCAAGGACACATTATGGCAGGGTGATATTGATGCACTGGAAAAACTCATCAGGGTAAACCTCACCGGGAAGCGAAGAGAAAAGGCGTTGAACAAGTGGAACAACTATTTTCATGCCAACAGCAAACGGATGCAGTATGCGTTGTTCGAAAGCGAAGGATTGCCCCGGGGAAGCTGAAGTGTTGAAAGCGCTATACGACGGGTAATCAACCTAAGATTGAAGTCCTGTGGCTCGTTTTGGAAGAAGGAAAACGCAGAAAACTACCTGTTTTTGCGGTCTCAACTGATCACTGGTAGATGGAAAACCTTCTTAGAGAACCTCACGAACAGGGGCGAACTCTTTGACAATCAGAAAGGAATCAAATCAAATAATTACCTGAGATGGGCAGCGTAAAAAAATTCCACAAATTGGGATTGAACCCAGATGGTGTGTATGATCATAAGTGCAAGGGATTTACTTAAAATTACCCTTTTCCTTGCACTTTTATTTGCATTTTACCCTTGTGTTATTAATATAACATTCACATTATCAACACCATGAAAATTGAACACACCAAAATCAGCAAACCCTAAATCAATTGTTCTTTCCCAAAAAACGATCAATGTCCCGGATCTTTCCGAAGATAACAATGATATCTTCCTTTCCTAATGGAGTATCGGCTCTTGCGATATTCTTTATTTTAATTGTCGTTATACCCAGAAAGTTTTTTTCTGCCTCTTTTGAAATAACTGCCAACACGGTCAGGTCAAATTCGGAGCGAATATTTGTCTCGCTTAGAACCATACCATCATATCTTTCCGGGACATCTGCCTTTACTATACTGTAATCGGGTGAAAGTTCAAAAGAATCTATCAGTCCTTCAGTCGTTAAATTCTTTGCTAGTTTCTCTGCCGAATCCTGCTCAGGGTGCACAATTTCCTCAATACCCATTGCTCTGAGCACAGTTTCCTGGGTAGTAGATACGGCTCTGCCAATTATCCGCTTTGCATGGAGCTGTTTCATAATGGCAGTGGCCATAATAGAATTTCCGTTGTCTTCGCCAATACAGATAATTACTGCATCAGCCTCTTTTACCGGCAGATCCTTGGCTGAATGAATATCTGTGCAGTTAGCGCAAATCGTATAGGTGATATCATTCTTTAATAGTTCAACTTTCGACATGTTGTTATCTACCCCAATTACCTCATGTCCCAGTTGTGTGAGCCTTACAGATAAAGCAACCCCAAAATTTCCCAAACCGATGATTAAAAAATTCATATTTTACTGATTTAGTTTATTAATATTCCCTCCGTGGGGTATTGGATAAATCTCCTGGCGGTTTTCCTGATAATGGATAACAGCAGGGTCAGAGCACCTACCCGGCCAATAAACATGGTGCAGATGATAATGGCCTTTCCGGCCTGCGACAGGGTGCCTGTAATGCCACGACTTAGTCCCACGGTGCTGAATGCAGAGAATACTTCAAATATCAGGTCAGTCGCCTGTTTATCGGGTTCCGCAATAAACAGTGATAAGGTCGCCAGTCCGATCACAAGAAGGGAGAGGAACATAAAAGCGAATGCGCGCCGGATGGAGGACTCATGGATCTGCCGGTGACCCAGTTCAATTTTTTCTTTACCCCGGGCCAGGCTAAGGACATTCAGGACGCCAAGTGCCAGTGTACTTGTCTTAATTCCTCCCCCCGTCGATCCCGGGGATGCCCCTATCCACATGAGGAAAATAATAAACATTAATGTCGGGATGCGGATCGCAGAGGTGTCGACCGAATTGAATCCGGCTGTGCGCGGCGTCGCTGCTCCGAAAAATGCA